>DATAYZ010000105.1:0-66541 GCA_036272295.1 Steroidobacteraceae bacterium
TTGGGGCCGCCTGATGAGCAGCGGTCTAGCCGCGGCCCAGAGACCCAACTACGGGTAGCAGTGCCCGCGTAGCTCTGACCCAAACGGGGCGGTACGCCCGAGCGGCGGCCGGTCGAAGGGAACCGGCGCCTCCTTCCTACCGCCCACGCAACTAGCGCGGAGCGGCGAAGTCCTGCGTCCAGTAGAGCGAGGCCGAGGACCTCGCGTTCTCGGCGAACGCCACCCCCATCTGGGTGAAGCGCGGGTCCATGACGTTCTCGCAATGGGGCGGGCTCCCGAGCCAGCCCGCCACCGCCTGGGAAGCCGACAAGGTGCCCCAGGCGATGTTCTCCCCGACGATCCGATGCGGCCCGTAGCCCGCGCGCTCGACGCGCACCGAGGGCGTGCTGCCGTCGTGACCCTGGTGATCGAACGCGTTGTAGCGGGCCATCTCCTGCGAATGCGCCAGTGCCGCCGATCCCAGGCTCGGGCTCAGGACCAGCGGCGGCGCGGGCCCGAATTCCTTGGATCCGCAGCGGCGCCCGGCCGCGCGCGCGGCGTTCACGAGGTCCAGGATCCTGCGGCTGACCCCGGCCGCGTCGGCCGCCGCGGGCACCTCCACCGGCGCGGCGATCACCAGCCACACGTCCGGCCCGGCACGCTCCGCGCCGATCTCGCGATACTTGGGATCGAGCAGCGTGCGGCAATAGCTGTCCGCGAGCATGCGCGAGACCTGCGCGTCGTTGGAGACGCCGGTGAGATGCAGCTCGCCGTACTGCGAAGCCGCGTACCCCTCGACCGACAGCGCCTCGGCGAGCGTTCCGCCCCCGGCCAGTCTCCGCGCAGCCTTGTCGAGCTTGGGACTCTCCCGCAATGCCGGCCGCTCACCGCCGGAATGGCAGGTGCGCATGCGCACCCAGTTCACGGTGTCGGCAAGCTCGGTGCCGGGGGAAGCCGCGCGTCCGCCGGCGAGGGCCGGCAATGCGAGGCAGCCGAGCAGCGCGGCCGCCCACGAGCCCGGGCGCAACGAGCGCAAGCGCAGCCGCCGCGTACGGCTCAGACCGTCTCCCGCGGATGAAGCACCGCCTCGACCGCCTTCTTGGACTCGGCGGCGGTATCCGCCAGCAGCTTGTTGGCCTTCGGCGCGATCCACCGCTCGACGTCGTCCAGCACCGTGAAGACGGCCGGGACGATCACCAGGGTGAGGCCCGTGGAGGTGATCAGGCCCCCGATGACCGCGATGGCCATGGGACCGCGGAAGTCGCTGTCCCCGCCCCACCCGATCGCCACCGGGAGCATGCCCGCGACCATCGCGACCGTGGTCATGACGATGGGGCGCGCGCGCTTGTGGCCGGCCTCGAGGATCGCCGCCAGCCGGTCCTTGCCCGCGCGCATCTCCTCGATGGCGAAGTCCACCATCAGGATCGAGTTCTTGGCGACGATGCCCATCAGCATGAGGATGCCGATGACCACGGGCAGCGAGAACGGCAACCCGCTGAGCACGAGCGCAAGCACCACCCCGCCGAGCGAAAGCGGCAATGCGGACAGGATGGTGATCGGCTGAAAGACGCGTACGAACAGGAGCACCAGGACGGCGAACACCATCAGGACGCCGGCGCCCACCGCCAGCATGAAATTCGTGTAGAGCTCGGTCATGAACTCGGCGTTGCCGGTCTGCACCAGCCGCACGCCCCGCGGCAGATTCTTGAGGCTCGGCAGGGCGTAGATTTTCTTCGTGGCATCGCCGAGCTGATTGCCCGGCGCGAGGTCGGCCTCGAGGAAGATGCGGCGGCTCTGGTTGTACCGGCGTATCGCCGAAGGTCCCTGGCCGAAGGACAGGTCGGCGACGGATTTCAGCGGGACACTCGCGCCCGAGGCGGTGGGCACCGGTAGATTCTCGAGCGTGGTGAGATCGCGGCGCGCGCTCTCGATCAGGCTCACGCGAATGGGAATCTGCCGGTCGCTGAGCGAGAACTTGGCGCCGTTCTGCGGCAGGTCGCCGAGGGTCGCGATGCGGATGGTCTCGCTGATGCTCTGCACGCTGACGCCGAGCTGCGCGGCCACGTCGAAGCGCGGATGCACCACGATCTCGGGCCGCGGCAGATCGCCCTTGATGCGCGCTTCGCGCAGCTCCGGGAGCTTGCGCATTTCCTCGAGCACACGGTGGCCGGCCTGCTCCGCGAGCGCCGGGTCGTCGCCGACCAGGTAAAGCTGCACGTCGCGCCCGCCGTTGCCGCTCTGGCTGGAGAAACTGAGATGGCCGTCGGGGACCTGGGCCAGCAGCGGCATCATCTTCTGCTCCCACTGCTTCTGCGACAGCTTGCGCTCGGTGCGGGGCACCAGCGTGATGAAGATGTTGCCGTTGCGGATCTCGCCGTCGTCCCCGCCCACGAACTCGAGCACCTCCTTCACCTCGGGGGACTTGCGCAGGATGGCGGTGGCCGCCGCCTCCACCCGCGAGGTGTCCTCGAGCGTGCCGCCGGGGGGCAGCTCGACCTCGAGCTGCGAGCTGGCGAAATCCTCGTCCGGGATGAATGCCACCGGGATGACGGCCATGCACGCCACCGACGCGACGAAGAACACGACGCCGCCGAGAATCGTCCACCAGCGGTTCGCCGCGCACCAGCGCAGCGTGCGCAGGTACCAGTTCATGATCGGCCCGTCATGGTGCGTCGGCAGCGAGTCGCTGCGCAGCGCATAGGCGGCCAGCACCGGCGTGATCATGCGCGCCACCATCAGCGAGATGAACACCGCGGTCGCGACGGTCAGGCCGAATTGCCTGAAGTACTGCCCGCTGATGCCTCCCATGAAGCTCACCGGGAGGAACACCGCGATGATGGTGAACGAGGTTGCCACCACGGCGAGCCCGATCTCGTCCGCGGCGTCCATCGCCGCACGGAAGCAGTTCTTGCCCATGCGCATGTGACGCACGATGTTCTCGATCTCGACGATGGCGTCATCCACCAGCACGCCGGCGACCAGCGAGAGCGCGAGCAGCGTGATCTGATTCAGCGTGAACCCCATCCATTGCATGACCGCAAAGGTCGGGATCGCCGACAGCGGAATGGCGAGCGCCGAGATCAGGGTCGCACGGCCGTTGCGCAGGAACATCCACACCACCACGACGGCGAGCACCGAGCCCTCGATCAGCGCGCTGATGGCCGAATGGTAGGTGCGCAAGGTGTGGTCCACCGTCGTGAACACGTTGACCATGTGCACGGCCGGGTTCTCGGCCCGCAGCTTGGCGAGCTCGCCGTCCACCGCCTTGGCCACGGCCGCGTCGGACGCTCCCTTGGCCTTGAACACGCCGAAGGTGGTCGCGGGACGGCCGTTCAGGCGCGCGATGTTGCGCACCTCGGCGATGCCGTCGTGCACGTCGGCGATCTCCCTGAGGCGCACGAACCTGCCGCCCGGCAGGCCGATCTGCGTGTCGCCGAGCGCCTGGGCGGTCTTGGCGCCGCCCAGCACGCGGATCGCCTGCTCGCCCCCGCCCACCTGGGCACGGCCGCCGGCCGCGTCCATGTTGAGCGCGCGTAATTGCTGGTTGACCTCGACGGCGGTGAGGCCGAGCGCCTGCATGCGCGCCGGATCGAGCTCCACGCGGATCTCACGGTCGACGCCGCCGCCGCGGCTCACCTGGGCCACCCCGGCGACGTTCAGCAGGCGCTTGGTCACGTTGTTGTCGATGAACCAGCTGAGCTGCTCCGGCGTCATGCTGGTGGTGGTGACCGCGTAGTACGCGAACGCGCCGCCGTCGACGGTCTGACGCTGGACCAGCGGCTCGAATATCCCCTGCGGCAGGTCGTTGCGGACCTTGGCGACCGCGTCGCGCACGTCCGTGACGGCGCGATCGATGGGCGTGCCGATCAGGAACTCGATGAAAATGTTCACCTGCCCTTCGACGATGAAGGTGGTCATGTTGCGCACGTTGCCGATGTTCGCGATCGAGCCTTCGATCTTCTGCGCGATCTGGGTCTCGAGCTCCGTCGGAGCCGCACCGGGCTGAGAGACGTTGACGCTCACCAGCGGAAAGGAGATGTCCGGGTCCAGATTGATGGGCAGGCGGATGAACGCCACCACGCCGACGAAGAAAAGCACCACGAACAGCACGATCGGCGTCACCGGGTGCTTGATGGCCCACGCGGAGATGTTTCTCACGAGCTGCCCGATTCGCTCGGGACCGGCCTGACCACCTCGCCCTCTTGAAGGAAGGCACCGGCGGTCGCCACCACCTGCTCCTGGCCGGTGACGCCGTCCGCGATGGTCACGCCGCTCTTCACCATGCCCGACACGCGCACGCTGCGGCGCTCGACCTTGTTCTGGGAATTGACGATCAACACATAGGTGCCCCGCTCGTCGGTGAGCACCGCCGTCTGGGGCAGCACCTCGCGCTGGGCGTCGCTCACGGTGACGTCGGCGCGTGCGAAAGCGCCCGGCCGCAGGTTCGGGTCCGGTGTCAGCGACACGCGCACCATGCCGAGCCTGGTCTGCGGATCGATGACCGCGCCCAGCAGCCACACGCGGCCCTCATACGCACGCGAGGTCCCGGTGAGCCGTACGGCGACCGATTGGCCGACCTTCAGCAAGGGCATGTCCTGCTCGGCCACCTGGCCGCGCAGCTCGACCTCGCCGCCCTCGGAGAGGCGGAACAGCGCCTCGCCGCCGGGCGTCGCGGTCTGCCCCACCTCGACGTTGCGGGTCAGGATGATGCCGTCGGAGGGCGCCCGTACCTCGGTGCGCGCCAGCTTGGCATCGGCCTCGGCGAGCTCGGCCGCCGCGACCTTGACCTTGGCGGCGGCCGTGATCGCGGCGGACTTGCGCCGCTGCGTCTCCTCGGCCGACAGCGCCCCGGAGGCGCCCACCGCCTGCGCGCGGCGGTATTCGGCATCGGCCAGGTCCGCCTCGGCCTTCGACTGCTCGAGGGCCGCCTGAAGATTCACCACCTGCGGCGCGAGCACCGACACATTCAGGCGTGCGAGCAGCTGACCGCGCTTCACGTGGTCGCCCGCCTCGACATAGATGGCCGAGACGCGCCCCGCATCGCCCTCGACCCCGATGGGCATGTCGTACTTCGCGGCGATGGTCCCGATGATGCTGACCGTGGTCGGCACCGAGCTGTGCCCGACCTGTGTCACCGAGACCGTGGGAATCGGATCCTTCATGGGCACGGGCTTCAGGCCGATCGCGTGTGTGAGGCGTACCGCGAACAGCACGATCACCGCCACGCCGACCGCCGCAAATCCGGCCGCCAGCCATACGCCCCGCCGCGAGGCGGGAGCCGCCGTCGGTACGGGGTCCGCGGCCACATCGTTCATTCTCGGCATCCCAAAGCTAGATCCCTCGGGCCGGTAGTTCGGCTCGGCCGCGCGCATTTTCCCATATTCACCGGTGCGGACAGTCCCATATACCGTCTCGCCGCCTGTTTGGTTCCCCATGTTCGAGGTCCTTCACGAAACAATGGTGCAAGGCACCAGCCGAAGCCTTAAGGCACGATGCGATCGATCACCAATTGGCCCGCGCCGGGGTCCCCCACCGCGTAGGACAGGTCTCCGTAGAGGTCGCCGCGCGAAGGGATCGGTTGCCCTGAGAAGGACACTCGCGCCGTGATGGTCACGTGTTGACCGTCCTTGAGAACACGCCCGGGCATCATGGAATCGGCCGATGACAGCCGAACTTGAGTTCCGATCGACGCGGTCGTCAGCCGCTTCACCGCGAGAGGCGGCCCCTGGCTGCCGGGTTCGCGCGCAAATACGAACAAGGGTGACTCCGATGTCAGCTTGGACTTCAAGCTCGGTGCGAGTGTGATATTGACAGCGACCACCCCAGCGCTTGAAGCCCCTGCGCTCGTGCTCGTCCCTGCCGCCGACGCGCTCGTCCCCGGCGGCTCGTCCAGCTCGGCGATCCGCGCATCCAGCAAACGCACGACGGCATCCGGCGGATGGAAGCTCTTCAGGGTTTCCCAGCGCTCGCGCGCGAGCGCCCGGTCGCCGCGCACGGCCGCGGCGAACCCTGCATAGAGGAGCGCCTTTGGATTGCGCGGCTCGAGGCGCACGGCCGTCTCGAACAGCTCGCCGGCCTGGGGCGTGATCTGCGCGCCGGCCTTGAGGGAAAGCGCCTCGCCGAGTCCCAGGGCCGCCTCGGCGCTGTTTCCGTCGAGCTCATGGGCGCGCCCGTAGGCATGAACGGCATCGTCGACACGCTCGAGCGCGAGATACGAGCGCCCGAGCATGAGCCATCCCTTGAGATCGTTGGGCTGGTCACGCAGATGCTGCTCGAGCTTCGCGACCATGGCGGCCACGTCAGGGCCGGCCGGCCGATCGGCGGCCGGCGCGCGCCAGTCCCAGTTTGACCAGAGCGGATAGAGCCCAGCGGCGGCCGCCATGACGATCACGGCGATCAGCGCGCCCTGCGCCCGGTGGGCGCGATGGCGCAGCAGCGGCCAGGTCACCGCCGCGCCCGCAATCGCCGCCATGATGGCCGCGGTGACGATGAAAGCCGTCATCGAATCAGTCGGCCGTGTCGATCGGCAGGCGCGCGCGTTGACGCGTGATCCGGTACACGATGAAGCCGCCGGCCGCGATCATGAGGAAGGGGGCGCCCCAGATCAGCAGCGTCTTCGGGCCGAGCGCCGGATTGAAGCGGACGAAATCGCCATAGCGGTCGGTCATGTAATCGTAGATCGCCTGGTCACTCTTGCCCGCGACCAGGAGCTCGCGCACTTGGCGCCGCAGGTCCGCCGCCAGCTCGGCGTTGGAATCCGCGATGGACTCGTTCTGACAGACGAGGCACCGCAGATTCCGGGCGATGTGCTCGAAGCGCGCCTGCAGCGCGGGATCCTCGAGCTGCCCGTGCGCATCGGTCACCGCGGGCGCCGCGCCCGCCACACCGACGGTGCCAGCCGTGCTGGCCGCATTAGCCGCACCAGCCGCGAGCGTCCCGACCGCCGCGAGCAGGATCAACGCGGCAAATCTCACGAAGCGCCCCCGCGGCGCGCCGCCTCGATGCGCGGGACGAACTCGCGATCCCAGACCTCCTGGGTGATGGGCGAGATGTACTTGAACAGGATGCGGCCGTGCGTGTCGACCAGGAAGGTCTCCGGCTCGCCATATACGCCCCAGTCGATGGCGGTGCGGCCCTCGTTGTCGAACGGCACCGCCTCGTAAGGATTGCCGTGCCGCTGCAGCCAGAGCGTGGCCTTGGACCGATCGTCCATGTAGTCGAGGCCGATGATGGGCACGAGGTTCTGCTGGGCGATGGCGAGGAGCGTCGGGTGCTCCTCGCGGCAGGGCTCGCACCAGCTGCCCCACACGTTCAAGACATAAACATGTCCCTCGAGCCCGGCATTGGTGTCCGAGTGCGACGGATCGAGCACGTCCGTGAGCGTGAACTTCGGCGCGGGCTTGCCGATCAGGGGCGACGGCAACGCGTGGATGTCGCGCTTCGGATTGAGTCCGGCGACGAACAGCGCCACGAGCGCGAGGAACGCCACGGCGGGCAGCAGGAACTTGATCATCAGGCCATCCCGGGTCCGGCGAGCTCCGGCGCGACGGTTTCGCCGGCAGTCGCGGGCAACTTGACCCGATAGCGGCGATCCGTGGCCGCCAGCAGGCCGCCGAGCGCCATCACGACCGCACCGAGCCAGATGTAGCGCACCAGCGGCTTGTACTGGATGCGCATGCTCCAGGCATCGGCGCCGAGCGGATTGCCCATCGCGACGAAAAGGTCGCGCCCCCAGCCCACGGAGATCGCAGCCGCGCTGTTGTCGGATTGCTGGACCCAGAAATGGCGCTTCTGCGGGCGCAGCAGGGCGATCGTCTTGTTGCCGCGGGTGACCAATACCAGCGCCTCGACCGCATCGTAGTTCGGTCCGCGCACATTCGAGGCCGCGAGGAACTTGAACTCGTACCCGGCGATGTCGAAGCTGCCGCCCGGCTTCAAGGCCACGTCTTTTTCGATCTTGTAGCTCTCGACACCGCTCGCGCCGACCGCGAACATGCCGACGCCGAAATGCGCGATGCACATGCCGAGCATCGCCGCGCCCATGCTCTGCCCCAGCCGCCGCCGGCGTATGGGCTCGAGCAGCGAGGACATCATGATCCAGAAGCCGAAGCTGAAGCCGACGAGCCCGACCCAGTGGAACTCGCGGAACATGAGCCCCTGAACCGCCACCGCGAGCGCCACCGCCGCCGCGAGCAGCCACCCGAGCGGCCGCGCGGTCACGGTGAGCTTCCCGCGCCGCCATGCCGAGTGCATGCCAACGGCGAGGAACACCATCAGCGGCAGCATCGGCACGAGGAACATCACCGCAAATACCGGCGGTCCCACCGAGATCTTGCCGATTCCGAGCATCTCGTACACCAGCGGCGAGAGCGTCCCCCAGAGAACCAGCGCCGCAACGCCGACCAGGATCACGTTGTTGACGAGCAGGAAGAACTCGCGCGACAGCGGCTCGAAGCCCGCGGGCACGTACAGCTTGGGCGCGCGCCACGCATAGAGCGTGAGCGAGCCGCCGATCACGATGACCAGGAATGCGAGGATGTAGAGCCCGCGCGTCGGGTCGGTCGCGAACGAGTGCACCGACACCAGCACGCCGGAGCGGACCAGGAAGGTGCCCATGAGGCTCAGCGAGAAGGCGAAGATCGCCAGCAGCAGCGTCCAGCTCTTGAAGATGTTGCGCTTCTCCGTGACGCTGAGCGAGTGGATCAGCGCCGTTCCCACCAGCCAGGGCATGAACGAGGCGTTCTCGACAGGGTCCCAGAACCACCATCCGCCCCACCCGAGCTCGTAGTAGGCCCACCAGCTCCCGAGCGCGATGCCGACGGTCAAAAACATCCACGCGAAAATGGTCCAGGGCCGGGTCCATTTGGCCCATTGCTGGTCGAGCCGGCCCTCCAGCATCGCCGCTATCGCGAACGCGAAGGCGACCGAGAAGCCGACGTAGCCCGTGTAGAGCATGGGCGGGTGAATCGCGAGCGCGAAGTCCTGCAGGATGGGATTGAGGTCGGCGCCGTCCGCTGCCGCCGGAATCAGGCGCAGGAAGGGATTCGAGGTCCAGAGCGTGAACAGCATGAACCCGGAGCTGACGAATCCCAGCACGCCGAGCACACGGCTGGAAAACGAGGACGGCAGCTGCCGGCTGAAGGCCGCCACGCCCACGCTCCAGATCGCGAGGATCATGATCCAGAGCAGCAGCGAGCCTTCGTGCGCGCCCCAGAGCGCGGCGACCTTGTAGAAGAGCGGCAGCTGGGAGTTGGAGTTGCGCGCCACGTACAGCACGGAGAAATCGTCGTTGACGAAGCAATGGACCAGGCACGCGAACGCGGCCGCCACGAACACGAACTGGCCCGTGACCGCCGGCCGCACCACGGACATCCAGGCCTCGTTGCGGCGCCATGGGCCCACGAGGCCGAAGAAGGCCTGCGCGAGGCTCAACACGAAGGCGAGGATCAGTGCAAAAACGCCAAGCTCTGCAGCCATGGAATCACCTCACGTCGTGGGCACGCCGTGCTTTGGACTCTCCGAGCTCGCCGCGGCCTTGTTCTTCAGGGACGCCGCGACTTCCGGAGGCATGTATTTCTCATCGTGCTTTGCCAGCACCTCGTCGGCGACGAACACCCCGCGGGAATCGAGGGTGCCGTGCGCGATGATCCCCTGCCCCTCGCGGAACAGGTCGGGGAGCACCTTGTCGTATTCCACGGGCACCTGGTGCGCAAAATCCGTGAGCACGAAGCGCACGTGCAGGTCTCCCGGCTTGCGCTCGACGCTCCCCTTGACCACCATCCCGCCGATCCGGAAGCGCTTGGCCTCCGGTGCCTTGCCCGCCGCGACCTGGCTCGGGTCGTAATAGAACATGATGTTCTCGCGCGAGGCCATCACGGCGAGCGCGACGGACGCGGCCACACCGCCGAGAATCGCCAGCACGACGTAGAGCCGCTTGCGCCGGGGAGTCATGCGCGCTCGGCCTCCGTCATCTGGACCGTGCGCAGCGCCCGGCTGCGAGCCTCGCGGTAACAGCGCCGCGCGGCCCAGAGGTTCCACGCGAGCACGCCCAGCGCAAAAGCGAAGCACGGCCACACATAGCCCGCATAACCGCCCATGGACCAGAACTCCGGGCTCGTCACGATCTAACCGCCTCCCGCACCCACGTGGATTGCCGCTCCCGGTTGAGGACCTCGCCCCGCAGGCGCATGCAGAGCACCGCGCCGTAAAACAGCGCAAAGCCGAGCAGCATCGCCAAGAGCGGCCACAGCATGCTGCCGGGCATGGAGGGTGCGCCTATTTTAGCAATGGTCGGCCCTTGATGCAGCGAGTTCCACCACTGGACGGAGAAATGAATGATGGGCACGTTGATCACCCCCACGATGGCCAGCAGCGCGGCGGCGCGGTCACCGCGCTGCGAGTCCTCGAACGCCGAGCGCAGCGACATGACCCCCACGTAGAGGAAGAGGAGAATCAGCTCGGAAGTCAGCCGCGGGTCCCAGGCCCAGTACGTTCCCCACATGGGCTTGCCCCAGAGCGACCCCGTAACGAGGGCGATCAGGGTGAAGGAAGCGCCGACCGGCGCGGACGCGACGGCGACCGCATGTCCCATCTTGATGCGCCAGATGAGGCCGATCGCGCCCGCCACGGCCATGATGCAGTAGACCATCAGGGACAGGAACGCGCCCGGCACGTGCACGTAGATGATGCGGAACGCATCGCCCTGCTGGTAGTCGGGCGGCGCGAAAACAAGCCCGCCGACGAGGCCTGCGGCGATCGCGAGCCCCGCGCCCGCGAGCAGCCACGGCGTCAAGGCGGTGGCCAGCCCGTACACGTAAGGGGGCGATGCCAGGCGATAGAACCAGGTCCACATGGGGTGACGAGCCTCAGTCCAGCGAGATCTTGAGCGCCGCGGACGCCGCGAAGGGCGCCAGCGTCGTGGTGAGCACGCACAGCGCCGTGAGCAGATACAGGGGGCCGGCGGCGCTCGTGCCGGAGATGGCGCGCTCCGTGGCGCTCGCGCCGAAGATGAGCAGCGGCATGGCGAGCGGCAGCACGATGAGCGAGATGAGGACATTGCCGCGCTTCAGGCCCACCGTGAGCGCGGCGCCGATCGAGCCGAGCCAGCTCAAGGTCAGCGTCCCGAGCGCGAGGCTCGACATCATCAACGCAAAGGCGCTCGCCGGAATGTCGAGCGCCGTCGCCACGAGGGGCGACACCAGCACCAGCGCGGCGCCCGTCACCAACCAGTGCGCCAGCGTCTTGGCAATCACGATCACAGTCAATCCCTGGCCGGACAAGGCCAATTGCTCCAAGGTGCCGTCGTCCGCGTCGCTCTTGAACAAGGCATCCAACGACAGGAGCGACGATAGCAGCGCGGCCCCCCAAAGCACACCGGGCGCCATGTCTCGCAGCTGCGACAACTGCAGGCTCAAACCCAGCGGAAACAACGTCGTTATGATCAGGAAAAACACCAAAGGTTGCACCAGGTGCTCGGGGCGCCGGAAACTGAGACGCAGCTCACGGCGCATGATCAACGCCGCCGCCCCGAAGGTCCCCACCCCGGCGCCCGGCGCCGGGCTCTCAGCGACACCTGGCACCGAGCCCGCCGCGTCGCCCCGCGCCGGACCCACCCCGGTGCCCTGTGCGCTCCCGGGCGTCACGGTGCGAGCTCCAGCCGGCGCGTCGCGATGCCGACCGCAAGCTCGTGATGCGCGACCACGAGCGCGGCACCTCCCGCTTCGACGTGCTCGCGCAGGATCGCCGACAACATCCCGGCGCCCGCGGCGTCCAGGTTGGCGAACGGCTCGTCCAGCACCCAGAGCGGCGCCCGCAGCGCGAGCACGCGGGCGAGCGCGACGCGGCGGCGCTGCCCCGCCGACAGGATCCGTGCCGCAAGCTCGGCGCAGGAGCCGACGCCGGTGCGCTCGAGGCACGACCCGAGCTCGGCCGTATCGGCGCGGCGACGCAGACTCACGGCGAAATGGAGGTTCTCGAGCGCGGTCAGATCGCCCTTGAGCGCGGGCTCGTGCGCGGCGTAGGCGAGTTGCGCCAGGAAGGACTCGCGGACCGCGGCGATGGGCGTGCCGCCCCATCGCACCTCGCCCTGCTCGGGCCGCGTCAGACCGCACACGGCACGGAGGAGCGTGCTCTTTCCGGCGCCGTTCGGGCCGCTGACCTGGAGCAATTGTCCCGGCGCGAGCGCGAAGCTCACGCCCCGCAACAGGTGACGCTCTCCGCGCCACACGTGGATCCTTTCGACGCTGAGCCCGTCCATCGTGGGCGCAGAGCTTAGCCAAATCAAAGGGTTAAAGCCACCTTTTCATGGAGCTTTTGCGCACCGTGCAGCAAGCCTCGGGCCTCCCGGGCCCCCGGAGCGGCCGCGCCTCAGCGCTAAACCCCGCGCGGGCCCCCGGGTACTCACCCTCGAGACACGCGCGAAGGGTTCGCGTGAAGCCACAAGGGGTCTATGAGCGGATTCTCGAGCGCGGTGCACCCGCCCATCTCGCATTTGTCGCTGGTCACGCTGTACGTCACCGACCGCTGCAATTCGCGCTGCCGGAGCTGCGACTACTGGCGGCATGGCGGCACCCACCTGTCGCCCGACGCCGTTCGCCGCCTGCTGCCGAGTCTCGAGGCGCTGGGGACGCGGATCGTGCAGCTCTCGGGCGGCGAGCCGCTCATGAGCCCGGACTGGCCCGAGATCGCGGCGATGCTGCGCGCGGCGGGGCTCGAGGTCTGGCTGCTGACCGCCGGGCTCGCGCTCGCCAAGAGCGCCCGCAAGGTTTGCGACCTCATCGACAGCGTGACCGTCTCCTTGGACGGTGCCGATGCCGCCACCTACGCGGCGATTCGCGGGCTGGATGCGTTCGACAAGGTGTGCGAGGGCATTCGCGCCGTCGCCGCCCTCGGACTCCCGCCGGCGCTCAGGGTCACGGTACAGCGCGACAATTTCCGGCAGCTCCCCGCGTTCGTGTCGCTCGCGAAGGACCTCGGTGCGCGCTCGGTGTCCTTTCTCGCCGTCGACGTCGCGAATCCCCATGCATTCGGCCGGACCGGCGATGCCATCTCCGACCTCGCCCTGCGCCGCGAGGATTTGCCGGAATTCGAGCAGGTGTTGTCCTCGTTGGACAAGCGGCACGCGCGGGATTTTCGCACGGGATTCATTGCCGAGAGCTCCTCGAAGCTGCGCCGTCTGCACCGGTATTTTTCTGCGCTGCACGGCTCCGGCCCGTTCCCCGCCGTGCGCTGCAACGCGCCCGAGTTCTCCGCGGTCGTCGGCGCCAAGGGCGAGGTGCAGCCCTGCTTTTTCATCGCCGGCCCGCCGGAGCCCCACGCTCCGGGCGGCGATCTCGAGGCGGTGCTGAACGGCGCGGCAATGCGCGCGCTGCGCACCGACATCCGCGCCGGACGCCGGCCGGAGTGCAGGACCTGCGTGTGCTCGATGTACCGCCCGGGCGGGCAGCTCCTCTCCCGGGCGCCGACCGCGCGTGCGAGCGGTCCCGGGGCGGCGAGCCGCCTGGGGAGCATCGCGCCATGAGCACCGCGCCGGCGCGAGCGTGCGAGTCCGGGGGCGGCCGCGGTCCCGCCCCTGCGGAAGCTCCACGGATCGAGCGCCTCCCGCTCGCGGCGCGCCTGACCGGCAAGGCCATGGCGCTCGCCTACCGCATCGCCGGCAAGCATCGCTATGACGACTATCGGGTGGAGCGCGTCCACGGGCTGCCGTTTCTGGTGATCCCGAGCGTCTTCAACCCGAAGGTCCCGCGCACCGGCGCATTCCTCGCCTCGCAGCTCGACGCCGGGCTCATCCGCGGCGGAGCCGTGCTCGACATGGGAACGGGCTCGGGGGTCTGCGCGGTGTTCGCCGCGCGGCACGCCCGGCGCGTCGTCGCCGTCGACATCAATCCGGTCGCGGTGGTCTGCGCGGGCATCAACGCACGCCTGAATCAAGTCGAGCACAAGATCGACTTCCGGTGCGGCGACCTGTTCGCGCCGGTCGCCGGCGAGCGGTTCGATCTCGTGCTCTTCAACCCGCCGTTCGTGCGCGGCCGGCCGAAGGACGACCGCGACCGCGCGTGGCGGTCCACGGACGTGGCCGAGCGGTTCGCCGCGGGGTTGTCCGCCCACCTCGTCCCGGGAGGCGCCGCGCTCGTGCTGCTCTCGACCTACGGCGACGCCAATGTGTTCCTCGAGGAGCTGTCCAGGCACGGATTCGAGCTGTCGGTCGCCGCGCACCGGCGCTTCGTCAACGAGCGCCTCACCGTGTTCAGAGCGCGGCCGGCGGCGGGCTGAGCATGCAGCACGTCCTTCTCATCAATCCGACCATCACCTCGCGGCGTCATGCGCGGTTTCCGCTCTCCCTGCTCGCGCTCGCCGGCGCGCTCGAGGGCACCGCGATATGCCGCGTGATCGACGGCAACGTGGATCAGGGCTATCTCGCGTCGATCCGCGCGGCAATGGGGCAGCAGGTATTCGACGCCGTGGGCGTCACCGTCATGGGCGGTCCGCAGGTGCAGTCCGCGATCCAGGCGTCCCGGGTCGCCCGCGAGATGTCGCCCTCGACGCCGATCGTCTGGGGCGGCTATTTCCCCACGCTCTATCCCGCGACCGCATTGAATGCGCCCTATGTCGACTACGCCGTGCGCGGCTCGGGCGAGACGGCGATGGCGGAGCTCCTCGCCTGCCTGCGGGCCTTGCCGCCGCGCACGGGCGCCGAGCCGCCGGCCGGTCTGGGCGCGGCGCGTGAGCTTCAGACCGTTCAGGGCCTCTCCTGGAAGCGCAACGGGGCCATCGTGCACAATCGCGACCGCCCGTTCGCGGACAACCGCGCTCCGGCGCTCCTGCCCTACGATCTTCTCGGCGATCCGCGCCGCTATCTCGCGCGCACCTTCCTCGGCGCCCGCACGGCGGTGCACCAGGTCGCGGTCGGATGCCGGTTCCGCTGCACCTTTTGCGGCGTGGCGGCGATGTTTCGCGGCTCGACGGCGCTGTCGCCGGCGGCCCGCCTGCAGCGCGACCTGCACTGGCTGCGCGATCGCGTCGGCGCCGATTCGATCCAATACTTCGACCACAACTTCTTCGATCGCGAAGCCGACATGATTCCGATCCTCGAGGCGATGGCGCGCGTCCCCCTCCCCTGGTGGTGTTACGCGCGGGCGGACGCGCTCCTCGGCCTGTCCGCGTCCTCCTGGGCGCTGGTGCGCAAATCCAAGCTGCGCATGGCCTACATCGGCGCCGAGTCGCCCAACGATGCGCTGCTCAAGAGCATCCGCAAGGGCACGAAATCCGACCAGACGCTGGCGGTCGCCGAGCTCTGCCGCCGCCAGGGCGTCATTCCCGAGCTCTCCTTCATGGTCGCCCCGCCGGTCGACCCCGAGGGAGAGACGGAGCGGACCTTCGACTTCATCCGCGAGGTCAAGCGCGTCAATCCGTACGCCGAGATCATCGTCTACATCTACACGCCCTTGCCGCCCGATCTGTTGTCCGCCAGCGGGCGGGCGCGCGCCGCCTCGACCGGGCCCGTGGACGCCGAGGGCCGGCCGCTGATCTTTCCCGCCACGCCGGAGGTATGGACCGAGCGGCGGTGGGTCGACTATGCCTGTCATGCGGATGCGCCCTGGATGAGCGACGCCCTGCGGCAGCGCATCCGCAATTTCGTCACCGTGCTCGGCTGCAAGTTTCCGACGGTTCAGGACATGCGGTCGGCCGCCTGGACCAAGTCGACCCTGCGTGCCCTGGCCGCGTGGCGCTACCGCTTCAAGCGCTACGACAATCCATGGGAGCTCGACCTGTCGCGCAAGCTCATCCGCCTCGCCGATCCACGCGCCACGAGCCTCTAAGAAGCATGGCGGTAGGAAGGAGGCCCCGGCTCCCTGCGACCGCCGCTAAGGCGTTCCGCTCCGTCTGGGTAAGAGCTATTCGGGCACTGCTACCCGTTACAGGGTCCGACGTCCACCCTAGGGCCGCCTGATGAGCACCGGTCTAGCCGCGGCCTAGAGACCCATCTACGGGTAGCAGTGCCCGAATAGCTCTTACCCAGACGGAGCGGAACGCCTTAGCGGCGGTCGCGGGGAGTCGGGGCCTCCTTGCGGCACCTGACTTCGTAGATCGCGAGCCTGATGTCGGACTGCGGTTTGGCGAAGCTCGCGACCGGGACGATCTCGATACGCCCCAATCGGGCGGCTCCGAAGCTCGATTCCAGATAGCGCCCGAGCAGCGGCTCCGCCACGAGTATCCAGGCGGGCGCGTGCGCGATGAGATGGTCGAGCCGCTGCGCCTCGCCGGTCAGAGCCCGCCCGTCATCGGCGTAGAACACGGGCGTGACGCGCTTGGACCATGAATCCGGCAGATACGTGCGCAGCTGATAGGCGCCGTGGCCATCGAGCGAATAGACGTGCGCGGGCGCATCCTCCCGTGCGGCGATGAAGCGCGCCGCCTCCGGGTATCCATAGCCCGAGCTCCAACCCTCGATGTACTGGATGCGATCGACCCGTGACCAGCGCGCGGCGACGGGATCGACGATGAGCTCGAGCGACTGGCGGGCCATGAGCGCGGCGCTGACGACGCAGGCGCCCGCGGGCACCCAGCGGGCGCTGATGACGGAAGCGCCCGCGCGCGCCAGGATCTGCCACCCACGCACCGCGACGACGATCAGCGGCGGGAACGTGAACAGGAGATAGCGTGGAAACCAGAAGTGCGCGAGCAGTCCGATGGCGAGCAGCGGCAGCGCGGCCGCCGCCGCCAGCCAGCGCTCTCGCGCGCCTCCGAGCGCGACGCCCGCGCAGATTCCGATGAGCGCAGCCGCGACGACCGGCCAGGTCAGCTGCGCGGCGAGCTCGAAGGCAAGATTGGGCCGCGCGATACCGAGGATCGCCGCGACATTCGCATAGCCGCCGCCGCCGAGACCGATGAGATCCTGGAGACCGAACCCCGGCGGGCGTCCCGCGTGCAGCCGCCACAGCGCTACCGAATCCACGACGACCGCCAGCGCGGCGACCGGGACGTACGCCGCGAGCAGGCGCTTGCGCGTTGGTGTGAGGAGCAGGCGCCGGCGCGCCGCGGAGCCCATGGCCGCGAGCGCGAGCGGAACGTGGATGACGAGCACGAATCCGACCGGCATCTTCGCAAGCGCACCGAACACCCACGCCGCCGCCAGGGCCGCGGCGTTGGCCGGCGTCGGCGCATCGAGGAGCTCGAGCGCACGCAGCAGCGCCCAGGCCGCGGCCGCGCACAAGAGCATGTCCGAGAGCGCGAGACGCTCGAGATACACCGCGAACGGACACAGCGCGAACAGCGCCCCGGCGGCCAGAGCCCCGGCGCGCCCGCAGCCCGAGAGCAAGGCGATGCGAAACGTGCACGCCGCCGCCAGGAACCCGGCGAGCACGTGCACGGCTCGTATCGACTCGAGCAAGGGCAGGCCGAGCCACGCGAGCGGCACCATCGGCCAGGCCTCGAGCGGCTTGCCCTCGGCGAGCGGCTGAAGCCACTCGCCGGACGTGACGATGCGCCATACCAGGCGCAGCTGCGTCCCCTCGTCCTCGAAGGCCGGCAGCGCCATGAGACGAAACAGGCTCGCCGACACCAGCACCGCGAGCACGGCAAGCGCCGGCCAATCCGTGCGGCGGGACCGGCCCGGGGTCACCGGCGGTTCATGACGATCAGGAAATGGTCGCCGATCGAGCGCAGCAGCGGCCACCCGGCCGCGCGGCGATCGACGCGCCACAATGCCTCGTAGAGCCGCCGGTGCCGTGCGCGCACGCCCTCGAGATAGGGCGGCGGGGCGAAGACACAAAGGCCGCGGTAGTGCCGCAACGAGAATTCCGGCTCGAAGGAGCGGTACAGCTCGCGCGGCGTGTAGTAGCGGGTCCAGATGGTGTGCTGATTCATGCCGACGGGCACCACGCCGCGTGCGAAGCGCACCATCGCCCGCGACCAGCGCCGCCGCGCGAGATAGTGCGCGATCTCCCAGGGGCAGAAGCGTCCGATGACCGTGAACACCAGTGTTCCTCCCGGCCGGAGCAGCCGTCCGCACGCCCTCGACACGGCACGAAGGTCAGGCACGCAGTTGAGCGCTCCCAGGTCGGAGTAGGCCCCGTCGTAGGTCCCCGCCCCATCGAGACGCCCGAGCTCCTGCGCACCCATGGCGACGGCCGAGACGCGCTCCCCCACCGCCTCCGCGTCCGCGCGCGCCCTCACCCGCCCGACCATCTGCGGCGACCAGTCGGTCGCGGTTACGAAATGCCCGGCGCGCGCCATGCGCACGGCGTCGAGGCCGGTGCCGCAGCCGATGTCGATCAAGCGGCTCCCGGCCGCGAACGATGCATCCATCCAGCGCCACATCTCGGTGCGCATGTCCTGGATCAGCACGTTGTTGCCGCGCGGGCCGTCGTAGTCCGCGGCCACGCTGTCGAACGCGTCCCGGGTCTCCTCGAGGTGTGCGAGCGAGTCGTCGACGCTCATGGGGCGGCAGCCGGCAATCGGGCCCCGGAGGCGGCCTGACGCAAGGAACGCAAGCAGACGATGAACATGAGGAGCAACAGCCACAACCGCGGATAGGCCAATACCGTGAGTGCCCCGCGCCCCTCGAAGAGGTTGACCCACCGGTGAGGAAATGAGCCGACGAGCGCATAAGCCGCGAGGAACGCGCAGAGCGCAGATCCCCGGCGCTCCCTGAGGAGGCACGCCGCAAGCAGGCCGACGGGCAGCCAGAGCAGCGTGCAGTGATAGGTCGCCGTGGCCGGCGCGAGCAGCAGGGTCGTGAGCCCGATCAGCCCGATGGAGGGGGCTACGGCGGCCTCCCCCGCGGGCCACCAGCGAAGCAGCGCCATCAGCGCGGCGAGCGCGATGCCTGCCTTGATCGCGACCAGTGCAACCAACCGGAGCCCAGGGAGCACCAACCAGGGATGCGGATTCGCCTCGGGATCGAGCACGAACAGGCGTCGCAACAAGGAGTCCCATGATTGAAAGCTCGCCGAGAACGGGTCCTGCATGCTGATCTTGCCGACCAGATGGTCGGTCAGGACGCTCTGAAGGTACTGCGCGTGAATGTCCCAACCGAGCACGGCGATGCTGAGCGCGGCGATGCCGGCGATCGTCGCGGCGCCCGCCGCCACGATGCGCCACTCGCTCCGGCACCCGAAGTAGACCAGCATGACGATCGGGAAATACTTGATCGGCACGAACAGCCCGAGGCACGCGCCGGCCAGCCACGGACGCCCGATGCTGCGCGCGTGGTAGCCCGCGATGCAGGCGAGCGAGACGAGGATGTACGGCTGGCCGAGCCGGAGCGCATTGATCACCGCGAACCCGCAGCCCAGCACGAGCAGCGCCGTGCCGCTCCAGGTCCACCCGAGCACCCGGCGCAGCAGCACGATCGCGCCGATGAGACCGAGCACGCTCACGCCGGTGACCACGCGCAACGCATCGAGCGGCGTCAGCGAGGCGAGCGGCACGAGCAGCAGCGCGGTCGGCGGCGTGAACGGCGAGAACTTTCCGGGAATTCCGTTCCAGGTGCCGTAGAGGCGCATCTGCTCCTCGAACCAGGCGTCGTCGTAGAGCCGCTCCGCCGGGCCGCCATGGGCGGCGATCTTGGCCGCCGTGAGGTAATTCCCGAAATCGCTGTCGGTGCGCGACAGCGCGGGAACGATGCCGTCGAACACCACGAGGCAGCCGAGCGCGGCGAGCAGGAGAATTCGGACGGCTTGATTGACTTGGGATCGCATCGCGGTGCTCGCTTCGATGAGACCCCAACCGTTCGAGGAAAACAAGATGCGCTATTTCGTCACGGGCTGCGCGGGCTTCATCGGCAGCTCGTTGACCGATCGACTGCTTGCCGACGGCCATAGCGTGGTCGGGTATGACAACCTCTCGACGGGGCGCGGGAGCTTTCTGGCGCGCGCGTGCGAGCACGCCGCGTTTCGCCTGGTCCGCGGCGACATCCTCGACGGCGCCGCCCTGGGCACGGCGATGCGGGACAGCGACGCCGTGTTCCATCTCGCCGCGAACGCGGACGTGCGCTTCGGCGCGGAGCGTCCCGGCATCGATCTCGAGCAGAACACCGTGGGCACGCACCGCGTGCTCGAGGCCATGCGCACGAACGGCGTGCGGCGGATCGCCTTCGCATCGTCGGGCTCGGTGTACGGCGAGGCGGCGCTCATCCCGACGCCGGAGGACGCCCCGTTTCCCATCCAGACCTCGCTCTATGGCGCCTCCAAGTGCGCGGCCGAGGGGCTGCTCGCCGCCTATTCGGCGGCCTACGGCCTGCAGGCGCACATCTTCCGGTTCGTCTCGATCCTCGGTGAGCGCTACACCCACGGCCATGTGTTCGACTTCATGAAGCAGCTGCGCGCCGATCCGCGCAGCCTGCGCGTGCTCGGCGACGGCCGGCAGCGCAAGTCGTATCTCCACGTCGGCGACTGCGTCGATGCCATGCTGCTCGCCGTTGCGCACGCGCGCGAGCCGGTGAGCATCCTCAACCTCGGCACGGACGAGTACTGCGAGCTGAGCGCCTCGATCGCCTGGATCTGCACGGCGCTCGGGGCGGCGCCGGCCGTGGAGTACGCCGGCGGCGAGCGCGGCTGGATCGGCGACAACCCCTTCCTCTATCTCGACACCCGCAAGATCCGCGCGCTCGGGTGGCAACCGCGCCTGTCGATACGCGAAGCGGTCGAGCGCACCGTGCGCTACCTCTCGGCGCATCCCGAGCTCCTGGACTCGCGGCCATGACGCACCCAACCGCTGCGCCGCTTGCCGGCCGCTCCGCCGTGATCTCCGGGGGCAACCGCGGCCTGGGTCTCGAGATCGCGCGCCGCTACGTCGCCGCGGGCGCCAGCGTGCTGATATGCGCCCGCGATCAGGCGCTGCTGGCCGACGCCGCGGGCGAGCTCGAGCGCATGGCGGGCGCCGAACAGCTCATCGCGGCCTGCGCCGCCGACGTGTCGCGCCCGGCCGAGGCGGACGGCGTGATCGACACGGCGCTGCGCCGCTTCGGACGGCTCGACATCCTGGTCAGCAACGCCGGCATCGCGGGTCCGGGCGGCAGCCTCGAGCACCTCGAATGGCCGGCGTGGGTCCGCACGATGGAAGTCAACCTCTTCGGCCCGGTGCTCCTCTGCCGCGCCGTGCTGCCGCACTTCAAGCAGCGCGGTCGCGGCAAGATCATCCAGATCTCCGGAGGGGGCGCAACCCGGCCCCTGCCGATGCGCGCCGCCTATGCCGCCTCGAAGGCCGCGGTGATCCGCTTCATGGAGACGCTCGCGGAGGAGACCCGCGGTGACGGCATCGAGGTGAACGCCATCGCGCCCGGAGCGCTCAACACGCGCATGCTGGATGACATGCTCGCGGCCGGTCCGGAAGGGCTCGGGGACGCCGCCTACGAGGCGCTGCTGGAGCAGAAGCGCGGCGGCGGCGTGCCGCTGGCGAAGGGCGCGGAGCTCGCCGTGTTCCTCGGCTCGGCGGCGAGCGACGGCATCTCGGGCCGGCTGCTGAGCGCGGTATGGGACCGCTGGCGGGACCTGCCCCGCCACGCAACCGAGCTCGCCCGGACCGACGTGTACACGCTCCGCCGCATCACGCCGCGGGATCGCGGCCTGCGCTTCGAGGACGACCCTTGAACCTCGCCCTCATCGGCTGCGGCGCCCTCGGCGCCCGGCGCGCCGAGGAGCTGCGCGCGCTCGGGGCCGCCGTGGTCAGGCTGGTCCATTGCGCCGATCGCGACCTCGGGCGCGCGCGTGCCGCCGCCCGTCCCCACGAAAGCTGCAGCGCCGACACCGACTGGCGCGCGCCGCTCGCGCGCCGTGACGTCGAGGCGGTGATCGTCGCGACGCCCCACGATACGCTCGCCGAGATCGCGCGGGCGGCCATCGCCGCGGGCAAGCACGTGCTGGTCGAGAAGCCGGCCGCGCGGCGCGCAGGCGAGCTCCGCGGCCTCGCGGCGCTCGCCGCCGAACGGGGCATCCGCGTCCGCGTTGGCTTCAACCACCGCCACCATCGCGCCTTTCGCCAGGCCCGGACGCTCGTCGACTCGGGCGAGCTCGGCACGCTCATGTTCGTCCGCGCGCGCTACGGTCACGGCGGCCGGCCGGGCTACGAGCGCGAATGGCGCGCGCAGCCGGAGCGCTCGGGCGGCGGCGAGCTGATCGATCAGGGCGTGCATCTCATCGACCTCGCCCGCTGGTTCCTCGGCGAGCTCACGCAGGTGCACGGATTCGTGCACACGTATTACTGGGACATGCCCGTCGAGGACAATGCCTTTCTGCTCCTCAAGACCGATGCGCAGCAGACCGCGTTCCTGCACGCGAGCTGCACGGAATGGAAGAACACGTTCTCCTTCGAGCTCTACGGCAAAGGCGGCAAGCTGCAGATCGACGGGCTCGGCGGCAGCTACGGCACGGAGCGGCTCACCTGGTATCGCATGCGGCCGGAGATGGGGCCGCCGGACACCCGGACTTGGGAGTACCCGATGGCCGACGACTCGTGGCAGGTCGAGCTGCGCGAGTTCTGCGCCGACATCGAGCAGGCTCGCGACCCCTCTCCCGGGCTCCGCGACGCGATCGCGGCGCTCGAGATCGTCGAGCGGGTCTATGCGACGGCGCCCGGCGCATGATCATCGCGCGAAGCCCGCTCAGGATCACGCTGGGCGGCGGCGGCACCGATCTTGCGTCGTACTACGCCGAGCGCGAGGGCTTTCTGGTCGCCGCCGCCATCGACAAGTACGTCTACGTGACGGTGACGCGGCCGTTCAAGCCCGGGATCTACCTGAAATACTCGGCGCTCGAGCACGTCGAGCGGGTCGAGGAGGTGCGGCATCCGATCATCCGGGAGGCTCTGGCGCTGCAATGCCTGCGGACCCCGCAGGTCGAGATCACCACCCTCGCGGACATCCCGTCGGGCACGGGCCTCGGGTCTTCCGGCAGCTTCACCACCGCGCTCCTGAAGGCGCTGCACCTGCACCGGCACCAGTCGCTGCACCCGGAGGAGCTGGCCGAGATGGCGTGCGACATCGAGATCAACCGGCTCGGCGAGCCGATCGGGAAGCAGGATCAATACATCTCGGCGCTCGGCGGCCTCAAGTGCCTGACCTTTCACCGCGACCACCGGGTGTCGGTCGAGCCGCTGCGGATCTCCATGAGCACCCAGCACGATCTCGAGGACAACCTGCTGCTCTTCTTCACCGGCTTCAATCGCGCCTCCGGCACCATCCTGGCCGACCAGGACGTGCGCGCGCGCGGCAAGGACCCGCAGATGCTGGCCAATCTCGACGAGGTCAAGGAGCTCGGCCGTCGCAGCCGCGAGGCGCTCGAGGCCGGCCGCGTCGAGGAATTCGCCCGCCTCATGCAGGAGCAATGGGAGCACAAGAAGCGCCGGACGGGCGCGTCCAGCAACCCCCGCATCGATTCCTGGTACTCACGAGCATTGAACAACGGGGCGATCGGCGGAAAGCTGGTGGGCGCCGGAGGCGGCGGATTTCTGATGTTTTACGCGGCGGACCGGAGCCGGTTGCGACGATGCATGGCCGAGGCGGGATTGGAGGAAGTTCGCTTCCGCTTCGATTTCGAAGGCACCAAGGTCATCCTTCCATAGGGGTGCGGATGCTGCCGGTCGCCATTCTGTCGGGAGGCCTCGCCACGCGCCTGCGGCCCATGACCGACCGGGTCCCGAAGGCCTTGATCCCGGTCGCCGGCCGTCCGTTCGTCTTTCACCAGCTCGACCTGTTGAAGCGTCAGGGGGTTGAACACATCGTGCTCTGCGTCGGACATCTCGGTGAGCAGATCCGATCGGCCGTGGGCGACGGCGCCGCTCTCAGCCTCGACATCGCGTACTCGTTCGACGGCGACACCCTGCTCGGCACGGGCGGCGCGATCAAGCGCGCTCTGCCCCTCCTGGGCCGCCGCTTTCTCGTGCTGAACGGCGATTCCTATCTGCACTGCCCGCTCGAGGCCATCGCGGATCGGTTCTGCGTCTCGCCGAGCCCCGCGCTCATGACCGTGCTGCGCAACGACGACCGCTGGCAGGCGAGCAATGTCCTGCTGCGGGCCGGCGAGCTGATCGCGTACGACAAGCGCCGGCGGCGCGACGGGATGGCGCACGTCGATTTCGGGCTGCTCGGGCTCTCGGCCGGGATCTTCGCCCGCTACCCGGCGGGCGAGGCGCTGGATCTCGCCGACATCTGCCGCGACCTGTCGGCGTCGCGCGAGCTCGAGGCGTTCGAGGTGACCGAGCGGTTCTACGAGGTCGGGTCGCGCGAGGGACTGCGCGACACCGAGGCTCTGCTTGCGGGGGCGGCATGACCCGCGCACCGGAATCCCTGCCGGAGGCCTTGCGCGCCGAGACTTCCCCGCCGCGCGCGGGCTTGCCCGTGAGCTACGCGGCGCGCCATCTCGCAGAAGCGGGGGAGATCATCGCGCGGCTCGACACCGAGGCCGTCGAGAGGCTCGCCGTCGAGCTGGCCGGCCTCAAGAGCCGGGGCGGCCGGCTGTTCTTCGTCGGCGTCGGCGGCAGCGCCGCCAATTGCTCCCACGCCGTGAACGATTTTCGCAAGCTCGCCGGCATCGAGAGCTACGCCCCCACGGACAACGTCTCCGAGCTCACCGCCCGCATCAACGACGAAGGCTGGGACACGACCTTCGTCGAATGGCTGAAGATCAGCCGTCTGCGCAGCTCCGATGCGCTGTTCGTGCTGTCGGTCGGCGGGGGCGATGCGCAACGGAACGTCAGCCGCAACCTCGTCGCCGCGGTACGGCACGCCAAGGAGGTCGGCGCCCGCGTGCTGGGCGTGCTCGGCCGCGACGGCGGGTACACGGCACGCTTCGCCGATGCCTGCGTGGTCGTCCCGACCGTGAACGATGCCACCGTCACGCCGCACGCCGAGTCCTTCCAGGCGTTGATCTGGCACCTGCTGGTCTCGCATCCGCTCTTGAGCCCCGCGCTGCCGAAGTGGGAGTCGCTCGGGACATGACGCGCCCTGCCGTGTTCCTGGACCGCGACGGGGTCGTGAATCGCGCGCCGCGCAGCCGCGGCCGGCCGCGCTCTCCGGCCGGCCTGCACGAGCTGGAGATCCTGCCGGACGTGGCGCAGGCGCTCGATGCCCTGAAGCTGCGCGGGTACGCGCTCATCGTCGTGACCAATCAGCCGGACGTGGCGCGCGGAATCCGCTCCCGCCGCGACGTCGAGGAGATCCACCGCCACCTCGCGCGCGAGCTCGCCATCGACGCCATTTTCTGCTGCTTCCATGATGGCGATGCCTGCGATTGCCGCAAGCCGAAGCCCGGGCTCCTGTTGCGCGCCGCGCGCGATCTCGCCATCGACCTGCCCGCGAGCCACATGGTCGGGGATCGCTGGAGCGACGTTGAGGCTGGCCGGAGCGCCGGCTGCAGCACCTTTTTCGTGGATCGCGGCTACGCCGAGCGGCGGCCGAGCCGTCCCGACCACCGCGTGGCCTCGTTGCGGCAGGCGGCGGACATCATTCTCGCGCAGCCCGGCGCGTGGCCGGCCGCGCCGGCCATCACGGCGCCCGCTGCGTCGCCTTTCGGGGCGCGCGCCGCCGCGCGGCCCGAGCGCCCGCCCGCGTAGCGCGCCGAGCCCAAGTACATGCCCTCGCTGCACGACCTTCGCATCAAGCTGTTCGCCGACGGCGCCGACCGCGCGCAGATGCTGGACATGCACGCGCGGCCGCACATCCGGGGTCTCACCACCAATCCGTCGTTGATGCGCCGCGCCGGCGTGGCCGACTATCGGGCGTTCGCGCGCGAGGTGCTGGCGGAGATCCGCGACAAGCCGGTTTGCTTCGAGGTCCTGGCCGACGATCTGCCGGAGATCGAGCGGCAGGCTCTCGAGATCGCGGGCTGGGCCGACAACGTGTTCGTCAAGATCCCGGTCACCAACACGCGCCGCCAGTCGTGCGCAGGCCTCATCGAGCGGCTCGCGCACCGCGGGGTCCAGATCAACGTCACGGCCATCCTGACCCTGGCGCAGGTGCGCGAAAGCGCTGCCGCCTTGAGCCCCGCCGTGCAGAGCTTCGTGTCCGTGTTCGCCGGCCGGATCGCCGACACCGGCACCGATCCCTTGCCGTTGATGAGCTCCGCCCTCGAGCTGCTCCGGGCGAATCCGCACGCCGAGCTCATCTGGGCGAGCTGCCGCGAGCTGATCAACATCTTTCAGGCGGATGCCATCGGCTGCCCCGTGATCACGGTCGCCGCGGATGTGCTCGCCAAGCTACCGCTGATCGGGTACGACCTGGCCGAGTTCTCGCTGGACACGGTCAAGATGTTTCACGACGACGCGTGCCGCGCCGGATTCTCCCTGTAGGCCGCCGCCTCGCCCAAGGCCGCGCGGCTCGCGGGGCGCAGCTCCGCGAACCGGCACTTGAGGATGGCGAGCACCCACGTGAGGGGATCGCGCAGGACGCGGATCTTCTTGCCCTCGTGAAACCCCCGCGAGCGGTACGCAACCGGCACCTCGAGGGGCATGAAACCGCAGCGGATCAGCTTGCCCACGAGCTCGTAGTCGAAATCGAAGCGATTGCAGCTGAGCACGAGGCCGTCGAGGCAGCGCGCGCGGAACACCTTGTACATGGTGGTCGGATCGGACAACCGCACGCCGAACACCCGGTTGAAGAAACCGTGAAACAGGATTCCACCGACGTTCATGAGCGCCGACTGCAGGCTGCGGTCGGCGAACGTGCGGATGTTCCACCGGTCCGCGCCGAGATGGCGGCTGCCGAGCACGAAGTCGGCGCGATCCTCCGCGATCGGGCCGATCAGGGCCGGATAGTCCCGCACGTCGTACTCGAGATCGGCATCCTGGATCAGGAGCACATCGCCGCTCGCCGCGGCGATGCCTTGCCGGACCGCACGGCCCTTGCCTCGCGGGCCGGCTTCGTAGATGGCCCGGACGCTGCGCGCCGGATCCCCGGCATGCGATTCGATGAAGCGCTCGACCTGTGCCCGGGTGCCGTCGGTGGAGTTGCTCTCCACGACGATGATCTCCTTGGCGGAGGCCGGGATCGGCTGCGCCCAGACCTGCTCGAGAAGCGGCGTGATGGTCGGCGCCTCGTTGTACGCGGCGACGATGATGGAGACCTTCATGTATCAGGTGCGTACCGCGGCGCCCGCCAAAGGTTTCTCGAACTGCAGAAACATGAAGCGCGCGGTCAGGGCCGTCGTCCAGGCGAGAGGCCGGCTCGCATCGACCGCAGCGGGCCGGCCGCCGTGCCGCGCGGGAAGCCCCCGATGGACCTGCGTCAGCCTGAAGTGCGGCGTGCTCGCCGCGGCGAAGCACGCGAGCCGCCGGCGCACGACCGGGCGGTGAGGACCGGGCCAGCGGCAGTAACCGTCGCGCCAGAGCCGCGGAAGCCTGCGCCACCATCCGGGGAGCCGCATCTCCGCCAGGTAGTAGGGATTGAGCACGCTCGCCAGGACCTTGCCGCCCGGCTTGACGATCCGATCGAGCGCGGCGAAGAGCTCGCCGACATCGTCGACCAGGCTGAAGGGCGCGAAGTTCGAGATCGCAAGATCCGCGTGCGGCCCGTCCCGCCCGCGGCGCAGGAATTCGGCGTACGCGCCGCGCTCGAGACGCACGCGGCCCGCGGCGATCAGATCGCGGCATTCGGCCTCGAAGTAGTCGCACATTTTCTGATCCACGTCGTAGGCGGCGACGCTGAACCCTCGCTCGGCGAACCAGCGCGCGTCCATGCCGGTGCCCGCGCCGAAATCGAACAGCGCGCCGCCGGGCGGCGCAAGCTCGAGCACGATGGCCCTGAACGCGTCGCGCGCGCGCCGGTCGGCGTCGTGCCGCGTCAGGTGCCGGACGTACTCGGCTCCGGTGACCGCCTCTGGAGCGCCCGTCGGAAGCTCGCTCATGGGCGGCACGCCCGCGGATCCCGTGCCGGGCTCCGCTCGTGACCCGGATTCCCGCGCCGGACCTCGATGCCGATCCCTTCGAGGAGCGGACACGGCGGCGCACCCGCGGGCCCCTCGACCTTCTCGGCGGGCGCTTCATGTTCGAGAGCAACAGCGCGCGGCTGCTCGAGCTCGTGGATGAGGCCTATGCCGATCTGCCGCCGCAGCGGCTGCCGGGCCCCGTGCCGAAATATCGCGTCCGGTTGCTCGCCCTCGGCGCACCGGCCGTCGGATCGGCGCGCCGGAACGCCGCGCCGCGCAGGTCCGGCCGCCTCGATCCGCCGGCAAAATCTGCGCGCGGCGAGCCCGCGCCGCTGGTCATGCTGAGCGGCCCGTCGAGTCTCGGCGGCGCCAGCGCGGCATCCGACGCCGTGTTGGTCTCTCCCGGGGAGCGCTCCGGGCTGGTGCTCGTCTCCCCGAGCACGCTGCGCTCGCCCTACCATGCGCGCTATGAGCTGATCGAGTTCGCGGTATTCACGCTCGCGTCGCGGTGCCGGGGCCTCGTGTCGCTGCACGCGGCGTGCGTCGGGCGCGCCGGCCGCGGGGTGCTGTTGATGGGCTCGAGCGGCGCCGGCAAGTCGACGGTCACGCTGACGGCACTCGGCCGCGGCTTCGAGCTCCTTTCCGAGGACAGCGTCTTCGCGACGCCCGGCACGCTGCTCGCCACCGGCGTCCCGAGCTTCCTTCACGTCCGCGCCGACTCGCTGCGCTGGCTCGGCTCGCGCCGGGAGATGACTGCCATCCGGGCCTCGCCCGTGATCCGCCGGCGCAGCGGCGTGCGCAAGTACGAGCTCGACCTGCGGTGCAGCGGCTACTGCATCGCGCGCGCTCCGCTCGAGATCGCTGCGGTGGTGTTCCTGTCGGCGGGCGGCGGCGACGCGGCTCCCCGCATGCGGCGCGTCGCCGGCCGCGAGCTCGCGCATCGCCTGCGCGCCGCACAGGCCTATGCCGCCGGACAAGCCGGCTGGCCGACGTTCGCGAAGAGCGTCGCCCGCGTCGGCGCCTACGAGATCGGCCGGGGGCGGCATCCGCTCGAAACCGTGGAGCTGCTCGAACGCCTGCTCGAGCGCCCGCGTTGACCGCCGCTCAAGCACGCGCCGTCACCAGCGTGAAGGTCTGCAGGAAGTGAAAATCCGGCCGGTGCAGCGCGAAACCGGGATCGCCGGGATCGCACAGGCGCGCCAGCTCCGCATACTCCTCCGGGTCCAGATAGGGCTTCAGGCGCTCGCCCCAGGTCGAGCCGAAAAGGGTGTCCCGGAGATAGCCCTCCGTCGCGGCATCGACCGGCGAGACGCGCTCGATCAGGGTGCTGCGCGCCGCGACGTCCCGAAGCCCGGCGGCCCGCAAGGCGCCGACGATCGATCGAACCCCGGCCAGCTCGCGCTCCGAGAGCCCGTACCGGTCGCGGTAGTACTGCCGCACGGCCTCGTTCACCAGCCGCTCCAGACGCGAGTCCCAGGCGAACACCATGTCGGGCAGCAGCGAGCTCTGGCCGACCGCGAGCGTGCCGCCGGGCTCGAGCAGGTCCGCGAGGCGCCGCGCCGCCGCCGGCCGGTCGGCAAAGTGATTCAACGTGTTGCTGCACCAGACGAGATTCGCGCGCGGCGCGAGCGGCTCCGTCATGAGGTCGCACTGGCGCAACTCGACGCGCGATGAAGCGCGCGAGCGCGCCGCCTCGATGTGCGCGGCCGACAAGTCCCAGCCCACGACGTGCCCGAAGGGTGCCACCGCCGCGTCGAGCCATTCGAGCGCCTCGCCGGTGCCGCAGCCCGCATCGAGCACGCGCATGCCCGGGCGCAGGCCAAGCTCCGCGATCAGCGTCCGCAGCTCCGGGGCTGCGAACGCGTTGAACTGCCGCAGCTTGCACGCATAGTCGCGGGACGGAGAATCGCCGAGAAGCGCGCTCATCGCGGACCGCTCATGCGGCGAAGCCCATGTACATCGCCCCGTTGGGCGCTACGCCAACGCCGCCGAGGGCCCGCGCGAGCGGAATTGAGCCTCGCGGCTCACCAGGTCCTGCCAGCGCTGCTCGATCGCGCGGCGGGTGGCCTCGATCCCGGGTGTGTCCTCCCGCGCCGCGTTCTGCAGGTCGACCTGATCGTGCAAAAGATTGCGGATCGAGCGATAGAAGATCGACGAGTAGGTCCCCTGGAACATCATGTCCAGATCGTTGCTCTCGTGCCAACGGGTCTTGCCGCCGAGCTGAGCCTTCACCAGCTCGTAGAAGCGGGTGCCCGGCAGGGGATAGGACACGCTGACCCCGATCTCGTCCGGGCACGCCTGCTCGAGCAGCTCGCGGGTCGCGAGGATGTCCGGCAGATCCTCGCCCATGTAGCCGAGCTGGATGAAAAAGCCGACCCGAATGCCGACCTCCTTGAGGCGCTCACGAGCGCGGAGCAGCTCGGCCACCGTCGTGCCCTTGTTCATGGCATCGAGCACCCGCTGACTGCCGCTCTCCGCCCCGATCCAGGCCTCGCGGCAGCCGGCATCCCGCAACGCCTCCGCCATGCGGACGCTGACGAGGTCCGCGCGCGTCTGGATGGTGAAGGGAATCATCGCGCCGGCGGCGCCGACCGCGGCCGCGAACGCCGCGACCCACTCGACCCGGAAGCCGAAGATGTCGTCGGCGAACCAGATGTGATCGGGCTTGAAGCTGCGCTTGAGGTACGCCATCTCGTCGGCGACCTCGCCGGGGTCGCGCTGTGCGTACTGATTGCCCCAGATCGGCTTTGCGCACCAGGCGCAGCGGAACGGGCAGCCGCGCGAGGCGGCCATGTTGAGGCTGAAGTACCCGTGAGCCTTGACCCACATCGTACGGTAGCGCTCCATGTCGACGAGATCCCAGGCGGCGCGCCCGACATCGCCCGCAATCGGCAGCAGCTTCGAGCCGGGGCGGATCGCAAGCTGGCCGCCATCGGTGACCGCGATGCCGCCGATGCCCTGCGCGAGGGCCGCCCCGTCGCGCTCCGGCCCCGCCTCGACCCGCGGCAACAGCTCGAGCAGAGCCCCCAGACCCTCGCCGATGAGCGCAAAGTCGGCGCCGGCCTTGAGATAGGCGGCGGGCGCATCCGTCACATCGGGGCCCGCTGCGATCACGCGCGCGCCCTGCTCCCGCGCCGTTGCGATCATCCTGGAGGCCGCGCGGCGCATGGTCCCGAGGCACATCTTGCTCAGAAAATTGTAGTTGTCCTCGTAGAGAAGGACGAGCTGCGGACGCTCGGCCTCGAGGACGCGGGTATAGTCGGACACCTCTTCGGCCAGCATCGCATCGAAGAACGAGACCCGGTGGCCCGCCTGACGGAGCATGGAGACCACCTGCAGGGTCGCCAGCGGCGGGTAGGGCTTGGCGCGCAGCACCTGTTTCTGGTCGAGTCGCAGGTAGTATGAGTGACAAACCAGGATTGAAAGCATCGTCGCTCCATCAAAGCGGCACACGGGCGGCCCAGGCGGCCGCGAGCGCCCCGCGAAAGCGGTGCAAAGCTTTCTCAGGGGCGCGAACTACGCGCGGTCGAGAGGTATGTGCCGGTGGTATCGGGTAAGGTTTAATTCGACCGCCGTGATCTGATATTTTTGGCGCCGGGCCTCGCAGCCCGCGAAGAACGTCAACAACGAGGGATACCGTCATGCCGCTGTTCAGGAAAATGGCCGCCGAGTACATCGGCACGTTCTGGCTCGTCCTCGGAGGCTGCGGCAGCGCCGTTCTGGCCGCCGCCTTCCCCCACGTCGGCATCGGCCTCGTGGGGGTGTCCCTGGCGTTCGGTCTCACCGTCGTGACCATGGCCTACGCCATCGGCCACGTCTCCGGGGCGCACTTGAATCCGGCGGTCACGCTCGGCCTCGTCGTCGGCGGCCGTCATTCCGCGATGGAGCTCGCGCCCTACTGGGTCGCACAGGTGCTCGGCGCCATCAGCGCCGCGCGCGTGCTGATCTTCATCGCGGCCGGAAACGGCATCGATCCCCTCGCCGGCGGGCTCGCCGCGAATGGCTTTGCGGATCACTCGCCCGGCGGCTACAGCCTGCAAGCCGGCTTCGTCTGCGAGGTGGTGATGACCTGCCTGTTCCTGTTCGTGATCATGGGCGCCACGGACAAGCTGGCGCCGAAGGGCTTTGGACCGCTCGCGATCGGGCTCACGCTGACGCTCATCCATTTGATCAGCATTCCCGTGACCAACACCTCCGTGAATCCCGCGCGCAGCACCGGGCCCGCGGTGTTCGTGCAGGGCTGGGCACTGAAGCAGCTCTGGGTGTTCTGGGCCGCCCCGCTCCTCGGGGGCACCCTCGGCGCCCTGATCTATCGTTTCGTCACGCCCGGCTGGGCCCAGGGTCCCGGCGATCCGGGCGGCCCCGGCACCTGATCCGAGCAGAACGGATCCGGCGGCGGCGCCGGCTAAAGCAGCTGCACGGTGCGCGGCGTGACGGCGCCGTCGCCGATGTCGAGCTCCGCCGCCGAGATCGGCAGCTTGAATCGCCGCGGCCCGCAGCTTCCGGGATTGAGATAGAGCACGCCGTCGCGCCACTCGATGCGCGGCTGATGCGAGTGTCCCGAGATCACCACCTTGACGCCCGCCGCGCCGGGCTCGATGTCGAGCTCCGCCAGATCGTGGATGACGTAGGCGAACACGTCGCCGAGGCGCACGAGCTCGGTCGCCGGAAGCCGGCCGGCCCAGCGCTCCTTGTCGTTGTTGCCCCGGACCGCGATCAGCGGCGCCATCGCGGACAGCGTGTCGAGGATGGCGGGATCGCCCACATCGCCCGCGTGAACGATGGTGTCGCAGCCGGCGAGGAACGCCCGGGCCTCGGGCCGCAACAGCCCGTGGGTGTCGGAGATGACGCCCACCTTCAGCCGCTGACGGTTCTTTACACAGCTTTGCATTGCGCAGGATTTCAAGGGCCGGAAGCGCTCCCTAAGATTCCCGGCGTCGACACCTTCTGCAAGGAGCTCACATGTTGAAACATACCCGATTTGGCTCTCGAACTCTCGCGCTCGGCGCCCTTCTCGCGCTCGGCGCCTACGGGGCTTCTGTCGGCCCTGCGCTCGCCGACGACACGCCGCCGGCCTCGGGGGGCCAGGGCCACGGCTCCGGCCGCCAGCACGATCCTGCGTGGGCCCAGTGCAAGAAGCAGGCGGATGACCAGAAGCTCGAGCGTGGAGATGCACGCCGCGAGTTCATGAAGACCTGCATCAAGGACGCGCACGGATCGACCAACGCGTCTTCGTGAGCTCCGCGCCCCGTCGCCGCGTTTGCTCATTCACTGAAGATCGCGGAGGAGTCGCTCGAGCTGCAGCGGGTCAGCTACACCGCCGGCCGCACCAGCATCCTGCAATTGATCGACGCTGAGCGCAGCTACTCGCAGGCACGTCTCGGCAGCGCCGGAGCGGAGGCAGAACGCCTCGAGGATGCTTCCAACCTGCTCATCGCTCTGGGAGGCGGGTGGTGGGCTTCGCCCGTCATGCCACCCGCCGCCCAGGCGGTCTTCAACCCGTGATCGTCGGATCACGCGGCGGCATCGTGCGATGCCGCCCGGAGCCCATCAGCGCTCCCAGTGTCCCGGCGCGTGATGCCAGTGCGGGCCGCGCTGCACCCACGCGTCCGGAACCCAGTGGTAGCCGCGGCGCTCGTGCATGTAGCGTCCCGGCACCCACACGTGCGCTCCGCCGCGCCACTCCCAGAAGCCGGGCGCCCAGACGAAACCGACACGCGGCGCAGGGACGGTCTCGACACGTACCGGCGGGGGCGCCACGTCGATGTCGATGGCCACACCCGCGGAGGCGATCGTGGGCACGGCAGCCCCGCCCGCGGCGATCACCAGACCCAGTAGCAATGCTTTACCAGACGATTTCATTCCTGACTCCTTCTTTTTTCGAACTCGTGTACCGCGCTCTGAAGGGTAGAACGGAACGCTGCCATCGTCCGTTGACGGACCTAACGGTGTCTGTAGGACCACGCCGCATTGCTGCGACCGCATGTCGAGCTAACTGCTTGATCAGTCAGCAGAATATGGTGTAACTGCCTCCCCCTTAAGAGTCGGTAATGTCGTGATGCTGCGGATCACGGGCCGGCGCCACGCGATGAGGGTCAGAATGAGCGCGGTCGCGCCCGCGAACCTCAGGGCATAGCGCAGGCCGATGTGCTCCCCGATCCATCCGCCGAGCAGCGCCCCGGGCCCCGCCGGAATCAGGATCAGCCAGCGCATGGTGCTCGTCATGCGGCCGAGCATGTGCCCCGGCGTCACCGACTGGCGCAGCGACAGGAAGTTGATGAAGATGAACACCGCGCCGACCCCGAACATCATGAGCATCAGCGCGTAGGCGGCGATGCCCAGCCGGTTGAGCGGCGCCACGCTCAGGATCAGCCAGCCCGTGCCGGAAATGGCGAAACCCAGGACCATCGTCGGACCCGGCCCGAACCGGCGCGCCACGCGGTGCCCGATGGCGCTCGCGAGCACCGTGCCGACCCCCAGCATGACGTAGCAGAGACCGACGCCCCGCTCCGACAGCTCGAGCTCGCGCGTCGCGAACAGGATCTGGATGACCATCGCGCACTGATTGCACATCTGCCAGGTGCCGACGCAGACCGCCATGGTGACCAGAAGGCCGTGCCCGCGCACGAAGCGCAGGCCCTCGCGCATCGCCTGCCAGAAGGCCGCCCGGTTGAGCTCGGCATGCTCCTTGACCTGCACCCCGCGCAGGATGGACGCCGAGACCAGCAGCAGGCAGGCATCGGCAATCAGCGCGAGCGGCGCGCCGGTGATCTTGATGAGCGCCCCCGCCGCGCCGGGCCCCGTCACCTCCGCCGCGGAGGTGGCCAGGGAGTTCTTGGCATGAGCTTCGACCAGCCGCTCACGCGGCACGATCTGCGTCAGCACGATCTGCGCGGCGCTGCCCGCCGTGGTGTTGACCGCGCCGATGATGAAACCGACCAGATAGAGCCATCGCATCGACAGCCAACCGAACCACCACGCCACCGGCACTGTCGCGACGGCGCAGGAGATCGAGAGCTCGCCGATCACGTACACCGGCAGCTTCTTGATGCGATCGAGCCATACGCCCGCCGGCAGCGAGAACGCGACGAAGGGCACGAGCTCGGCCGCGGTGAGCAGGCCCATCTGCGTCGGAGAGGCGTGCATGAGCACCGCCGCGGTCAAGGGGAGCGCGAGCAAGGTGACCTGTCCGCCGAACGAGGAGATCAGAATCGACGTCCAGAGCCGGCGGTAAGTCGGATCGCGCAGGAGGTCCGTGGGCGACAGCGCGAAGTTTCGCAGCCACCACTCGGGCAGCCGCAGGCGAAATATTGCTGAATTCATGCCGATGTTCGGCGCCCATGTTAAACGATTTCACCGCCCGCCGGCCGCTGAGGCGCCGACAATTTCGATTACAATTCAGCGATGAAGTCCCATGGCCGAGTGTCCGATCCCCGATGACTCCATTTCCCCATTTGTTCCAGCCGCTCAAGATCCGCGGCGCGACGCTCAAGAATCGCATCATGTCCACCGGCCACGATACGACGCTCCCCGTCGACGGGACGGTCAACGCCGGGCTCGTGGCATACCAGGAAGCGCGCGCGCGCGGCGGCGCGGGCCTGATCGTGCTGCAGGTATCGGGCGTGCACGAGACCGCGCGCTATACGAACCACGTGCTCATGGCAACCGAGGACAGCTCCATCCCCGGCTACCGCAACGTCGCCGGGGCGGTGCACCGTCACGGCGCGGTGATCTTCGGACAGCTCTTCCATCCCGGGCGCGAGATCGCCGAGGCCGACGGCGGCCTGCTGATGGTGGCGTACGCGCCTTCCGCCGTGCCGAATGAGCGCTTCCGCGTGATGCCGCGCGCGCTGCGCCCGCGCATGATCGCCGAGATCGTGAGCGGCTACGGGGACGCCGCGCGGCGCATGCAGGCCGGCGGCCTCGACGGCGTGGAGATCGTCGCGAGCCATGGCTATCTGCCCTCGCAGTTCCTGAATCCGCGCACCAACCTGCGCGATGACGGCTACGGCGGGGACCTCGACGGCCGGCTGCGCTTCCTGCGCGAGGTGATCGCCGACATCCGCTCCAAGGTGAGCGATGCCTTCGTGGTCGGGCTGCGCATCTCGGCGACCGAGATCGACGAGCACGGGCTGACCGAGGATGAGAGCCTGGAGGCGGCGATGCGGCTGGGCGCCAGCATCGATTACCTGCACACGACGCTCGGCACCTCGGCGAGTCTCGGCGGCGCCATCCACATCGCGCCGCCGATGCGGCTCAAGGCCGCCTACGTCGTGCCGTATGCGGCGCGCTTCAAGCGCCAGCTCGAGGTTCCGGTCTTCGTCACCGGCCGCATCAATCAGCCGCAGGATGCCGAGGCCGTGATCGCGAGCAATCACGCCGACGTGTGCGGCATGACGCGGGCGATGATCTGCGACCCGGAGATGCCCAACAAGGCGGCGCGCGGCAAGGCCGAGGACATCCGTGCCTGCATCGCCTGCAACCAGGCCTGCATTCATCATTTTCACAAGGGTTATCCGATCTCCTGCATCCAGAACCCCGTGAGCGGCCGGGAGCTGCGCTTCGGCTCGCTGCCCGCAGCGGCCCGGCGCCGCAAGGTCATGATCATCGGCGGCGGTCCGGCCGGCATGAAGGCCGCCGTGATCGGCGCGCAGCGCGGTCACGACGTGACCCTGTACGAGGCCGAGCGGCGGCTGGGAGGCCAGGCGCTGCTCGCGCAGATGCTCCCGGGCCGCGCCGAGTTCGGCGGCCTGATCACCAACCTGCAGCGCGAGCTCGAGCTCGCGCAGGTGCCGGTTCACCGCGGCGTGCGCATCGATGCGGCCAGGGTGCTCGAGGAAGCGCCGGATGTCGTGCTGCTCGCCACCGGCGCGAAGCCCTACCGGCCGGACTTCCCGCAGGAAGGCTCGCTGCAGATCGTCGATGCCTGGCAGGTGCTCCGCGGCGAAGTGGTCGTCGGACAGTCGGTGCTGATCACGGACTGGCGCTCCGACTGGATCGGCATCGGCATCGCGGAGCACCTCGCCCAGCAGGGCCGCTCCGTGCGTCTCGCGGTCGACACGATCGCGGTCGGCGAAACGCTGCCCTTCTACGTGCGCGACGAGGCCGTCGCGACCCTGCACAAGCTCGGCGTGAAGATGCTTACTTACCTGCGCCTCTATGGGAGCGACGCGGACTCGGTCTATCTGCAGCACGTGAGCAGCGGCGAGCCCGTGGTGATCGACAAGGTCGACACCCTGGTGCTCTGCACCGGCCACGCGCCCGTCGACGATCTGTCCGACGCGCTCGAGGCACGCGGCATCGACGCGCGCATCATCGGCGACGCCGCCTCGCCGCGCACCGCCGAGGAAGCGATCTTCGAGGGACTCAAGGCTGCGGCGGAGCTCTGAGCCGCACAGTCCTGGTCCCGAACGTCCGCGGGATTATCGCGAAAGAACGTCTCGACGAGAGCGAGATCGTGGCGGCGGCGGAGCGTCTGCGGTTTACGAGGGGCTGAAGGTCGCGGCCGAGGCGTGCCGCCGCAGGGGCGTCTCCTCGGCTTCCTCGCCGAGAAAGCCCCCGCTCTGATGGGCCCACAGCCGCGCGTACAGCCCGCCGGCGGCGAGCAGCGAGTAATGAGTGCCCTCCTCGACGACGCGGCCGCGGTCGAGCACGATGAGCCGGTCCATCGCCGCGATGGTCGAGAGCCGGTGCGCGATGGCCACCACGGTCTTGCCTTCCATCAGCCGGTACAGGCTCTGCTGAATGGCCGCCTCCACCTCGCTGTCGAGCGCGCTCGTCGCCTCGTCGAGCAGCAGGATCGGCGCGTCCTTCAGCATGACGCGCGCGATCGCGACGCGCTGCCGCTGCCCGCCCGAGAGCTTGACGCCGCGCTCGCCGACGTGCGCGTCGTAGCCCATGCGCCCAAAGGCATCCCCCAGGGTCTGGATGAACTCGTGGGCCTCCGCCCGCTTCGCGGCCGCCACCATTTCGGCGTCGCTCGCCGACGGCCGTCCATAGCGGATGTTGTCGCTGACCGAGCGGTGCAGGAGCGAGGTGTCCTGGGTCACCATGCCGATCTGGGCGCGCAGGCTGTCCTGCGTCACCCGCGCGATGTCCTGTCCGTCGATGAGCACACGGCCATGCGGAATGTCGTAGAACCGCAGCAGGAGATTGACGATGGTGCTCTTGCCCGCGCCCGAGCGGCCCACGAGCCCGATCTTCTCGCCCGGCCGGATGACCAGATTGAGGTCGTCGATGACCGTCGGCATCACGGGCTTCGCCGGCGGCTGGAGCGCGTGGACGTTGGATGCCGGCGCGCCGGCCGCGGGTGCCGCGGCCCCCGAAGCGCCTGCCGCGCCCGCCACAGGCGGCGCGGCGCCAGCGGCTGGAGCTCCCGCCGGCCGCGCACGCGGCGGGGGTGCGGCGCTCGCCGCATAGGCGAAGGTCACGTGCTCGAAGCGGATCTCGCCGCGCGTGACCCTGAGCGGCTGGGCGTCCGGCGCATCGACGATGGTCGGCGAGCGCGCCAGCGTATTGATGCCATCCTGCACCGTGCCCACCTGCTCGAACAGCGAGGCCATCTCCCACATCACCCAATGCGAGATGCCGTTGAGCCGCAGCGCCATGGCCGTCGCCGCCGCCACGGCGCCGATGCCGATCTGGCCGCGCGTCCAGAGCAGCAGCGTCGCACCGGCGGTGCCCGCGATCAGCAGCATGCTGAGCGCGTGATTCACGATCTCGAAGCCCGTCACCATGCGCATCTGGCGATAGACGGTTCCCAGGAACTCCGCCATGGCGGTCTGGACGTAGCCCGCCTCGCGCTGGGTGTGCGAGAACAGCTTGACCGTGGTGATGTTCGTGTACGCATCGGTGATGCGCCCCGTCATCATCGAGCGCGCATCGGCCTGCTCCCGCGCCACCTTGCCGAGGCGCGGAACGAAGTAGTACGTCGTCAGCAGGTAGACCGCGAGCCACCCGAGGAACGGCAGCAGGAGCGATGGGCTGAAGGTCCCGACCACGAGCGTCATGGTCACGAAATAGATGCTCACGAACACCATGATGTCTGCGAGGAGCATCCAGGTGTCGCGCACCGCGAGCGAGGTCTGCATGAGCTTCGCCGCCACACGGCCCGCAAACTCGTCCTGGTAGAAGGACATGCTCTGCGCCAGCATGTTGCGATGGAAATTCCACCGCAGCCGCATCGCGAAGTTGCCCGCCAGCGTCTGGTGCTTGATGAAGGTCTGAGCACCCACGAGCACCACGCTCCCTCCGAGGATGCCCGCCAGCAGCAACAGATGGCCGCGCTCCTGGGTCCAGAGATCCGCAGGCCGCACATGCGACAGCCAATCGACCACCCGCCCGAGCATGCTGAACAAAAGCGCCTCGAACACCCCGATCAAGGCCGTGAAGAACGTCATGCCCACGATGTAGCGCCGCAGCCCGTGCGCGCACGCCCACAGGAACGCGAAAAACCCCTGCGGCAAAGGCGGCGGCGGTCCGTCGGGATACGGTGAGACGAGATTTTCGAAGTAACGGAACAAGCAGGCGCCCCGGAGGATCGGAATCAGTAAGCGAGTCTACCGCACTGCGAACGAGCGCCCGGCCATGGGTCCGAGCCCGTGGTGGACGCGCTGGCGGCGACGTCGTCGAAGCAAGCCGCTGCAAGTGCAACTATGATGAACCAGGGACGATATTTAACTTTAGGTATAGGATACAACTAATTGTATAAACTGCACTTTACTGTATGGTAACAGTCGCTAGCCACTGCTCGCAACACGGCCGCGACGACTCGATGACACACGAACGCAAAGGAAACCGCCATGAGCGACGATCGCGGACTACTGCAGCCCGAGAGCGATGAGCTGACCGCCGACGATCTCGCCGCGCTTCGGGCACTGCGCGATGCGAAGGCCAAGCAAGCCGCGGAGCCCGGCGTGAACGAGCGAACCGCGCTGCGGCTCGACGCGCTGGGCCTCATCAAGGCCAAGGTCGTGCCGGGGATGATGACCGGGGGATACGAGATCACGCCTGAGGGTATCGAGCGGCTGAAGCGGCTTCGAACGTAGCTTGCTCGCAGATCGCATTTCTATGCGAGTTGCCCAGATTCATTGCTTTCGCCGGGCAGCGCACCGCTTTAATTTAGCATGACTGAATCATCCGCACGGGAACCGCGAGGAGCGCGCCGATTCCGTCATGATTAGCTACGGCCTGCAATGTAAACAACAGAGCTCCGATCTCCGAGCCGGCGGCTCCGGCGGTCCTCGAGGCGACACGCTTGGGTCGGCTGCCTTCGGCCGACCTACGCAAGGAAATGAATGCGTCGACGACCGAGCTGCGCCAAGAGATCGCACGATCCCATCTCGTACTCGTCGAATCCATCGCGACCGCGAGAACCTGGGGGCTGATGCCCTACATCGTTCTGGGCGGCGCCCTTCTAGGGACTATGGCCGCGGGATTTGGCTGGCTGAAAGGCGTCATGTCGACGTCGATCGGTTTCCTTCCTAACATCGAACCGACGCTGCATTCCGAAAAAGATCGCCGAACCGACAATCGCGAGGATTGACCCAATAGCTTGCACCCAAGCGGCCACGGTTGCGGAATCCGAGGAAACTGGAGCCAGGTCGCCGTACCAGCTCATCTCGATATGACCAGCACAGCTATGAAGCCGATTGCCACGAGGACGCAGATCCAAAGCCGGGCGCGCGACGCCTGCCGCTCGCCGCCGGCGCGGCGAGTGACCCAGCGTGACGTGCGCGCCGCGACCGCCGATCGACACCGAGCAGCCGCGCTTGCACAGATTGAGGTGCAGCCCCGGTAGCGGTTGGATTGATCCGCGGAAGTGAAGACCCATGCCTATCGGACTGGAGGAGGACCGGCCGCCAGGCGCCCGAGCTTCTCGTCGATCCCTTTGAGGAGCGCGATCGCCTCGTTGACTCGCCAGTACCATAAGACGATTGCTCGACAGATCAGAAAGATCACGATGATGATCGCCAACATTGCAATCAAACTCGCGAAACCACCAGCAGCGCTATCCATCAGGACATCCTCCGTGTTATCGATTTGGACTTCGTCATCACCACTCGCCGCGGCGACGCGCGCCGCTTCTCGTGGAAGTACCCCAGTCAGGGCCTGACTCTAGCCCCGGAGCGATCGCCCGGTCCAGCGCGGCCGCGGTCGTCACCGGCCAGCCGGCCCCGTTGAACAGGAATGCGATCTTCCAGTTTGGATCGGACCCAGTTTCTATCTTGCCTCTAGCCCAGAGAGGCCGCTCATTTCGCAGCGGTCGCGTCCGAACAAAGCGGCAATGCCGGCGTCGTATTACAGTATGAGATAAGCAATCAAGCGATGACGGCTTTGGAAGCAGCGGGCTCGACGCTCGGCCCCGTTCCAGGCGGTCCATCGAGGTACACTTCGTTTCCCGGTGTGCAGCTATATGTGCCCGTGCCGGCTTCCCAAATCTTTCGATCTCGGAGCGCTGTGCCTCGAGGCCCAAGCCGCTACGCCCTTGCTCTTGCGTACTAACTCGCAAATATCCGATCGCTGATTGCATGACGAGTCCTCCCCAAGTTACCTCAGCCGCCACATCACCGCGATCCGAGACCAGCCGTGGTCCGAATCATAGGCGAATCGCGAGAGAAGGCTCATGTTTTACGCGATGCGTCGGGGAGATCGTCATGGTCAAGGGCCTCGGAAACGTCACCGTGACCGCGGCCGGCGGGAGCCCGGGCCCCGGGATCAAAAATGGTGTCTGTTGCGCCGCCGCGAGCCTGCGGCCAGAACGCCACCACGGTCACTGCCGCGGCAACGCGGACGGTCACTTCACTACAACTTGATGGGCACGATGACCTGGCAGGTGGCTAACTACGCGCTCGAGAGAAGCGGGGCGCGCCCTTATGCCAAATGCATCGAGCGCACCCCGCAGTTCGCCGGCTACCTAGTTCCTCGAGATTTGAGGGCCGTCCAACTTGGTGAAAGCTGCGACAGCATCCCAATCATTGCGAGCGATCAGATCAACTATCGTCTGAGCCTGTTGATACGCCTTCCCGAACGCTGCTGGGCCTAGCGACTGTTGCATGTAATACGCATAGTCGGCGTCAGCCGGACAGGCCCCGCTGTCAACGCAAACCGAAAATACATTGTCTGGATTCTTGGCGCTGCAGTCATAACCCAGGTCGCAGGCGGCGAGCGAAATCGCGACGCCACGGACCGGGTCCGACGAGTTTCTGGCGTTAGCCAATACCTGTCCTGTCATGAACAACGCCCTCGGATCTCCAGACTGGGCGGCATCGCTTATGAGCTGCTGGGCTTTCGCAAGCGTCGCATCTCTGCCGGTCGAGTCTTTGTAGTTTGCTTCCGCGAGATCAAGTATTGCTTGATGAGACTCTGCTACGGGATCGTTGTTCGAAAGTGCCATCTGCTGCCAAAACGCAGCGTTCCGGTATCCCTCGGAGCGCTGCGGCAAATCCGAAAACGGATCTTCCTTCGCCATCGGGAGACACCGATCGAATTGCTCACGCGCCCTGACTCTGGCCCATTCCTCAGCCTTTGGAGCCATCTGTGCGTAGTCAGCGTCGAACGTAGTTTCGACATCCGGATTTCGCTGATAGCTCTTGTAGACGAGCGCACACGATTGGATAGCCTGGCCGACCAGAAATGCAGCGCGTCCGTCATGATTGTACAGCCCCGCAGATGCGGCTTTTTTTACTAATGGGAAGAGATTTTTGCTTTTATAAAACTCGCTATCCCAATCTGAAGGACTAACCCCATTTACACTTGCGGCAGCGCTCCGTTTCACGTTCTCCACTATCTTCGCCTGAGCGATAGCCGCAATTTGAGGTGCGCTTTTGGAAAACGGCCACCGCTTCACCGAGGAGTCAGATACAGCTTCGGCAGGACGCTGCTGCCAATCGGCTACTCCAATTACCACTGCGGCGACGACCGCAGCGCCCACTAACATTGTCGATACGAGTTTCATAAAGATATGCTCCTATTAAGGGAAGGATTGATCGTTGAGCTAACTCTCAGTTAACAGGAGCAATCCCCGAACCAGCCGGTAGTGTCGAAATCCACAACGACAGGCCCATTTGGATCCGTTCCCAAGTTCGTAGGGATAGGATCCCCCACCGTTACGGTTCCTCGAGGCAACGTGTCATCCAAATAGGGCGTCAAATCGATGGAGCCGGCGGTCGATGGGCCACCGTTGAAAACGATGGCTGCGCCGGGCGCAGGCGGCGAAGTTGTATCTGATACGTTGGGTTTGGAGCCATCCTTCTTACGATAGGAATTTGGAACACGTTTAAACATCAGAGTCCCTGCTCCCGGCCCGAGGTATTCGAACTTCTCGGTCGAGCCGTCCGGATAGCGAACGGTTATGACATCTCCGACCCACGTCGTGAAAGTCTTGCCGGTCTGATTGTCTATCATTTGCACCGAGACAAACTGACCGAGATTCATCAGCCATGAACGAAACTGACGCTGGTGCCGCCGAGCGGTTGCAGAGTAACCGGTAACCAGGCGGCGTGATCGCGTAGTCAGGGAATTCGTGGATGTCAGAGCGATGCGACTGGCGGGATGTTCCGTAGCAGTACATCGGCAAGCCCCGGGGTAAATCCAATATTTGCGTCACCAGCCGTCATTGGGAACATGGGTGGCGCTGTCAATCGTGAACGACGGCGGTAACTTCGATCTCGACCCGCGCAGAAGTAGGCGTGAGAGAGGAGACTGCGACCAAGGTACTCGCCGGGCGCGCATCGCCAAATGCTTCGTTATGGGCGCGAGCGACGGCGACAGCATCACCCATATCCACGACATAAATCACGGTCCTGACGACATGACGCAGCTCTGCCCCGGCATCGGCGAGTGATGCGCCGACCGTTCTTATTGCATCCTGCAGCTGAACATAGGTGTCTCCTTCCAGGTGAGGGGGGCGTGCGGATGTTCCTGAGACAAATACTTGGTCTCCGACCCGAACCGCCCGGGAATAGCCGTATGAGTCTTCAAACGCATAGCCGGATGAAATATTTTTCCTGATCATCAGAATCGTTTCCTGGCGATTTTATGTTGAGAGAATTATACAGGCAGCCCACCAGCAACCAACCAGCGTGACTGCTTAGACTGGAAATTCTTGGATGTCGGAGCGCAGCGGATTGGCGGCGAAGTGCTGCTTCCAGAGGCGCGGCGTGAGCTCGGTGACGCGACTGGCGGGATGTTCGCTGATCCGCTGCAACACATCGACGAGATACGTGTACGGATCGATGCCGTGAAGGCGGCAGGTGACGATCAAGCTCTGAACGATGCCCAAATGCTTGGCGCCGAGTTCGGTCCAGCAAAAGAGCCAGGACTTGCGCCCCATCGGCACCACACGCAAAGCGCGCTCGAGGTGATTGGTGTCGATCGGGACATCCGGATCGGCCAGGAAGATCTCAAGACCGACACGCCGGTTGCGCGCATAGTTCAGCGCCTCGATATACGGATTTCTTGGTGTGAACCCTGGCGCTCAAGCTGTCGATCGACCCATTCGAAGAACAGCTCCACGAAGGGTTTGCTGTAGGTCAGCCGATGCAGTTGTTTGGCATCGCCGGTGAGCTTTCTATCGCGGATGTCCTCCTCGATCGCGTAGAGCGTCTTGATCTGCTCCAACGCCTCGGCCGCGCCGGTCGGTTCCGTGCTCAACGCTTCGAAGAAGCCGCGCCGGGCGTGTGACCAGCACCGAGTGTGCGCAATCCCGGTCTTCTGCGCGTAGGTCTCGTAGGCAGCAAAGCCGTCCGTGAGCAGCACGGCGTTGGGGGCAGGCTTGATGCTTAAGGCCTGGCAGACGAAATCCGCAGAACGTGAGGCGTGGAACGGGAAACACACTTCGTCGTGTTCGCCGTAGATCGGCCAGAAGTAGCCGGTTTGCATCTTGCCGTGGCCGGCGCGCCCGGCCTTGATCGGCGTCTCGTCCATGGCTTTGACGCGGCTCGCTCGCATCGAGGCCAGCTAGGCCTCGTAGATCGGTGAGAGCAGGCTGATGAAGGCTTGAGCGAGTTGAGTGAGCCAGGGGCGACTCACGCGAATGCCGGCGGCGCTTAAGCGTTGATGCTGGCGATACAGCGGAATGTGCCAGGCGAACTTATCCATCAGCAGTCCCGCACCGAAGCTCACATCAGCTCGGCTACCCTCAAGGACCCTGTCAGGCGCGGGCAACGCCAGGATCTTGCCGCTCCTTTTGATCTTGACCACGAGTCGCCGATACTTCAGCACGTGATAGGCAGCCGGACGCTGCGCGATCCGGTAGGTCACCTTCTCACCGATGACTTCGTACTGATCCGGCGCCAACCCCTCGACATCCGCATGGACCAACGTCATGGTCTGCACGGGGACTTTCGACTCATCGAAGAACGGCAACTCCTCGCCGCTCTCGGTGCCCTCGTGTTATGCAACGCGCCGAGTGTGGCTGGCGACCCGCTGGTGCTTCTCGGGAGCCGCGGCCGGGACCGGGAAGCTCTCTCCCAGGTGCATTTGTGAGGGATCGGGTTCGGGGGCGAAGCGCTCGCTCTTCTGACCGAAAATCTGGCGCCGGAACCACTCGATCTGGTGCTCGAGCGCGGCGATCCTCTCATCCTGCACCGCGATCGTCTGCGCCTGCGATTGCGCCAGCGCAGCGAGCTGCGCGGCGCTCATCGAGGCAGGCTCGGTGAGGGTCTCAGAGGCGGCGGATGCAGCGCTTCGCATGCCACTCATCGTAGCACGAGAAATGCACCAAAGTGCTGTCTTTATAGGTCTTTCGTCGAGATCGAAGGCAGCGAAAATCGCTTACGCACCCGCTTGCCCTCCAACCCCTCGATGAGCAGCTTCAATCCCGTCCAATCCATCTCCCGGGTGCGCACCGTGCGCCAATCACCGATGAACCGACCACTCTCCAAGCGCTTGCCCCAGATGCAAAATCCACTCCGATCAAAGTACAGGCACTTGATCTGCGAGCCGCGGCGGTTGATGAAAATATCGAGTGCGCCATCGAGCGGGTCGCGGCCCATCGCGTGACGGGCGAGCGCCTGCAGGCCATCGTAGGACTTGCGCATGTCGCCGCTTACTGCATGCGCGCCTCCTTGAGTAGAGGCAATCGCAACACATGAGCCGAGAAAGGCTGTGGAAATTAATTCGAGCGCCGCGTTAGACGCTTTCCGCGCTCTTGCCCAAGCCGAGTTCGGATATCAGGACCGCCTGCTTCTGGCGGGTTGTCGTGTAGGCTTTGTGTGCTACGGGTACGGTAACTTGATGCAACTGCTGGAGTAGCCCTTCCCGCTCTCCCAACGGTACGGTCTCGAGCTCGGTCTGGAATACCTCAGCATCTTGGATAGCGTTCACGCGAAGGTAGCGGTAGAGCGAATCCGAATCACTCAACCTGTCATACCACTCCTCGATCCGCTCATCGCTCGCGTCTGACGGAACGGATCTCGGGCGCTTGAACTCGTGAAAATAATCTGCGTACTTGCGCCCTCCACTCAAGAGCCAGGCCGGCAACGCAGGCGTCAGGCTCGGCAGGCGCGTTGGTGCCCGCGCCGACTGGCAGTCCGGTCTTGGCGATAACCCACTCAATGACGAAATGCACCAGCCGGTCCCGATGCGGGTGCACGCGAACACTCCAGGCCTGCCTGCCCCGCTTTCGCTGCTCACAGCCCTTGCGCCTTCACCATCTTCTCGATGACCGTCGCCTTGTGCCCTTGCGTCAGGTGCGAATACCTACGCACCATGGCGAGCGTCTTGTGGCCAAGCACATCGGCAATTTCGAGCAGTGTCGCGCCGTTCGCAGCCAGATAGCTTGCGCAGGAATGCCTCAAGTCGTGAAATCGAAAGTCTTCGAGGCCCGCTACCTTCAATGCGGCCAGCCAGCGATGGTCGAAGTGCTCAAAGGGTCCGACGAAACCGCTGGGGTTCGGAAATACCCACTCGCTTTTCCCGCCACCCTGGAGCTTGAGCAGCCGCAGCGCCTCGAGCGCCTTGCCCACCAACGGCAGGGTCCGCTGCTCTCCGTTCTTGGTCTCTGTGACGAGCGCCTTGCCGGCCTTTAGATCAACCGCGTCCCAGCGAAGGCTGATGAGCTCGCCGCGGCGGGCCCCCGTGGTAATGGCGAGCACGACGAGGGTGTGCAGTTGAGGCCAGTCGGATTGCTCGCAAGCCCTAAGGAGCGCGTTGCGCTCGTCCTCAGATAGAAACCGCGTGCGGCCCGGCCCTTCCCGCTTCTTCGAGATGTCGGCAACGGGATTGCGATCGATGAGGCGCCACTCCTTTTTTGCTCGTCGTCTTCCTTCGCGCGGGTCCACTTGTCGCGCGCCAGTTTGTCGCGCGCATCGGCGATCCGGTCCGTGGTGATCTCGGCAAGAGTCAGTCCGGCGAATTCATCGGCGAACCAGTTTAGGTGCAGCTCGCGTGTCCGACGTGCCGCGGGTTTCGCGCTTGCCATCACCGTCTCGAGGTATCTCGTGACGCATTCAGCGAAGAGCTTCTTAACTGCGGCAAGAGAGGCTGTGTAGGCTATTTGCAACAAGTCGCTGTATTTTCAGCGTTTTATGGTGCCCTCGCCCGGAGTCGAACCGGGATGAGCGTAAGCTCAACGGATTTTAAGTCCGTTGCGTCTACCAATTCCGCCACGAGGGCTGCGGCGGAAGTCTAACAGCCTCCTACAGCGCCAGCCTCTCCACCGCCGGGATGCACCAGATGTCGATGGGGCTGCGCCGCCCGCGCAGCTCGAACTGAGGCAGCTGCAGGAAGGGCACCGCACCCACCGGGACGGCCGGCGCGGTATCGTCGGTATCGATGGCGGCGGCGACGGTGCAGGAGAACAGGACCTCGCCGGCACGAGCCCGGCTGCATAAGCGGGCAGCGACGTTCACCGTGTCGCCGACCAGCGTGGTGCGGCGCGGGCGAGGCGCGCCGAGCACGCCGACGGCGACTTCGCCGAGATGGACACCGACCCCGACGCCCGCTTCGACGGCGTGCTTGCTGCGCCAGCGGACGGCGATCGGCGCGAAGTCCTCGAGCATGGCGTTGCCGGCGGACAGCGCCGCGCGGGCGCCATCGCCGCCCTCGCCCGCGACGCCGAAGCCGGCCATCATGCCGTCGCCGGCCATGTGGAACACCGTGCCCTGATACCGGGTGACCGCGGACGACAACACGCGCAGGAACTCATCGAGGAGCGACAGCACACTCGCCGGGGGCAGGCGCTCGGCCATCCCGGTGTAGCCGCGCAGGTCGGCGAACAGCACCGTCGCGTGCGCGATGCGCACGCTCGAAGGCTTGACCTTCGTGACGATGATCTTGCCCGCCGGACGCAATCCGCCGCGTCCGCCCCGCCGTACCGTGTTCACGTTTTGTGCGCTTTTTTCCAGGACGAAGTCCGCCAATAAACAATCTACAGCGTGATATTGGCGGGACGCAAGGCGTACTATCACCCGACACCACAGCTCCGCATGCCCCTGGGGCCATATCGACCATGACCAACAACTAATGTTGGATCTTGTCAAATCACGATTCAAAGAGGCTCGCAATGAACGATAACAATGGATTCGTGGCGGCACGGCGCAAGGATGCAATCTCGGCGGCACTCGCGTGCGTGCTCCTCTTCTCCCAAGGCGGCGCCATCGCCGCCGATGCAACGGTTACAGCGCCGGCGGCCCATGCCGCCAAGTCCGCCCTGAAGTCCGGAGCCGCGGTTCGACAGCTCCTCGACAAGGACCAGATCGGCGCGGACGGCAAGGAGCTCTTGATGCTCACCGTCGAGTATCCGCCCGGCGGCAGCTCCGGACCGCACCGGCACAACGCACAGGTGTTCGTCTACGTGCTCGAAGGCGCGGTGGTCATGCAGGTCGCCGGCAGTCCGGCCGTCACGCTGCGCCCCGGCGACACCTTCTACGAGGGGCCGACGGACGTGCACACGGTCTCCGCCAACGCGAGCAAGACCGAGCCGGCCAAGATCCTCGTCTTCATCGCCAAGGACAAGAATGCGCCGGTGACGATGCCCGCCGGCGCCAAGGGTGGCTCGTGAGGCACGCCGGCTCGAAGCGCTTCGACGCCGGGCTGCTTCTCTGCGCTGCGCTGATGCTGACGCCGCTCGCGGTGCTCGCGCCGTCCCGCGCGATGGCCGACGACTCCGGCCAGCAGCGTGCGCAACAGGCGGGGCGCGCGCTGATCAACAAGCCGGCGCCGCGGCTCGTGCGCAAGACCATCGACGGAGACACCATCGATCTCGGCTCGCTGTACGGCAAGAAGGCGGTGTACCTCAAGTTTTGGGCGACGTGGTGCGTGCCCTGCCGGCAGCAGATGCCGCACTTCCAGCATGTCTACGAGACCGAGGGCCCGGACCTCGCCGTGATCGCCGTCGACGTGGGCTTCAATGACTCGGTGGAGGCGATCCGGTCATACCGCAAGAAGCTCGGCATCACCATGCCCGTCATCTTCGACGACGGCTCGCTGGCCTCCGCGTTCCACGTGCGGGTCACGCCGACCCACGTCGTCATCGGGCACAACGGGCGCATTCAATACGTCGGGCACCTCGCGAACAGCGAGCTCGACGCGGCGCTGATCGCCGCGCGCACCGTGCCTTCGCGCGCTTCGGCCCGCACGGCATCTCTGAGCAACGGCACCGCGGAGGCATCGGGCTCGGCACGCGACGAAGCCGTCGCCGTCGGCGACCGGCTGCCGCCGCTCGAGCTCCCGACGCTGGATGGCGCGCCGTTCGATCTCGCTCCGGGCGCCAAGGATCGCGCGGCCACCGTGCTCGTGTTCCTGTCGCCGTGGTGCGAGTCCTACCTCGCCGAATCGCGGCCCGAATCCTCCACGAGCTGCAAGAGCGCGCGTACCGCCATCGACGGCCTGCAGCAGCTCGCGCGCGTTCGATGGCTCGGGGTCGCCTCCGGGCTCTGGGCCGACGAGGGGGACCTGCGCAAGTATCGGGAAAAATATTCGGTGAAGCTGCCCCTGACCCTGGACGCCTCGGGGGACGTGTTCCGCCGCTTTCGGGTCAACGACGTCCCGACGGTGCTGATCGCCGATGCGTCGGGGCGCCTCGTGCGCCGTCTGGACCCGGATAAGCTCAACGATGCGGCATTGGACGCGGGCGTGCTGCGCAAGGCGATCGCGGCGGCAGACACGCCTGCGCGGGTCTCGGCACGATGACGGCGCCGATGCCTTGCCTCCGGCCCCTGCTCATTCCTTGAGGAGATTGAATCGGAACGCGATCCGCACCAGATCCACGTCCGAGGCGGCCCCGAGCTTCTGCTTGATCGAGGTGTGGTAGTTCGAGATCGTCTTGCCGCTCAGGTCGAGCACTTTGGCGATCTGCGCGGCGGTGCGCCCCGCCACCACCTGCTGGAACACTTCGAACTCGCGCGAGCTCAGCAGCGCGAACGGATCATCTCGGCCCGACAGCATGGACAGCGCGACCGCATTGGCGATGTCGGAGCTGAGGTACTGCCGGCCGGCGGCGACCTCGATCACCGCCTGCGCGAGCACCTCGGGGTCGTTGTTCTTGCTCACGTAGCCGCGGGCCCCGAGGCGCATCGCGCGCGACACCATCGCCGCATCGTCGTGCATGCTGAACACGATGATCTTCGCCTGGGGGTCGCGCGCGAGTATGCGGCGCATGACCTCGAGTCCGCCTGCGCCCGGCATCGAGATGTCGAGCACCAGGACGTCCGGGGAGTGCTCGAGGTAGTCGCGATACGCACTCTCGCCGGAGCCGGACTCCGCGATCACCATGATTCCCGGGTATTGATCCAGCAGCCGCCGAAAGCCCGACCGCACGATTGCATGGTCGTCCACCAGCATGACCCGCGTCCGCGCGCTACGGTCTCCGTCTCTGCCCTCTATTCTGGCCATGGAAGCTCCATCGAGATCACGGTGCCTCGCGCCGCCGAGCTGTCGATGCTGAGCGTGCCGCCCAGCCCGGCGATGCGCTCGCGCATGCCGATCAGGCCAAACCCCTCGCTCTGCCGGCTCGAGTCGAAGCCGCGCCCGTCATCCGTCAATAGGATCGTCAAGCGGTCACCCCCGCGCACGTCGATCGAGACGTGCCGGGCGTGGGCGTGCTGCGAAACATTGGTCAGACCCTCTTGAATGGTGCGGAAGATCGCCATCGCCGCATTGCCCTTGAGCTCTGCGGCCCTGGGGTCGATGTGAATCTCACAGGCGACCTCCGGGTTGCGTTGCGCGAATCCGGCATGGAGATCGCGCAGCGCGGGCTCGAGTCCGAGCCGATCGATGACCGCCGGCCGCAGCTTCTGCAGCATGCCCCGAACCAAGCTCTTGAGCTGCGCCGTGATCTCGATGATCGCCGTCGCGCTCTCCTGGGTCACGGAGTCAGCGGCGCCCGCCGAGCGGCGGATCGTAAAGGCGTCGGCATGTATGGCCGCAACGCACTGCCCAATCTCATCGTGAAGCTCCCGCGCGAGGAACTCGCGCTCTTCCTCCTGGACCTCTATCAGGCGCCGGTTCAAGCGGCGGTTCTCCAGGGTGCTGGATTCCAGTGCCCGGGCCATGTCGTTGAATTCGCCGGACAGGCCCGCCAGCTCCGCCAGCTCGAAGGGCGGCAGGCGCGCCTCCAGATTGCCCGCCGTGAGCTCGCGAATCCCCGCTCTGACGCGCTCCAAGGGGCGTAGGGCGCGGCCCACGGCCCACCAAACGAAGGCGTTGACCAGCAACGAGAACGTCATCAGGAGCCCGAGCAGTCCCCGCGCGACATTCCAAATCTCGTCGATCTCGAACGCAGGGTCCGGGTGCACCACCAGGACGCCCGCCGCGTAGCTGCCGAAGGACACGAACCTTCGCGCGTCCGGGATCGGCTTGAACGACCACTCCACCATGCGCGCGAACCAGGGCGGCGCTGTGGATTCACGCGTGCGATCGACGGCGCTCGACTCGAGCAGTGTTCCGACCCCATTGTAGAAGTAGACCTCGACGTGCCTCACCGAGCGCAGGCGCTCGAGCCGCATGTTCGGCTCCGCAGCGGGGTCCTCGCGCCAGGCATCGCCCGCCACCTTGAGCTGGGCATCCAGGTAATTCTCCACCAGGTCGGTCGCCGAATAGACCTCGCCGCGAATGTCGCTCTGCGCGCGCTTGACGATATAGGTCCCCGCGGCGACACAGAACAAAGCGATCAGCACGCTGATCAGCAGCATCAACCGCGCCTTGAGACTGATACGCCAGCGCCGCATCGAACGCACCACCCCCATGTCCGAATTGTAACGGTCAGCCAGGATTTGTCAGCGTCAGGAATTTATCCCGCCCGTTTCGAGATATTTTCCGATCGGGCGCTAGAACGGATAGTTGAGCCCCGTGAACGCAGCGACGCCCTCGCTGCCATACCCGACGTCGACGTAGCCGACCACGAACGGCCGCGCGATGCCGCGAAAGCCGATCCCGTACACCTGGTGCAGGTTGTCGAACGGCAGCGTGCTCGAGCGGGCGAACACGCGGCCGAGGTCCATGAAAGGCGTGACCTCGATGTCCACGAAGGTGGACGAGGCGTCCAGGGTGTAGACCTTGCGGCGCAGCTCGATGCTGTAGGAGAAGGAATCGCGGTCGTAGTAGCGGCCCTCGCCGTAACCGCGCAGCGGCTGCTCGCCGCCGAGCACGGACTGGCCGCCGCCGAGGCTGGAGAGCGCCCAGAACGGCACCTCGTGAGCGGTGGGCAGGTAGCGGATCGACATGTGCGTGACGAGGACGGTGTCGCGCGCCAACGGCATGAAGGCGCGGCCGTCGCCGCCGGCCTCGCTGTACATCGAATCGTTCACCAGGCCGTCGCGCGCCGCGAGCCCTCCGTAGGCGACCACCTCGAGGCCGCTGGTCGGCACCACGAGATCATTGCGCGTGTCGTAGACCACCGAAAAGCGGTTGAGGAATTGCTTGTTGGTGCCGACGCCCAGGATGTGCCCGAATCGCGATTCGAGGGTGGCGACCTTCTCCAGCGTTCCCGGCAGCACGTCCACGACCTGGAAGCGGCCGGTGTATTGGAGCTGCCAGGCGTGGGACAGGTTGTAGCCCACCTGCACCTGGGCCTTCTGCTGCTGGTCGGTGTAGTTGGTCTCCTCGACCTCCGAGGAGTTGTTGCCGATCCCGTAGAACCGCGGGGTTCCGCTGCGATCGGAGATGAGGCTCGCGTTGATGGACCAGCGGCTCTCGCGCAGACGTCCGACCTGATATTCGCCGTCGAATTCGCGCTCGACCCGCTCCTTCACGCCGGCGACCATCGACCACTGCTCATCGCTCGACTCGTAGCCGTAGATGCGCCCGTGCACGCCCCAGCCGAAGTAGGGGTTGTAGAGCACGTCCGGCGCAATGATGCGCGTGATCTCGTGGTGCTCGTCGGTCTTGAGCCAGGTGGGGATGACGCCGAGCGTCGTGCCGCTGTCCGGGTCCACCGCGATCTCGGGCACCGGAATGAACGGCGCGGTCGAAGGATCGAACCACCGCGCGAGCCCCTTCTTGGGTGCCGCAGGCGCGGGCGGCAAGGGCCCGGGCGCCGGCGCCGCGGTCGGATCAGGATCGGCGTCCAGGCTCCAGGCGTGCGCCGTCAGGAGCGCACACGTGAGCCACAGACACGCCGACCGCCTCATGCACGCGCGCTCGCGAACGAGTCGACCCGCCGCGCGATGTCGGCGGGGGCGAGATTGCCCATGGTCGAGATGCGGAACGGCGATTTCGACAGCGCCTCGTCCTGCAGGTCGAAGACCTCAGGCTCCCGGTGGCAGAGGTCGGGGCTCACGAGGCTCCGGCGCACCCGCTCGGTCAGGGTGACGGGGCCGGGGTTGAGGAGCAGCGTCATCGGGCGGTCTCGGCAGGGGCGAAGTGGCGCATCAGGCGTGCCTTCACGTCGATGGGGGTGAGGGACGGGCGCGGCAGGTCGCGCGGTGTTCCGGTGCGGATCTTGAGGCAGGCGAACTTCGGCCCGTCGGCCGGCGGCGAGCGCAGCCACGCGGCAATGCGCTCCGGGTCGGCGGTCTCGAGCGCCGAGGCATAGCCGCACGCGGCAGCCACCTCGGCGAAGGACACGTGCGACGACACCGTCGCCTGCCCGCCGGTCGAGTCGTGCGCGCCGTTGTCGAGCAGCAGATGGCGCAGGTTCGGCGGCCCGTAGGCACCGACGGTCGCGAACGCACCGAGCCGCATGAGCGCGGCACCGTCGCCGTCCAGCGCCACCACGATGAGGTCGGGCCGCGCCAGCGCGAGCCCCAGCGCGAGCGGGACCACGCACCCCATCGAGCCCACCATGTACAGATGGTTCGCGCGATCGTCGAGGGCATGGAGCTCGCGGCCGCAGAAGCCCGTGGACGCGAGCACCGCGTGCGCGGAGCCCGCCGTGCCCGCGACCACCGTGCGCAAGGCCTCGCGCCGCGAAGCGCGGCCCCCTGCCGCATCGCGCGAGTCGACCAGCGCCTGAGCGCGGGGCCGCGGACGCGCGCGCGCGCCGTTGAGGCCCGAGCCTTCCTTGAGCGGGTATTCCGCCACGCTGCCCTTCTGCATCAGCAGCGCGTAAGGCCTCCCCTGCCCGTCCATGTGCCGGATCGCGCGGTCGAGCGCCGGACCGATGGCCGCCGCGTCGGTGGGAAACGGCTCCCAGGGAATCTGCATCGCCTCGAGGATCGCGGGCGTGATCGGCCCCATCAGCGCGTGCTGCGGCTCGTCCGGTACGCCCGGCTGGCCCCGCCAGGTCACGATGAGGAGCTGCGGCAGCCGAAACGTCCAGGTGAGCGAGGTCAGCGGGCTCACCGCATTGCCGAGGCCGGAGTTCTGCATCATGGCGATGCCGCGGCGGTACGGCCGGGAACGATCGCCGGCGAGCGCGACGCCCGCGATCAGCGCGACCGCATCGCCCTCGTTCGCCATCGAGACGTAGTGAAGCGACTCGTTCTGCAGCACGTAGTTGATGAACGGCGTCAGGTACGAGCAGGGAACGCCCGCGTACCATTCGAAGCCGCGCTCGCGGGCCGCCTCGACGAAGTGGCGTGCCTCAATCAAGCGGATTGCCGCCGGCGATGTCTTGCGCCGCGCTGAGGAATTCGAGCTCGGGAGTTTCGAGCATCCGGCGAAGCTGGGCGCTTCGCGTCGGGATCACGTTCGGGCGAACGGATGCATTCATCTCGGGGCTCCTGACAGCGGCTGAAGCAGCGGCAGCACCTCGCGGGAAGCCCGCTCCACATCGTCGCGAAAGTCGATCTCGATCCAGGGCGAACCGGTGACGTCGACGACTTCGACCACCGGGGTGCGCTCGAGAATGAGATCGCGCACCGCCTCCTCGTGCGGCATGCTCGACCGGCCGCCGCTCACGTAGCCGGCGACCAGCTCCGCCAGCCTGCGCGCGCCCGCCGGCTCGAATCGGAAAAAGCCGATCGACTCCCCGATGGTCTCATACTTTAGGTCGCCCGCGACCTTCTTGCGCAATTCCACCGGCACTCCATTTCGCACGCAGACCTTGACCGGCTCGTCGCCGGCCTCGAACTCCCGATCGATGAGCACGCGGTTGACGGGGCGGCTGCCCGCGACGAGAGCCCGAAGGATACGTTCGTCGTAGAGCACGTCCGCGTCCATCAGCAAAATCTCACCCCCGCGGGTGATGGCGTCCGACACGACGTGTACGGTGAGGACGCTGCCGAGCTCGAAATCGGGGTTCAGCACGATCTGCGGCCGCGGCCGCCAGGCCAGCCGATCCAGCTCCGCCTCGACCCGCTCGTGGCGAAAGCCGAGCGCGAGCACCACCTCCTCGATCCCCGCGGCCTTCAGCATGCGCAGATGCCGCTCGAGCAGGCTCATGCCATCGAACTGTAACAAACACTTCGGGAGCTGCTGGTCCTCGGGTTGCTGCAGGCGCAGACCCCGGCCGGCCGCGAGAATGATGGCGCGCATGGTGACCTTTCGACGAAAAACCGATGATTTTACACGGCGTCGGCGGCCGGGCGCGAGTAGAGGTGCAGGTACAAAAGACCCGGGATTCCGAGCAGGAGCTCGCGCGCGCGCTTAGCCAACGACAGTGCCAGCGCGGCGTCCGGCGTCAGGCCGGCGACGGGCGCGAGCAGCAGGTATCCCCCTTCCTGGACGCCGAGAGCACCCGGAATGGCGAAGGCCGCCCCACGAATGGCCTGTCCGAGGCTCTCGAGCAGCAGCGCGTCGGTCCAGCTCACCGGATGCCTGATCAGGAGGAGGATCAAGTACACCTCCCCGGTCCCCACGACCCAGCCGACGGCGCTCCAGAGGAAGCTCGCGATCACCGGGCCCGGACGCCGGTACACCGCTTCCACGGCCGCATCGATGGCCGCGGCCTGCGCGAGCCATCCGGACCAGTCGCGCTTGCCCGCGAAGCGGCCGACGGCGCGGGTGATCTTGCTGAAGAAGCCGCGCCGTTGGATCCAGTAGAAGCCGCCGATCTGGATGGCGAGAAACGCGCTCGCGATCAGGCTCGAGGTACGCAGGGCGCTCTCGCCGAAGCGCCCGGCGTGCGCGCCGAGCAACAGCACGCCGAGCAGCGCGAAAGCGATCTGGGCGAAAGTCTGCACGGTCGTGCTCACGGTGATGGCCGCGGCGGCGTCGGCCATGGAGGACCCGCGCTGCGCCAGGTGCCGCGCCATCAGCACCGGGCCGCCGAGCTGGCCCGCGGGCATCAGGCTGTTCGCCGACTCGCCCGCCCAGCGGGTCAGCGCGGCGTCCCGGAGCGTGCCGCGGATGTGCGCGACGCCGAACAGCACGCGAATCGCGAGCGCATCGAGGACGAGCGGCACCAGGTGAAAGAGCGCGACGCCGAGGAGCCCCCATCCGGCGAGCGCCAGCGTGGACAGGACCGCCGGAAGTCCTTGCGAGGCCAGTATCCCGACGAACAGCAGAACGCCGAGCGTCAACGCCCAGGCGGCGGCTTTGCGTTTCACCGCTTGCCGAACACCTGGGACAAACCGAAGTAGGCCACGGCGTCCTTGAAGTTCGAGATCACTCGGCGCCACGGGTGCATGGAAGGATCGGTGACGTACTCGAAGGTCAGCGACACCCGGCGCCCGCCCTCCTCGAGCGGCGTGATGCGATGGCGCAGCTTGTCGCCGTCGAAGAACACGAATCCGCCCGGCGCGATCTGCGTCGATCCCGCGATGACGGCCGCCCCCGGCTCGCGCGTGTGCAGCTCGTAGTCCAGCCGGCACGAGGATCGATCGATCAGGCCAAGCAGCACGGTATAGCGCCGGCCCCGATAGTACGAGCTGTCGTAATGCCAGCCGATGTGATCGCCCGGACGGGTGTAGTAATAGAGCGCGTAGGCGTGCGGGTCATCGGGCGGCGAGATCTGCACGGGCTCGCCCGCGATCGCGCTCAGCCAGCCGACCAGCTCCGGCGAGCGATAGAGCTCCGCGATGGCCGGCGCGCGCTCGTCGATCACGTGGCGGCTGATGCTGCCGCCCTGCTTGTGTCCCGGCAGATAGTTGCGATGGACCTGGGGCCCGAGCGCCTCGGCGGCGGCGATCAGCGTCGCGGTCGCGGCCGGCGGCAGAAATTCCTGGCGCGCGATGAAGGCGCCCTGCTCCACGAACTCGCGGCGCATCGCCGCCAGCTCGAAGCGCGCCAGCTCGAGCGCCGGAGCGCCTCGACTCTGCGGTGGCGGCGCGGCATCGCCGTGCGGAAGCCGGGCGCCCCGCGATGTGGCCGCGACGGCCATCTATTCCGGTCCCTGCGCTTCCTGACGGCGCAGCACCCGGCGATGATCGATCGCCACCCACGCCGCAAAGAGCGGAGCGCAGAGCGCGGCGACCGCGAGAAAGGAGGTCAGCACGTCGGCGAGCGTCACGAGGGGCAGCAGGTAGAGCACGTCCTCGGTCTCGAATCCCCCCATCGAGGCCTGCTGGCTGGCCGCCTTGCCGGCCATGGCTTCGATGCGCATGCGCAGGTAGAAAATGAGCGCGACCGCGCAGCCCGCGACGAGGCCGAGCGCCGCGGGCGCAAACCGTCCGGCCAGGTCGCCCCGCGCACCGACACCGAAGCCGATCGAGATGAACAGAAGAATGGTGACGAGCGCATCGCTCGCGAGGTCATAGAGGTGGCCGATGCGGCTGGTCTTGCCGCTGATGCGGGCGAGCTCGCCGTCGGTGTGGTCGAGAAAGTTCGACAGGACCAGGAGCAGCGTGGCGGCGTTCGACCAGAGATAGGACCCCGGAAGGAACGCCGCGGCGGCGGCCATCCCGACCAGGAGGCGCACCGTGGTCAGGTGATTCGGGGTGATCCGCGTGTCCTTGAGCGGGGTCACGAGAACCCGCGCGAGGCGCGCATCCCAGGGCCTCCGGGCGGCCGGTGCAACCAGGCTGATGTGCTCGGGAACGGACATGGCGATAAGAAGGCTCTCGAAAACGATCGAAGTCATTCAATGGGACGGCCGCAGCGCGCCAGCACGCTGCGCAGATCCCGGATCGGCGGAAATACCTCGTTGTTCCAGTCGGCGCCCTGGGCGTCGTGCGCGAGCTGCTCGTATTCCACGATCTCCTTGTCCTCGCGGAAGATGTTCTCGGTGAACCAGGTTACGAACGGCCAGACCGCGTGGATGATGACCGGGATCTTCGGCTTTTTCACCGACAGGTAGCCGTAGGTGCGATTGGTGCGCTGCTCGGCATCGAGCGGCGTGTAGGCCAGCCAGACATCGAGCACCGGATCGTCCGTCGGCTTGATGTCGCGTCCGACCCAGACCTTGAGGCTCTGCCGCGGGTAGTCGGTGCGGATGCGCATGTAGTCGCAGAAGTCCTTTTTCGCCTCGCCGCGCTTGCGCATGAGATCGACGATGACCTGCTCGCCCACCGAGGGCTTGCCGCCCGTGCGGCTGAAGCTGTACTCCACCTGGGCCCAGTCATCGCCGTGCGCCTTGCCCAGGCACCGCGCGCGGATCGAGCCCATCTGCTTGCGGTGCATGAACTGGTGGTTCATGTCGAACAGGTTCTCGTGCATGAAGGTGTAGTGGCAGGCCACCTCGCGGTTGAGGCGGCGCGTCTTGTAGTCGCCCCGCTGCGAGGACCCGAGGCTGCCGGGCAGCCGCGACTCGGCGAGCGCGGGATCGCCCGGAAACACGAAGATCAGCCCGTCGATCTCGCGCGCCGGGTAGCTCTTCACCCCGGTGGGCAACCGCTCGGTGCCGAGATACGGCACGTTCACGCACTTGCCGGTGCAGTTGTAGACCCAGCCGTGATAGTGGCACTTGAGCTCATCGCCGCTGACCACACCCAGGTGCAGGGGGACCTGACGGTGGGCGCAGCGATCCTCGAGCGCGAACACCTGTCCGCTCGAGCCGCGGTAGAGCACGATGGGATCGCCGGCGAACCGCCGGGCCAGGGTCTTGCCCACCCGGAGCTCATCGGACCAGGCCAGCGGGTACCACTGATCCGGATGGCTGCCGACGTGGCGCAGATCGAACGCCGCTGAGGGGCTGGACGTCCGAAGGCTTATCAAGTTCGAAGGGTCTTCCGCCATCCATACTCCCGATCGGTTCGGAACGTCAGAGTAGCTCTGGCACGCACCCCGACGTCAAGCTCCTATGGTAGGCGAGACCCGGTCGATGCCGCAATGCAGCATCACTCGAAGCGAACACGCGCTCCGACCCAGATGGCGCGCGGCGCGGCGGGAGCGACCGCATTCTCGTTGCTCCAACCGCCGGGGTCCGCAATGAAGCTGCCATTCGGGTTGAAGGAGTTGCTCGTCAGGAACCCCGCGGTCGCGTAGCGCTTGTCGAACAGGTTGGCGAGATGGGCAAAGAGCTCCAGCCGCTTGTTGAGGTGGTAGCTGCCCTGCAGGTTGACCACCGCGTAGCCCGGGAGCCACCCCGACCCCGCGATGAACGCGCCCTCCCCGTTGGTCCCGCCGGCCTGATTGGCGTTGTTCTCATTGCCGTGGAGGAACTCACCCGATGCCGCGACGACGTTGCCGCCGACGTTGAACCGGTCGTTGAGCTTGTAATTCAGCACCAGGCGGCCGGTGTGCCGCGGGATCAGCGGAATCCGGTCGCCCGGCCGGACGTCGATGTTGCCGTCCGCGTCGGCGGTGCTGTTCGATTCGGCGCTGACCGCGAAATTCGACTGGAAGGTCGCATCGACGTAACTGTAGGTCAGATGCCATTCGAGCGCGCCCTCCGTACCGCCGACCGCGAGATCGATCCCTTGGCGCCGCGTATTGCCCACATTCGCGAAATAGCCGGCATTGGCCGCCGTTGCGACGAACTGGATGTCATTGTCGTTGGTGGTGTGGAACACGTCGGCGCTCCAAACGAGCCGCTTGTCCGCCGTGTTGCCGCGCATGCCCGCCTCGACCGTGCGCGCGATCACCTGCTCGAGCGCCGGATCGCTCGCGAAATCGTTGGGCAGCCCGCACGGCGCCGCCGGGTTCGCGCAGCCGAGCTCGACGACGGTCGGCGCGCGGCTTGCCTCGTTGTAGTTGGCGTACAGGGTCAGCGTTTCGCTCGGCGTCACCGTGAATCCCAACGCCGGATTGACCCGGCTGAACGTATGATCGCCCGTCAGCGCGCTCGGATCGTCGAAGCCCGAGCCGAAGTCGCTCACGTCGGTGTCGACGCTGTAGCCGTCGAGCCTCTCCGTGTTGCGGTTGTAGCGCACCGACAGGTTCAAGTGCAACGCGTGGGTCGGCGAGAAGGTGTCGGTAAAGTAAGCACCGTAGATTTTGTTGCTGCCCCCGAGCGCAATGACGGTCTCGTCGTTGAGAGGACTCGTCTGATAGATCAGCAGCCGGTCCGGAGACAGCGATCCGAACTGATATTGCTGCGAGAACCGGTCGGACGAGTCCGCATAGTCGATGCCGAGCACGGCCTGATTGGTCCGGCCGAACAGATCGTGCGAATCCGTGATCTGCACGCCGAAGCCGCGCGTATCCTGGGCCAGCTGCGAGGTCGCATTCTGGCCCGCGAGGCAATAGGTCATCGCGGCCCGGCTCGCTGCGGGTGCGGCGCAGTCGAGCGGGGGACCGCCGTAACCGTCGTCGAGATAGCTGTCATTGACGTTGCCGTTGATGGCGCTCGTCGTCAGGTGCCGGTAGTACACATTCCCGGACACCAATACCTCATCGCTGAGGAACTGCGTCCCGGTGAGGTTCAGGAAGCTCATCAGGTTCTCGGTGTAGTCCGGTGTGTAGCTCGTCTGCCACCGATAGTCGAGCATGCTCACCGGCACCGCGCCGTTGCCATAGAGGCTGGTATCGGCGTAGGTGTAGCTCAGGTCGAGGTCGGTCGCGTCGGTCTGCCAGCCGACCTTGCCGAACAGCTGATAGACGCGGCTCGGCGAGTTGTCGCGCCACCCCGTCTCGTCGAAATAGTTGCCGGCGAGAAAATAGTCGAAGTCCCCCAGCTCGCCCCCGGTCTCGGCCTCGAAGGCGCGGCGGCCGAACGATCCGCCGGAGGCTTCGAGCTCCGTGCCGGGATCGTCATGGCCGCTTTTGGTGCGGATCGACAGCGCGCCGCCGAGGGTGTTCAAGCCGAACACCGGATTCGACCCCGACATCAGCGTCACCGTCGAGATGGCCGACTGCGGAATCAGGTCCCAGTTCACGGTGTCGCCGAAGGACTCGTTGACGCGTACGCCGTCGACGTACACCGAGAGGCCTTCCGGCGTGCCGAGCAGCGGCGAGGCGGTGAAGCCGTGGTAGTTGATGTCGAGCTGAAAAGGATTGTCCGCGCTTGCGCTTGCGTTGATGCCGCTGAAGTTGGTATTGAGATAGTCCGCGACGTTCACGGTCTGCTGGTTGCGCATTTCGCGGCTGTCGCCCGTCTGGACGTTGCCCGGAATCTGATTGAGGGGAAGCCCGAGACCTTCGAGCGGCGTGTTGCCGATCACGGTGACCTGCGGCAGCTCCGTCGCCGTCGCGGCGTTGCGCGGCTTCGGTGTCGCGGTATCCGTATCGACGCTCCCCTCGGCGTTCGCGTCGGCATCTGCACCGGCCGCGTGCGCAAAACCCGCGATCGACGCACAAATCACCGCGGCCAGAGCGGCCGCCCTAATCTTCGAATGAGCCATTGACCGAAGTCTAGACACCCGCGGCCGGCGGTCCAGATCGGCGCGGTCGAATTTTGCGTGCTCCAGCCGAAATCGGGAAATCTTCCCGGTATGTCTCAGGAGATCATCCCCTCCCGGCGGGCATTTCGCGGGGCGGCGCGGGAAAAGATCCAACTTGCCTCGGGACCTTCCGGCGCTCCTCTCAGGAGACTTTCTCCGCCACGTCGTGAATCCAGCCCATGACCTGTGACAGCCCGCGTCGCTACGCTCGTCGCGCGGCAGCACCTCAGGGAGAAATCATGGCGCGATTCGATGAAATGACGACGATACGAGCCGCGGGGCGTCAGACACGAGCCATGGCCGTCGCCTGCTGGGCGCTCGCCTGCTCATCCGCCGCCGTCGCGCAGCTCGCGCCTCAGGACCCGCCCAATCTCCAGGAGATCGTGGTGGTGGGCGTCAGCCCGGTTCCGGGCTTCAATATCGACAGAGACAAGATCCCCGGCAGCATCCAGACGTTGCGATCGAGCGACCTGGCCCGCAACGGCGCCGCGAGCGTGCTCGGGGCCCTGGATCAGCAAATGGGCAGCGTCAACTTCAACGACACCCTTGCGGACCCGTTCCAACCCGAAGTGCTGGTGCGTGGCTTCGAGGCGTCCCCCGTGCTCGGCACCCCGCAGGGCATGGCCGTCTATCAGAACGGCGTGCGCATCAACGAGGCCTTCGGCGACACGGTGAATTGGGACATGATCCCGGATGTCGCCATCGATCGCATCGATGTGCTCAGCGCGACCTCCGTATTCGGCCTGAACGCCCTCGGCGGCGCCGCGACGGTGACGATGAAGAACGGCTTCACCTACACGGGATTCGACGCGACGGTTTCCGGCGGCTCGTTCAACCAGCGCCAGGCGCAGGCCGAGTACGGCGTGAACGACGGCGCGCTCGGCGCCTATGTCGCGGTGAATACGCTCAAGGAGGGCGGCTGGCGCCACTTCGGGCAAGACCGCATCCGCCAGTATTACCTGGATCTCAGCTTCCACACGGACACGATCACCTCGGACCTGAGCTATTCACGGGCCAACAATCGCCTCTTCGGTCAGGGCGCGGCGCCCGTCCAATCGCTCGCGGTCAGCTCCGAAAACGTGTTCACGGGGCCGCAGAACAACATCAACAACCTCGACATGCTCACGCTGAACACGGCCTACCACTTCACGCCCGAGGCCGCGCTGGGCGGCGTCGTGTACTTGCGCAACTACCGGCAAACGGTGGCCAACGGCGACAATTCCGACTATGCCGCCTGCGATGACAGCGTCGCGCCCGGGCTCCTCTGCGACGACGACTACGTGCTGACCGATACCGCCGGCCAGCACATCCCCGACATCACCAATGGCGGCGCCACGATCATCGGTCAGAACGACTACGAGCAGATCCACTCGCAGAGCTGGGGCGGATCGCTGCAGTTTTCCACCACGGCGAAGGTCGCCGGCCACGGCAATTCGTTCGCGGTCGGCGCAACCGTCGATACCGCCACGACCAATTTCCTCTCCGGAACCTGGCTCGGCGCGCTCGATGCAACGCTGTCCGTGCTGCCCTCGCCGTATTTCGTCGACACGCCGGAGGGTGCCGACAGCACGGCGACCCCCGTCATCCTCGACGCCAACAACAAGTATTACGGCTGGTTCGCGACCGACACGTTCGACGTCACGGACGCCCTGTCGCTGACGGCGACCGGCCGCTACAACATCGCCAAGGTGGATCTCGCCGATCGAAACGGCACCACCCTCGACGGCAACAACCGGTTCACCCATTTCGACCCGTCGGCAGGCTTCACCTACGAGCTCCTTCCCGCCCTGACCTTGTACGGCGACTACGCAATCAACAATCGCGCCCCCACCGCCAGCGAGCTCGAGTGCGCCAATCCGGCCGCGCCGTGCCTGCTGCCAACGAACCTCGCCTCCGATCCGCCATTGCAGCAGGTCATCGCCAAGACCGTGGAGGTCGGTGCGCGCGGCAACGTGTCCGACGCGGGGATCGGCAGGCTCGGCTGGGACTTCAGCGTCTACCGCACCAACTCCGAGAACGACATCTACGGCATCTCCACCTCGATCGCATCCGGCTTTTTCCAGAACGTCGGATCGACGCGCCGCGAGGGCGCGGACCTCGCCCTGACCTATGACCTCGAGAAGGTCAGCGCGTACCTGCAGTACAGCTACCTCAAGGCCACCTTCCGCTCGCCGCTGCTCGAGCCCTCGCCCGCCAATCCGTTCCAGGACGCCGACGGCAACATCCAGGTGAACGTCGGCGACACGCTGCCGCTGATCCCGAAGACCCGCGTGAAGCTGGGCGGCGACGTCCGCGTGCTGCCGCACTGGTCGGTCGGGGGCACCTGGAGCTACGTCGGGCCATCCTTCTACCGCGGAGATGAGGCCAACCTGAATCCCGAATTGCCCGGCTACTCGGTGGCGAGCCTGCGCACGTCGTATCAGCTCGGCCGGCACGTGCAATTGTTCGCGAACATCCAGAACCTGTTCGATCGCCGGTACTCGACGTTCGGAATCCTCGGCGACCCGACCGGCGTCGGCGCCCCCGGCGTCCCGGCCGACGGCGAGTTCGGGGATCCGGACGTCGATCCGCGCTTCCAGAGCCCGGCGATGCCGCGGGCGTATTTCGGCGGGGTGAAGGTTTCGTTCTAGCGCGCCCGCGCGAGCTCGACGGGCGGCGGCCATCCAGGCCCCGGCGCCGCCGAGAAGCCCAACGCCGGATTCATCTCATTTGATCCACGGCAGATGATCGAGATCGGCGTTTCCGCCCGATACGATCAGGCCCACGCGCCTGCCGTCGACCGGCACACGGCGCTCGAGAAGGGCCGCGAGCGGAACCGCGCCGCTCGGCTCGATGACGATCTTGAGGACCTCCCAAACGAGCCGCATGGCGTGGAGGATGCCCTCCTCCGTCACCGTGACGATGTCGTCGACTCCCCGCTGGATCAGCGGGAAGGTGATGTCGCCGAGAGAGGTGCGCAGACCGTCCGCGATCGTGCGCGGGGCGAGCTGCGGGACGATGTGCCCTGCGCGCAGCGACTGCTGGGCATCGTCGGCCATCTGCGGCTCGCAGCCCACGACCTTGATCCTGGCGCCCGCCGCCTTCACGACCACCGCGGTGCCGGCAAGGAGCCCTCCGCCGCCCACGGGCGCGAGCACGACATCGAGATCCGGCTGGTCCTCCAGGAGCTCGAGCGCGCAAGTCGCCTGCCCGGCGATGGTGCGCCGGTCGTTGTAGGGGTGAATCGTGGCCGCGCCCGTCTCACGCTCGATGCGCGCCACGGTGGCGTCGTACTCCTCGGAGGTCGGCACCGCGCCCTTCCCTTCCACCCAGACGATCTCGCCGCCATAGCGCCGCACCGCCGCGATCTTGGATGCCAGGGCGATCTTCGGCATGGCAATGGTGGCCCGGATGCCGCGGGTCCGAGCCGCGAGCGAGACCGCCGCCGCGTGATTGCCCGAGGAGCTCGTGACGACGCCGCGTGCCGCCTCCGCGTCGTCCAGCGAGAACACCGCGTTGAACGCCCCGCGCGCCTTGAACACGCCGGCACGCTGGAAATTCTCGCATTTGAGGAACAGCCGCGCGCCCGCCATGGCGTCGAGGGTGGAGCTCGTGAGCACCGGCGTGCGGCGGATCTTGTCGCCGATGCGCGCGCGGGCGGCGAGCACATCGTCCATCGTGACCGAAGGTGAGTCGAGCGACATCAGCGTAAAGTCTCCCCGATCGATGCCATGACACGCCGTCGCGAAATTGTACGCCCTACGGGTGACGCTGCCGCAAGGATGATAGTCTCCCGGCGACGCGTCCCGATTTCGGGAGCGTCCAGCGGCTCCCGGAGGACGTCACGTGGACTATCAGCAGCTCGGTTCCAGCGGTCTGAGGGTATCGGTGATCGGCCTCGGAACGATGGGCATGTCCGACATGTACGGCCCCTCCGACCGCGCCGAGAGCGTCGCCACCATTCATGCAGCGGACCCAACCCCGGAGAGTTCAACGGGTACGACTCGCGGCCTGCGGCCGTGCGCAATTTCGTCGCGTACTCGCTGAAGCGGCTCGGCGTCGACCACATCGACCTCTATCGTCCGGCGCGGCGACGATCCGGCGCGCGCAGGCGGTCCATCCGATCGCCGATCTGCAGATCGAATACTCGTTGATCTCGCGCGGCATCGAGCGCGAGATCCTTCCCACGTGCCGCGAGCTCGGAATCGGCATCACGGCGTACGGCGTTCTATCGCGCGGCCTGATCAGCGGTCATTGGCGGAAGGAAAGCAACAAAGGCGACTTTCGCACGCGCGCGCCCCGTTTCCAGGGTGCGAACCTGGACATCAACCTCGCGCTCGTGGGCGCACGCCGCCGCGATCGGCTGCGCGAGTCCCTGGGAGCGTTGACTCTGGAATGTCGCGGGAGCAGATGAGCGAGATCGAGCGGGCCGTTCCCCCGGACGCCGCGGCAGGCAGGCGTTACCCGGATGCGCAGCTCGCGCACATGGACAGCGAGCGCTAGGAGTGTGGGCGGTAGGATGAGACCCCGATTCCCTTCGACCTGCGCTCGGGCGTACCGCCTCGTTTGGGTAAGAGCTATGCGGGCACTGCCACCGGCGGAAGGGTCTCGAGGCCGCGGCTCGACCGGTGCTCACCAGGCGGCCCCCAGGTGGCCGTCGGAACATGTAACGGGTAGCAGTGCCCGCATAGCTCTTACCCAAAC
>DATAYZ010000106.1:0-25308 GCA_036272295.1 Steroidobacteraceae bacterium
TTGGGTAAGAGCTATGCGGGCACTGCTACCGGCAGATGGGTATCGAGGCCGCGGCTAGACCGGTGCTCATCAGGCGGCCCCCAGGTGGCCGTCGGAACATGTAACGGGTAGCAGTGCCCGCCTAGCTCTTACCCGGACGGGGCGGTACGCCCGAGCGGAGGTCGGTCGAAGGGAACCGGGGCCTCCTTCCTGGCCCCACACTTCTAGGGGCGCTCGAACACGGCGAACTCGTGGCCGTACCAGAGCCGGTCGAGGCGATATCTACGTACTTGCCTCAGGCCGTCGGCGGCTGCCCACTCCTCGATCGCCGCCAGAGGCACGTAATGCACCCATTGCCGCGCAATGACGAGGTCGTGCAGCGTGTTGGCCCACATGCGCCACTTCGGCGACTGCGCGATGTCCTTGTAGATCAGCAGCGCGCCCGGCTTGACCGCAGCCGAGACCCGCTGGAACACCTCGCGCTGCACCGGCGGCGGCACGTGGTGCATCACGTCCACCAGGGTGACCACCGTGTAGGGAGCCTCCGGCCAGGTGTCCTCGGCGCAGATCCGCCGAAACTCGAGCCGCGCGGCCCCCCCCAGGGATTTCGCCATGACGCCCGCCGCCGCGATGCCGTCGGCGCTGAAGTCGACGCCGACGCCGCCGCGGATCCGGCCCATGCGCGCCATCGCGCCGAGCAACAAGCCGCCGCCGCAGCCTACGTCGAGCACGTAGGCACCGGCCGGAACCTCGTTCACGACCTGCTCGAGCGGGCAGATGTACGGCCGCCAATGCTGCATGAGGCGGGTGAGCAGCGGCCCCGCCGTGTAGATCTGTCTCGCGACCGCCGCCAGCGCGGCGGGCGTGACCTCGTCCGCCGCGGCGGCGCCATTCCCGCTCATGCGGCGCTGTCGTTGCGCTCGTCGAATGCCTCGGGAAAATGGATGACCCGATCCACCTGGTAGTCCTTCGAGCCGCCGGCGTGCGTGAAGATGATCAGCTCACCGAGCAGTCCCAGCGCGAAGATCTGCACACCGAGCACGATGAACAGCGCGGCGATCAGCAGCGCCGGACGATCCGCGAGCGGGACGCTGAGGAACACGCGGTCGATCACCAGGTAAGCGAGCGCCAGCACGCCGAGCGACAGCGTGCCGACTCCGACCATGCCGAAGAAGCGCAGCGGCCGCTTGGTGAACCGCACCAGGAAGAACACCGTGAAGATGTCGAGGAAGCCGCGCATGTAGCTCTTCGGCATGTAAACGCCGGCTCCGCCATCGTTCGCCTGACGCACCGCGACCTCCGCCACCTTGAAACCCTGCCGCTCCGCGAGCACCGGCAGGAAGCGGTCCTGGTCGCCGTACAGGTGGATCTCGTCCAGCACCTTGCGCTTGAACGCGCGCGCATTGCAGCCCAGATCGCGGAACCTGAGACCGGTCACCCAGTGCAGCAGGCCGTGGAATGCGCCGCGGCGCAGCGCCTCGAACCATCCGCCGGAGCGCGGCTCGCGGTGCCCGACCGCGATGTCCGCGTCCGCGAGCGTCGAGAGCAGCTTCGCGATCTCGCCGCCCTCGATCTGTTGATAGGCCGGCAGCGACACGATGACGCCGCCCGCCGCGTGCTCGAATCCGATCATGAGCGCCGTCGCCTCGCCGAAGCGGCGGGTCAGCGACACCACCGTCACCGGCTCGCCGCGGGCGGCGAGCTCGATCAACGCCGTCTCGTAGGCCGGATGAGGACCATCGAGCACGAAGATCATCTCGAAAGGCGCATCGAGGGCTTGCAGGCCCGCCTTGTACTTCGCGAACAGATCGGGCAGCGGCGATTGGCGCACGCCGACCGGAATGATCGCCGAGACCAGCGGCGCCTTGTGACTCTGCGTCATGAGGAAACACCTTGGGAGTTGAGGACCGTTGCCGATTTGCGCGCTTCCGCCACCCGCCTCGAGAGCCGCGCGAATTGCTCGGGCCGGACGTCGCCGAGCTTGTAGACCAGCTCACCCAGCGTGCCGCTCGCCATCAGGGTGACCGAGGCCATGAGGAATATGACGCCCGCGCCCGCCACCGGCAACGAGACGTGCCCCAGTGTGGGCAGCGCGAGCACGCCGGCCACCACGGCGATCACGCCGACCAGCGTCAGCGGGATGCACAGCAGGGTGAACCAGAGCAGCGGCTGCGAGGTGAATGAGGCCACGGTCTTGATCACCATGAGGTCGAGCAGCACCTTGTAGACGCGCGACAGGCCGTACTTGGACTTGCCGAACTGCCGTGCATGGTGCCGGACCTTGATCTCGGCGATGCGCGGACCGGCGATCCAGGCCATGGCCGGAATGAAACGGTGCATCTCGGAGTAGAGCGGAATCCGCTTGATGAGCGAGGCCCGGAACGCCTTGAGCGAGCAGCCGTTGTCCGTGATCGGCACGCCGGTCACCTTGCCGATCAGCCAATTTGCGATCTTGGACGGAATCTTGCGCGATATCAGCTTGTCCTGGCGCTTGTGGCGCCACCCGACGACGATGTCATAGCCCTCGCTCATCTTGGCCAGGAAGCTGCCGATGTCGCCGGGATCATTCTGCAGGTCGCCGTCCATGGTGACGAGTATCTCGCCGCGGGCGTGCTCGATGCCGGCGGCCATGGCGGCGGTCTGCCCGTAATTGCGGCGGAACTTGACGAAGCGCACCCGGCGGTCGCGCCGGGCGATCTGCTCGGCGCGCGCGGCGGTCGCATCGCGGCTGCCGTCGTCCACGAACACCATCTCGAAGGTCAGGTCCAGCGGCTCAACCGCCGCCACGATCGCCGCGTGCATGTGCTCGATCGAGTCTTCCTCGTTGTAGAACGGGACGATCACCGACAGCTTGGGAGACGTTTGCAAGGCCGTGGCGCTCAATGATTTCAACCGGACGATCTCACCGAAACGCCTCGCTGGAGGGCGGTTTCAACGAGCCTAATTTAGCACAGGGGGCGGGAATTCTGCGGGGGCGGCACCGACGGTCGGAAATCTGCGGCATCAGTCGCGATTCGCCCCAGGGATTGTCAAATCTACGCGACCGTCACGGCGACCGCGTAGAATCCAGCGCCCATGAAGATCCTCGTGACCGGCGCCGCCGGATTCATTGGTGCCGCCACCTCGCAACGCCTGCTCGCGCGCGGCGACCAGGTGGTCGGTCTCGACAACCTCAACGACTATTACGACCCGTCGCTCAAGAAGGCCCGCCTCGAGCGCCTGGAGCGGCATCCGGGCTTTCGATTCGTGCACGCGGACCTCGCCGATCGCACCGCAATGGCCGCGCTCTTCGCCGGCGAGGCGTTCGTCCGCGTGGTCCATCTGGGTGCACAGGCGGGCGTGCGTTATTCGCTCCAGAATCCCGGGAGCTACATCCAGAGCAACATCGTCGGGACGCTGCACATCCTCGAAGGGTGCCGCCATCATGGCGTCGAGCATCTGGTGTACGCCTCCTCGAGCTCCGTCTATGGCGCGAGCGCGCGGCTGCCCTATTCCGAGCACGAGCCTGCGTCGCATCCCAAATCGTTGTACGCGGCCACCAAACGGTCGAACGAGCTGATGGCGCACAGCTACTCGAGCATGTTCGGGATCCCGACGACCGGGCTCAGGTTCTTCACCGTCTACGGCCCCTGGGGCCGCCCCGACATGGCGCTGTTCCTGTTCACGCGCGCGATCCTCGAGGACCGGCCCATCGATGTGTTCAACAACGGCCACCACAAGCGCGACTTCACCTACGTCGACGACATCGTCGAGGGGGTCGTGCGCACCCTGGACCGAACCCCGCGCGCGGATCCGCATTGGAACGCGGCCGCTCCGGACCCCGCGTCGAGCGCCGCCCCCTACCGGCTGTACAACATCGGCAGCAACCGCCCGATCGACCTGATGCGCTACATCGAGGTGCTGGAGCAGCTCCTGGGGCGCAAGGCGCAGAAGGTGATGCTGCCCATGCAGACGGGGGACGTGGAAGACACGTTCGCCGACGTGACCGAGCTCATCCGCGATACCGGGTACAAGCCCGCGACCTCCATCGAGGACGGAGTGGGCAATTTCGTCAAGTGGTACCGGGAGTATTACCGGCAATGAGCCGGGCGCACCGGAGGTCTCGGCACCGGCAGCCCTAGAGGCCGTCGGTGCTCCGCCGCCCATGGGCCACGCGGCGCTCCCGCCCCGGCCAGCCCATGCGGGGGCCGATGATGTCCACGTCCCGCCGCGTCTCGGTGCGGCGGTCCTGGAAGTGGCGATAGCGGCAGGCGCACTTGGCCGTGGTGCAGCCCTTGAGCGGCAATACGGGCGCCTCCTGCGACAGGTAGCGCACGCTTCTCGCCGCTTGCGCGGCGGCGCAGGCCTCGAGGCACGGGCTGATGCCGACGGCATGCCAGGGGTTCGAGATCCACTGGCGACGAGGCTCGGCGGGGGGCGAGCGCGCCGCTTGCACGGGCTTGACGGCGGGCGCGCCCTCGCGGACGCGCCCATCGTCGTCGTCCGAGGACTTCCCCCGAAAAATAGTTTTGATCAACTTTCCGATCAAAGCTGCGCCTTCCCATGCGGCCCACGGAACAAGTGTCGCGAATAATGGATCGTGGCGCAATCCGGCGCGATCCAGCCTTCCTCGCATTGCCGGGAGTTCTTCCCGTTTGCTCTTCTCGACCCCGTCCTACACGAGGTCGACCGTCCTACGATCTTATCGTCCTACAATATCTTCCGGTCCTACACTCGTGCCCGCTTCGGTCGCCCGCCTTCGGCCGCCGGCGTTCGCACGCTCAGTTGAGCGGTCCCAGCGGCTTGACGACATCGAGCTGCAGATGGCCCCGGCCCCGGCCCGCGACGCCTCGCATGAGCTGCATGGTCGACCTGGCGATCGCATCCCAATCGTAGCGCGCGCAGCAGATCTCGAGCCCCTGCGCGATCATGCCGCGCTCCTCGGGGGTCGCCGCCGCCAGGGCCGCAAGGCGCATGGCCAGGGCGTCGACGTCGCCCAGGGGGAAGTAGCACGAGGCGTCCAGGCCGACCTCCAGGTTGGCCTCGATGTCGCTGGCGACGACCGGCAACCCCATTTTCATGGCCTCGAGCAGCGCGATCGGCAATCCCTCGTGGGATGAAGGCAGGGCAAACACCCCGGCGTGCGAGAGCAGCTCCTGAACCTCGGGCGGCGAGAGGAATCCGGTGCATAGGATCGAGTCGTCGGTCTCGTACTGTTCGCGGACCAGGTCGGCATACCGCTGCGAGCCCTGGGCGCCGCCCACGAGCACGAGCTTCCAGCCGGGCAACCGGGCCCGCTTGAATGCCGCGATGAGGTCGAGTTGCCGCTTCTCCGGCACCAGGCGGCTGACCTGGATGACGAAGCGCTGGGGGGTGAGCCCGTACTTCTCCACGAGCGAGCGCTCGGGGAGCGGGTGCATGTCCCCGACGCCGTTCGGAATCAGCATGGCCTCGCGGCCGTGCTTCGCCCGGACCACCTCCTGGATCGAGTGTGAGATGACGATGCACTCGTCCGCGAACGTGACGCCGAGGGTCTCACCCGCACGAAGCAGCAGCCGGGCCGGCCCGTGCCATTTCTCGCGCAGATAATCCTGGCCGTGATGCGTGACCACCACCCGGAGCCCGAAGAGCTTGGCGAGCGGGGTCCACAACCAGGGCCCGACCGCATGGATGTGCAGAACGTCCGGCCGGCGGATCGCCGCGTACAAGACCCCGAGGAAGGTATGGATCAATGCCTCGACACCCTGCATGCGGAAGGACGGCAGCCAGCGGATATCGACGCCGCGCCAGCGCGTCGGAGCGCCCTGGGGTCTATAGGGCCGCCGGCCCAGCACGGTGATCTTGGCGCCGAGCGCCTGCAGCCGAGGATACAGCTCGGATGCATGTACCTCGACGCCGCCCGGGACATTTGGCATGCCGCGCAGGCCCAACGCCATGACGTTCAGATTGTCCGCTTTGAGCTCATTCATTGCCCTTCCCCCGAATCGTTCTCGTCGGTCCGCCCTCACGGACCTCGCCGTCGGCTACGCCGCCCTGCCGACCTCGGCATACAAACCCATCATCCGATCCCGATAAGCCGCCGGGCTGAACTCGGCGCGCATCCACTCGCGGCCGGCGCCGCCGAGCCGCCGCAGGGTCGATGCCGGCAGCGCGGCGACCTTCGCCAGCGTCTCCGACAGCGCCTCGACGTTGCCGCTCGTGAACACGAATCCCGTCTCGTCCTCGCGGATCAGCTCGGGAATGCCGCCGATGCGAGCACCGATGACCGGACGGCCGAGCGCGCTCGCCTCCATCACCGAGAGCGGCGCGTTCTCGTACCATTCGGACGGAATTACGATGGCGCGGGCACCGGCGATCGCCTCGCGCAGTGCGGCGCCGGTTAGATAGCCGGTGAATTCCACGCGCCCTCCCGATTCGGCGGCAAGCTGCCGGAGGCCTGCCTCCTCGGGGCCGGTGCCGACGATGCGCAGCGGAACGCGCGCCTGCGCTGCGGCGCGGACCAGGGTCGCGATGCCCTTCTCGGCGGACAGCCGGCCGAAATACACGAACCAATCGTCATGGTCGTCGCGCGGGTGCATGGACTCGGCGTCGACGAAATTCGGGATATGGACGAAACGTTGGGTGTCGAGCCCCCATTCGGCAAACTTGGCGAGGAAGAATCGACTGGGGACGACGAAGCGTGCGACGTTCGCCATGTAGATGTTCAAGGCGCGGTGCACGGTGGATTCGAGCCACACCAGCGCGCTCATGGCGAACGAGCTCTTGATACAGCGATTCTTGACGACGTTGCGCAGCGCGCCTCCCCGGCAGCTCTCGCACACGGCTCCCCGCGAGTGCATTTTGTACGCGGGGCATACGAGCTTCAAGTCGTGCAGGGTCATCACCGTCGGCACACCTTGACGCCGCAATTCTACCAGGATCGAGGGCGATAAATGGTGGTAAATGTTGTGCGCATGAGCGAGCGCGGGCCGGGTATCGGCGATGAGTCGCCGGATCTTGCGCGCCGCATCCCGTGAGTAGACGGTGGTGAGCGCGCGCGAGATCCTCATGGCCGCGGAACCGTCCATCGAGCCGTCGGTGGTCGCCGCGAAATGACCGGACCAGTCGCTCGAATCGTTGCCCGCATGGTGCATCGAGAAAGGCACGACGTCCCAACCGGCCCGCATGAAGAGTTCATTGTGGTCAAAGAAAACCGCCTCTGCGCCTCCCCTGCGATAATAATAGTTGTTGATGGACAGCAGTTTCGGCATTGTTAACTTAACGGATAGGCAAACTTGCGGCCCTCTGTAGGACAAAGCGCCATGCGCGGGCTGCGTCGCGCAAGCACACGAGCGGCCCGTGCAACTGTGAGAATGTAAGAGCTTTGCGGCGTGCGAAGTGTGACGCATGTCGCAATTCGGCGAATACGTCGGGCGATGCCCCCGCCGGCGCGAGATGTCTCGATCATGATTGCGCGGTGGGACGAATGCAAGCTCGAGGCGAGGGAGCGCGCAGCCTCGCGCAGAGACTTCGCGGAAACCTCGCGCAAGTACGCGGCGCAAGGATTTTGGACGCGCCGCGACGCTACAATCGCGGCTGGCAGGCATCGGACGTGGCAAATGAAGCGTGACCTCGCTGCGCTCGGCGCGGGAGAGTTCGACATTCTGGTGGTCGGAGGCGGCGCGTTCGGCGCGGCGGCGGCGTGGGACGCCACGCTGCGGGGTCTGCGAGCCGCCGTCATCGACCAATCCGATTTCGGATCCGGTGCGTCCGCCGAATGCTTCAAGATGGTTCACGGCGGCATCCGCTATCTCCAGCATGCGGACATCCGGCGCTTGCGCTCCTCGTGCGCCGAGCGAAGCGCCTTCCTGCGCATTGCCCCGCATCTGGTCAAGCCTCTGCCGATCGCCATTCCGACCTATGGACACGGCCGCCAGGGCAAGGCGTTCCTCGCCGCCGGGATGCTGGCTTACGATCTCTTCACCATGGGCCGGAATGCCGGCATCGCGGATCCGCTGCGGCGCATCTCCGGCATGCGCTTGTTGTCGAGAAACAGGACGTTGGAGCTCTTTCCCGAGCTCGAGCAGAGCTCGTTGACGGGCGCCGCGGTGTTCGAGGACGGCCAGATGTACCACACCGCGCGCCTGGTGCTCGCGTTCGTGCAGTCCGCCGTCGAACGGGGCGCGGTCGCGGCAAACTACCTCCAGGCCAGCCGGTTCCTCTGGGAGGGACGGCGGGTGCGCGGCGTGCGTGCGGTCGACCGCCTCACCGGCGATGAGATCGAGATCCGCGCGCGCCTGGTATTGAACGCCGCCGGACCGTGGGCCGAGTACCTGCTCGCGGACCCGGAGCACTTCGAGCTCAGGGCGCGGGGCCACTTCTCGCGGGACGCGTGCTTCCTCGTCGACCGCAAGCCGCGCTCGCCGTTCGCGCTGGCAGTCCCCGGCTGGACCAAGGACAGCGACGCGGTCGTCAGCCGTGCGGCGCGCCACCTGTTCGCGGTTCCGTGGCGCGACCGCACCCTGATCGGCGTTTGGCACCGCTTGTTCACCGCCCGCCCCGACACGGCGCAGGTGGAGGAATCGGAGCTCGCCGCGTGGATGGCGGAGATGAACGCCTCCTACCCCGCGCTCAAGCTGACCCGTGGCGACGTCCTTTACGCCAATTGCGGACTGGTGCCGTTCGGCGATGCCAAGACCGCGAGCGGCGAGCTCTCGTTCGGCAAGGAATCGCGGTTCTTCGATCACCGCGAGCAAGGCATCGAGGGACTGGTCACCGTCATCGGCATCCGCTACACGACCGCACGCGGCGATTCGGCGCAGGCGCTCGACCTCCTGCTGAGTCAGATGCCGAACGCGCCCGGGCGGGCGCCCACCGAATCGACGCCGCTGGCCGGCGGCGACATCCGCGACTTCGCGGCGCTCTACGCGCAGGCACGGCAGGAGGTGCCGGCGCAGATCTCCTCCGCGACCCTCGCGGCGTGGCTGCACAATCACGGCACCCGCTACCGCGCCCTCGCCGACCTCGCACGAGCCCCCGACGACGGCGGCCCGGTCGCGGACACGGATACGGCGCTGGCCGAGGTCACTCATGCGGTCCGCGAGGAGATGGCGGTGCGGCTCGAGGACGTGATCCTGAGGCGCACGGATCTGGGCTCGGGCTCTCATCCGGGGCCGGCGGCGATCGAGCAGTCGGCGCGGCGCATGCAGACCCTCCTTGGCTGGCCCGACCGGAAGCGCCAGGAGGAGATCGAGCGGACCGAGGCTGCCCTCCAGCACCATCGCGCCGCGGTGATGCGGCGGCCGTCACATGCAACGGGAGCTTCATGAGGATTCTCATCACGGGCGGCAGCGGGTTCATCGGGTCGCGGCTCGCGCTCGCAGCGCGGCGCCAGGATCACTCCATCGTGGTCGCGGGCCAGACGAACTCGGAGCCCGAGCGGGCGCGCGTGGCGGAGCTGTCGAACGCCGGAGTCGCGATCGAGCAGGGCCCGCTGCAGGACCCGGGCTACGCCCGCCGGATCGTCGCCGGCTGCGATGCGGTGATCCATCTCGCCGCCGCGCAGCACGAGGCCAACGTTCCGGACGAATACTTTTTCGACGTCAACGTCAAAGGTACCGAGACCTTGCTCGATGCCTGCAGGGACGCGGCCGTCCGCCGCTTCGTCTACGGCAGCACCATCGGCATCTATGGCGAGAGCCAGGGCCGGGTGCTCGACGAGTCGACGCCCCCTCACCCGTTGAACGTCTACGGCCGCAGCAAGCTGCGCGCGGAGCAGGCGGTGAACGCCTACCGCGGCGTCCCCGAGATCAGCGTCGTGCGGATCTCGGAGACCTACGGCCCCGGGGACTTCCGCCTGTTGAAGCTGTTTCGCGCGCTCGATCGCGGCCGGTTCCTCGTCATCGGCGCGGGCTCGAATCGCCGCCAGATGATTCACGTCGAGGACCTGGCGCGCGGGCTGTTGCTGGCGGCCGCCGCTCCCGCCGCGGTGGGTCAGACCTTCGTCATGGCCGGCGCCGAGGTCATGACCACGCGCGAGATGGTCGGACACGTGGCCGCCGCGCTGGGGCGGCGCGCGCCGCGCGTGCGCGCGCCCATGTGGCCGTTTCTCGCGGCGGCGATCCTGTTCGAGCACACGCTCTCCCCGCTCGGGATCCAGCCTCCGCTGCACCGGCGCAGGCTCGACTTCTTCCGCAAGTCCTTCGTGTTCTCGACGGCCAAAGCGCAGCGGGTGCTGGAATTCTCGCCGACGATTCCGTTCGGCCGCGGAGCCGCCGAGACGGCGGCCTGGTATCGCGGTCAGGGCCTGCTGTAGGAAGCCCTTGCGCAGGAGGCCCGGTCCCTGCGACCGAGCACCGTCGGCGTACCGCCCCGTCCGGGTAAGAGCTAGGCGGGCACTGCTATCCGTTACATGGTCCGACGTCCACCTTGTGGCCGCCTGATGAGCAGCGGTCTAGCCGCGGCCTAGAGACCCACCTACGGGTAGCAGTGCCCGACTAGCTCTTACCCGGACGGGGCGGTACGCCCTACGGTGCTCGGTCGCAGGGACCGGGCCTCCTTCCTGGCGCCCACACCTAGGGCCGAACGGCGACCGCGGCGATCTTCTTGGAGACGATACGCACCTTCTTGCCATACAGCTTGAAGATGATCCGCATCGCCGCTTCCATGAGGCCCGTGACGCCGAGACCGACGTAGTTGAGCGGATTGGTCCAGAACACGTACAGCTTGAGCGCGAACGGACGCACGTTCTCGAATCCGGCCAGCTCCAGCACCTGGCCGATGCTGTACTCGGTCAGGTTGTAGAAATGATCGATGTTGTGCGCCAGGTTCTCGGATCCCACCAGGGGGTTCGCGCCGTTCATGGCGTAGACGATGATGGTCCCGCCCGGCTTGAGCGCGCCGCGGCAGCCTTCGAGGAACGCGATGGTCTCGTCGAGCGTCAGGTGATTGAGCTCCTGCTCCGGAACGATGCAGTCGAACTCGGCGTTCTGGTGCTGTGCGAGATACGGGAACACCTCGGCCACCTCGCACGGCAGGCCGTGCCGGCGCGCATGCTCGACCTTGCCCGCGTCGGAGTCGATGCCGACGACGTTGCGATAGCCGGACTGGACCAGAAGGTTCACGAGGTACCCGGGCCCGCAGCTCACGACCAGGATCCGGGATGCCTTGTCGGACGGAATGAGCGGCAGGTAGTTCGCGCGGTAGTAGGCGCTGAAGGACTTGTAGCCCGACTCCACGTTCTCGGGCGCCTGCCAGTAGGAATCGAAGGGCTCGAGCCGCGCCGCCAACTTGGCCGTGGGGGTCGCCGCGAATGCCGTCGAGCGCGCCGCGGCGGTCCCGGCCCCGCGCAGCGGGGTTACCGAAGACGGAAAGCTTTTCGACATCGCGCACACTCCTCTCGTACCGGTGCGTATAGTGTAGTTGAGCCGAACCGCGAGGGGGTCCCCGATCTGCGAGCTGTCATAATCGACGACGAGAACGCACACCCGGCCGCCCGTGCACCCGGTCGACCGCGCTCCGCCCGGCTTCTCCGCCCATGAACATCCTGTTCTGCAACTACGAGTATCCCCCGCTCGGCGGCGGTGGCGGCGTGGTCATGGCCGCGCTCGCGCGCGAGCTGGCGCGGCGCCACTCGGTCACGGTGCTCACCTCGCGGGCGCTGGGCCTCGCGGCCGAGGATCGGGACGGCGGCGTGCGCGTCGTGCGCGCGCCGGTGTTCTTTCGCAAGGAGAAGGCGGTCGCGAACGTGCCGTCGATGCTGGCCTACCTGCCCATGGGCGCGCTCGCCGCCGGGCGGTTGCGCCGGGAGCGGTTCGACGTCATCAACACGCATTTCGCGGTACCGACAGGGCCGCTCGGCGACTGGCTGTCGCGCCGCTGGGCGATCCCCAACGTGCTGTCGGTGCACGGAGGCGATCTCTACGACCCGAGCAAGCGGCTTTCCCCGCACCGCATCGGCGTCCTGAGAGCACCGATCCGCCGCCTGCTGCTGCGCGCCGACGCGCTCGTCGGCCAGTCGCGCAACACCTTGCACAATGTCGCGCAGATCTATGGGGTTCGCCGGGATTCGGAGCTCATTCCGCTCGGGATAGACCGGCCGCCGCAGCTCGAGCGCCGCCGCGCCGAGCTCGGGCTGCCGGAAGACGCATTCGTGATGGCGACCGTCGGACGCGTCGTCGCGCGCAAGGCGACGCCGCAACTGGTGCGGGCGCTGAAGGCCGCCGACCGGCCCCGCGCACACCTGCTGGTCGTCGGTGACGGGCCCGACGCCGCCAACGTGCGCGCCGAGGCGCAGGGCCTTGGAATCGCCGACCGCGTACACCTGCTCGGCCAGGTGTCGGAGGAGCAGAAATACCGTGCGCTCGCGGCCGCGGACGTCTTCGTCTCCGCCACCCAGCACGAGGGATTCGGTCTCGTGTTCCTCGAAGCCATGGCCTATGGCCTGCCGGTCGTCTGCTACGATCACGGCGGACAGACCGACTTCCTCGTCGAGGGCGAGACCGGCAGCGTCGTCCCCTTGAACGACCTCGAACGTTTCACCCGCGCGCTGATCACACTCCATGACCGTCCCGACGAGCGCGAGCGCATGAGTCGACATAATCGCCGGCTGATCGAGGACTACTTCATCGACAAATGCGCGGAGCGGTACGAAACTCTGTTTCTTGGCGTCGTCGAGCGCGCCGCCTCGAGCCGCCCGCGGGCGAATCGATAGTACGGGCCGCAGGAAAGACCAAGATGTGCGGGATTGCTGGAATCGTCGGAAAGCTCGCCCCCGGGGGCGAGGACATCGCCGCGATGCTGCGCGCGCTCGTGCACCGCGGACCCGACGGCGAGGGCGTGTATCGCGATGACCGCGCCGTGCTCGGGCACCGGCGCCTGTCGATCATCGACCTCGCCGGCGGCCGACAGCCGCTCTCGAACGCGGCAGGCACCGTGTGGCTCGTCTGCAACGGCGAGATCTACAACTATCGGGAGCTGCGCAAGGACCTCGAGGAGCGCGGCTACCCGTTTCTGACGCACAGCGACTGCGAAGTCATCATCGGCCTGTACGAGCTGCACGGGGATGCCGTGCTCGATCATCTGCGGGGCATGTTCTCGTTCGCCCTCTGGGACACGCGCCAGCGGCGCCTCCTCGCGGCACGCGACCACCTCGGCCAGAAGCCGTTCTTCTATGTCGACCAGCCGGGCAGGTTTGCGTTCGGCTCCGAGATCAAGTCGCTGCTCGCGCTCGATCCGTCCTTGCGGCAGCTCAACGTCGAGGCGCTCGATCAATATCTCGCCCTGCGCATCATCGCACCGCCGCTCACCATGTACGCCGGGGTGCGCAAGCTCCCGCCCGGCCACAAGCTCGTGGTCGAGGAGGGACGGAGACCCGAGGTGAGCCCCTACTGGGACCTCGAGTTCCGGCCGAAGATCGTCATGAGCGAGGAGCGGCTGATCGACGAGCTCGACGAGCGCATCACCGAGTCCCTGCGCCTGCACATGGTGAGCGACGTTCCGGTCGGTGCTTTCCTGTCCGGCGGCCTGGACTCGAGCCTGCTGGTTGCGATGCTTTGCAAGCACATGGGAATCAAGGGTCTGCCGACCTTCACCATCGGCCTGCCGTATCGTCAGTTCGACGAGGCTCCCCACGCGCTGACGGTGGCGAAGCGCTACGCCACCGATCATCACGAGCTCACCATCACGCCGAGCCTCAAGGAGCTCCTGCCCGATCTCATCCATCATCTGGACGAGCCTTCGGACCCGCTGTCGCTGTGCGCCTGGCACGTCGCGATCCTGGCCCGCCGCACCGTCAAGGTCGTGATCGGCGGCGACGGCGGCGATGAGCTGTTCGGCGGCTACGACCGCTACTACGGAAATGTCTACGCCGGCTATTACGGCAAGTTGCCGCGCATCGTGCGGCGGCAGCTGCTCGAGCCCGCGCTCACGCTGATTCCGGGGGCCGGATGGTACAAGAGCGTCGGGCATCAGTTGCGCTGGCTGCACCGCCTGTCGTTCCTCGAGGGCGGCGAGCGCTACGCCGGCAGCCTGTCCTACTTCTACTTCGACCCTGCGCGGCGCCACGAGCTGTTCACGCCGCAGAGCCTGGAGCGGCTCCAGGCGGCGGACGCCGAGCGCGCGCTCAAGGTGCCCTACGATGCGCTCGATGGCGACCCCATCGACCGCATGCTGTATGCGGACAGCAAGGTGCGGCTGCCGGATCACCCGGTCATGATCAGCGATCGGATGACCATGGCACACGGGCTCGAGGCGCGGAGCCCCTTCATGGACCACAGGCTGGCCGAGTTCTGCGCCCGGCTGCCCTCCAGTCTCAAGGTGCGCGGCCGGAATCTGCGCTACATTCAGCGCAAGCTCGCGAGCCGCTATCTGCCGCCCGAGATCCTGTCCCGGTCCAAGCAAGGGTTCTCTTCCGCCCTGCCCTACATTCTCAAGGATGAATATCGCGAGATGTATTCGCGCTACCTCGAGGACTCCGAGCTCGTCCGCGCCGGCGTCCTTGCGCGCGAGCCGATTCGCCGGCTGGTGCGGGAGCACCTCGAAGGCCGCGCCGACCATGGCAACCGGCTGTGGCTGCTCATCAATTCTGAGCTCTGGTATCGCATGATGATTATAGGTCAACCCAAGGAAAACTTTAGAGAATCTTCTACCGCAACGCGGGTGCGCACCGCGGCCTGATGCCGACCGTCTCGGCAAGCACCCCTGACTGGTCGCGCGAGTCGAGGCGCTTCGGGCAGTGGGCGCCCGGCCGGTCGCTGCTGGCCTGCCTGCGCGCTTACCAGCGCCTCGAAGGGCGTCCCTTCGCGCGACTCCGACGCGCACCGATCGTCCTGCGCCATCGCTTCTGGAGCACGGTCTGCGGCGCGGACATTCCGCTCAACTGCAGCATCGGCGGGGGTTTGCTCATCCCGCATCCCAACGGCATCGTCATCCACCCCGATGCGCACATCGGGCCGAACTGCCTGCTGTTCCAGCAAGTGACGCTCGGCGTCACCGACGGAGGTGCCCCGGTGATCGGCGGGCATGTGGATATCGGAGCGGGCGCGAAGGTGCTGGGAGAGGTCCGCGTCGGCGACCACGCCCGCATCGGCGCCAACGCCGTGGTGCTCGACGATGTTCCCGAGGGCGCGACCGCGGTCGGCGTGCCGGCCAGGACCCGGTAACCGCGCCGCTGGCGGAAACCGCGGCGGCGCACCGCCAAGTTGAATCCTTGAACGCGCGCATACTTCCGCAGGGACCGTTTTGCTAGCATCGGCCGCCTTGGTCACCGCGACATTCACCGCGAAGAGCTCCGAGTCGTCATTCGAGACGCTGACTCCCTCGCAAGGGGTGCCCAGGTTCCCAGTCCTGGACGGTTGGCGAGGAATCAGCATCCTGCTGGTGATCGCCGGACACTTGTTTCCGCTCGGCCCGAAGAGCTTCGCGATGAACGCGGGCGTGGCCGCGCTCGGAATGGCGATCTTCTTCACGCTTTCCGGTTTCCTGATCACCACGACACTCCTCTACCGCCCGGTCGTTTCCGAGTTTCTGATCCGGCGCCTCTGCCGGATCGTACCGCTCGCCTGGTTGTTCTCACTGCTCGTGCTCGGTTGGTTGCGGGCGTCGCCCAAGGTTTTCGCCGCCCACCTCCTCTTCTACGGCAACCTGCCTCCCTTCCTGCTGACCGAGTACACGAGCCACTTGTGGAGCTTGGGTGTCGAAGTGCAGTTCTATGCGGCGATTGCCGCGGTCTTTGCTCTGTTCAGACGCCGCGGGCTCTGGATCATCCCGCTGGTCTGCGCGACGGTCACCGCGCATCGAATCGAGACCCATACCCTGATATCCATCGTGACCTCGCTGCGCGCGGACGAGATCCTCGCCGGAGGCGTGCTGGCCCTGGTATGCGCCACGCCCGGAGCCCGGGCTGCGCGGAGTTTCCTCGCGCGCCTGAATCCCATCGTGCTCCTCCCCTTCGCGGCAGCGGCCTCCAATGATCTATGCGGACCACTGGACTATGCGCGGCCCTATCTCGTCGCGGCAATGGTGGGCAGCACGCTGTTCCTCGAGCAAGAAGATCTCGCCTCGCGCTTACTGAGGCTGAAAAGCCTCGCGTACGTTGCGGGCATTTCGTACGCGCTCTACATCCTGCATCCAATCGTGAGCTGGGGATGGCTCGCGTCCGGCACGCCGCTGACCAAATACGCAAAGCGCGTTCCGGAGCTCGCGCTCGTGTTCCTGCTGGCTCATGTGTCGACGTTTTACTTCGAGCACTTTTGGATCAGCGCCGGGAAGCGGTGGAGCAAGCGTCTTCGCAGAAACGCACGACCGGCGCCTGCCGGATCGGCGCATGGCATCAACTGAGCGCCGCCGTCCGTCCGGACTGCGCAGTCCCCGCTGATCCTCGTCAGGGTCGCGCGCCGGGAATCATGCCACGCTGCGCGTCTTTCTCTCGACAGGCTTGGCCGCGACCGCCTCGAGACCTTCGAACAAGGCCGGCTCCGGACGCAGCGGCACGTGGAAGGCGTGATACAGGCGCGATATCCACCGGCGGCGCGGCCAGATGTCCCGACTGAGCTCCCTTCGCAGGTTGGCATCGTCGGGCACATCGTGATGGCCGCTTGCCACGTACGGCCAGACGGCATCGCCAGCCCTCAGGGCCTGCGGGAACAGCGCCACCAGATCGCTGCGCAAGGGTTGGGTCGCCATCGCGGGCGGCCTGTCCATGAGCGCCGCCGCAAGGGCTCCCGCGAGACTGCATGAACGCGGAATCTCCAGGTGGCCGAGCTGGGTGCAGCGGGGATTCATCTCGATGAGATACGGAAGGTCGCTGCCGGACTCGATGATGAAATCGAGTCCGTAGAAGCCTGACAGCCGCAGCCGGGCGGCGAGCAGCTCGGCCGCGCCGCGCATGCGGTCGTCGTTGATGACCCGCACGACGCTTGCGACGCCCGTGGGCCCGTCCGCCACGACCACGGCGACGGATACGATCCCGAGCAGCTTCCCGCGCCAGCAGGCGAGCATGGAGTTCGCGGGACGCCCGGGGACGAAAGCCTGGACGCTGACCGCGCGCCGGCTCGTCTGGCTGCGGCCCCACGAGGCGAGCGGGTCGCGGTCGATGTGCGCGCGCTTGAGCGCCATCAGAGCACCCGGAGGCGCTCGAAACCTCTCGAATGCGGCGATCGAATCCGCCAAGTTGCGCGAGATGCACACGCCGTTGCCGCCCGCTTCGCCGTCGACCTTGACCACCGCGACGGGCGAGACCTCGTCATGCCAGTCGGCAAGCTCCGCCGCCGCCGTGATCCTGCGATGGCGGGGCACGCGGATCCCGAGCTCATCCGCCAGGCTCAGCAGTTCGAAGCGGCCGTCGATCACCGGGTAGCTCTCGGGCGGCCCCAGCGATCGCTCGATGAGCGGGCGCTGAGCGGCATCGCGCGCGTGCAGCGCATGCAGCTGGGCCGACACGCCGTCGTCGCAGGGAACGATCAGGTCCGGGCGCGCACGCTCGAGCGCGCACCGCAACGAGCCGAGGGAGTCGCGGGCGCCGTAACGGTACGTCTTGCGAACGGCAGGCACCGCCTCGAGCAGATGGTGCGCCGGACACAGCGCCTGCACCTCGCAGCCCTGGCGGTCGAGCGCGACCGCCAATCGCGCGGCGAGCGGCCACCACTTGGAGGCCGCGAGCAGCACGGTCGGTCTGGTCGGCATGATGAGCATCCTCGGCCGCGCGCGGCCGTCGCGCCGAGATTGAGATCGCAGATTTGTTTTTGACTTAAAGCTGGAGCGCCGCTCAGCTGGAGCGCCGCTCAGCCGGCGAGGCGGGCTGACGCCGCGGCCGCCTGGACGGATTCCGGCGTTCCCGCGTGCGGCGACGCATGAGGCACCGCCTCGAACAGCATCGGCGTGGCCTTCTCGACGCGATTGAACGCGTGATAGAGCCGCGCGGGCCAGTGCCGCATCGGCCATGGTCCGCGCTCGAGCTCGCGCACGAGCTCCGGCTCGCCGGCGGGAACATCGTGATGGCTCGATTCGATCAACGGACGGCAGGCGGCGCCGGCGGCCTGCGCCTGCGGGTACAAGGCCACCCTCTCGCACGGCAGCGGTTGCTTCGGCGGCGGTTGAGCCGCGCCGCGCAGAACCGCGGCGAACGCTCCGGCCAGACTGCCCGCGAGCGGCAGCTCGAGGTGTCCGAGCTGGGTGCAGCGGGGATTCATCTCGATCAAGTAGGGCTCGCCGCCGGCCGCTTCGATGATGAAGTCGAGCCCATAGAATCCGGTGAGGTTGAGCGCCGCGGCGATGTGCTGCGCGGCCTTGCGCATGCTCTCGTCCTGAACGACCCGGACCACCGTCGCCGCGCCGGTCGGGCCCTCCGAGGCCACCACCACCACGGATATCAACCCGAGCAGCGCGCCCTGGTAGCACGCGAACATGCAATTCGCCGGACGCCCATCGATGAATTTCTGCACGCTCACGCCGGAGGCGAGCGGGCTGCGCCGCTGCCAGAGCGCGAGAGGATCGTGATCGACGATCAACCGCTTCATGGCGGTCAACGCCCCGGGCCGGCCCTGGAAACGATGCAGGGCGGCCGTCGCGTCCTCGAGCGAGCCGCAGATGCTCACTCCATTGCCGCCGTTGTCGCCGTCGAGCTTCACGACGGCGCGCGGCCCGTGCTGCTCGTGCCATGCGGCCAGGTCCGATTCGCTCTCGATGGGCTGCGTGTCCGGCACGCGGATCCCGAGCTGGGCCGCCAGGCTCAAAAGGCGCTGGCGGCTGCGGACGACGGGGTACCATCGCGCCGGCCCGAGCGAGCTCTCGATCACCGGCCGCAAAGACGGGTGCTGCTCGTGCAGCGCATGCAACTGCGCGACCACCCCGTCATCGCACGGAATCACCACATCAGGACGGTAGTCGCGGATCGCATCGGCGAGGCTCCCGATCGAGTCGAGCCCCCGATAGCGATACAGCGCGCGGAGCCCGGAGACATGGCCGAGGGGATGGCGCGCGGGACAGAGCGCAGCAACGTCGCATCCGTGGTCGCGAAGCGCCACGGCCAGACGGGCCGCAAGCGGCCACCATTTGGCCGCGGCCAGGAGCAGAGTCGGGCGCTTTTCGTTCAGGCGCTTCTCGTTCAAGCAGATACCTCGCCGGGAGCCTACAACAGTCGCCCGTAGAATTCCTGCCAGGCCCGTCGCAAGCTATTATTCACCATAACGTGCAAACGTGCTTCCCGGCCAATGGTGTACGCGGGTTTTGTGACCGCCTCCTCAGGTCTTGACTTAATCCGCTGCGGACCGGCGGAACCTGATGCAATTCACGAGTTTTTTTGACGCACTCTGATCGAATAAGCCCTGCCCGCAAGGCACTTCGCCCGCCAAGGCGTCAACCCAAAGGACGAGACTCTTCAGTGAACACCGTCGACATTGCCATCATCGGTGCCGGCCCCTACGGCATGGCGCTCGCCTCTCATCTCGGCGACTCCGAGCGCAGCGTTCGAGTATTCGGAACGCCCATGAATTCCTGGGCGAAGCACATGCCCCAGGGCATGCATTTGAAGTCGGAAGGCTTCGCGTCGAATCTCTACGACCGCAACGATGAGTTTCCGCTCGCGAAGTATTGCGGTGATCATGGCATTCCCTACGGGGACATCGGCGTGCCGGTGGCCATCGAGACCTTCATCGGCTACGGGCTCGAATTCCAGCGCCGTTACGTACCGCAGCTCGAGAGCGTGCAGATCACCTCGGTGAAGCAGTCGGGCGACGCGTTCGAGCTGACCACCTCCGCGGGCGAGACCTTCAAGGCGCGCCAGGTGGCGGTGGCCGCGGGCATCGTGAATTTTGCTTATTTGCCGCCCAAGCTCGCGGCTGCAAACGGGTTGGTGTCCCACAGCTCGCAGCACTACGACATGCGCAAGCTCAAAGGCCGGCGTGTCGCGGTGATCGGCGCCGGGGCCTCGGCGATCGACGTCGCCATGCTCGCCAGCCAGGCGGGCGCGGACGTGGACATCATCGCGCGCCCCGACAAGCTTGCGTTCCACGATGCGCCGAACGAGCCGCGCCCGCTCATCGAGCGCATCAAGGCGCCGCGCTCGGGACTCGGCACCGGCTGGCGCTCGCGGATGTGCACCGACATGCCGCTGGTGTTCCACGCGCTGCCGGTATCCCTGCGCGTCAAGATCGTCAAGCGGCACCTGGGACCCGCGCCCTGCTGGTTCACGCGCGAAGCGGTCGACGGACAGATCCGCACGCATCTCGGCATGACCATCGAGAACGTGAGTGCGCGCGACGGCGGAGCCGAGCTCGCGCTGCGCAGTGCCGACGGCAGCGAGACGCGGGTGAGGACCGAACATGTCATCGCCGCCACCGGCTACAAGGCGTCGGTCGCGAGGCTGTCGTTCATCGATGCATCGCTCCGGCAGCGGATCGAGCTCGCCGACGAAGCACCGCAGCTCGACACGAGCTTCCAGTCCTCGGTGCCGGGCCTCTATTTCGTGGGTGCCGCGGCCGCGAACAGCTTTGGTCCCCTGCTGCGCTTCGCCTTCGGCGCGAAATACGCGGCGAAGCGGCTGGCGAGGAAGCTCGCCGCCTGACGATCCGGCGAACGCTCGCGGCCCGACGTCGCGGCGCGGCCCAACCGCGCGGCGCAGCCCGGGGGCGCGGCGCAGCCCGGCGGCGTAACGACAGGCGAACCCTGGCAACGCGAGAGCGGGCGAATGCTCGCGGCGCAGAGCCCGGCGCGGCACACGCCGGCGCCCGGCGCAATGGGATCGAGATGGAGTCGAGGCCAGGCCGCGCTCGGCCCAGCCTCGACAGGTTGGCTCAACGGGGCCGGAAGGCCCGGCTCACGAGCTCTGAAACATCGCCGGCACGCCGGTCGCGTCGGAGCGCTTGCCGAACAGCGACTTGACGTAGCGCACGCAGCGCTTGGCCATCAACACCGGCCGCGGCAACGGCGAGCGGACGAACGCGATCTTGCGGATGTAGCTCTCGACGTGCCACTCGGCACGGGCCCCCGCGGGAAAGAAGATCGTGTCCCCGGCGGCGAGCCGGCGCGGCGTTCCGCCCCAGTCGCGCACCACCACGCCGCCCTCGATCACGTAGATCGTCTCGTCGGCGTCATAGTGCCAGTTGAAACGGCCCGCCGTGCAGTCCCAGATGAAGGTGGTCGCCGTGCCGTCCGCGCTCGTGTTGAGCACCTTGTTGCGCGCGACCGGGTTGCCCTCGATCACCCAGTTGGAACGGATGGGCGAATTGATCAGGGCGAGCTGGCCGACGCCCAATTTGACAATACTCGCGATGCTTTCAGTCGTCATTGCTACTCCGGTGTTTCGATCGTCTGCCGCCGACACGCCCGCTCGATGGTCGAGTCACCCTGGCTAGAGAAAATCTTGATCCCTCCGATGTGGACGAAGGTTACGGGTCACTCACATCGCAGTCTGTGAAACGGCGCACAGCGAGGCCGCGAGGCGCGGGAACTGTGCACGCGTGCGCATATACCTGGAATATCACGGACTTAAGTCAGACGATCCTTTGACATAACGGCGCGGCTCGAAATGCGCCGTCGGTATTCCGCCGACGCGCGTGCCACGCAAAGCTCAAGGCCGGCGGCGACCATTCACCCGGCTACCGCGGCCCCTCTCCGCGGATCGCGCGCCCGCGCACCGATCGCACGCGGGCCGCACTGTCATCCATCTGCAGTAAATCGCAGCGTTTGCAAATTGCGACAGGTTGGCTAACGCATCAAACGCGTGGATTATCCCACCGCGATTTCGAGCATCGCTCGCTGAATGATCCGCAAGCGGCAATCAACAAGACTGGCATCGGAGTGGAGATGATCCTGAAATCTGGTCGATGCGACTCAGGGAAGATTCCCTCGCCCCTGGCTCGCCGCATCATCGCCTGGCTCCTGCTATGCATCGGCCTGTCAAGCCTCGCCGCGTGCGGCGAGTCTGCTTCCAGCGAGACGCTGATGACGAGCCGCAGCTCCGCCGGTCAGCTGCCGCAGCCCACCGTCGTTTTCAAGGCGGTCCACAGCAGCATCCCCGCCGGCGCAGCCGCGGATGTCGAGTGGAGCACCACGAACGCGAGCTCGTGCACGGCGAGCGGCGGCTGGAGCGGCTCGCGCCCCACGAGCGGAAGCGCGGCGACCGCGCCGCTTGCGGCAAACACGCTGCTCACGCTGACTTGCACCGGCGGCGGCGGGGCCGCATCGCAGTCCGTCGAGATCGTGGTCACGGCGGTGACGCCGACCTTGACGCTGGTCGCGACGCCGTCGACGATCGGCGCGGGCTCGGAGGCATCGCTCACGTGGAAATCGACGAACGCCACGCAATGCACCGCGGGCGGCGGCTGGAGCGGAAACGTCGCGACCAGCGGGACGTGGTCGACGGGACGCCTCAACAATTCCACCGAATATGACCTGACCTGCCGCGGCCCCGGCGGCTTCGTCACGCAGTCGACGACGGTCAGCGTCACCGCGCTGCCGCCGGTGGTGAGGTTGAGCGTGACCCCGAGCACGGTGAACACCGGCAGCAGCGCGACGCTGACCTGGTCCGCGAACAACGCGACCTCTTGCTCCGCTTCCGGAGCGTGGAGCGGGGCCAGGGCCGTGAGCGGCTCGGTCTCGACGGGCCCGCTTACCGCGAGCGCCACGTTCGTGCTGACCTGCACGGGCGCGGGTGGCTCGGCCTCGCAGTCCGCGACGGCCAGCGTCCGCCAGGCGGCACCGATCGTCACCTTGAGCGCGAACCCGAGCACCATCACGCGCGGCGCCGCGGCAACGCTGACCTGGGCCGCCCAGAACGCCACGTCCTGCTCCGCCTCGGGCGGATGGACGGGATCGAAGTCCGCGCGCGGCGGGACGGCGTCGACCCCCGGCCTGACGCGGACCACGATGTATGCGCTGTCCTGCACCGGGCCCGGCGGCACGGCCTCCCAGTCCGTCACCGTCACGGTCAAGACGTCCTCTCCCACCGTGGTGTTGAGCGTCGGTCCGACCTCGGTGACGAGCGGCGGCAGCGCCACGTTGAACTGGTCCTCGACCAATGCGAATCAATGCGTGGCCTCGGGAGGCTGGTCCGGCACCAAGGGCGTGACCGGCACGCAATCGACCGGCGCGCTGACCAAGACCGAGACCTACACCCTCACCTGCACCGGCAACGGCGGCAGCGCGGCGCAGTCCGCGACCGTGTCGGTGAAATCCTCCGCCCCGACGGTCACCCTGACCGCAAGCCCGAGCTCGGTCGCAGCCGGAGCGGCCGCGAAACTGACCTGGGGCTCGACCAATGCGACCTCCTGCTCCGCGTCCGGCGGCTGGACGGGGTTCAAATCGATCGCGGGCGGCACGGTGTCGACCCCGTCGCTGCTCGCGTCGACGACCTATTCGCTGACCTGCACGGGTGCCGGCGGCACCGCTTCGCAGTCCGTGATCGTTTCCGTGAAGGGCGCCGCTCCGGCCGTGACCTTGAGCGCCTCGCCCAGCTCGGTGACGAGCGGCAGCAGCTCGACCCTGAGCTGGTCCGCTTCCAACGCCACGTCCTGCACCGCTTCGGGCGGTTGGTCGGGCGCGAAGGCGACCAGCGGCTCCCAGACCACGGGCGCATTGCACGCCAGCGCGGCCTACGATTTGACCTGCACCGGCTCCGGCGGCAGCGCCGTCCAGATGGTCAAGGTGACCGTAACGCCGCAGCCGACGGCAACCGTCACGCTGAAGGCCAATCCGAGCACGGTGGCGAGCGGCGGGGCCTCGACCTTGACCTGGACCTCGACGAACGCAACGTCATGCACGGCCACCGGGGGCTGGAGCGGCGTCAAGGCGACCGGCGGCTCGCAGTCCACGGGCACACTCACCGCGAGCGCGACGTATGGGCTCACCTGCGCGGGCGCCGGCGGCAACGCCTCCCAGACCGTCACCGTGACGGTCTCGAAGGCTCCCCCGACGGTCGCGCTGTCCGCGAAGCCGAGCACCGTGCAAAGCGGCAGCGGCGCCACGCTGACCTGGTCCTCCACCAACGCGATGTCGTGCGCGGCCTCGGGCGGATGGTCGGGGACCAAGTCGCTGACCGGCACCCAATCGACCGGTGCGCTCACGGCCAATACCACCTTTACATTGACCTGCACCGGCAACGCCGGAACGGCCACTCAATCGGCGACGGTCTCCGTCCAGACTCCTGTGCCGAGCGTGAGCCTCTCGGTGTCGCCGAGCACGATCGCCAAGGGGGCGTCCGCGACGCTGTCCTGGTCATCGAAGAACGCCACTTCTTGCACCGCATCCGGAGGATGGTCCGGAGCCAAGGCGCTGAGCGGCACTCAATCGACGGGCGCGCTGAACGCCAACGCGACGTATACGTTGACCTGCACCGGGACGGGCGGGACCGGCGCGCAATCCGCCAACGTCACGGTGACGCAGCCCGCGCCGAGCGTCACGCTGAGCGCGAGCCCCACCACCGTTGCGAAGGGCGCAGCCGCGACGCTCACCTGGAGCTCGGTCAACACGACCTCCTGCAGCGCCTCAGGCGGGTGGTCCGGAACCAAGGCCGTGTCCGGCTCCGTGTCCACGGCGGCATTGGCGGCGACGACGACCTACACGCTCGCCTGCACCGGCACCGGCGGCACGGCGTCCCAATCGGTCACCGTATCGGTCAAGGCTGCCTCGCCGACGGTGACCCTGAGCGCAAGCCCCAGCACCATCGCCAGCGGGGCCAGCGCGACCCTCACCTGGAGCTCCGCCAACGCAACCTCCTGCACCGCCTCGGGCAAATGGTCGGGAACCAAGGCGACATCCGGGACGCAATCGACGGGTGCGCTGAGCGCCAGCAGCACGTATACCCTGACCTGCAGCGGCGCCGGCGGCAGTGCCGCGCAATCGACCGTGGTCAGCGTGAATCCGCCCGCGCCCGCCATCACGTTGAGCGCCAGCCCGATGACCGTCGCGAGCGGCGGCCGATCGACGCTCACCTGGTCGACGACCAACGCCAGCAGCTGCGCGGCATCGGGCGGCTGGTCGGGTACCGAGCCTACCCGCGGCTCGAGCAGCACGGCCGCACTCACCGCCACGACCAAGTTCTTGCTCACGTGCACGGGCGCCGGCGGCAGCGCTTCCCAGTCGGTGACGGTGAGCGTCAGCTCGCCCGCCCCGACGGTGACCTTGAGCGCGTCGCCCGCGAGCATCTCGAGCGGCGGCAGCGCGACGCTGAGCTGGAGCTCGACGAATGCGTCGACCTGCACGGCCTCGGGGAGCTGGAGCGGCACCGAGGCGACGAGCGGCTCGAAGAGCACCGGCACGCTGACGGCGAGCCAGAGCTACACCCTCACCTGCTCGGGTCCGGGCGGCAGCACCAGCAACACCGCCTCGGTTCAGGTGACCTCGAGCGTGGGCACCCAGGCGGCCTCGTGCACGGGC
>DATAYZ010000107.1:0-95341 GCA_036272295.1 Steroidobacteraceae bacterium
CGTTTCACCGCGGGCGACGTAGGCAGCGAGATTCGGGAACTCGTCCAGCATTCCCGATGCTCGGAGCCGGAGCAGCACCGAGACCATCATCAGGTCGCCCGCGCTGAATGCCCCGTCGAGCCAGTCGGCATCGGCAAGACGAGCGGAGAGCCGGGCCATCCGCTCGCGGATGCGGTCCTGGACCAGAGGCAGGCGCGCCTCGCTCCACGGCTTGTCGCGCTCCATCATCCTGGCATTCGACAAATCGAGGATCGGCGGCTCCACCGTATTGACCGCGGCGAACATCCACGTGATCGCGCGCGCCCGGGCATGGGCGTCGCCCGGCAGCAGGCCGGCGTACCTCTGGGCGATATGCAGCACGATCGCCCCCGTCTCGAACAAGGCGAGGCCGCCTTCCTCGTACGTCGGTATCTGGCCGAAAGGATGCAGCGCCAGATGCGCGGGCTCCTTCATCGCCCGGAACGACACGAGCCGCACCTCGTAGGGTTGACCCACCTCCTCGAGCGCCCAGCGAACGCGCGTGTCGCGCGCGAGTCCCTTGCCGCCGTCGGGCGACCGCTCGAAGGCGGTGATGGTGATGGTCATCGAGGCTCCTCGCACACCGGCCCATCGGCTTGGCGCGCGCCGCGAACATTCATAATATGCTTCGTCGCTCAAACTCTGGGCGCGCACGATTGACCTGTCAACGGTGTCCAGCCGGATCGATCACGGGAGCACACGATGAAAATCAACCCCTTCTTCGCGGCCTTCGCCCTGGCGGCCGCCGCCGCCGTCACGGCCACCACCCTGGCGCAGAGCACGCCCGCCTTCCTCCGGATCACGCCGGCGCAGATCCACTGGCAGACCCTTCCTGATTCCCACGGCGTACAGCAGGCCGTTCTGTTCGGGGACCCCGACAAGTCCGGCATGTACGTCGTCAGGGTCAGATTTCCGCCGTACACCATGGATGTTCCTCATTCGCATCCGAACGCCCGCTACGTGACGGTGCTCGAGGGGACCTGGTACACGGGCACCGGCGACACCTTCGATCTCAGCCGCACGGTCAAGCTCGAGCCGGGCAGCTTCATGCTGCATCCGGCAAAGGCGGTTCACTGGGACGGCTCCGGCGGCAGCGGGAGCGTCGTCGTCCAGATCATCGGCGAAGGACCCGGCACCACCACTCAAGTCGACCCGAGCAAGGCATTTTGGGTGGAAGTGCCCCACCAGGCCAAATAGTGCCGGCTCCGGACGCCGGCGGGGCGCGTAAAATGCGCCGCAATGACCTCATCGCCTGATCAGCCGCGCGATCGTTCCCCCGATCTCTCGGAGCCGCTGCGCCGCATCTTCGGATTTTCGAGCTTCCGCCCGGGGCAGGAGAGCATCGTGCAGGATGTGCTGTCGCGCCGGGACGTGCTCGCGCTCATGCCGACGGGCGGCGGCAAGTCGCTCTGCTTCCAGCTCCCGGCGCTGATCCAGCCCGGCGTCAGCATCGTGATCTCGCCGCTGATCGCCCTGATGCAGGACCAGGTGCGGCTGCTGCGCGAAAGCGGCATCGCGGCGGCGTTCGTCAACTCGACGCTGCGTGCCGACGAGATCAGCGAGCGCACCCGCGCCATGCTGCGCGGCGAGCTCAAGCTGGTGTATCTCGCCCCGGAGCGCCTGTTGTTGAGTGAATTCCTCGAGGGGCCGCTGCAGGCGCTCGCCGCGGGCCCGGGAATCAACGCCTTCGTCGTGGACGAGGCGCATTGCGTGTCCGAATGGGGCCACGATTTCCGGCCGGAGTACCGTCAGCTTTCGACGTTGCGCCGCCGTCACCCGCAGGTGCCGATCCTGGCCTTCACGGCCACGGCGACGCCCCGCGTGCGCACCGACATCGTGGCGCAGCTCGCGCTGCGCGACCCTGCGGTTCACGTCTCGAGCTTCATCCGTCCCAATCTCTCCTACCGCGTGCGTGCGAAGTCCGCGCGCAGCTATGACGAGCTCCTTTCGCGGGCTCGCGAGGGCGGCGCGGGAATCGTCTATTGCCTGTCCCGGCGCCGCGTGGACGAGCTTGCCTCCCAGCTTCGCGCGGACGGCATCGCGGCGCGGCCGTATCACGCCGGTCTCGAGGGCGAGGAGCGGCGCGCCAATCAGGAAGCCTTCACCCGCGACGATGTCCAGGTCGTCGTGGCCACCGTCGCCTTCGGAATGGGCATCAACAAGCCCGACGTGCGCTGGATCGTGCACTACGATCTGCCGCGCAGCCTCGAGGGTTACTACCAGGAGTCCGGACGTGCCGGGCGGGACGGTGATCCGGCCGACTGCACCCTGTATTTCGGCCTGGCCGACATTCGTACCGCGGACTTCCTCATCCAGCAGAAGGTCGATCCCGACAGCGGCGCGCCGCTCGAAGAGGAGCAGCGCATCGCGCGCCAGCAGTTGCGCCAGGTCTTGAGCTACGCGGAGTCGGTCGAGTGCCGCCGCGCGATCCAGGTCCGCTACTTCGGAGAGTCGGTGGGGGGCCCGTGCGGCGCCTGCGACAATTGCCTGGAGCCGCGCGAGCTCGTCGACCGCACGCTCGAGGCCAAGCAATTGCTGTCTTGCGTCGCGCGCCTCGCGCAGCGCGGCGAGCGGTTCGGTGCCGCGCACGTCGTCGAGATCCTGCGCGGCGGACGATCCGAGCGCCTCATCTCCCGCGGGCACGACGATTTGAGCGTCTACGGCATCGGCAAGGATCGCTCGCTGGACGAATGGCGCGCGCTCGTGCGCTCGCTGTTGCACCAGGGATTGATGACGGAAACCCAGGATGGGTACCCCGTGCTCTCGCTCAACGAGGCGAGCTGGCAGGTCCTCAAGGATCAGCGCCCCGTCCAGGCCGCAACCCCCGCGGCCCGAGCCGCCGCGCGGCGCCAGAAGCCTTCCGCCGCGGCCGCCGCGCTGCCGCCCGGGAGCACCGCGCTGTTCGAGCAGCTGCGCGCCGTGCGCAAGCGGCTTGCCGATGAGCACGCCGTGCCGCCCTACGTGATCTTCCACGACGCCACCTTGCGCGAGGTGGCGATGCGCCGGCCGATCACGCTGGATGAGCTCGGCCGCATTCGCGGCGTCGGCGAGTTCAAGCTGTCGCGGTACGGCGAGCCGTTCGTCGCGGCGGTGCGCGAGCACGAAGCGGCGCTGTGAGGGCGTGCGCCGCGCACGACCGTGCGCCGCCTCTCAGACCGCCGTTCCGGTCCGACAGTGATGCCACGGCAATATGCTCAATATCGCGTCGCGATAGGTCTTGCTGGAGTGCAGGCACCTTCCGCAGGAGAGCGTGAAGGCCAGTGTTCCGCGGCCCACGGGCTCCGCGAACTCGACCGCCCGGATGTTCAGCAGAATCGAGCGGTCGATCCGCACGAAACCAAAGGCCGCGAGATCCTCGGTCAGGCGCTTGATCGAGTCCCGGCTGATGTACTCGGCATTGCCCGCGCGGATGGTCACGTAATTGCCGTCGGCTTCGATGTAATCGATCTTCTCGACGTCCAGCGGGTAGAGGCGATGTTGCCGCTCGCCGACCAGGATCTTGGGCCGCCTCCCCGGAAGTCCGGGGATTCCTGGTATCGACTGGGCCTCCTCGGGTGCCGGCATGGGACCTCAAAACCTCGCCGTGAATGCGAGGAACACCTGGCGACCGAACACGTCGTACATGCTGTAGGTGTTCGCCGCGCCGCCGGCGACGATATCCGTGTTGACGAGAGGCGGGTCCTTGTCGAGAACATTGTTGGCGCCGGCACGGATCTGCAGCACCTCGTTGACGCTCCACGTGGCCTCTAGGTCCAGATAATTGAACGCCGGTATCCGGGCATTGACGCTGTCGTATCCGTCGAAGGTCGCAAAATGCAGGGTCGGATCGGAGCTGTCGTCGTCCTGGGAGACTGCGCCGATGTAACGCCACGTGAGCGAAGCGGACACGTGCCACGGAGTCTCCCAGGTCGTGCGCAGCAGGTGGCGCCACCGCGGATTGACCGTTTGGCAGGTGAAGCCGAAGAGACCCGCGCAATCGTAGGTATGCGACCCCGGCAGCGGCGTCGTCTCGTCGTGCAGCAGGTGGGTCCCATTGAGCCCGAATGCGACGCCGCCGAGGCCGCGAGGCAGGTCGAGCCGGTAGCTCAGCTGGACGTCGACGCCGCTGTTCACCGCGGTCCCCAGGTTGTGGTTCTCCTGGATGACATAGCCGCCGCCCGCGACGCTGTTGCCGTTCAGGCTGCCGGTTTTCGGCTGACGTACGATCTGGCCGCAGTACAGGGGGTTGCCCGTGTTGGCGCAATTCGACAACACCACGAGGTACGGGATGACGCCGATCTCATCCCTGATCTCGATGTGGTAGTAATCGATGCTGCCCGTCAGATGCGCAATGAAGCGGGGCGCGAAATTCACGCCGAACGTATAGGTATCCGCCTGCTCGGGCCGCAAGCTCGGGTTGCCGCTCGTTTCCTCCGACAACTGGGCAGCCGTCCCCTGCGGGATGGAGCCGTCGAGGTACTGTCTCTTCGTCACCCCCGTCCGCTCGCATTGCTGCAGGGTGTAGGTGATCGGCGGGGCGCACGGGTCGGGAGCGACCGTGGTGATCGCGACGATGGGCGGGGTGTAGGCTTCGGCGACACTCGGCGCGCGAATGGCGCGATCATAGGAGGCGCGGATCCGGTAAGCCGCGATCGGCGCATATTGCACCTCGAATTTGTGCGTGTTGGCCACGCCGATCGTCGAGTAGTCCGAACGGCGGAAGCCGGTATCGAACAGCAACTCCTTCGCGCCGGGCTTGTCCTGCACCAACGGCGCCCGCACCTCCGCGAACTCCTCCGCCACCGATATGCTGTTGTCGATCGGCGCCACGGCGCTGCCGAAGCCGGACAGCAAGCCGCTCTCCTCGGCGGCGTCCGGTTGCAGCTGCTCGCGATCGTTGCGGTGCTCGAACCCGACGTTCACCCCGACGCCCTGGACGGCCAGCGGGGATTTGACCCCGTAGTCTCCCAGCTTGCCGGTGATGTCCGCATGCAGGGTTCGCAACGTGGAGGCTCCCCGCGCGGTGCCGAGCTCGTAGAGGTATTTGAGCTGCTGCTGCGTGACGGCCCCGTCCGCGAAAATGTCGTAAGGAACGCACCCCTGGGAAGCGCCTATGCACCTGGGGTCGGCGGCGGTACCCGTCACCAGCAGCGCGTTGGCGATGCTCTGGAAGTTCAGATACTTTTGATTGGAGTCGAAGAATGCCGTGTAGAAGTACTGGCCGTAGGCATCGTAGCTCCACGCGTCCGCGAATTCGCCCGTGGCGCCGAACACGGCGCGATAGTTGGTATGCTCGAAATCGGTATAGCGCGCGCCGCCCTCGACGTTGCGGCGGCCGATGCTCACCTGCGCGGTTGCCGATCCCGGGTCGGCCTTGTCGGCGGCGATCTGGGCCGGGGTGCACAGAATCGCCTGCTGCTGCGCGCTCATGAGCGGATTGCTGCAATTGACGTAATAATCGCCCGCCCCCGTGGGATCGAGCGGATTGGCGTTCTGAAAAAGCGCGGCCGGCGCCACCTGCTGCCGCGTCTTGTCGTCCATGAAGAAGAACTCGGCATACGGTTGGAAGGTGTCGCTCAGGATCTCGTGGGCCATGACGGCGGCGTTGTACCGGTCGTCTTCACGGGTCAGGGAGATGTCTTCCTGGCCGTTGTAGATGGCCGGGGGCGTCGTCGCGAGCGTTCCCCAGGGGACGAAGCTGTGCCCGTGCACGGTGTAGGCCGTGCCCGCGTCGGGGCCTGAGACCGGCTCGAACAGATTCGAGTTGGAGGAGCCTCCGCACGCAACGCCGACGACGTCATGGTGCGCATCCTGGAGCGGGCTCAATTCGCAGGCGCCGTAGTCGCGTTGATTGCTCTGGACCGGGTCGGCGTGGCGATAGCTCAAGTACGCCGTGATGTTGCCGAGGCCGTCCGCGAAATTCGTGCCCATCAGCATGTCCAAGGTGCGGTTGCGCCCGTCCCGCTCCGTGCCCGTGGGCGGCGTGTAGCCGAATTGCCGCACCAGGCCCTGCACGAACGTGTCGCCATTGTCGTGCCAGTTCTCACCGGCGTGGCCGTCGATCTGGAAGCCCTCGAAGTCCCGCTTCATGATGAAATTGACGACACCGGCGATGGCGTCCGAGCCGTAGGCCGCCGAGGCGCCGCCGGTCACCACCTCGACGTGATCCACCAGGCCCGCGGGAATTTCGTCGAGGTCGGGAGCCGGCTGTGTGATCGCCGTGTTCGGCGAGCCGACGCCGAGCCTGCGGCCGTCGATGAGCACCAGCGTGCGGCCCGGTCCGACCCCGCGCAGGTCCGCGGTGGCGACGCCGCCGGCCGTGCTCAGGCCCGAGGTGTTGTTGCCGAGGTCCTGGCCCAGGTCATTGGTGAAGATCTGCGGCAGCTGGCTGATGATGTCGGTGATGTCGGTCTTGCCCGACACCTGGATGGACTTCGCCGAGATGACCTGCATGGGGCCGGTGCTCACCTCACCCGGCGCGGCGATGCGTGAGCCGGTGACGATGATCTCCTGCAGAGGTTGGGAAGCCTCCGGCGTCCCGGCCGCCTCTTGCCGGGAATCCGGCACTGCCTCCGCCAGCAGCGTTCGATCGGCAGCAGGCAGCCTGGCCCGTTGCGCGCGCGAATCCGCGGCGGTTGCGTTGCCCCCGGACACCGGCTGCGAAGCTGCCGGCGCCTCCGCGAGGGACGGATCGTTCAACCGAACGACCGTCACCGTGTTCTCGTCCAGATAGCGGTACGTCAGACCCGTGCCGTCGAGCAGCTGGTCGAAGGCCTCGTTGGCGGTGATGTCTCCGTTCGCGCCGTGCGTCTGCACGTCGCGAACGGTGGTCGACAGGTAGAGCACCTGCAGCCCATGAGTTTGCGCCAGCTGCTTGAGCGCGGGTCCGAGGTCCTGCGGGGCGATGTGGGTGAGCTTGCGCGCGGATTCGCCCGCGCCGGCGACCGTGGCGGCACCCGTGACGCTGGCAGCGCCGGCGACGGAATGGGAAACGGCAGCCGCGACGACAGCAAGACGCAAAAGCACTCCCGCGCCTCTTGAGAGGCTTCCGATGCCGGCCCGCCGATATGGCCGCCGGCTCCCATGACGGTAGAGCGTTCTCACATAAAAATGGGTATGGTCAGCGCGCTTCGCCGCGGACGACGCGCACCTGGTCCTCCTGTTCTACCACCCGGATCGAGCTCTGGCTGCGCAGGAAGTTGATGAGCGAGGCGGGATCGGTCGAAGAATAGACGCCGCTGATCCTCAAGGTCTTGAGGTCAGGGTCATCGATGACGAGCGGCCGGCGGTTGTAGCGGTTGAATTCCTCGGCAACCTCGCTGAGGGGCATCTCTTCGAATATCAGGCGCTTTTGCACCCACGCCGTGGCCGCGGCGGTGTCGGCGCGCCTGGGCTTCGTCACGGTGTGCGGCACGACCGTCAGCTGCTCGCCGGCGGATAGCAGGATGGCCAGAGCGCCGGCGCCGTCCGACTCCGGATAGGTTTCGACGCGGCCTTCGACGACGGTCACGACGGTCTCGGTACGCTTGCGGTAGACGTCGAATTCGGTTCCGACCGCGCGCACCTCGGCATCGCCCGCGCTCACCACGAAGGGCCGCTGCTTGTCCTTCGCAACGCGAAAGAGCGCCTGGCCCTCGATCAGCGCCACATCGCGCCGCTGCGCGGTGAGACGCACCTCGACCTTCGACAAGGCGTTGAGCTCGACGGTCGAGCCGTCCACGAGCTGGATGGTTCGCTGCTCGCCGATCCCCGTGGAATAGGATCGCGCCGTGTCGCGGCCGATCCAGATGCAGAGGGCCGTGATTGACGCCAGCAGCGCGACCACGGCCGCTGCCGCCGCGGGGCGTCGCAGGAAACTGCGCAAGGTCCGCGGTTCTGCCGTGTGCGGCGGCCGGGCGCGCGCGCCCGGCCGGGCACTTTGCGGCGACAGCGCGACCACATCGGCTTCGTTGCGCGCGCGGGCGATCAGAGCGGGGATGTCGAATCTGCCGTGGGGGTCGGCGCTCGGCAGCTCCGACCATGCGCCCGACACCTCGAGATACGCCTGGATGTGTTCCGGCGAGCGCCGCAGCCACTCGATGAAACGCGATCGAGCCTCGCCGGTCACGTCGCCGGCCCGGAATTCGATGAACCACTCCGATGCCTCGGCCACGGCGGCCGCGTGAGTCTTTCCGTTCGAGTATTTTATTCTCATGGGATTTTCGTGTTCTCCGCGGCCCGCAGATTTCGGCAGTGCTCGACTGCCCGGGCCAGATATTTCTTGGCGGTCTCGCGCGATACGCCGAGCTCGTCGCCGACTTCCTGGACCGAATAGCCGGCGACCCGATGCAGCACCAGGGCGGTCGCGACGCGCGCGGGCAGATGCGCGAGGATGCGCTCGAGCTCGTCGATCTGCTGGGCGTGCGCCACCTGCTCGGGCGGGTCGTCGCTCGCCGAGGTCCTGAGCTCCGAAAACACTTCCGCGATGTCGACCGAGGTCGACTCGCTCGTGCGCCGCACGGCGTGCTGATGAATCACGTGGCTTGCGATGGTGAATAGATAGGCTTCGGGGCTGCGGATACTTTCGTATCCCTCCACTCGGAGCAGACGCAGGAACACTTCCTGCGCCAGGTCCGGGACGTCATCGGCATTGCGCAGGCGAACCGCCAGAAACCGGCGGAGCCGCGGCCCGTAACGAGCGGCAATGGTCGCCACGAAGTTTCGATTCCCGGACTTGCCCACGCTGCGCTCCCCAGATCGAGTCTCCCCCGGAGCATTAGAGCGTCATTCCCACAAAAGTGGGTATGCCTGCGGATTCGGGCGGCCACACTGCGATCCGTCCAGACTCGGGACCTCGATATTTCGTTGCAATGCGTGTATTTCCATGTTACATACAGTTATCTGAATTACTATTAGTAATCCTAAATGACCGCTGCCCCGAGACGTCCCTACCGCCAAACGGCCCGCGCCGCAGCTTCTGAGAGCCTTCGGCAGCGGGTGGTGGGAGCATTTCACGACCTGCTGCTGCGTCATTGGATCGACGAGATCACGCTCGATGCCGTGGCCGCCTCGGCCGGGACCACCCGGCAAACGGTCATCCGCCTGTTCGGCGGCAAGGATGGGCTTCTCGAAGCCGTCCTCGCCCGCATTCGGGCGCAAGCCGTGCCGCGCATGTCGATGCCGGACCAAGTCTCGGGTCGCGCCGCCCTCAAGATCCTGATCGCGCACTACGAAGCCGCGGGAGACATGGTCGTGCGGTTCCTGGCGCAGGAAGAGCGGCACGCCGCCTTGCGGCCCATCCTGGCACAAGGGCGGCGCGAGCACCGCGCATGGGTCGCCGGAAGATTCGGCTTGGCGCCGCGCGACATGAGCGGCGTCGAGCGGGAGCGGCAGATCACCCGCCTGGTCCTCGCCACCGATGTCTATACGTGGAAGCTGTTGCGGCGCGACTTGGGCAAGAGTCAGGGCGAAGTTCTGGTGCTGATGAGCGCCATCATCGACAAGGAGCTGGGAGAGCACACATGATGCAACGAATGGACATGACGGGGGAAATTCGCGCACCCGGCGCAAAGCGCGCCGGGCGATTGCGCGTGCTCATGGCGCATTGGGACGGCGCCGGAAACCTTCCGCCCCAGCGTGCGCTCGCGCGGGAGCTGAATCGCCGCGGACATGACGTCCACGTGCTCACCCACGACAGCGTCGCCGGCGCCGTCGCCGCCGACGGCGGCAAATTCCATGCCTTGCCGACGGCGCCTCAGTGGGACCCCGCCCGGCCTCGCAGCGGCGAGGAGGAAGGGGCCTTCGTCGTGCAGCACGTCGTCGGCTCACCGGCTTTCGCCGCCGACTTTCTCGCGGTCCATGAGGCGGTCCAGCCGGACATTTGCGTCATCGACGCCATGCTCGCCAGCACCGTGAATCTCGCCGTCGAGCGGGAGCTGCCGTTCGCCGCGGTCAACCACACGGCCTGGATCCGCGAGGGTGCCTGCACGGGGTTTCTGAACTCGATCACGGCCGCATTGCCCGGACCTGCGGCCGGCTCGACGTTCTACGAGCTTTTGGAGCGTGCCCCGCTGGTCTTGGCGGCCAGCTATCGCGATTTCGGAACTCAGGCCGATTTTCCCCCGCACATCCACTTCGTGGGACCCATCCGCGAACCGGTCCCGCACCGGCCCTGGCCGCGGCGGCATCCGGATCGGCCTTTGGTCCTGGTGAGCCTCAGCAGCATGTATCAAGGCCAGGAACCGACGCTGCGAAACATCTGCCAGGCGGTATCGGCGCTGCCGATCGATGCCTTGGTGACGACCGGCCGGGGTATCGCGCCAGAGTCCTTGCCGAGCTCGGCCAACCTGGAGGTGCGCTCCTTCGTGCCGCACGACGAAGTCCTTCCTTCCGCGGATCTCGTCGTCACACACGCCGGCTTCGGCACGTTGATGTACAGCGCGGGAGCCGGCAAGCCGGTCTTGTGCCTGCCAAACGGGCGCGACCAGAACGACAACGCCGCGCGCGCGCAGGCCCTGGGACTGGGTCGCGCGCTTTCCCCGCAAGCGCCTCCGGACGAGATCGCGGCCGCGATCACGAGCTTGCTCGGCGACCCGGCCTTGCGCGGCGCGAGCCGATCCTTCGCCGCCGGCGTGTCGCGTTTCGGCGATCTGGCCCGGGCGGCGGATTTGGTCGAGCGGCCGCCCGGCATCCACCGCGGACGACAACCATTCATATTGGGAGAGCATCATGTCTGATCGGAGCAAAATCGCGTTGGGGCTCGGCTTGGCCTTGGGGCTCACCGCGTCGATCGCCGCCGCAGGCGCACCGCCCGCAGCGTGCCTACAGCCATAGCATCCAGGACCTGCACTACGCGACCTCACGCGGTGCCGCAGCCGGGTTCACGGCGCGCGTCACCGATGTCTATCGCAAAATCGCCGGCCAGTGGCGGGTCGTCCAGGAGCATGTCTCCGTGCCGGTCGACCTCGATACCGGCAAGGGCGATCTCCTGTCGAAGCCCTGGTGTCCTGAATCAGGAATTCGCCGGCATTCGAGCGCCGCGGCGGCCCGACCGCGGCGTTGCTCCTCCCTTTTCGTCCGCGAGGCGGATCGCCGCGGTGCACTGCGGCGGCATCCGCCTTGGTACAATCGTGCTTCGCCGGTACCCCGATCGCCTTCACTGGAGAAGCTTCGCGATGAAACTCAGAATCCTAGCGGCAATGTCACTCGCCTTGGCAGCCACGCCGAGCTTCGCCACGTTGAAGCAGGGCGACACCGCGCCCGATTTCAAGGCACAAGCCTCCCTCGCCGGGAAGGAGTTCACCTACTCGCTGCGCGATGCGCTGAAGAAGGGCCCCGTGGTCGTATATTTCTATCCCGCGGCCTTTACCGGCGGCTGCAATCTGCAGGCGCATACGTTTGCGGAGAATCACGATAAGTTCGCCGCCGCCGGCGCCTCCGTGATCGGCGTTTCGCTCGACAGCATCGCGCGGCTGAACGATTTTTCGTCGGACCCGAAATATTGCGCCGGCAAGCTGCCGGTGGCCTCCGACGAGAAGGGGGAGATCGCGAAGTCCTACGATGTCAAAGTCACGGATACCTACAAGGGGCAGCCCATCGCCGCAATGAAGGACACGCGCGGCAACGAGATCGGGCATGGCACGGCGGAGCGCACGACCTTCATCGTCGCGCCGGACGGCAAGATCCTCGCGACCATCGGTGGCGTCGCGGGCGATGCCAATGCCGAGCAGGCCCTCGCCTTCGTCCAGCAGCTCGCGGCGAAACGCACCGCGAAGAATTGAAGGGAATGACGTTGCCCGCCCTTCGCCGAACGGTCCTCCCCGGGCAACGCAAGTGATCCGCTCGTTCACGTGTGCCGCCGGCCTCTGCGCGCTGCTGGCGCCGGCTGCGGAGGCCGCGACGGTCTCGGTACCGGCCAAATCGCAGCCCGAGAGCATCACGGTGGCCCCCAACGGGGACCTCATCCTCGGCAGCGCGTCCAACCCCAGGATCTACCGGGCGAGGAAGGGCTCCGGCAAGGCCGAGGTTTTCATCAACGCCGGTGCCGACGGCGACGTCTCCTTCCTCGGCGTGCTGGCCGACGCGCCGACCCATACGCTCTGGGCCTGCGAGATCCATGAGGCCCCGCCGGGGGGTGCCGTCCGCAGTGCGTTGCGCGGCTTCGATCTCGAGACCGGCGTCGGCAAATTCCGCTGGGAGCTCCCCGGCGAGAAGAACCTCTGCAACGACTTCGTGATCGGACCGGACAAGGCGCTGTACGTCAGCGACACCTTCGGCGCGAAGATCTGGCGCCTCGAGCCAGGGGCGTCGGTGCCGGAGCTGTTCAGCGATGACCGCACCCTCTATGGCATCGACGGCATCACGTTCATCGGCGACTCGCTCTACGAGAACAACGTGATCTTCGGCAAGCTCTACCGGGTCCCGATGGACGCCGGCGGCAAGGCCGGCAAACCGGTGGACATCTGGATCGACACCCTGGTCAAGGGTCCGGACGGCATGCGCGCCGCCCACGGCAAGCTGTTCGTCGCGGAGAATGTCTCGGGTCGCATCGACATGATCACGGTCAACGGCGACACCGCCCACGTGACCGTGCTGCAGGAAGGCTTGGCCACACCCACCGCGATCGAGCCCAGCGGCGACACGCTCTGGTACGGCGAGCGCTCCGGCGATCTCGCGCACTCGATGCCTCTGCCCAAATAGCTTCCGACAGACCGGCGATTCGATCACACCCGCTGCTTGCGGCAGCTGCGTCCGCCACGTCGATTCCCGGCGTCGATTCGCGGCCGCTCTTCCTGCATCGTCGTGTACGTGATTTCAGCGGCGGTCGGCCAGCGCTCCCGCCCCGCTTGCCAGGCTCCGCTCGGCGGCCGCACCGGCGGGTATGAACGCCAGCAGGAGCACGGCCGACACGGCCGCGGTCACGGCGATCAGCGCGAAGAAGCCGGTTTGCGACAGCTCCGACCAGAATGTTCCGAGCCAGCCGGCGAGGAGGTTCCCTGCGAAGCCCGCAAAGAACCAGGTCGCGATGGCGGTCGCTTCGAGCCCCTTCGGCGCCAGCCGGCCGAAAAAGCCGAGCCCGACGGGCAGGATGAAGAGCTCGCCCGCGGTCATCACGACGAAGAAGAGCGCGAGCCAGACCCAGCTCGAGCGTGCGTGGTCGGCGTGGGCGCAAACCAGGGCGATCATGCCGTAGGCGGCGGCGGTGATGAGCGCACCGATCACCATCTTGCACACCGAGGTCGGCTCGCGGCCGCGCTTGGCGAGGCGCGTCCAATACACGACGAGCGGCGGGGTCAGCAGGAATATGGCCAGGGGATTGATGGCCTGGAACCAGGTCAGCGGAAAGAACCAGCGGCCGGCGATGTGGCGGTCGATTCCACTGTCGGCCCACAGCGCGACGGTGTTGCCGTTCTGCTCGTAGGCACCGCGGAAGACGATCACGACCGCCATGATGCCGAGCAGCAGCAGGAAGCGCCGGCGATGCGCGCGGTCGAAGAGACTCTGGCGCGCCCGTTCCACACGAGGTATTTCCCGGGGCAGGCAGCGGGCGCCGCCGAGATAGATTGCCAGCCCGGCGAACATGCCGACGCCGGCGCAGGCGAAGCCCCAGCGCCAGCCGAAGAGCTCCGCCAGCGTGCCGCAGCCGAAGGGCGCGAGAAAGGCGCCGAGATTCACGCCGACGTAATAGATGTTGTACGCGGACGCCAGGCGGGGATCGCCCTCGGCATAGAGCGCCTTGATCTGACTCGACAGGCTCGGCAGGAAGAAGCCGTTGCCGACGGCGATGGCGGCCAGCGCAGGAAAGAACAGGCCGGGAAACATCATCATGAAGTGGCCGCAGGCCATGAGCAGCGCCCCGGTGATCACGGACCGCCGTGGACCGATCAATCGGTCGCTGATCAAGCCGCCGAAGATGGGGGTGAAATACACCGCGGCCGCATAGCCGCCGTAGACCAGCGAGGACAGACGCTGCGGGAACATGAGCTCCTTGGTCATGTAATAGACCAGGATTGTGCGCATGCCGAAGAAGGAGAACTGCATCCACATCTCGGTGAGGAACAGGATCGACAGGCCGCGCGGCTGCCCGAACCAATCGCTCGGATCCCGCGGCGTTCCGTCCACGCCGCGCGTCACTGGGTGCGCCGTCGGCGGCCGGCGCGCGCGGGCGCACCCGGCGCCCCCATGCCGATGAACGTTTCGCGCAGCCGGAAGATCTCGACGAGCCGGCTCTCCGTGCCGCGCAGCTGCGCCGCCACCGCCGTGAGCAGCAGGTCCAGCAGCAACTGCGTCATGCTCAAGGCGTGAATGCCGAACTCGGTCTTGATCATGAGCACGTTGTCGGTGAGCTCGCGGGCCCAGTGGCAGTACATGTCGGTGAGAATGACGGTGCGTATGCCGCGCGCCCTCGCCTCCTCGGCCAGCACGCGAAAGTGCCGTGAGTAGCGCCTCAGGTCGATCAGCACGAGGCAGCCGTCGGGCGGGGAATCCAGCAGCACGTGGGCGTAAGCACCGTCGCCGCCGTCGGCGAAGTGCACGCGCGGCCGAAGGCTGTGAAGGAAGCCCGCGAAGCCGAGGCCGAGGAAACTGCCCGCCTGAAAGCTCGCCACGTGCACGACGCTGGCCGTCGCCAGCATCGACACGATCCTCGGCCATTCGCGCGACTGCTGGAGCTTGTACACGTCGGCGAGGCCCTGGAGGTTGGCCTTGAGCGGCGCCGGCGCAAACGTGTATTTGGCCAGCTCGCCGCCCCACGCCGCCTTCGCGGAGACGTCGCGAAGCTCATCCTTGATGTCTCGCAGATCGGCATAGCCAAGCTTGCGGATGTAGCGGCCGACCGTCATGGGGCTCACCTTGACGCGCTTGCCGATGGAGGCGGCCGTCTCGAACGGCAGCTCGTCGAGGTGGTTGAGGAAGAAGGTGGCGATCTTCTGCTCGGAGGACGTGTAGCTCTTCCAGTCTCTCTTGATGGCTTCTTCGAGTGCCAAGGTACGAACCTCCGGAAAATTCCCCGAGATATTAGGCCACGAGGATGTTACTTCGCTAACATGTTGCCATACTGAAGAAACCTATATAACATCCAGCCGTCCGATCCATCGAGGGAGTTCCATGGCGAAGGATCTCGGAAATCGCCTCGTCGGCTGCGCGCTGGTCGCGGTCACGGCCTCCTCCTTCCCGATCCTGGGTCGGACCGAGGCACTGGGCGCGGATCAGGCATCCGCGCCGAGCACACTGTCCGAAGTGGTGGTCACCGCGCAGAAGCGCGTGGAGCGCCTCCAGGATGTTCCCGTCTCGGTCAGCGCCATCCAGGGGCCGACGCTCGAGCAGCTGCAGGCCACCCAGCTCGCGGACTGGGCGGGCTACGTACCCGGACTCAACGCCGTGAGCCAGGGCGCGCCGGGCGAGACGTTCGTCGCCCTCGATGGCGTCGCGCCCATCGCGGCGGCCTCGGAAGTCGGCCTCTACGTCAACGATACACCCGTCGGCTCGAGCAGCAGCTTTCAGGGCGGCAACGGCTTCACCCTCGATCTCATGCCTTACGACCTCGACCGTCTCGAGGTGTTGCGCGGTCCGCAAGGAACGCTCTACGGCGCCAGCACCATGGGCGGCCTCATCAAATACGTCCTGGCCGCACCGGATCTCACGCGGTTCTCGGGCCGCGTCGGCGGCGACGTGTTCGGCGTGCAGAACGCCGGATCGACCGGCGGCGGCGCGCGTGGGGAGGTCAATCTGCCCCTGATCCAAGATCGCCTGGCGATCCGGGTCTCGGGCTACGATGAGAACACGCCGGGCTACATCGACGATGCCGCCACCGGGCGCAGGGCGGACAACCCGCTGCGCCAGACCGGCGGCCGGGTCGCCTTGCTGTGGAGGCCGCGGGACGATCTGTCCGTCGAGCTCGATGCGATCTATCAGGACAGCCACGCCGACAATCAAAGCATCGTGGCGCTGGACTTCGTGACAGGCGAGCCCTCTCACGGCGCGCTGTCCGACATCAACACGCTGCCGGAGCCCTACACGCAGAAGCTCGAGCTCTACGATGCGACGGTCAAATGGAACCTGCACTGGGCGGAGCTCACGTCGATGACCAGTTATCAAAGTTTTGCCAATGACACGGTCGACGACTTCACCGGCTATCTCGGTCCCTACCTGGGGCTGTTCGGCGCGGCGACCTCGGATTTCCATGAGGACTACCGCCTCGGCAAATTCACCCAGGAGCTGCGGCTCGCGTCCCCCGCGGGACAGCGGCTGACCTGGCTCGCCGGCGCCTTCTTCACGCACGAGACCGGCGTCAACGACGAGGTGATCAGCGGCTACGAGCCAGGCGGCGCGGACGTGCCGGGGGTCAATCCTCTGGAGTTCGCCGACCTGCCGAGCGAATACAAGGAATACGCCTTCTTCGGCAACGGCACGTATCACTTCAATGATTGGTTCGATCTCGCGGCCGGCGTCCGCTACGCTCACAACACGCAGACCTTCGTCGAGCGCGAGGGCGGCGGCCTCCTCAATCCTGCCGATCCCGTGACCCCGGTGCTGACCGTCCCCGGCTCATCCGCGGAAGGGGTCACGACCTATTCGGTGAGCCCGAGCGTTCACCTCAGCAAGGATACGATGCTCTACGCGCGGGTCGCGACCGGCTATCAGCCCGGCGGCCCGAACCTCGTGCAGCCCGGCGTGACGGGTCTGCCCGCGCAGTTCAACTCCTCGCGCCTGACGGATTACCAACTGGGCCTGAAATCGACGTTCCTGGATGAGCGTGCGTCGGTGGACCTGTCGGCCTTCTACATCGACTGGAGCAAGATCCAGGTGAGCGTGCTCATCCGCGACCAGAGCTCGATCGAGAACGCCGGATCGGCGCGCAGCGAGGGCCTCGACCTGAGCGCACGCTACTCGCCGCTTGCCGACCTGACGATCGGCGCCAATCTCACCTATACCGATGCGATCCTCACGCGCAGCGTGCCTTCCATCGGCGCCGCGGACGGCGCGCGCCTGCCCTACATTCCGCTGTGGGCGGGCGCGTTGACCGTCGACTATGCGCACCCGCTCGGCGCTTCATGGCAGGCGTTCGCGGGCGGCGGCTGGCGTTACGTCGGAGCGCGTTACTCGGATGTGGAGAGCTCGACGTCCAACGGCGAGCTGCAGGGCTATCCGGTCAAAGCCTATGGCGATCTCGACCTGCATTTCGGGGCGAGGACGCAGGCCCTCACCCTCAAGCTGTTCGTCAAGAATCTCGCCGACAAGCGCGCATATCTCGCGCCGTCCAATTATATCTACGACATCACCGGCGCGCCCGCCGACATCAAGGCTCCGGTGCTGCAGCCGCGTACCGCCGGGCTGAGCATCGACTACTCCTTCTGAACGCCGTGAAGCTCGAGCTCGTTGCGGAGACGTTTGCCTATGCGACGCCGTTTCGCATCACCAACTACGTCTTCACCAGCGCACACGTCCTGGTCGTCTCCCTCATGGAAGGCGGCCGCCGCGGCTGGGGCGAGGCGGCCGGTGTCTACTATCATGATGAGACTCCGCCAGGCATGGCGGCCCAGATCGAGGCCGTACGCCCGCAGATCGAGGCGTCCGCCGATCGGGAGGCGCTGCGCGAGCTGCTGCCTCCCGGCGGTGCGCGTCATGCGGTCGACGCCGCGCTCTGGGACCTCGAGGCCAAGCGCCGCGCCGAGCCGGTGTGGAAACTGGCCGGGACCGCGGCCCCGCGCCCGCTCGTCACGTCCTTCACGGTGAGTGCCGGCTCCCCGGAAGAGATGGCGTCCGAGGCGCGGCGTTTTCGCGACGCGAAAGCCATCAAGCTCAAGCTGACCCACGCCGACCCCGCGGCGTGCGTGCGGGCGGTGCGGGCCGCACGGCCGGACGCCTGGCTCGGAATCGACGCGAATCAAGCGCTCAGCCGGGCATCGCTCGAAGCGGCGCTGCCCGCCTTGATCGACGCGGGCGTGGCGCTCATCGAGCAGCCGGTGCCGGTCGGTGAGGACGCCCAGCTCGACGGCCTGGTCTCGCCGATACCCATTGCCGCCGACGAAAGCGTACAGGGTCTCGCCGATCTTGCCGCGCTGCAGGGCCGATACGACGTGGTGAACATCAAGCTCGACAAGTGCGGCGGTCTCACCGAGGCCCTCGCGATGGCGCGCGAGGCGAGGCGCCTCGGGCTCAAGGTGATGGTCGGGTGCATGTCGGGCACCTCGCTCGGCATGGCGCCGGCCTTCGTGCTCGCGCAACTCGGTGATATCGTCGATCTCGACGGACCGGTATTCCTGCGCGACGACCGCGCGACGCCGGCGACCTACGACAACGGACGGATCTGGTGCCCTGACGCGCTCTGGGGCGCCGCGGGCTGAGGGGAGCACATGCAAGTCACGATCGATGACCTTCCGACGACCTCCAACATGACCTTCCGGAGGAGACTCCGCCCCGCACGGCTCCTCGCGGCCGCACGGCTCGTGGCAGCACGACTCGTCGCCACACGCCTTGCCGCCACACGCCTTGCCGCTGCACGCCTTGCCGCCGCGCGCCTTGCCGCCGCGCGCCTTGCCATCGCATGCCTTGCCGCCGCGGGTCTCGCAGCGGCCGGCCTCGCTGCCGCCGCCGCTGCCGCGGCCGCGACTCCTGCCGTACCCGTTCCCACCCCCCCGACGCAACCTCTGGCTGCCGCGTCGCCCACGGTCCCGACGCCCGAGCATCCCCTCACGTCCGCCGATCTCGAGGCCTTCGTCGACGGCCTCATGCCGACGGCGCTCGACACCGCCGAGGTGCCGGGCGCGGTGGTCGTCGTGGTGCGCGACGGAGGGGTGCTGTTCGAGAAGGGCTACGGTTTCTCCGACTACGCGCGGCGCACGCCGGTCGATCCCAAGGCAACCCTGTTCCGCCCCGGCTCGGTCTCCAAGCTGTTCACCTGGACGGCGGTGATGCAGCTCGTGGAAGCCGGAAAGCTCGACCTCGATGTCGACGTGAACCGCTATCTCGATTTCAAAATTCCGAGCTATCGGGGCGCACCCGTGACCTTGCGCCAGCTCATGACCCATCGTGCGGGATTTTCCGAGACGGCGCGGGATCTGCTCACCTTTGGCAAGGCGCCTCCGCCGCTCGGCGAGGTGCTGAAGCGCTACGTGCCGCCGCGGATCTTCGCCCCCGAGGAGGGTCCGGGATATTCCAATTACGGCGCGAGCCTCGCGGGCTACATCGTCGAGCGGGTTTCCGGCGTGCCTTTCGAGCAATACGTGCAGCAGCGCATCTTCGCGCCTCTCGGCATGACGAGCTCCACGTTCCAGCAGCCGCTGCCGCCCGAGCTCGCCCCACGGATGTCCACGGGCTACCAAACTCGGGATCATGCAGGGCCGGGCTTCGAGATCGTCGACATGCCGCCGGCGGGGTCACTGTCGGCAACCGGCGATGACATGGCGCATTTCATGATCGCGCATCTGCAGCAGGGCCGGTATGGCGATGCCCGCATCCTCTCGCCGCAGACGGCGCGGATGATGCACACCACGCTCTGGAAGGCATTCCCGGACCTCGACGGCAATGCGCTGGGTTTCTACCAGCAGAACATCAACGGACACCGCGTCGTCGCTCATGGCGGCGATACGGAGTTCTTCCATAGCGACCTGTCGCTGTTCCTGGATGACGGCGTCGGGCTGTTCGTCTCGGTGAACGGCCGCGGCAAGGACGGTCAGGGCGAGTTCATTCGCGACAGCCTGTTTCACTCGTTCGCCGATCGGTATTTCCCTGCCGCCGCTTCACCGCCGCAGAAGACCGACGAGGCCACGGCCAAGGCGCACGCGGCGATGATCGCCGGCTCGTACATCAGCTCGCGCGGCTCGCATTCGACGTTTCTCGCCTTGGTGGGCCTCATCGAGCCCACGTCGGTCACGGCCAACTCCGACGGGTCCATCACGACCGCGCCGATCGGCATCGAGGAGACCTTCATCGAGACGCAGCCGTTCCTGTGGCAGCAGTTCAACGGTCACGATCGGCTGCAGGGGACGGTCAAGGATGGCCGTGTGACCCGCTGGAGCACGGATGAGGCCGCGCCGATCATGATCTACCTCCGTCCGGGAGGCTTTGCCGGCACGGGACTCGAGCGGCCGCTGGCCCTGGCCTCGCTGGCGCTGCTGACGCTGACGGCCGTGCTCTGGCCCGTGGCGGCGATGGTCCGTTGGCGCTTTCAGCGCAGCCTTGCTCTGGTCGGCGCGCGCGCCACGGCCTATCGCCTGACGCGGATCTGCGCCACCTTCGCCGTGCTGGCGGTCGCGCTGTGGTTCCTGGTGATCCAGCAGGTCTCGAGCGTCAACGGCAATTCCGTGGACGCGTTGCTGCACTGCGCCCAGGCGGCCGCGTTCCTCGGCTTCGCGGGCGGCACGGTGGCCGCACTCTGGAATCTGCGGCTCGCCTTCTCGAATCCCGACACCGTGTTCGCGCGGCTGCTCGCCGCGCTCCAGGTCGCAGCGTTCGTCTGCATGCTGTACGTCGCGTCCGTCTATCACATGATCGGCGTGAGCAGCCAATACTAGAAGGTCGGCCGCTCCGCGGCGATTGTTATCGCAGACGCCGGCGAAAGCGCACCGGCGCGGAGTCGATGTCGACGTGCGGCGTGCGGGTCGCCGACGGCGACGCGCCCGCCGTCAGCGCTGCGCGCGCTCGAGGACTTCGGCGACCTGCCCCCGCATTTTGTCCAGCGCCGCTGCTTGCGCCCGAAGCAGCTCGGCTTGCTTCTCCAGCCGTTGCTGTTGTTTCTGCACTTGATTCAGCAGCATGGGCGCGAGCTCATCGTAGCGGACGCCCTCGATGGTGCCGGCCTCGTTGCGGATCACCAGTGCCGGATAGACCCGTGCGACCTCCTCCGCGATCAGCCCGTACTGCAATTGGCCGCTCGGCTCGGTCTTCAGATGAAAGACCACGGGCCGCAGCAGGCTTAGCTTGTCGGTATCGTCCCCCATCGGCGCGATCGCGGTCTTGTAGCGCTCCGATGACGCCAGCACGCCGAGCTGGCCGCCGGCCGTCACGTACACGGCACTGCCGGTGACCTTGGAATTCTCGATACCGGCAATGAAGGTCTGGGTCTGGGTCGAGGGCGCGCCGATGCGAATGATGCCGCTTTCGCCGGCGAATCCTTCGTTGGCGATGTCCACGTTGTTGGAGCCGGTGGTCAGGTTGAAGCCGGCGCTCGGGCCCACGGCGGTGTTATTGGAGCCGGTCGTATTGTGATAGAGCGCTTCGAACCCGTACCCGACGTTGGTGTTCCCCGTGGTGTTGGAGAAAAGAGTCTCCGCGCCGCCCCCGGTGCCGTGGTACCCGGTCGTGTTGAAGTAGAGCGCATGATTGCCGGAAGCGGTGTTGCTCGCGCCCGTGGTGTTCGAATAGAGGGCGGTGTACCCCTCGGCGGTATTGTTGCTGCCGGTGGTGTTCGAGTAGAGCGACTCATACCCGGAGGACGAGTTGCTCGCACCGACCCCGTTGTTCATCAGCGCATTGGCCCCCGACGCGGTGTTTCCGCTGCCTGTCGTGTTGTCCTCGAGCGCGGCAATCCCGCACGCGGTGTTTCCCGCGCCGGTCGTATTCTTGTACAGGGAAAAAGCGCCGAAGGCGCTGTTCTGGACGCCGGATACGTTGGAGTACAGCGACTCTATTCCGACTGCCGTGTTGGTGCTGCCCGTCGTGTTCGAAAAAAGCGCGTCCGATCCGAAGGCGGTGTTGTAGCTGCCGCTCGTATTGAACTGGAGGGCGGAGGAGCCGCCGGCGGCATTCTGGATGCCGCTGACGTTGGCCCCGAGCGCCGCGAAGCCGAGCGCCGTGTTTTGCAGTCCGCCGCTTTCGGTCACCTGCAGCTTCAAAAGGGCACTCGTGCCCACGGCGGTGTTCTCGCGGGAGTCGCTTTGCACCGGATCCGGAGGTTGCTGCGCATACGCCGCTCCCGCGGCCATCGTGACGAGCAACAGTGACGCGGAATTGCGCGAGATCTTCATGGCTCCCTCCGGGCGATTGTTCGAATTGGGCACGCAGCATGACTCCGCGGATCGGGTTCATGCAGGGGCGCAATTCATTTGCGCCGTGGCCACTTTACGCCGGGACGCCGGACGCGGCGCCTGTCGGTGACCGGCTTCACGATACTTATTGTAAAACTGTGAACCGCATCACAGGCCGGGCACAGTCCGCCAACATCGATGCGTGAGTGCGCCCATCGCCGCCCCCCTCACGTGTTCGCTCTCGTCAGGTTGGCGATGAAGGATCGTACCCAGGTCGCCCCGCCGTCATCGGAGAACGACTCCTCGTATTGGTGCGACTCCGGCTTGATGTCGGACCACATGGCTTTCACGAGGATCGTCCGGCCGTTCACGGTGTCCTCGCCGATCAGCACGACCCGGCCGTCCCTGAGCTCACCGATGTTCGTCGACGACGCCGACAGCATCCCGACGCGGCTGTTCACGAACGACTGGCTCCACTGGTGCGCGCTCGGGTTGTAGAGAAAGAGCGTGAGGCCTTCCCAATGCCCTTTCGGCCCGTCGGCTTCGATCTCCTCGAGCTCCGCCTTGCCATCCCATACCTTGCGCACGGTCACGGTTCCGTTCAGCTCGACGGACTCCGAGCGGCTCGCGAACGGCTCCAGGATCCGCTTGATGTGGGTATGCCAGACGCCGATGTTGAAATCGAAATCATGCTGACCGTCGCGTACCGCCGGCGGCTGCGAGCGGCCGATGCCGGGGCAGGAGATACCAATGATTGCGGCCAGGGCCGCCGCCGCTTGCATCGAGTGCTTCATTTCTTCGTCCTCTTTCGTGTGTGGGGGCCCGACGTACGCTATCCTGCGACTGGCCCACCGATGAAGGGCCACTTTTTAGTAAATCATCCGGGCCACTTCATGGACTCGCTGTTCGAAATCGAGCTGGACCGCCCTGTTCCAGGATCGCGGGACGCTGGCCGCGGCCTCTATCGGCAGCTGAAAGCGGCCGTCCTGGATGGCCGCCTGGCGGCCGGCACCCGGCTTCCCGCGAGCCGCAAACTGGCCCGCCTCTTCGGTCTCGCGCGCAACACCGTCGCCGAGGTCTATGACCGGCTGTCGAATGAAGGTCTCATCACCGCAATGCAGGGATCCGGGACCTACGTCGCGAGCCGATCCCCGGAGCCCGCTTCGCCGCGGCCGCGGATCAGCACTTACCGGCTGAACCCCTTCTGGCTCGGGGACGATGTGACCGCGAGCATGGGGTTCTGGCGCGACGACACCGCCGCCCCGCCCCGCGGCGCCGTGCCGATCGATTTCCGGCCGGCCTTGATCGATCCGCGCCTGTTCCCGTTCGACGTCTATCGCCGCGTCAGTGCCAAGCAGTTGCGGGGTCTCGAGAAAAAGCCCGCCGCGTACAAGAGCCCGCAGGGCAATCAGGGCAACTTTCATCTGCGCGTAGCCATCACGAACCACATTGCGCTGACCCGCGCCGTGGTGTGCCGGCCGGAAGACGTGGTCGTGACGGCAGGCGCACAACAGGCCTTCGACCTCTTGGCCCGCATTCTGGTGACGCCGGGCGAGACCGGCGTGGCGGTCGAGGATCCCGGTTACCCGCCGATGCGCGTGGCCTTCGCCGCCGCCGGCGCGCGGATCGTGCCGGCTGAGGTGGACGAAGAGGGGCTCATCGTCGACCGCTTGCCCTCAGGCCTCGGTGTGATCTGCGTCAGCCCGTCGCATCAGTTCCCCCTGGGCGTCACGCTGTCGAAGCGCCGTCGCGCGGCATTGGTGGATTTCGCGCGCAAGCACGGAGCAGTCATCGTCGAGGACGACTATGACGGCGAGTTCCGGTTTGCGGACGATCCGCTGCAATCGCTGCGGGCCGCCGCTGCGGCGGATGTGGTCTTCTACGTCGGCACCTTCTCGAAGTGCATGCTGCCCTCACTCAGGCTCGGCTTCATCGTGGTGCCCGATTGGGCGCGGCGCACGCTGGTCGCGGCGAAGAACTGTCTGGACTGGCATTGCTCGACGCCGCTGCAGACCGGCGTCTCGGCGTTCATCGCGGAAGGGCATCTGGCCCGCCACGTTCGCAAGATGCGCCAGATCTACGGAAAGCGGCGCCATCTCCTCTGCGCGCTGCTCGAGCGGGATTTTTCCGACTGGCTGGAGCCGATTCCGTCGCTCTACGGCATGCACGTCGCCGCCTGGGCTCGGAACGGCGCGGATCTGGACGCCGCGGTCCAGGCTATTGCAGGCCGCTCGGTGAAGATCCACACGCTCGGGCGCTACCATCTGCAGGCGCCGTCGCGCGCAGGACTCGTGTTCGGCTATGGCGCGGTGGACCCGGCCGGCATCGAGCAGGGGCTCGTCGCGCTGCGAGCGGCGCTCGTCCGGTGACTCCCACGGCGCGTGCGCCGTTCCGGGTCAGGCCGAACGAGGTCCCGCCGGTCACGTCGCCGGCAGTCTTCGATCCCGGCTCTTGCGGTTTTCGGTGCCCACGAACCATCGGTTCGTTTCCAGCGCACCGAACAGGCGCCGATCGCAGTCGCGCCGGTCGGAGCTCTTGCGGAACTTGCACGAGCAATCCTTCGACATCGTGCAAGCCGGCAGCGGCAGGCGCGGTGCTTCGCTGAACAACACACGCTTGCCCATCGCTTTGGTTGCCGCGGGGCAACACATGAGGCTCGGCACGAGAGAAACCGCGGGGAACCGGCCGCCGGTTCCCGGCCGCCCGGATGGTGCGCTCGGCGTGCGCTTCTTGGGGAGCTCCGCGGGCGGAGCATTGCCGAACAGATCTCTCAGCACTTTGATCATGGTGGGATTCTTGCGCCTCGCTGACGTGGTCATTACCGGATGACGGTCATCCTCGGCGGTAACGTTGCCATAGATGCAGGGGCATTGCAGGGGGCGGTCGCGGGCATGCGAGAGGCGCCTCACCGGGCGCCACGGTAAGTCAAATCGCCCCGCCCTGCGGCGAGAACTCAGCCTGTTACGGCGACCAACCCTGCGCCCAGAACGGCGTCTGCCGCGAGCAGGCCACGGTCGTGCACAAGAGTCCGAGAGGGGCCGTCGCGTAGGAGCCGTAGAGCTGCTTCGACGCGTACGTGCCGTCCATGTAGAAGGCCGGATCCATGTTGCTCTGCTCGGAGTAATGCAGGCTTGGCTGCTTGCCGAAGTCCGCCTCGGAGAGCTGCGATACATAGTCCGTCGCACACGCCGACAGCGCCAGACAAACGATCATGGTTGCAATTGCCTTCATGCCAGCTCCTCCACGTGCCTTGCACGTCGCGTGCACCAGGAGTTACCACGATCCTGCGGCGGAGGCAAGCGGGAGCGTCATTCCCGGCCACGGCGCACGCCGTGCGAGCAATTGCGGCCGCGTTCGTGCCGGTCTGGCATGATTCAGCGATGATCTTCGGCCCCTCGCGTCGACGCCGCACCCGGCCCGGTCCCGCGCTTCGCACCCTGGTTTGGGCGGCGTTCCTGGCGGCCGGGCTGGGCGCGAACGTTCACGCGGGCTCGGAGCCCCGATCGGCACTGCCTCCGCCCGGCAACCAGGCGCTTTGGACGCCGGAGCAGAAGATCGTCGGGTTCCGCAACATCGCCCGGCTGTACGGCGGGGATGTCATCCATCATGGCACGACCGTGCTGCCCCTTCCGCGCGCCGCCCATGAGCTCGACGTTCAATACGACACCGCGGGGGCCGCCTGGAACACCGCGAAGTTCATGGAGCACAACCGGGTGGCGGGCCTCCTCATCCTGCACCGGGGCCGCATCGTGCTGGAGCGCTACGGCCTGGGGCAGACCGAGCACGATCAGTGGGTGTCGTTCTCGGTGGCCAAGTCCGTGAACTCGACGCTGCTCGCCGCCGCGATCCGCGACGGCCACATCGGCGGTCTCGACGATCTCGTCACACGCTACATCCCGGAGCTTGCGAGCTCCGGCTACGCGGGTGTGACCTTGAAGCAGGCGCTGACCATGACCGTGGGCCTGCGCTGGGACGAGAACTACAAGAACCCGAATTCGGACTGGGGACGCACGCTCAGCCTCGATGTTCCGGGCGATACGCACCCCGCGGTGGACGTGGTGAAGTACATGGCGTCCCTGCCGCGAGCGAGCCCGCCGGGCACGGTCTTTCTCTACAACTCCGGCAACGCGCAGATTCTGGGTGTCGTGGTGCAAAGGGCGACCCACGAGACTCTGGCCGCATATCTCGAGGAAAAGATCTGGCGTCCCTTGGGAATGGAAGCGGACGGATACTGGGTCCGGGACAGGTTCGGGCGCTCCCTTGGGCGCTCGCTGCTGAATGCGACGCTGCGCGACTACGCGCGATTCGGCTGGTTCTTCATGCACGGCGCCAAGATCGGTGGCGCACCGATTTTGCCGGGCGGATGGGTGGCGGACGCCAGCCGCTCTCACATCCATTCGGATTGGGGCGATATCGGTTACGGCTATCAATGGTGGATCAATCCGGACGGCTCGTATCGCGCGATCGGGATCTGCGGACAGATGATCTTCCTCGATCCGAAGTCCGACACCGTCATCGTCACGAACAGCGCGTGGCCGGAGGCGGACTGGGACCCTGGGTACGACGCGGTCGCCGCGTTCAATGCCGCGGTGGTAAAGGCGCTGATGAAGCAGCCGAGCGTATATGCCGACTCCGCCCATTCGAAATAACGGGCGTGCAGCCGTGCCGCGCGCCATGCTGACCTGCGTTGGCAGGGCTCTTGCCCACGCCGGATGCGCGCTCGCGCTGGCATCGCTCTGCTGCGCAAGCGCCCTCGCCGCGGATCCCGCCAAGGAGGCGTCCGGGCTCGAGGCCAAAACGCGGGACATGCAGCACCTGCCGGGATTCATGCCGCTCCACTGGGACGGCAAGGCCGGCAGGCTGTACCTCGAGATCCCCAACGGGCTGGGGAACGTGCTGTACCTGCACTCGCTTCCCTTCGGCGCCGGCTCCAACGATCTCGGGCTGGACCGCGGGCAGATGTCCGGCGCCCGCATGGTGCATTTCGAGAGATTCGGACCCAAGGTGCTACTCGTGCAGAGCACCGAGCTCTTCCGCAGCTCCGCGGCGAATCCAGCGGAACGTCTAGCCGTGCGGCAATCGTTTCCAGACTCGGTGTTGGCGGGCTTCAAGGTCGAGGCCGAGAGCGGCGGTGCGGTGCTGGTCGATGCCACGGATTTCTTCCTGCGCGACGCGCACGATGTAATCGGAGCGCTCGGCGCCGACAAGCAGGGGAGCTACAAGCTCGATCCCTCGCGCTCGGCCATCGCCATGGATGCAACCCGCGTATTCCCCAAGAATACCGAGGTCGAGGCGGTGCTCACCTTCACCACCGATTCGACCGCCGCCGCGCACGTCGGCGAAGTCGCCCCGGACGCGCATGCATTGACGGTGCGCGAGCACCAATCCTTCATCGAGCTCCCGGGCCCGGGATACACCCCGCGCCGCGCCGATCCCCGCGCCGGCTACATCACCGTCGACTTCCGCGACTATGCGGCGCCGCTCGGTGCACCTCTCGACCAGCATCTGATCGTGCGTCACCGCCTGACCAAGAGGGACCCGGGATGCACCGCATCCTGCGTCGCGTCGCAGCCGATCCAATACTACGTGGATCGCGGCGCGCCCGAGCCGGTTCGCACGGCGCTCGTCGAGGGCGCGCGCTGGTGGGACCACGCGTTCCAGGCCGCGGGCTTCGCGCCCGGCACGTTCCGCGTGGACGTGCTGCCCGAGGGCGCGGATCCGATGGACGTGCGCTACAACATGATCCAGTGGGTGCACCGCTACACGCGTGGCTGGAGCTACGGCTTCCCCATCCACGATCCCCGCACCGGCGAGATCATCAAGGGCAACGTCACCCTGGGGTCGCTGCGCTCGCGGCAGGACTATCTGATCGCCGCGGCGCTGCTGTCGCCCTATGTCACGGGCCGCACGCTCACTCCCGAGAATGACCCGATGCTCGCCATGGCGCTCGCGCGCGCCCGCCAGCTCGCGGCGCACGAGACCGGCCACACGCTCGGTCTCGAGCACAATTTCGCCGCGAGCAGCTTCCCGCACGCCCCGAGCGAGTCGGTCTCCGTGATGGACTATCCGCACCCCTGGATCGTGCTCGGCAAGGACGGCGTGCCCGACCTCTCACAGGCCTACGGCATCGACATCGGCGTATGGGACGCGGTCACCATCGACTACGGCTACCGCCAATTCGCCGACGCCGCACAGGAGAAGAGCGGGCTCGAAGCCATTTTGAATCACGCACACGAGCAAGGCCTCTACTTCATATCGGATGCGGACGCGCGGCCGCCCGGCAGTGCGCATCCGCATGCTCACCTGTGGGACAACGGTCCCGACCCCGCCGCCGAGCTCGACCGACTCATGCGGATTCGCGCCGCCGCGCTCCTGCGTTTCGGCGAGAACGCCGTCCCGATGGGCGCGCCGCTGGCGCAGCTCGAGGACACGCTGGTGCCGCTCTATCTCATGCATCGCTATCAGGCCGAGGCGGCGGTCAAGGAGATCGGCGGCCTCGACTACCGGTTCCAGCTCCGCGGCGACGGCCAGATGAATGCGGCCATCGTGAATGGCGCCCGGCAGCGCCAGGCGTTGAATTCGGTGCTGGCGACGATCTCGGCGGCGACGCTCACCCTGCCCGAGTCGCTGCTGAAGATCCTCCCGCCGCGGCCGCCCGACCTGCCGCGCACGCTCGAGTCCTTCGCGGCCCACACCGGCGTGACGTTCGACCCCGTCGCGGCGGCCGAGAGCGCCGCGGACCTGACACTGCGGCTGCTGTTCGACCCCGCGCGCGCGGCGCGGCTGCTCGAGTACGGCGCGCGTGCGCAGGGACCGACGCTCGATGAGGTGCTCGACGCCGCGCTCGAAGTCAACGATCCCGACAAGCACCGCGACTCGCACGGCCTGCAGGCGCAAATCCGGGACGCGCTGTACATGCGCACCGTGGAGGCGCTGCTGACCCTCGCCGCGGACAACGACGCGTCCGCGAGCGTGCGCGGCGTGGTGTTCGCGAAGCTCGTATCCGTCAGGAGGCATCTGCAGCCGTCAGCGTCGATCGGCGCCTACGTGATCGACCGCATCGACCGGTTCCTGGCGGATCCCGGGAAGTTTACGGTCTCCGCGCCCGTCCCCGCCCCGCCGGGAATGCCCATCGGCGAGGACGACTGACGAACGATTTGGATCCAGCTTGGCGAAACGCGCGGCTGCCGGCGAGTCCGGAGCTGTAGGTCTAGTTCGTCCTGGGAGCAATGACTCCCGCGAGCGTATCCGCAATCCCTTCGATGCGGGTGAGATGAGGATAGCGCGGCCCGTCGTAGTACTCGACGGCGAGCGAGCGGTAGTAGCCGTCGTTCTCGACCAGCAGCGCAATCGGCCGATGCAGGGCTTGCGCCTCGGAAATGGAGGCATCGAGGACCTCGACGGTGAACTTTTCACCATTCACGGCGATGATGGTCATCCCGGGTCCCGCTCCTGCTCGCGCGGCAGCCCGATCCTCGATTACGTCCAGTATTTTTCCATCCCTGTTCAAGGTGAGGCCGATCGACCACGGCCGTGCCGCGATCTTCTTGCGTTGCTCGCGTGTTTCTACCGAAACATTGGGCTCGCCCGAATACGTTAGTCTCCACCCGCTGTGCTCGAGTGCGCCCAGGAGTGCCTCGCTCCCGGTGGTATCGAGATGACGGCGAACGAAGACCCGCCAGTTGCCCGGCACCACGGCAGCAAGGGTGTCGTACACGTCCCGCTCGACATAAGTTTTGAGCTGCGGCGCGCCGCTGGCGCCGGCATAGAACCGCTTCGCGAAGTCATCGAGCGAGGCCAGTCCCCGGCTGCGGGTTCGCAATTCCGCATCTACATCCAGCCACAGAAACACCGAGGCCTCGTAGAAGTCCGTTCCCCGGCGGCTCGACTGCCATTCGCCGGGAGCTCCGAACAATTCCTGAGCGCCGACGGCCGTGTCGGCGAGCGGGCGCCAACGGGCGCCCGGCTCCACGGCATAAACGCCCGCCGAGTCGGCGAGTGCATCCCGAAAATACTCCGGGCTGATAAGAGCGGCGCGCGTCGGCAGCACGTCGCCCCAAAACTCGGTCATACCTTCATAGACCCATAGCAGCGAGCCGTCCATGGGATTCTGGTAATCAGCGCTCAAAAGCCCCGCGGGGCGACGATACTTCCCATTCCAGCTGTGCGCGTACTCATGCCCGAGGAGTTGAGCGAGATCCATGCGCAGATTGGGCGCGCTGAGGGCATTCTCGTCTGAACGGTCGTCGCTCGACTCGTGATGCTCGAGACCAAAGTGAGCCACGTGATCCGAGAGCGACACGAGCCAAGTATAGCGACGGTACATGCGAGCGCCGAACAGCGCGCCATTTTCCGCGACGAGCCGCCCAATCCCGCGCACGAAGTCATCCGGTGCGTCAAGGGCCGCGGTGCTATCCGCCATGATCGAGATTTCGTGCTTGATTTCGGGGCGCGGCTCCGCGCCCGCGATCTCGATCAACTTGGCATGGAGGCCCATCTGCACCGGCGAGTCGATGAGACGTGCAACCGAGCCGGCTTCCAGATCGTAAGAGCCGTCGGTCCCACGTTTCGATGTGAGCGCACATACCAAGGTCCAATCCGCAGGTACCATGACGCTGGCGTCGACGGACAAGCGCTCGGCATCCTTGCCTTTCGGAAACAACAAAAACTGGTTCCAGGACAGGATGGCTAGTTGCGCCGAGCTCGTCTGTGCCGCCGTGAAAGTGCCGCCCCCCGTACCCAATCCCGACTCCAGTGAGACTTCGATATGATTTACGCCGTGCGGCACGTCGATACGCAGCGCATACATGTCGAGCGGATCGCGCGACCACGACAGCCGTTCGCCATTGGCCTCGATGTCGAGGCCGATCATCGAGTTCAGCGGGCCCGTTGGGCCGTGTTCGCCCGGCAGCCACTTCGCGTAGACCAGGGTGAGCGGCCCCGGTTTGACCGCGAGCCTGATCTCGGTGTGGATTCGCCTACGCGCGACTTCGCGCGCATCAAGCCGGACCGTCAAGTCGGCCGCCGTCGCGACTCCGGTACAAACTCCGAGCGCCCACGCACAGGCCGCCGCACAACGTCCGGCGGCTGGCACTAAAACTTCACTCGCACGCCGACCGTGAACTGACGCCCTATCTGATCGTACAGCGCAGGGCGAGTGACCTCCTGCCCATAGTAGATCACCGTGCCGGGAATGATCGGCGGATCACGATCGAACACATTGTCGACATCGGCGAACAGCTGAATTCGTCCCGTGGTGGTCGGAACCTCATACTGCACGGCGGCATTCAAGTAAAGCCGGCCCGAAAACTCTCTCTGATTGATCTGATCCGCCGCATACGCATTGTTGTAGACGACGCCGCCCACGTAATTACCGGCCAGATGAAAGGTCCACTGGTGAGTGGAGTAACTGGCGCTGGTATTCGCGCGCCAGTGCGGAATGGTGCTGCCCACAGCTTCGCTGAGGACTCCTTCCAACGTCGTATTGTTGTGGAGCGCCCGCGTTGCCAATGCTCGCAAGGTCAGGGTCCCGTTCAGACCGGATAGGATGCTTGATGCCGCAATGCCGTAGTCGGCCTCGAAGTCGAAGCCGTTTGTCAGGCTCTGACCGCTATTCAGCGGTGGTGTGATGACGGCCGTCAGGTTCCCTTTTGCATCGCGCGGCAGGAAGGTGCAGAAATAGGCGCTTCCCGCCGCGCATCCGTCCACCACGTATTGAGGATCGAGCACCGCGATGCGGCCATTCATGCTGATCCGGTAATAGTCGGTAGAGAGCTGTAAGGTCCCCGCGCCGGTCCACGACGGCTTATAGACGAAGCCTCCAGTCCATGTCTGCGCCTTTTCAGGCTTCAAATTCGCGTTGCCCGGCTGCGGGTTGTTCACCTGTACCACGGCGCCGTGAATGTCCGTGACGTTGACCACGTATTGCAGCGGTGTGAAGAACAGCTCACTCAGGTTTGGAGATCGGATGTCCAGGGAGCGCGTTACGCGCAGGCGCCATTCGTCCGTGAGGTCGTAGGTCAGACCTCCCTTCCACGTCACGCTGTTGCCGCTTTGACTGTGATCGGTGAAGCGCACGGCACCGTTCAAGTCCAGTTCCTTGGCCATCGGCAGCTTGGCGAGCAGCGGCACGACGGTCTCGGCGAAGCCTTCCTTGACGCTGAAGCTGCCGCTCTGCGCAATATAGTTGTCGAACAGATGATCCTGCGCCTCAGACACCGGGTCGCTATCCTGATCCACGCTTTCATGCCTCAGACTCGCCCCTGCCGCGACCGACACCGGTCCCGCCCAGTTGGAAAATGGCTGACCCTGAATCGTGGCATCGGCCACGTTCTGCGAATACTTGATGACATTAACCTGATGATCGGTGACATATGCGATCGCCTGCGGCGAGGGTGACCCGTAGCCAAAAAGATTGATCGGAACGCAACCGTTGCCCGGATTGGTCAAGGTCGAGCGGCACACGATCTGGCCGTTCGCGGGATTCAGCACTGCATCTGCGGCCAGAAACACGTGCGATACGATTTCGTCATTCTGCTCGTGCTGGGTTTCCGTGTTGCTGCCGTTTGAGTAATACGCCTTCCATGTCCAATGCTCGCCGAAGCGACCTTCGAGTCCCGCGACCAGTTCGTACGACCTGTTGTACGTTATGGCGCCCCAGTAGCCGAAGTCGGTATTCAGGCGCTGCAGATTGAAACTGGTGATCCCGTCGGCGAGCATGGCGTTTCGGGTGGCTGCCGGCAGGTAAGCGTTGTCTATCGAGATCGGGATCGCGTACGCTCCGTTGTTGTCGGTATACGACATCTGTGATCCGTTGCCGGTCTCGTCCGAATAGCTCCCCACGACGAACGCATCGATATTGTCGTTGATGTCGTATTGGATCCTCGTATAGACATTCTCGCGCTTCAAAGGGATGGCCAGCCGGATGCTCTCTGCCGGCCCATCGCCGCCAATGGTGCTATCGCTGCCCAAGGCATATTTTCCCGGATTGAACGCGGCCGGAACGCCGCCGGGCAGGAACTCCGTACCTGCCAGCGGCCCCGACGTGATGAGGCCGCCAGTAGTCAGGTTGCCGTTCCGCGCATTGGCCGTGATCAATTCGGCATATTGACCGTTGCCCGGCGCGTAGGCCGGGTTGTAGACGACGCCCCAGTTTGGCCGCGCCCAATCGCGAACTTGATTGGCAAACCCCGCGCCGTCGTTGTTGCTGGCTTCGGTGGCGATCAGAAAGTGACCTCGGTCGCCGGCGAACTTGGTGCCGAAGTTGAGCGTGCCCTTATACTCACGATCATCGCCATGAAACGACTCTCCTCCCTGGATGGAGCCCTCGAACCCATCGATGTCCTTGCGAAGAATGACATTGACCACGCCTGCGATCGCATCCGAGCCGTAGGCTGCGGATGCGCCGCCCGTCACGACTTCGACGCGATCGATGATGCCGGCAGGGATTACGTTGGTATCTAGAGATCCGTTGATTCCGTTCGGCACGCGCCGCATGCCGTCGACCAGAGTCAGCGTTCGAACTGTTCCCAGCCCCCGCAGATCGAAATTATTCTGGCCGACGTTCAGGTTGTTGGTGGTGCTGGAGGTGGGCGTCTTCGAGGGCTGAAACTGCGGCATGTCGTAAACCAAATCTCCGACATCCGAAGCTGACGTGAGCGCAATGTCCTGCGAGGACATTACGGTGGTTGGCGTCGGCATGCTGTAGCCGCTGCGCTGAATCAGAGTGCCAGTGACGACCACCTCCTCGAGGTCGCCGCCGGAGGTCGCCGCCTGGACGGCGGGCGGTGTCTGGCCGAATGCCGCGCTGCCGGCCCCCAGCACGGCGACGAGACACGCGCCAATTCGCATAGCCATGCAAATGATTCTGATTGGCCCACAGGACGCGCTCTGCATAGACATGCAATCCCTCCTCCGCTCTTGAGTTCTATGGCGACGCGATGTCGCTGCTCACTTTCTCAGCCCGATGTTAGCGAACCTTATGCCGCGCAATATAGGACCAAGGTCCTAGCCTCGACGGCTGCGCGAACAGCATCGATCACGCGGGCGCGAATGACATGGACCTTGGGCAGCGGCGCCGTCGGCGCGTAGGACCGGCCGCGGGCGCACTGTGCTGTGCGTGCGAATGGTTTGATGGCAGCCGGCAGGTCGATCCGGCGCGTTCGGCACGAGATCGCGCTCGGACCTGTCCGAAGCTATTTGCTGTATTCGATCCCGCGCTGCTGCCGGCGCTTCTTCAGAGACTCGGTGGCAACCGTGACCGTTCTGACAACTTCCTCGCGCTCCTGACCCACCAGCGGCAGACGCGGTTCACGCGTCCATTCCGGCGCGCCATAGACCAAATGCTCCGCCAGCTTGATGTACTGAACCAACTTGACCTTTGTATCGAGGTGAAACGCGGGTGTCAGTACGCGGTACAGCGCTCTGGCTTCGGAAAACTTGTCCTGCGCGCACAGATTGAAGATCTCGACACATTCCTCGGGCCACGCGTTGGTCATTCCGGAAACCCAGCCGGTCGCTCCGAGCGCCATGCTTTCGACGATGAGATCATCAACGCCGCAGAAAATGCTGAAGCGACTGCCCAGCTCGATGGTCAGGTCGGTCACGCGGCGGATGTCACCGCTTTCCTCTTTGATGCAGACGATTTTCGGTTCCGAAGCCAAGGACCCGAGTATGTGCGGGGTGACATCGACGCCGTAGGCGATGGGATTGTTGTAAATCATGATGGGCAGTGCCGATGCAGATGCAATTTCCCGGTACCAATGGGCAGTCTCCCGCAGATCGGTCCTGTAGCCCAGGCTTGGGAATACCATCAATCCTTGGGCGCCCCATTCTTCGTATTCGCGGGCGCGCGTTCTTGCCTTGTCGAGCGTGACCTCGCATAGACCCGACAGGAGCGGCACCCTGCCGGCGACCGTTTCGACGGCAGCGCGAATGATGGCCTGCCGCTCGGCGGAACTCATCGAGGCATTCTCGCCGAGCATCGGCAACACGATGACTCCTGCGACGCCTTTCTCGATCAAACGGTCGAGGCTGTGCTGAGTGGACTCGAGGTCAACCTCGCCTTCCCGACTCATTTTCGTGGTAACGGCAGGAAATACGCCACGCCACAGCTTTGCCATGCCTCCCCCTCTGCCGCGTCAATGCCGTTGGGATATCAGTGTAGATTGGATATGATATGCACAGCGGCTCGCGCGTACATAGGACCGAGGTATGATGACCAACCGCAAAATTCAGCGTCAGAGCTTGCCGGAGACCCTGTTCGAGTCCTTGCGCGAGCGGATACTCAATGGCGAATTCAAGGAAGGCGCAGCGCTGATTCAAGACGCGCTTGCCAAAGAGTACGACGTGAGTCGTATACCCGTGCGCGAGGCGTTGCGGCAGCTCGAGGCCTGCGGCCTTGTGGCCATGCAAATCCACAGGGGCGCCGTCGTCACCTCTCTTCCGACCGAGCAGATCGAAGAGCTGTTTGAATTGCGGGCGTTGCTGGAGAGTGACCTGTTGATGCGCAGCATCCCCAGGATGGCGGACGAGCAATTGGCGAATTCGCGGACGATCTTGGCGCAGCTCGAAGCGGCCTATAAGCGCCCTGACATCTCCGACTGGGGCCGCTTGAATTGGGCGTTTCACTGCAGCCTGTATACCCCGGCAGATCGACTGCAGACGCTGAGCCTGGTAGAGAGCATCAACGTGCAAACCGACCGCTATATTCGCCTGCACTTGCTGCTGACACGCGCGCTCGGCGCGGCGGAGCACGAGCATCGCGAAATTCTCCGCCTGTGCTCCCTGCGCGACGTGGATACCGCTGTGGCGTACTTGAAGAAACACATCTTGAGCACCAGCAGCGAGCTGCTCGTTGCGCTCAGAAGCAGCCGCGACGTGGCTGTAAACTGAACTCGTCCTGCCGCGTTTGCCCCCAAAATCGATCGCCGCATTTAGCAAAAGCTGACGCGCCATGTCTCGTCATACCTTTTTCTGCATTGACGCACACACGTGCGGCAATCCCGTGCGGGTGGTGACGGCGGGCGCCCCTCTGATGCCGGGCCTGTCCATGGCGGAAAGGCGTCAAGTGTTCGTAGACCGCCACGACTGGATCCGGCGAGCGTTGATGTTCGAACCCCGCGGGCATGACGTCATGTCGGGCGTCGTTCTTTACCCATCGACACGCGACGATTGCGACATCGGGTTTCTTTTCATCGAGGTGAGCGGCTGCTTGCCGATGTGCGGGCACGGCACCATCGGCACGGTGACGGCCATTCTCGAGGAAGGGCTGATAGTTCCCGCTGTCGAAGGCCAGCTTGCGATCGAGGTCCCTGCGGGCCGCATTGAAGCGGAATACACCAAACGAGGACCGCTGGTCGAGCAAGTGCGGCTGCACAACGTCGCAAGCTATCTGCACGCTGCAAATGTCGAACTGGACGTCCCCGGCATGGGGATGCTCCACATCGATCTCGCCTATGGCGGCAACTATTACGCCATTGTCGAGCCGCAGGCCAGCTGGAGGGGGCTCACGGGCATGACGGCCGCGCAACTCATCACCTTGAGCCCGGCGGTAAGACGCGCCGCTGAAGAGAAGCTGGCCCCCGTGCACCCCGAAGCGGATCACATTCGCGGGGTGAGTCACGTCATGTGGTGCGACGCCGCCATCCACCCACGTGCGCACGCACGCAACGCGGTATTCTACGGCACGAAGGCGATCGATCGATCGCCCTGCGGTACCGGCTCGTCCGCTCGCATGGCCCAATTGGCGGCTAAGGGACGCCTTTCCATCGGTGCCGAGTTCGTGCACGAGAGCATCATCGGCACCCTATTCGATTGCCGCATCGAGGCGGAAAGCCGCGTGGGGTCCTACCCCGCGATCCTTCCAAGCGTTGCGGGCTGGGCGCGTGTGATCGGGCATAACACCCTTTTTGTCGACGACCGTGATCCTCTGATGCACGGTTTTCAGCTAACGTGATTTGCAGATCGAAGTCCGTGCCGTACTTCAGCCAGTGGGAGTCGCGGGAGCTCGCGCCAGCGGTCATCGCCGAAGGCCCGACCGCAACGCTGCGCCACGATCCGCGGTGGGCGTCGTCCGGAGCGCATAGTGTCGAAGAGTACGCTGCCTGGGCTTGGCATCTCTGCGGCATGGCCTGTCTCAAAATGATACTCGCTGCACGTACCGGCCGCGTGACGCCAACGCTCGAATTGGCGCGCGTGTGCGTGAAGTACGGGGGCTATACCGTCGATCCGGTCTCCGCTGAAATCAAGGGCTTGATCTATGCCCCCTTCGTGCGATTTGTCCGCGCGGAATTCGGCCTGCAGGCAGAGGTGATCACGCACATCTCTGCCAGGGCAATACCGGCGCTGATCGCGCGCGCCGATTATTTCATCGCATCGGTGCACAGCTCGATCCGTTGGCCGGAGCGAACACCGCCGGCGAAGGGAGGACACTTGGTGCTGGTGATCGGCATTTGCGACGATGCCGTCCTGTTCCACAATCCTTCGGGCCACGACCCACGGTCACAGGAATATGCGACCATGAGCTTGCAGCGGTTCGACGACTTCTTCGCCGGCCGAGGTATCGCCATCCTTCCTTGATGGCATCTCGCTCAGCCGCCCCACACGTGGCCGAAGACGCGCAGGAAGTTTTCCCCGAGAATGCCGCGGATGTCCTGTTCTTCGAAGCCGCGTGCCCGCAATGCGGGCGCGACGTTCCGGGTATCGGCATATCCGGAGATTCCGGCAGGCCAAATCCACGGCGGCTTGGGGATGTAGCGTTCATCGTAGCCGTAATAAACGTAGTCCTCCTCATCTTCATCCGCGAAGTCGAATCCGAGGCCCAAGTGTCGCGTACCGACGAGGTCCGCGATATGGGCGGCATGATCGATCAACATATCGAGCGTGGCTGGCCGATCCCGCGTCACGAAGAATGGCGGTGCGCACAGTCCGATGACGCCGTCGGCCGCCGCCACGGTCCGGATCACCTCATCGGTAACGTTGCGCGGTGTATCGCACAGCGCTCGCGCGTTCGCATGTGAAATGATCATCGGCCCGTGGGCCGCTTCAGCCGCCTCGAGTGCCGTGCGCACACCCGCGTGGGCCAGATCGACCACGATGCCGAGCTCCTCCATGCGGGCTAGCGCCTTTCTGCCAAACTTACTCAGGCCTGCATCCGTCGATTCGAAGCATCCGTCCCCAAGCCGATTGCGCGAGTTGTACGTGAGCTGCATGACGCGCATGCCGCCGGCATGGAACAAGTTCAACAGATCGAGTTGATCCTCGATTGGATCGGCGCCCTGGAAGTGCAATACCACCGCCAGCTCACGAGTTGCCTTGGCGGCGACGATATCGCTCATCGACCGAACGATCCGGAATGCGTATCGGCGCGCGCGCTCGAGCTCCAGCCATGCTGAAACGACCTTCGCCGCGGTCCGGCAATCCTCGATGGACGCGGCCGTGGTCAACGCAACATCGATGCCGCCGCCGGCGACTTCCGCGAGCCGATGCCTGATGCTGTGCGGCTGCAGGCTGGGCGCCGCCGCGTCGAGGAATATCCCTTCCGCGCTGCTTGCGTGGCCGCCGGCTTCAATCATGCGCCGGCCACGATGCGGCCGCCACCCGCATGAAGTTGCCCGCCGCGATTTGCCGCACCGACGCTTCCCCATATCCGGCGCGCTGCATCGCCGCCATCAGTTCCGGCAATTGCTCTGGCTCAACATCGCGCGCCCGGCGCGTGGCAGCCCATGCTTTCATGGCGGGAGGCGAGTATGGGCTCGACGGATCGGCCATGGGCCCATACACGTAATCCAATCCGATTCCCACGTGAGCGGGCCCGACCAGCTCTACCATGTAATCCAGGTGACGCAACATGCTGTCCGTGCGCCCGCGCGGGTCGCCAAGAAACTCGCTGATGCCGGTGACGCCGATCACGCCGCCGGTTGCGGCACATGCCTTGATCTGCTCGTCCGTGATATTGCGCGGATGTTCGGTGAGTGCACGCGCATTCGCGTGCGAAAACACAACCGGCCGCGTGGAGATCGACATGACGTCGAGCGACGTGCGCAGGCTCGAATGGCTCACGTCCATGATCACGCCGCATCTATTGACGGCGCGCACCAGATTCGCGCCGTACGCAGTGAGACCGATGTCATAGTCCAGACAGCCTCCGCCCGCCGCGTTGTTGCGGTTGTACACCAGATGCATCTGGCGCACCCCCAGGTCGTGGAACAGCCTCAGCGCTTCGACGTCCGGGCCGATCATGTTGGATCCCTCGAGATCGAACGCCACCGCGAGTTTTCCTTGAAGCACGGCGAGGCTCACGTCGTCGAGCGACGACGCCAGGATGAACTGCTCAGGACGGGAGCGAAGTTGGGCCGCAAACGCATGCAGCAACCGCGTAACGTAATGCCACGGCTCGTCGTCCATGCCGACGTTCACATGCACGAAGCGCGCACCCGAGGCGCGATGCCGCTCGAGACAGGAAAGATCGGCATCGAGCATCAGAGGTATGCACGAGTGCGCATCCCAGATGAACGGTTCGCTAATGTCGGCCATGGGTAGGGGCCCGGCTAGAGCGAATGCCGTTCGATCTTCCGCTCACTCGGCCCCCGACGCTCAACTGAACCGATCGATCGAGTACGGCGTGACGTCGATCACCGTCGGCTTCCCAGTCGCCAATTCGGCGACCAGACGGCCGGTCGTCGCCGCGTGGGTGAGCCCCAGATGACCATGGCCGAACGCATAGAAGATCTTGCGGTTGCGTCGGGAAGGACCGATCACCGGCAGACTGTCGGGTGTCGCGGATCGGTGTCCGACCCAGTCCGTGCCGCCCGCGGCCTTCAATCCGGGAAGATACTTTGATGCCACCGCCATCAATGCGCGGCACCGTGAATAGTTGTGTGGTGACGTGAGACCGCCGAATTCCGCGGCACCGCCGATGCGAAGACCACACTGCAGGTGGGTTGCGACAATCTTATGCTCGGCAAAAATGAGCTCTCCATGGATGGATATTCCCGGCCGTCGGATCGTTGTGTTGTAGCCGCGCTCACTTTCGACGAGCACGCGATCCCCGAACACGCGTGCCAACAACCCGGACCACGCACCTGCTGCGACCACCAATTTGCCCGTCGGCAGAACGCGCCCGCCCTCCAGCCTTACGCTGAGCTCACCATCGTCAGAGTCACGAGCATCAACGACGCGACCAGTCACGACTGGAACGCCGAGTTGCTGCATCCAGCGGCGCAATCCATCGAGCACCGACTTGGGATCCTCGACCTGCGCCCATTGTGGTGCCAGCACAGCCCGGCGGACGATGGGCCCCAATGCGGGCTCCAATCGTCGCGCTTCGTCGCCGGATAGCGCGATGGCATCGATACCGTGCGATCGCCTGCGCGCCCAGTCGCCGGCGTCACGGCGAAAACCTGCCTCGCTCGCGTAAACCGTCAACGCGCCGTTGCGATGCAGCTCGCCGAGCAAGCCGGTCTCCGCGAGCAGAGGCGTGAGATCGTCATAGACCCTTGCATTCAAAGCTGCGAGGGCGGCGGAAATTCTGGCGACCTCCGCGGGCCGAGCCGACCTGGCGAATCTCCACAGCCATGGTACGAGCTTCACGGCGTGACCGGGCCGGATCGACAAAGGCCCGAGCGGGTCCATCAGCCATCCCGGCACGCGCCAGAGCAGGCCAGAGGCGGAGGCAGGCAGTACTTCGGTAACAGCGATCCCCCCTGCGTTTCCAAGGGAAACCTTGTCGCCTTCCGGGTCGCTGTCCACGACGGTCACCTTGACGCCTGCCTTGACGAGGTGATAGGCGGAACATAGCCCGATGATGCCCGCGCCGACGACGAGGATCTCATCCACGGCGAGTTCCGTTGCCGCAATATTTGAGGCGTTTGGTTCTGGCGGCTCTCGGCATCAGGATTTGATCGAGGTCATTTCCCCTGAGGCCGACTGATGTCCGCGAGTTGATCCCAATTCACGTCGACGCCAAGACCGGCGGCGGTGGGCAGCCGAGCCCGTCCTTCGTTGAAAGTGATGCCGCCGCTGAAGGCCTTGTTGCCGAAATCGAGGAATGAGACATGTCCTTCGCAGTCGACCGGATAGGCAGTGCGTACCGTGGCCGCAATGTGGCATGACGCAGTGTCGCCAATGATCGAATATGGATTCGTATCGACGCTGACCCCGATTCCGGCGGCTTCGCACACGGCGATTGCCTGAGAGGCGGGGTAGAAGCCGCCGAGTCGATTCAGCTTCAAGACGATTCGATCGCAAGCGCCGACTCGCACGATGTGCATCAGTGCTTGAGGCGACCAGACCGACTCATCCAAGATTACGGGCGTCTTGGCACGGGCGCGCACGAAAGCCGCCCCGTCCAAGTCGGCGTACGGGAGAGGTTGTTCCACGGATAGATTGTCGTACTTCGCGAAGCGATCGAGCAATGCGACAGTCCACTTGGCGCTTCTCCATCCCTGATTGGCGTCAGCATCGACATAGACATCACCCGGCACCGCGGATAGCGCTGCCTCGAGCTTGAGCAACTCCGCCTCGAAGTTCGCGCGACTCCAGCCCTTGGCCAGGAGCACGTCGCCGACCTTGATCTTGAGCCCCTTGAATCCGTCGCGGACGAATCGCCGGCTCGCATCGGCCATTTCCTCCGGTGTCTTGTGGTACAGGTTGGTCAGCAACTCGAATTCAGTGCGATAGGCGCCGCCGAGCAGTGCGTGGACAGGCACTCCACGCGCCTTGCCCACCAAGTCGTACAGCGACATGTCCACCGCTGATCGGGCACCCCGCCCACCAGGCATGCCTCCGCCCACTTGCGCCTCCATCAACTCATGCGCCATGGCGAAGTTCGCCGGATCCTGGCCCCGAAGAGCTTTGTCATACAGGGGGATGCACGCTTGAATCTGTTCCGCGGTCTCCCCCAGATACCATGTCTGGCTGGTAATCTCGCCTACCCCATACTGGCCATCGTCGGCACTGGCCTTGACAATGAAGCTCGGCAGCTGGCTCGGCCACACATACTCGTCGTTGGCCCACGCCTCCTTGACGACGCGTGGATATATGCGGAACGCTTCAATTTTCGTGAGTTTCATCGCTTATCTTCTTCGCACGAGTTATCTGCATGACGGCTGGGATCCTAGGGCATAGGGACGTCCCCGGCCATGAGCCCAAGGTCGTAGATCCGGCACCCTGACGCCTACTCCGGGACGGGCCCAATGAGAAATTGTGAGAACCGTCCGTCCGGCAGCATGAACGCGCTGATGTTCAAAACCTTGCCGCCGCCTGTCGCCCTGAATGCCCGAAAGACCATCCCGCCGCGATCGAAGTGATTGACCTGCACGACCCCATCCAACGAACCAATCCGCTGCAACGACACTTTGAAGTCCTCCACCGCCCGAGAGGTAAAATAGGCCCGCAAATCCGGGCTCATCAGCTGCAGGTCCGGCTTCCCGGAAGCAAGACTCGACATCAGCCGCTTTGCCTTCTCGAGCGCGTCCTCGGCGCCGGGATCCGTGGCTTTGGCGAGCAGGAGATCTTCGATTTTCCGTGCGATTTCATTCATGGGCTCGCGCCGGGTGCTGTTGGTCAGCACCGTGATGGAAATTCGGTCATCAGGATAGACGGCATTCCAGCAAAGGAATCCTTCCGATGCCCCGGAGTGAGACCAGCGCCGATGGCCGCCGCTCAGCGCCTCCACGCTCAATCCCAAGGCATAGCGGGTGCCGGTTCCACCCTTCAGCAGCTGTTCAGTAGTGAGTTCGCGCATCGACTCCGGCTTCAACAGCGAGCCGTTCATCAGTGAGATGTCCCAGACGGCCAGGTCGCGCGCCGTCATCGCCAGCTCGCCCGTTGCGTAGACCCAGCCGCGCCCCTCGGGCTTCGCCTCCCGCGGCGGTCCGAGGGCGTAGAACTCGTACCCGTGCGCGTCTCCAGGGTCGAGCGGCCGCTCCTCGACGTCGATCGCGCTGTGCATGCCGAGCGGCGACAAGATCCTCAGCTGCAGGAACCGCGAAAGCGGCATGCCCGCCGCTTTCGCTGCAATCAAGCCCGCAATGACGAAGTTGGTATTGCTATATTGCCATTGCGTCCCCGGCTCGAAGTCGAGGGGTATCTTGGCCCAGCCGCTCAGTATGTCCGTCGGCTCGACATCGCGCCGCATGAAGGGAGCCACGTAGTCGAGCGGATAGTAGTCCTGGTAGCCGGATGTATGGCTCAGTATTTGGCGCAAGGTGATTTCGCCCGCCCGCGTCAAGTCGGGAAAGTATTTCGCGACCCGATCCTCCAGTGACAGCTTGCGCTCTTCCTGTAACAACAACAAAGCAGAAACGGTGAACTGTTTGCTGATCGAGCCGATCTTGTATCGTACCGCCGGGGTCGCGGCCACCGCGGGTGACACGCGTGCCAGTCCATACGCTTCTGCGAGAGCAACGTTGCCATCCTTCGCAATCGCAATCGAAGCGCTGGGCACTCCGCTCACCTGAAGCACCCGACGCACGATGTCGCCGACTGCGCGGGTCGATTCCGGCGCCAATTGTGCGTTGGCTTGCGCGCACAGCGCGAGCGCGGTGAGGACGGTTAAAACGATGGGGCGCATCGGGTTACCTTCGAAGGTGGCGGATTTGGCTCTCATCACTCGCGTCGAGCGAACGAGGCTAAGGCAGGGCAACGCTCGCCGCTATGGGCCCAAAGTCGTATTACCTTAGCGCAGCATGGCCAGCATGCGGCTGCGGCCGGTGACCCCGAGCTTTCGGTATACCGAAGTCAACTGCGCCTTCACGGTGCGTATGCTTTTCCCGAGCTGATGCGCGATCTCTTTGTTGCTCCAGCCCTCACATACCCGATGCATCAGTGTCCGCTCGGCCGGAGTGAGACGGAACATGAAGGCGTGAACCGGCGTGGCACGAGAGCTGCGGTCGATTGCGTCATCCGACTCGACTTTCACCAGCGCCGGGCCCTTGCTCTGCTGTAGGGCGGTCAGCCGCCGCAGCGTGGTCTCGACATGCGGATGAAGGCGGTCGAGCAGCGCCATCTCCCGGGAAGTGAAATCGCCTTGCTCGGCCGTTCGGCGAATGGCAATTTCGGTGGCCAGGCCATCTTCCCGCCAGAACAACCAGGAAGCGATGAACTGCCATTTATCCGGCGCCATGTACAGACGGAAGTACTCTGAGCGCCGCAAGCGCCGCATGTCAGGTACCGCATCCGTAAGCGTGCAATGTTTCGCGTTGGGATGCGCCAGTATGAACGCCGTCATCATATCGACCTCGCGACGGCGTTGCAGCCACTCGCCCGACTTACGCGCTCGTGGCGTCATCAGGATGTTGGCGGCATGCCAGGTACGGGAAAAGTCCGTGAACTCACGGTAGACGACACAGGCATCGTTCGGTACCGCCTCATCCAGCGTGGCACGCACCGCATCCCAGAATCCGTCGATATCGATGGTCGCGTGGAGCCGGAGAACCAATGATTCAAACCACGGGTCCGCTAGCGTTGCCGCATCTCTATGACCAAGGTCCGATAATGCCGCGGGCAGCTGTCGCTTAGAATGAGTGAGGTCCCCGATCATGTTATCTCCTCGGTTCTATATGTCGCAGCGCTCACTCCTGAGCTTTTGGATACAATATACCATCGCATTACCTTACGCTCGTTCGAATACCTGTGCGTGATGGCGGTCGCTAACATCAGCTCGCCCTGTTCCGGGTCGTCTCGGTGCATCCCGACCGTTGATGGAGGTGGCCTGTGACGTGGAAGCCTCGCCACTCCGTACTCAGCATACTTTCGGCCGCTTACTTGCTCTGCTACGGCGCCCGCATGATGATGGGTAGCGCCATTCCCTTCATCGCCAAGGACTTCAATCTCTCGCCGCTCGCAATGGGGGGGGTGCTGAGCGCGTTCTTCATGGGTTACTCGGTGATGCAGATACCCGGGGGACTGCTTGTCGACAGGTTTGGGCCGAATCGCGTGCTTACGGCCGCTGTCGCCGGCTGGTCGCTTTTCACGGCAGCCACCGGCTTGGCGACCTCGCTGGTCGTGCTGGTCGTGGTCCGAGTGCTATTCGGCGTCACCGAGGCTCCTTTCCCGTCGTCGGCGTCGAAAGCGCTCGCGCTCTTGTATCCAGCCGCTGAACTTGGTCGCGCGACCGGGCTCATGTTGTCGGCTACCCAGCTCGGCGCGTCCCTGGCGCCCCCGCTCGTGGCCATGCTGGTGCTAAGCGGCGGTTGGCGCCTTGCATTCTTCAGCCTGCTAGTGCCCGGGCTCCTGGTCGCGATCGTGATCAAGGTGTGGGTCAAGGATTCACCCGCACCAGATTTGGCCGCACCGGATGCGACAGGCGCGAACGCAGAGGCACCCGCTGCTCATGGCGACCCCTCGCTCGGATCGCCCGTCGCCGGCCTCAAACAGAGCCTGCACAGACCTGCAGTGTTGTGGCTGTTCGGGGCCGCCTTCTTCAGTAATTTGGCGAATTGGGGGCTGATGAACTGGCTGCCGACCTATTTGCTGCAGGCGCGCGGCTTCAGCATCGCACAAATGGGTGCATTCGCCTCGTTACCTTCTCTGGCGGGCAGCCTGGGCTACATAGTGGGTGGTCAGATTGCTGACCGCTGGTTCAATCAGCGGCGGCAACTGCCGGTGTTGACGGGGCTCACCTTGAGCGCGCTGTTCACATATCTCGCGGCCACTGCAGCGACGGGCGAGCAGGCGATCGCGCACCTCGTCGGCGCGTACTTGTTTCTGTCCGTGGCCGACTCGGGCATCTCCACGCTTCCCATGATTCTCGTGCCGCGCAACGCCATCGGCGGTGCCTACGGGCTCGTGAACACCGGCTCGCAACTCGCCGGCTTCCTCTCGCCGCTGCTCGTCGGCTACCTGCTGGATCTGACGCATGGCAACTTTACCCTGGTGTTCTATGGTTTCGTCGGTTGCCTGCTTGCCGCCGCGTTGTCGGCGAGCCGGATCCGGCAAAATACGCCCATCGGTACGGGCGGCGGAAGTCGACAACCACTCGCTGAAACAAGCCGTGGCTGAATGCGGGCGGGCGCCCGCCAGTGTCGAATCCATGGTTCCCAGGTTCACGCCCACATGCCTACCGTCGGCAAGGACGACCGGCGCCTGAGCCGTCGCCGTTACACGGCTGGCGCAGACCTCGTCGCGCCGCGCAACTGCTAATGGAGTGCCAGCGTATCGCGCCGCCACTCCACGTCCTGCCACCGGCCGAAATCGCGCAGCAGCTCCGGGCGGCTCGCCTGCCGCACCAGCGCGAGGTCATCCAGCCGCAGCTCCTCGAAGCTGCGCTTGAACCGGCCCCGATCCCTGACCTCTCGCGCGATCAGCAGCCGCCGCGTGCCGGGAGCGAACCCGGCGAAATCCACGTACCCCTCGTCGGGATCGTCGAGACCCGGCGAGAGCACGTCGACACACCAGCTTCCCGCTCTTTGATGGAATACCCAGAGCTCGCGCCAGCCCTCGAGCGGCTGCACCGCGAGCACCAGCGCCGAGCCTTGATCGATCGGCCGTATCGACGGCAGCCTCACCATTCCGTACGTGCAGCGCCGCAGGACCGCCGCGCGCGGCCGGCGCGCGTCCTTTAAGGTCACGCACGTCTGGCCCGGATCTCCGGGCACGGCGTCGAGAGTCAGCGGTCCCGGCTGCGGAGCGGGAGGTGCTCCGGCCCAGCGGATGGCGCTGACTCTGAGCACCGCGTCCACGTACTCGGGCCGCCGATCATCGCCGAGATCGTCCGGGCGCACGGCGAGCAGCTCCGTGCGAGCCCGCTCCGCCGCGGCGCCGGCCGGCGTGCCGCTGCGCTCCCATCCGTAGGCGATCGATGCCCAGACGCCGGCGCGCCGCGCGTGCAGCCGGCTGCGCGTCATCGCATCCACCTCGCCGTCCTCGACCTGCTCGAGCAGCCGGCCGCGCTCGGTCTCGAGGGCCGCGCGCGGGGCCGGCCCGAGATCCGGATCGATGCAATCGGGCCGCGTCAGTCCGAGCGCCGCGCGCGCGCGCTCCGCCGGCTTGGCACCGGGGGTCGCGAGCACGCGGCGGTACATCTCGCCGTCGTAACAGACGTGCATCCGTCCGTTGTGCTCGAGCTCGCGCATGCGCACGCCGAATTGCGCCGCGACGTCGAGGTGCGGCGCGAACTCGGCCAGGTGCTCCGCGCTTCCCGAAGCCTGATCGGCCAGCCGCTCCGCCATCCGCGCAACGGCATCGAACGGCTCGGCCGTGATGGCTCGGGCCGGCGCGGCCTTGAGGTAGGCCGCGGCATAGCTGATGCCGAGCGCCTCGGACCCGGGGCTCTCCCGCAGGAAGCGCAGCACCGCGAGCAGCTCGAGAGCGGCGCTCTCCGAGAGCTCGACCGGCTGCGCCGCCTCATCGCGCAGGAATCCGCCCCGCTCGCGCCGATAGTCATAGACCTTGAGGTAGCCGGCCTGCTCTCCGCGGATCTCCAGCACGTCTCCCTGCCACAGCCGCTCGAGCTCCGCGGCGCCCGAGCGCGGCGCGGCGCGCAGCGACGCATGATCCTGCGTCACGATGGCGAGCGCCGCAACCAGCGCCAGGATCATTGCGACGCCTTCGCCTGCGCGATCGCACCGGCGACCGCCCAGTCGACCGGGTTCGGCGCGCTCGTGTCGCCGATGAGGCTCGAACCGATGAACCTGCCCGACGCAGGGAGCGGCGCGATGATGACCTGCACCTTGTCCGACAGCTTGTCCGCGAGCGTCTTCTGGATCAGCAGCGGGTACCGCGCACCACCGCGCCCTCGCGCTCCATTTGTCCGGCGTTGGACCTGCCCACGAGGTCCAGCCGATACGCTTCCGCGTCGGCAAGCTTCTCGCGCGAGTCGGCCTCGCCCTTGGCCTCGATGCGGCGCGCCTCGGCCGCGCCCTCCGCGGTACGAATGCGCGCGACCTTGTCCGCTTCGGCCTCGAGCTGCCGCTGTTCGATCTGCTTCTGCTTGAAGGGCAGGATGTGCTTCATGGTCTCCTCCTGCGCGCGCGCGGCGATGACCTGCTCCTGTCCCGCAGCCTCCGCGGCCGTCTGCCGCCGCAGCTTGTCGGCCTCGCCCTCGAGCTGCTGCTGCTTCAACTGCGCCTGCTTGAGCTCGAGGGTGTAGTGGATCTTCTCCGTCTCGAGCTCCTCGGACAGGAGCTTCTCCAATCCGGCGCGATAGTCGCGCGGCAGGTCGACCTTGCCGATGTCGACTTCGCGCAGAATGAGGCCCATCGCCGCGAGCTTCGGCCGGAGCTGCGCCGCGAGCTCCTGCTGAATCTGCGTGCGCCGCTGCGAGAAGATGTCACGCACGGAGTAGCGGGCGAAGGTCGGATATACGATGCCTTGAACCGCGGGCGCCACGAGATCCCCGGTCAGATCGTCCGGAAAATCCTTCGCCACCTCGGCGAGGCGTGTCCGATCAATCGCCCAGCGAACCGTGAGGTCGACGCCGATGGACAGACCCTCGACCGACTGGAACGGAGCCGGTCCCGTCGCGCTCGCGCCGTCCGTCGGCCGGTACACCTGATCGCGGATCGAATAGCGTCGCACCTGATGGAGTCCGGGCAGGACCAGCACGGTGCCCGCGGAGTAGATGCTCACCGACCCGTCGAGCGCGTCGGTGCGCGCAAGCACCTCGCCACGGCGCACCGACGCGAAGGGCGGATGGACGATCAGGGCATAGGCGACCAGCGCCGCGACACCCGCGGCCAAGGTCCGCCAACGAAACCGCCAGAGACCCGCTGCGATCGCGCGCAAGGCGACAAGCGACGACCCGATGAGCCGGGCCAGAGGCTCGATGACGCCCCGCCTCAAGACTTCCAGCACCGCATCCAAGCGCTCCGACATCGTTGCCACTCCTCCCATCGCGGGCCGCACCGGGCCGATGAGACGAGTCTCGTGCCGGTTCATGGCGCGGCGGTGGCGCCAATGTGGCGGAGTATGGCGGGTGGTCTCGCGAGAGCCTGGCTCGCCGGATCGGGGGCACGTCGCCCCGGCTTCGCGCATGGCGAGCCGGTCGGCGTCGGGTCGAGCTCATGCCCCGCGCGGCGCGAGCACACCTCTTCGGTCGAGCTTCAGCCGCAACGTGCGTGCGATCCTGTCGCGCTGTGGGTACCGCACGCCTGCCGACCTGGCATAGCGCGGCCATTGGCCGACCGTCTCCATCACCTCGGCGAGGATCGCGGCGGATCTGCCGCGCTTGAGCCCCGCGACCTGCGCGACCGCTGCGAAATCTTCCCGCGTGAATTCATCGGTCCTGCCGTTGATGCTCATCTGGTGCCGGCTCGTCCACAGGCCCGCGGGGTTGTAGGCGTAGGTCACGTCGAACGCGGGCGAGAGCGACCAGGCGCCGGCCTTGTCCATGAGGAACGCGATGTTCTTCACGTGATCGTCCTGGTTGCGGGCGACGACGTTGAAGATCATGCGGCGAAATTGCTGCTCGCGGGCGCTCATGGGAAGCCCCAGGCGCTTGATCACGTCGAAGGCCTGCTCGTATGAGTGCGCGCCGGCCGAATTGAAATCGTAGTGTCCGAGCGCGGCCAGGGATTGCATGTGCAGCTTGCTTCCGTCACTCAGACGATCGAAGCGGCGGGTCATGAAATGCCGCCGACCGCCCTCCTCCAGCAGACGGCACTCCGACATCTCGACCCCGGCGTCGATGGCCATGAGCGCATATGCGTATTCGACGACGGTGTATTCCTTGGGGTCGTCGAGCTCCTTGTCCTTGTTGGCGCTGACCCCGTCGAACTTGAGCAGCCAGTAATCGAACCCCGCCGGCGCCCTGACCTGCCCCGAGCGCACCTCGTGGGTGTCCCGGTTCCAGGCGATGATCGCCTTCGCCCTCGCGCCGCCGGCTGAGGTGCCGACTCTCAGAATCTCCGTCAACCCGTCGTGGCGGCGGCCCGGAGCGAACGACACCTGGAGCGACGCCCGATGCGCGAGCACGCGGGAGGCGAGCTTGACGAGCTCATCCACCCGTACTTTGGCTGATCGCCGCAGCGGCGGCCCGTTGGCCGGCGCAAACTCGAGCGCCCCCATGCCGCGCACGCCCACGTAGCAAAGCCGTTCGACGGCATTGAAGCTCTCGGGCCGCATGCCCTGCGTGGCGAGCCACGCATCGATGAGCGCGTTGCCGAACCTGTCGGGCAGGGAATCGGCAAGCAGGCCCGGAAGTCCGTGAAAGGACACCTCCGGGAGGGAGGGGAATCGATACACCTGCCGCGACAACGGCACGACGATGGGCGAGAGCTCGATGCCGCTGCCGGCGAACTCAGGCTCATATTGGAATGCAGCGATCCGGGCACCCTCCTCGAGGGAGACCGCGCCGATGGTCCGCCCCCAGAGCCGCACTTCGGCGACCGCGGCCAAGCGCTACTCGCGCCACTTCCAACGGGGCAGAGGGCCGCCCGCCCCGGCCGCACCGTCCCGCGATCCGCGTGGGTGACCGACGCGCTTGCGCGGCCGCCCACGGCCCTTGAGGAGCACCAGGGGACTCTGCGGCAGATCGGGCACCCACTGGTCGAGCGCGTCCAGCAGTTTCAACACCCGCAGAACCCGCAGCAACATGATGAAGTCGGTGCTATGACCCGCCTCGATCCGCTCGACCGTCCGCTTGGAGACGCCGGCCTCCTCCGCCAGCCTGGCTTGCGTCAATCCGGCGTCGAGGCGGCGGCGCTCCAGGCGCCCGCCGATCTCTTGCACCACCGCGATATCCGTCAGCTGCGCCGTGATTTTCATGGCTCTTCCCCCAGATGATCTCGTCTCCCAATTGAGTTAGTAGCCCATTAAGGCGAATAATACCACTTGTCGTTATACATTGTTACTCGCCTTATTTGGCGAGTTAAACCAGTAATTTCTCATAATTCGCCCTTTTCGGCGATTAACTGATATCTCTGTCGCCTGATCACCGCAGAGCAGCCGCGCTGCACTTCCCGAACACGGCCTGACGCACCGGGGAAGCGGGTCGATTGTCTTTGGCCGGTCGTTTGGCTATCGTCGCGCCGTTCCGGCTGGCGGCAATCGAATCGAGGAACGACGGATGACGCAACGTGTGGCGCTCGTGACGGGCGGTGGTCGGGGAATCGGGCGCGAGGCGGCGCTGCTGCTGGCGGCGGCCGGAGCGCGCGTGATGACCGTGTCGCGCAGCGCGGCCGAGCTCCAAGGCGTGGGTCTCGACTATGTCGCGGCCGACCTCGGCACCCGGGAGGGCTGTGCCCTGGCCGTCGCCGAGACCGAGCGGCGGCTCGGGCCCATCGACCTCCTCGTCGTCAACCACGGCATCGGCTCGGCGCACGAGCGGTTGGTGTGGGAGCAGGATCCCGAAGTGTGGCGCGAGACCATGCGCATCAACCTGGACGGACCGTTCGAGCTCGCCCGCCTCACCGTCGGCGGCATGTGCAAGCGCGGCTTCGGCCGCCTGGTGTTCACTAGCTCGACCGCCGGCGAGAAGGCGGAGCGCTCCGGGAGCGCCTATACGGCCTCCAAGCACGGCGTGATCGGCCTGGCGCGCGCGGTCGCCCAGGATGCCGGTCCGTTCGGCGTGACCTCCAATGCCGTGCTGCCCGGCTGGGTGCGCACCGCCATGGCCGAGCGCTCCGCGCGGGCCGAGTCCGAGCGGCGCGGCATCAGCATCGCGCAAGTCTGGGAGGAGCGCGCGGCGATCTACCCGCAAAAGCGCGTCCTCGAGCCCATCGAGGTCGCGCGGGTGATCGCATTCCTCTGCAGCGATGCGAGCGGCGGTGTGAACGGCGAGGCGATCACCGTGGCGCTCGGCGGGATCTGGTAGACCAAGCCCTGGCCCGCCTCGAGTCTCACAGGCCATCCTCCTAAAGGAGGATGGCGATGATCGCGACAATCGGGCATAAGACCCCGATAACCTCAGGGAGTCCCCATGCGCCGAGTGCTGCCGATCGCCTGCCTGCTCATGACCGCGGCACCGTCCCTGCAAGCGGCGGATTACACGCTGCTCGCCGGACCTCAAACCGTCGAATGGGGCTGGTACAACGCCGACGCCAAGCCGGTGCTGACGGTACACTCCGGCGACACGGCGCGAATCCAGACTATGTCGACCTGCGGCTCGCGCGAGGACATGGTCAAGCTCGGCGTGAAGCCGAATCAGATCCCGCCTTACACCGACTCGATCTACAAGGAGATGCCCAAGGACCAGGGCCCCGGCGGCCACATCCTCACGGGTCCCGTGGCAATCGCCGAGGCCGAGCCGGGCGACGTGCTGGAGGTGCAGATTCTCAAGGTGGATATCGACGTCGACTTCGCCTGCAACGGGTTTTTCCTCGGGGACGGCTTCCTGCCGATGGAGTACCCGTATACCCACAGCAAGATTATCCCGCTCGATCGCAAGCGCATGATCGGCACGTTCGCTGCGGGCATCGAGCTGCCGCTGAAGCCGTTTTTCGGCAGCATGGGCGTTGCGCCGCCGGACGGGAAAGTCGACAGCGCACCGCCGTTCGCGCACGCGGGCAACCTGGACAACAAGGAGCTCGTCGCGGGCACGACCTTGTACATCCCGGTGGCGGCCAAGGGCGCGCTGTTCGAGGCCGGCGACGGCCATGCCGGCCAGGGCAACGGCGAGGTCGACATCGAGGCGCTCGAGACCTACCTGACGGGCACGTTTCGCTTCATCGTGCACAAGGATCGCCACCTCATCTGGCCGCGGGCCGAGACGCCGGACTATTACATCTCCATGGGTTTCAGCAAGGACCTGAAGGAGGCCACCCAGCATGCGGTGCGCGACATGATCGCATTCCTCGTGGAGGAGAAGCACTTGAGCCGTGACGATGCGTACATGCTCACGAGCGTGGCGGTGGACGTCGACATCACCCAGCTCGTCGACGGCAACGTCGGCGTGCACGCCCTGCTGCCGAAGAAGATATTCACGCGCCCGGCGGCGCCCTGATCGCGAAGCGCCCGATGAAGCATGCACTGGCCTTGGTTGCGCTGCTGCTGGCGGCGCCGCTCGACGCGCAGGTGGTGGCGATCCGCGCCGGCACGGTCATCGACCCCGCGCACGGCACCGCGACCAAGAACGAGGTGATCCTGGTCGAGCACGGCAAGATCACGTCGATCGGCGCCGGCCTCGCGATCCCCACGGGCAGCCAGGTCATCGACCTCTCGCACGAATGGGTCACCCCGGGCCTCATCGACGCGCACACGCACATGACCTTGACCGAGATCGACAACGCGCCGTTCGAGACGTACTACCTGAATCAGAGCTCGACCTTGCGCGGCTTTCGCGGCATGCACAACGTCATGCAGGCGCTGCAGGCCGGCTTCACCTCCTTGCGCGACGTAGGCAACAGCGCCGACTGGGTGATGAGCGACGTGCGCCGCGCGATCGACTCCGGATGGTTCGACGGCCCGACCATCATCGACTCGGGCAAGATCATCGCCCCCTTCGGCGGCCAGTCGCAGAACATTCCCCCGCAACAGGGTCCCTTCTGGCAGTACGAGTACATCGATGCCGACGGTCCCGCCGAGATCCGCAAGGCGGTGCGCAAGAACATCTATTACGGCGCCGGCGTGATCAAGCTCGTTCCCGACAACAACGCCTACCATTACTCGGTGGAGGAGGTCCGCGCCGCGGTCGACGAGGCGCACCGCGCGGGCCTTCCGGTCGCCGTGCACGCCTACACCGGCGAGGCGGCCGAGACCGCGATCGAGGCGGGCGCGGATTCCATCGAGCACGGCTTCGAGCTCACCGACGCCCAGCTCGAGCGCATGAAGAAGAAAGGCATTTTCCTGGTGGGAACCGACATGCCGCGGGCGCACCTGGATATCTATGGCGCCTCCGGCGGGCTGCCGGCGCCCGAGGTGCTCGCGCCGCAGATCATCGATCGGTTGAAGCGCGCGCATCGGATCGGGGTGCGCATGGCCTTCGGCACCGACACCACCATGGACATGCCCGGGCGCACGCGTGCCGATCTGATGCTCGACTACCTTGCCGTGTGGCGGGCCGCCGGGGTCCCCCCGGCCGACATCCTGCGCGCCATGACCGTGGATGCGGCGGAGCTGCTGCGCATCGACAAGGTCCGCGGCAACATCGCCGTGGGCTTGATGGCCGACCTCGTGGCCATGCCGGCGGATCCGCTCGCCGACATCGAGAGCCTGCGGCGCATCGACTTCGTCATGAAGAACGGCAAGGTCGTTCGCCGGCCCTAGGGTCGCGCGCCGCGCTTGCCGCGACATCGCCATGGCACTCGTTGCCGCGACGGGGTCCCGGCGGCCCCTCGCGGCGCCAATCATTCGTGCAGTCTCCGCAGCCGCGCTGTAGGATGACCCGCGTTCCAGCCGTGCGATTTTGCGAGGGAGAATCGCCAAGATGCATTTTGCGCTGACACCCGCAGAGGTCGAGGCAGAAAGCAGAGGGGTGGCCGGTCGCAGGCCGGCGGTGCCGGCGGCCTGGGTCGCCGCCAGCGCTGACATCGTGGATCACGTCGACGATCCGAACCTGCCGCGGATCCTGGCCCGCGCGCTGAACACGCTGGTCGACTTCGAGTACAGCGTGGTTTTCATTTATCGCGGCCGGACCAATCCGATCCACATCCATGACACGTTCCCCTATCCCGAGGCGCGGGCGGGCATCCGGAACTATGTCAAGAGCACCTACGTGCTGAATCCGCTCTACAACGCGTACCGGTGCGGCCTGAAGACCGGCGTCTACCGGTTGCGCGACCTGGCTTGCGAAGGCTCGGTCGACAACGCGTCGTCCCGCAAGTACAAGATCTGCCCCACCACCGCCGAGGAGATCGGCTACCTGACCGAAGGGTGGCCGCCCGGCTGCGAGGAGCTCTGCATCGCAATGGAGCTGCCCGGGGGCGAGTGCGCGGAGCTCACGTTGTCGCGCAAGGCGTCGCAGGGCGGATTTTCGGATGAGGACATCGACACCTTGTCGCCGGTCATCCCGTTCCTGTCGGCTGCGATCCGGCGCTACTGGCGTCACGCGCGGCTCATGTATCCGTCGCGCCGGCCGGGTCCTCCGACCGACGACGCATTACGGGCCATCGGCCGCGACTGCTTGAGCCCCCGCGAGCGCGAGCTCGCCCAGCTCCTGCTGCGCGGCCATTCCACGGCGTCCGTCGGCCAGCGGCTCGGAATCTCGACCACCACGGTCAAGACGCACCGCAAGAACCTCTACACCAAGCTCGGTGTCGCGACGCAGTCCGAGTTCTTTTCCCTGTTCCTGGACTCGCTCAACGGAGCCGCCCGCACCGGATAGCTCCGGGCCGGTGCGGCCCCCGGCGACTGCGCACCATTCGGGGGCGCCGCGCCCCTCGAACCTCCGCTCGAGCGCCGCTTGCGCCTCCTCCTCTGGGAGGATGGTGAGCGCTCCGACAATCGTGCATAAGGGCACGGGGTAACGATCCAGAGGAGTCGGAGTGACCAGCTTCCCGGTTGAGCGCGTGCGCAGTCAATTCTCTGCATTGAGCGCCCCATCGGCCTTCCTCGACAATCCCGCCGGTACCCAGGTGCCACGCCAGGTGATCGACGCCGTCGTCGGCGCCATGGTCGGCGCCGCGAGCAACCTCGGCGGATTCTTCCAGGCCTCGCGGGATGCCGATGCGATCTATGCGCGCGCACATGAGGCCATGTCCGAGATGCTCGGCGGCGCTTCGGGCCGCGAGATCGTCATCGGCCAGTCGATGACCATGCTGACCTTTCAAATGGCTCGCTCGCTCGGCCGCGACTGGCATCCGGGCGACGAGATCATCGTCACCCGGATGGACCACGAAGGAAATGTGTCCCCCTGGTTGCGCATGGCCGAGGACCGGGGTCTTACGGTTCGCTGGCTGCCGTTCAATCGCGACACCTGGCGCATCGAGCCCGAGGATCTGGAGCCCCTGCTCTCGAGCAAGACCCGCATCCTGGCGCTGAACTATGCGAGCAACCTGACCGGCTCGATCAATCCCGTGGCGAAGCTGACCCGGATGGCGCAGGCGGCAGGCGCGCTCGTCTATGTGGACGCGGTGCAGTTCGTACCGCATGGGCTTGCGGACGTGGCCGAGCTGGGGTGCGACTTTCTCGCGTGCTCCTCGTACAAGTTCTTCGGCCCTCACCTCGGCGTGCTGTGGGGAAGGGAATCGATCCTCGCGGCGCTCCATGCGTACGCGGTGCGCTGCGGTCCGCAGGAGCCGCCCGGCCGTCACGAGCTCGGCACGCCGCAAACCGAGCTGTTCGCCGGCCTCACCGCGGCGACCGACTATCTCGCCTGGCTCGGAGAGGTGACGGGCACGACGGGATCGCGTCGCGAGAAGATTGCGGGCGCATACCGGGCCGCGTCGGCCTACGAGAAGCCGTTGACCCAACGGCTTCTCGGTGAGCTCGAGCGGATTCCCGGCGTCCAGGTCCAGGGCATCACGAGCGCCGACCGGCTCGACGAGCGGGTGCCCACGGTATCCATCACCCATTCGCGTCAGCCCGCCAGTTCCCTGGCCCGGGCGCTCGCCGCCCAGGGTATCTTCGTCTGGTCGGGCCACAACTACGCCTATGAAGTCGCGCGCCACCTGGGCCTCGATGAGCAGGAGGGCGTGCTGAGAATCGGCCTGGCCCACTACAACACGGCGGCCGAAGTCGATCGCATCGTGCATTCACTACAAAGACTCCTGGCCTGACCGCGGCCGGGCAACGAGAGGGATGATCATGACCAGAAGCAAACATCGAAAGATCCTGCGCGCCATGCACCGCGAAGTGCCGCTGCCGCGACGGCGCCGGCACATCCTCCTGGCCACGGCGGTTCCGCTGGCATCGGCGATCGCCGCCTGCCTGGGTACGGCGCAAGCCGAGGATACGACGCCCTCGGGAAGCCTCGAGGAAGTGGTCGTCACGGCGCAGAAGCGCACCGAGAGCCTGCAAGACGTTCCCATCAGCATCACGGCGCTCGGCACCCAGCAGCTCGAGGAGCTGCACGTCGCCAACTTCGACGATTACATCAAGTACCTGCCGAGCGTGACCATGCGCACGACCGGACCCGGGCAAGCCAAGGTGTACATGCGCGGCGTATCGAGCGGCGGCGAAGGCGTGCACGACGGCACCTTGCCGAGCGTCGGCGTCTATCTGGACGAGCAGCCCGTCACGACCATCCAGGGCGTGCTCGACATCCATATCTACGACATCGCGCGCGTCGAGGCGCTGGCCGGGCCGCAGGGGACCCTCTACGGCGCGAGCTCGGAAGCCGGGACCCTCCGGATCATCACCAACAAGCCGGAGCTCAACAAGCTGACCGGCGGCTATGACGTCCAGGTCAATGACACCGAGCACGGGAAGCCGGGCTACGTTGCGCAAGGGTACGTCAATCTGCCGCTCGGCTCCGCGGCGGCGGTCCGCCTGGTCGGCTGGTACGAGAAGGATGCCGGCTACATCGACAACGTGCCGGGTACGCAGCATTTCCCCATTTCGGGGTACAGCGCGAGCAACCAACCGCAGCCGAGCAATCCCGCGCCGAACACGCGCTATTACGGTACGGCCGGGAACGACTACAACGACGTCGAGACCGCGGGCGCGCGCGGCGCGTTGCGCATCGCCCTCGGCGATCACTGGACCATAACCCCGACGCTTCAGGGTCAAACGGTCGACGCCCGCGGCATCCCCGCGATGGAAATAACCAAATCCATACCCGGCTACCCGGGACTCTATCCGACGCTCGGCACCTTCGAGGTGCAGCATTTCGCTCCCGAGCGCCAGACGGACGACTGGACCCAGGCGACGCTCACCATCGAGGGCAACATCAGCGACTTCGATGTGACCTATGCGGGCGGCTTCCTGCACCGCAACTCGACCTCGCAGAGCGACTACACCGACTATTCCCTGGGATACGAGCTTGCCTACGGCCGTGGACCGACCTATTTCGCGGACAACGCGGGCAAGGGGATCAACCCGGTCATGCAGATCAAGGACACGGACAATTACAAGAAGTACAGCCAGGAGCTGCGCGTCTCGACGCCGCAGAGCCTGCCGGTACACGCCACATTCGGCGGTTTCACGCAGTACCAGACCAACGGCTACATCCAGAACTATTTGATTCCGGGACTCTCGGACGCCCAGAGCGTGACCTTGTGGCCGGGCACCTATTATTTGACCGATGAGCGACCGGTCCAGCGCGACGCCGCCGCCTTCGGCGAAGTCACCTGGGACGTGTCGTCCCATGTGAACCTGCTCGGCGGCCTTCGCTACTATTCGTACACGAATTCGGTGCGCGGGTACTCGGGCTTCAAGTCCGCGCAAGCCGTGTGTGCGGACCCGACTCTGCTCGATCCGTACGGCGGCCCCTGCCAGAATCGCTACCAGATCGCGAAAGGCACCGGCACGACGCCCAAGTTCACGGCCACGTACAAGTTCGACGATCAACGCCTCCTCTATGCGACCTACTCGAAGGGATTCCGTCCGGGCGGAACCAATACGATCGGGTCCCAGTACCAGGCGGACTATCTCACCAACTACGAGGTCGGCTGGAAGACCAGCTGGCTCGACAACAGGCTGCGCGTCAACGGCGCGGTCTTCCAGGAGGATTGGAAGGACTTTCAGTTCTCCTACCCGGGCCCGAACGCCATCACCGTCACCCGGAATGCCGGCGGTGCCCGTATCCGCGGCATCGAGACGTCGATCGATTGGGCCGCCACGAGCGCGCTCACCTTCGGCGGCGGATTTTCGCTGCTGAATCCGCAGCTGACCGTGCCCTACTGCAAGTTTCCGGACCAGAACGGCAACGTTCAGACGTCGACTTGCTTCGACTACAGCAGCGGATCGCCTGTCGCTCAGCCCTACGGCGCGCCCGCCGGGCAGCAGCTGCCCAACACGCCGAAGTTCAAGACCGATCTCACCACGCGGTACAAGCTCCCATGGGCGACCGACTGGCAGCCGTACGTGCAAGGCGCGCTGGTCTATCAATCGGCGGTTTGGGCTGACCTGCGGACTGCGGAGCGCGATGCCCTCGGACAACAGCCGGCGTTTGCGCTGGTCGATGCGAGCATCGGCGGCGAGAAGAACGGAATCGGCGCCGAGCTGTTCGTCAATAACGTGTTCAACCGGTTGGCCGAGAACTACCGTTACGCGGAGTGCGCCACCGCCACCTGCGCGCCGGAGGCCGTCTATCGCAACGTCTACCGGCCGCGCATGATCGGGCTCAAGTTCTCGCAGAAGTTCTGACGCGTGGTCGTGCCGGCGGAACGCCGGCACGACGCGTGCGCGGCATAGGGTACCGAGCGCCCGGCGAACATAATCCGGCCGCCTCGGGCACTAACGCCCGATGGAAATACCCTTTGACGCTCCCCCGACGAGCCGCTACTCTTCCGTCCGCGCCAATTTGATCCTCAGCTTGCGGGCGCTCTATAAATTCAGCTAAAGCGAACGGCGGCGCTCGTGTGCCGCCTTCCTCCCGCAAGCTTCCCATCTTGGCGCCCTGACTCTCGAGGTGCCGACGTGATCGAAGTTCTCAAGTTTGGAAGCTCCGTGCTGCGATCGAGCGACGACCTGCCCGTCGCGGTGGACGAGATCTACCGACGGTGGCGGGCCGGCTATCGCGTGCTCGCCGTCGTGTCCGCGTTCGAGGGCGTCACCGATCGGTTGCTCCGCGAAGTCGCCGCGGCCGTCGGCAATGACAGCGACGAGGCGACCGCGAGCTACGTGGCCACGGGCGAGCAGCGCACGGCCGCTCTGCTCGTGGGTGCGCTCCATCAGCACGGCATGCCCGCGCGGATCGTCGATGCGCGCGAGATCGGGCTCGCCGCCGCCGGCACCACGCTGGACAGCGTTCCCACCGGCGTGAACGCAGCCGCGATCGAGCGGCACTGGCAGGATCACGACATCCTGGTGCTGCCGGGATTCTATGGCGTCGACCCCGAAGGCCGCATCGCGCTCTTCGGCCGCGGCGGCTCGGATCTGTCGGCGCTGTTTCTTGCGGCCGCCTTGCGCGCCGAATGCCGCCTGCTCAAGGACGTTGCGGGCGTGTTCGAGGCGGATCCGGCGGCCCATCCGGACGCCCGGCGCTACGCCACGCTGTCTTGGCAAAGCGCAATTCGCATGGCCGGACCCCTGATCCAGCCCAAGGCCCTGGAATTGGCGCGCCAGCTGGGGTTGTCCTTCGAGGTCGGCCGGCCGAGCGAGTCCGTCTGCACCAAGGTGGGGCTCGCGGAGGACGTGCTTGCGTCCGTGCTGCCTTCGTCACCGCCGCTGCGGGTTGCGCTGGTCGGGTGCGGCACGGTCGGCCGCGGCGTCTACGAGAGGCTAAAGCGCTATCCGCAAGGCTTCGTGGTCGGTCACGTGATCGTGCGCGAGCTCTCCCGCCATCGGGACGTGCCCGAGGCGACGGTGGATCCCGCCGCCGCCGCCGGTGATGCGATCGACGTGCTGGTCATCTGCGGTGGAGACGCTTCGTTCGCGTACTCGCTGGCCGAAGGTGCCCTGCGCGCGGGCAAATTCGTCGTCACGGCCAACAAGGCCATGGTGGCCGCGCACGGTGCATCGCTGCAGACGTTTCTCCAGGACGGCCGCCTGCGCTGCTCGGCGGCCGTCGGCGGGGCCGTGCCCGTGCTCGAGACCCTCGCGCGGGTCAGGGAGCGCGTGCGTGAGATCCGCGGGATCATCAACAGCACCTCGAGCGTGATACTCGACGAGATCGCTCGCGGAAGCAGCCTGCCGGACGCCATTGCCACGGCGCGGGCGCGCGGATATGCGGAGGAAAACCCAACCCGGGACCTGTCGGGCGAGGACTCCGCGGACAAGCTCGCGATCGCCATCGGCACCGCATTCGGCGAATGGATCGATCCTGCCCGAATCCCCACCCGCGGGGTGAACGGCATTCACGGCGGGCACGACCGCCACCGGCTCATCGCCACCGCCACCGCCACCGCGACCGGCACCGCGACCGCGGCCAAAGGACGGATCGCGGCTCGAGTCGAGCCCGAGGCGCAACGCCCCGCGAGCTACCTGGGCGCGGCGCGCGGACCCGAGAATCGTGTGGAGATCGAGCTGGCATCCGGCGAGGTGATCCGCCTGCGCGGCCAGGGAGCCGGCCGGTGGCCCACCACGGCGTCCGTGATCGCGGACCTGCAAGAGGTGGCGCGGAGCGGAGTCAGGCCGCCGTCAACATCCGCAGCTTGAGGCCGCGGAATGACTTGAAGCCCCGGTCGAACGTTGCGATCTCGCAATCCAGTGATAGCGCGAGAGCGGCGAGCCATGCGTCGCTCCAGAGGTTCGGTGTCGCATGACGTCCGGACACGAGCGCGGCGAAGCGCTTCTCATGGGCAACAGGCTCCGCCTCGACGTAGAGGACGCGCGGATCGTCGCCAAGCTGCGCCCACGCGTCCAAGGCCAGCTGAGGAGTGGTCGGCGAGGCATTCATCGCAACCCTGTTGGTCAACAGGCGCAGGACTGCGAGTCGCGTGAGGAGACAGGTTCCCACCGAGCCGTCGGTCTGTTGCTCCCACCACCGGTGAGCCGCGGGGTGCGCAACGTGGCCCTGAACGAGAAGGGGGAAAAGAACGTTCGCGTCAGCGATACACGTCATTGAGATGCGAGACGTCCTCTTGCTCGAACATCTTTGCTATTTCCTCATTCGTGCGGACCGGAATCGCGTGCCCCGGCGGCAGTCGCACCGGCGCCTCGGTCATCCTCTTGCGCTCCGGTGCAGCCTGATCCGCCAGCAGGCGGCGCAACGCCTCGGCAACGAGGTCGCGCAGCGTGGAGCCCCGCTTCACCGCCGCAATCTTGGCGCGCTTCATGAGGTCATCGGGCAGGTCAAACGTCGATCGCATAAATATGCCTATATGCTTTTATGCTCAACATTTTGACGGCTCTCGAGCCACGAGTCAATGGCGGGCACGCGGCATTATTGATGCAAATATCTGCTTATCAGGTTCCGGTCAGGTGACGCCGACGCGCATGAGGTCATGCCGAATCGATAGCGCCGTTTCCTTGACAGCCGCGCCGCACACTGTATACCGTTTGGACGGTATGTTTATGTGTCGCCGCCGGCGGCGCCTACAATCACAACGGCAAGGGGATGAACGCGTGAACGGTCGCATCAATGGCGCAATGGTATTTCTCTCGTGCGCGGCGGGCTTGTGCCTGTCCGCCGGCGCCGACGGCGTCGCACGGGCAGCCGACGGTGATTTGCAGGAGATCGTCGTCACCGCGACCAAGCGCGACGAGGCGTTGCAAAACGTTCCAATCGCGATCACGGCCCTCACCTCCGAGGCTCTTCAGAACCTCGGCGCGGTCAATTTCGAGGATTTCGCGCGTACCGTGCCGGGAGTGGACTTCGCGAACCTCGGCGCCGGCCAGAATCGGGTCACGATCCGCGGCATTTCCACGTTTTCGGGCGTGTCCGTCATCGGCATCTACCTGGACGAATCGCCGATCGCCTCGCCGATCAATTACTCTCAGCCGAGCCTCTCGCTCTATGACCTCGATCGCATCGAGGTGCTGCGCGGCCCTCAAGGGACGCTCTACGGCGAAGGCTCGCTCGGCGGCACGATCCGCTACATCACTCATCAGGCGGAGCTCGACCGGTTCGATGCCAACATCGATTCGATCGTGTCCGGCACCGAGCACGGCGGCACCAACTACAGCGTCGGCGCGATGGTCAATGCGCCGCTCCTGGACGGCGTGCTCGCAGTGCGCGGCGAGCTCCAGCATCGCGAGGATTCGGGCTTCATCGACAACGTGCCCCTTGGCATCAGCCAGTTCGACAAGAGCCACACCGACGAGGCGCGCCTCAAGGCGACGCTCAAGGCCTCGGACGATCTGACCATCCGCGCGAGCGGCATGTATCAGGGCATCACGCAGGGCGGCCCCAACGTCGAGAGCCTGGATGCGCCCGTGGGCTCCTACGAGAACTTCGACACCGCCCCTGCCTCCTACACCGACTACCTGTACCAGGCCGCCCTCACGGCGGACTACCGGACGCCCTGGGCGAGCATCCAATCGGCGACATCCTATTTCCATCGCGCCACGCACCTGGACGTCCAGGCGCGGGCCGACGAGCTCTACGACGATGAGACACCGTTTCCGCTCTACAGCCTCATCGACACTTCCTACCGGGTCCTGACCGAGGAGCTGCGGGCCTCCTCGGTGGAGGCGGGGCCGTTCAAGTGGGTCGGGGGATTCTATTTCAAGCACCAGAACGTGCTGCAGAACGAGAACGACTACGACACGACCGCGTCGGGCGCGTTCATCGACAACATCTACCAGAACCAGACGTTCCGGCAGGAGGCGGTCTTCGGCGAGCTGACCTACTCCATGACCCAGGCGCTGTCCGCGACGCTTGGGCTGCGGTGGTTCGACGAGCATCAGCGGGCGGTCACCGAGGCGGGGCAGGAGTTCACGGTCGATGCCGACAAGGTGATCCCGAAATTCCTGCTGCAGTATCAGTTCACGCCGGACCGGATGGTCTACGCGAGCGCGACCGAAGGGTTCCGCTCCGGGGGCGTCAATCTCTATGACGTCCCGGGGGTGAACAACACGTACAAGCCGGACACCACCTGGAATTACGAGGTGGGCAGCAAGCTCGGCTTCCTGGATCATCATTTGATCGTCGATGCCTCGGTGTACTACATCGCCTGGCACGACCTGCAGACCTTCGTCTACAGGCCCGACGTGGGTCCCTTCGCCTACTTCGTGGAGAACGTGTCGGGCGCGCTCAGCAAGGGCGTCGAGCTCGAGGTCACCTACGCCCCGCCGGCGCTGCCCGGAGTGACCCTCGGCGCCAGCGGCAACGCGACCGATGCTCGCTACACCATGGATGCACCCTTCGAGGGACCCGCCGGCAATCGCCTGCCCCAGGTCCCGGCCAACAAGTGGAGCGCGTTTACGCAGTACTCAGCGCCCTTGACGGGCACCATCGGCGGGTTCGCGCGCGCCGATGTGGAGCACACCGGCATCTTCTACAACGACGGCAGCAACACCCTGAGCTCCGGGGGTTACACTCTGCTCAACCTGCGGGCCGGCGTCGATCTCGACAAGCACTGGCGAATCGACGCGTTCGTGAACAATGCGACCGACACGGTGGCGAACCTGTACAAGTACTACGACGCGTATTACGGCGTGTTCCGCAACCGTCCGCGCACCATCGGCGTCGAGTTCCGCTGGAGCCGGTGACCGTGCCGGAGGCTGCGCGCGGGCCTGGACAGGTGGCTCGGCGGCTGGCATATGCCGGCGTCTACGCACCGTTCTCGATCCTGCATGCGCCGGCCCTGGCGGTCCTGCCCGCGCTGTACGCGAGGTACGCGCACCTGCACCTCGTCTTCATCGGGATGGTGCTGACGCTCGCGCGAGTGCTCGACTGCGTGCTCGATCCGGTGATCGGCTTCGCCTCCGACCGGACGCGGTCGCGCTTCGGACGCCGCAAGCCGTGGATCGCCGCGGGGGCGGTGGTGAGCGCGGTGGCGGCGTATTTCCTGTTTCGGCCCACGGCCGCCACCGGCGGTGCGTACTTCGCCATCTGGTATTTCCTGATGTACCTGGGCTGGACGTTCGGCGAGATCCCGCATACGGCCTGGATCAACGAGATCTCCACGGACTATGACGAGCGCTCGCGGCTCGCGGCGTATCGGTCCGGCGCCGGATTCGTCGGAATGCTGCTCTTCCAGCTCTGCGCATTCATGCCGTGGCTGCCGGGGACCGAGATCACGCCCGCGGTCACCGCGATCGCATCATGGGTCGTCATCGGCTTGATGCCGATCACCGTCCTCTGGGCGTTCCATCGATTGCACGACGTCGAGGGTCCGGCGGCCCACCGGTCGTCGTTCATCTCCGTGCTGCGCGGGGTCAAGGACAACCGCCCGTTCTGGATCTTCACCGCAGCGAGCGCATGCTCCCAGATGGCATCCGGAATGGTGGCCGCTTTGTTCTTCTTCTACCTCCAGGACTACCTCGGCATCGGCGACAAGTTCGCGCACATCCAGATCATCGCGCTGCTCACGAGCCTCGTCGGCATCGCCTTCTGGCTGCGGGCGATGGTGCGTCTCGGCAAGCACCGGACGCTCGCGATCTGCTGTCTTTTCACGCTCCTGACGCTCGTCGGCATGGCGTTCGTCCGTCCCGGGCCGGGCGCATTCCCCGTGCTCTTCACGCTGTTCGCGATCTCCGCGTTCACTTCCTCGGGAAACGAGAGCGCGGGCTGGTCGATGATGGCCGATGTGGTGGACTACGGCACGCTCCGGACGGGCGAGCGGCGTGCCGGCAACTACTACGCGGTCACGTCGTTCACCGCCAAGATCAGCCTGGCCGCGGGCGGCGGCGTCGCCCTCATCATCGCGGGACTGTTCGGCTTCAGCGCCGAGCATGCGAACGGTCCGGCCGCCATGCGCGGCTTCTTCCTGGCCTTCATCGCGATCCCCATCGTCCTGAACGGCATCGCCGCCTTGTGCGCCCTCATCTATCCGCTCGATTCACGCCGCCAGGCCATCGTCCATCGGCGTCTCCAGAGCCGCGAGCGGCTCGCGGCGGCCGCCGCGGCATCCATCCCGTGACCTTCGAGATCCTCACCATGGCCACCTGCGGCTGGTCGGTGCGCAATATCGTCGCGCTGATGGAGAAGGACGCGGACTTCCGTCTGGTCGACGTGATGGAGGGGGGCCGCAAGGCGCCGTGGTATGCCGTGCTCACGCCGTTCGGCAAGACGCCGGCGCTCCGGCATGCCGCTCGGATCGTCGTCGAGAGCCGCGTGATCAACGAATACCTCGAGGAGGCAGCTCCCGGACGCAAGCTCCTGCCGGCCGACCCGCTGGCGCGGGCCTGGTCGCGCATCTGGAATGGATACTGTGACGAGGAGGTCATGAGGCACCTGCGCCCGGCCGCCGCCGGCGAGCCGGGGGCGAGGCAGAGCGCCCATGATTCGCTCGATGCCGCGTTCGCGCGCCTGGAGGCGCACGTGTTCGAGCACGCGGACCCGGGACCGTTCTGGGGCGGGCGGCAGCCCTCCCTCACCGACATCTGCTACTGGTCCTTGTTCGACGTCCTGGAGCGCGTGGATGCCCTCGCGCCGGTGCGCCGCATGCTCGAAGCGCGGCCGCGCATGGCCGATTGGAGCCGCGCGGTCCTCTCCTGCTCCGCCTTCCGCGATGCCACCGGGCGGCTGGCGCAACTCTCCTCGGGGGGACCGCACTGATGCGCGGCCGGGACGCCATGGACGCCGGGCGGCGCGATGGCGCGGACGAGGCCTGGCCGTTCGACGATCTGGACGAGGCGCTCGCGCGGTCGCGCCGGACGGATCAGCCGATTTTCCTCTACTGGGGCACGAAGTGGTGCCCGCCGTGCGCCGAGATGCAGGTCAACGTGCTGCAGCGGCCGGCATTCCACGCGCGTCGCGCCCACATGGTCGCGCTCGGCGTCGATGGCGATGCGCCGGGCGCGCAGGCGTGCGGCGACCGGCTCGATACCGAAGTCTACCCGACCCTGATGGTGCTCGACGGCGAGGGGCTCGAATGGATCCGCATGCCTTGCGGCCTGGCCGCGGATGTCTTCTGCTCGTTGCTCGACGCGGCGCTGCGCCGGCGCACCCCGGTGGCCCGCCTCGCCGACGCCGTGGATGGTACGGCACGCGGCCTCCATGAGGACGATCTCGCCCTCCTCGCGTTCCACTACTGGCCGCAGGACCGGCGCATTCATCCGGGCAATGACCGGCTCGCATTCCTCGATCGACTGGATGCCGCGGCCGCCTCGGGGAGTCCCGCGTCGCGTGCGCGGGTATTGACCTGGCTGCTCGTGGAGCAGACCGCGCGTCAGGGCGCGGACACACCCCCGGCGGTTCGTCACCGGCTGTTCGATCGCCTGCTCGAGCTGTTGCACTCCAGGCAGGCAACCTACCCGGCGCTATACTATCTGCTGGTGGCACTCGAGCCGGTCGTCGGCTTCGTGTGCGGGGTCGACGGCGGGCGGCGGCACCAGTTGACGCAGGCCTTCGGGCGCGTGCTGGAGCGCATGGGCGATGATGCGGCGCTGTCGTGGACCGAGCGGCTGATCGTCCAGTCGGCGCGCGTGACGCTGGAAGCGGGTCGGGAGGCTCCCGGGGGACCGGCAGCCCTGCTCGGGCGCACGCGCGCCATGGTCGCGGACGCCGACGCGGCGACGGCGAGCGTGACCGAGCGCCAATCCGTGATGAACATGGCGGGGCATCTGTTGCGGCAAAGCGGCTTGCGCGAAGAATCCATCGGTCTGTTCCGCGCCGAGATCGGGCGGTCGCCATGGCCCACCTACTTCATGCCCTATGTCGCCGAGATGTACATGGAACAGGATGACCGTGAGGAGGCATTGCGCTGGTGGCGCCGTTCCTATGAAGAGACCTCCGGCAGGACCACCCGATTCGAGCTCGGCGTGCGCTACGTCGCCGCGCTCGCGCGCCACGCTCCCGACGACGGGCGCGCCATCGAGAGCCTGGTCACGCGTCTGATCGCGGAACGCGGCGACGACGTCGACATGGCCCGCGGCCGCGTGCGCAAGTCGCTCGGCTTGCTCGCCCGGTCGCTCGAGGGCCGGTCGTGACCACCGCCCGACGCGGCCCCCGCAAGGCATCGCGCCGTCCCACGCAGAGCGAACGCAGCGCCTCGACGCAGCGGACGGTGCTGGACGCGACGCTCGGCTGCATGAAGCGGCACGGATTGGCGAACACCACGCTCCAGCAGATCGAGAAGTCCGCCGCCATGACCCGCGGCGCGCTGCTGTATCATTTCCCGACCAAGCAAGCGCTGTTCGCCGCGGCACTCGTCCACTTCTATCGCCTGCGAATCGAGCGCCTGCGGGCGCTGGTCAAGGCGCGCAGGCCCGACCTTCGGGCCGGGCTCGCGCTCATGCACGAGGAGGTGCGTGACTGGTTCCCGGTGACCCTCGAATTCATGACCGCCATGCGCACCGACGGTGCATTGCGCAAGGCTTTCGAGCAGGAGATGAATCGTTGGATCGACCCGATCTCGGAGAGCTACGTGTCGCTGCTGCCCAAGCTCGCCGGTACCGAGTCTCCGCTGCTGGTCCAGTATGTGATCGGCTGCTTCCTCCGCGGCCTGTGCCTCGAATCCTTCGTCAGCGACCCGCCGCTGGTCGAGAAGATCTTCGACCGGTTCGTGGACATCCTCGAGGTCTATTTGAGCAACGCGCCGTGACCCGCCGACCGGTATATTCCCGCCATCACCGAGGCATGACATGGATCTGAACCTCGCCCCCCTCCTCGCCGACCCGCTCCCTCTCGGCACCAAAGGCTTGCCGCCGCGCGCCGCGGGGCTCACCCTCGGGCAGATCGGCTCACAGGGCTGGAACGTGCTTCGTGGCGAGCTGCCGCTGCCCGTCGCGGTCCTCAAGGAGGAGGCGCTGGCGCACAACTTGCGCGTGATGCGCACGTTCGCCGCATCGACTCGCGCGCGGCTCGCGCCTCACGGCAAGACCACGATGTCGCCGCAGCTCTTCCAGATGCAGCTCGCGCACGGCGCGTGGGCGATGACGGCCGCGACGGTGTCTCACGTCGCGCTCTACCGCCGTTTCGGCGTGTCCCGCATCCTGCTCGCCAATCAGCTCGTCGACCCCGTCGCCATCGAGTACGTGCTCGATGAGCTCGAGCGCGATCCCGAATTCGAGTTGTTGTCGCTCGCAGACAGCCGCGAGGGCGTCGACCGGCTGTCCTGCGCATCCGTTCGCCGCGGATCGACGCGTCCGCTGCAACTGCTGCTCGAAGCCGGCGCGCCGGGCGGCCGCACGGGCCTGCGCACGGTGGATGAGATGATCGCGCTCGCCCGGCACATCAAGTCGGTGCCCGGCGTCGAGCTGCGCGGCGTGGAGGCCTTCGAGGGCGTTCTCTCGAGTTCCGGCAATCCGCGCGGGGACAATCCGGTGCGCGCGCTGCTTGATCGCATGAAGCAATGCATCGCCCGGCTCGAGGAGCTCGATCTGCTGGCGCCCGGGCGCCGCGTGGTCAGCGCGGGCGGCTCCGCGTTGTTCGAGTGCGTGGCGCACGAGCTCGGCGCGCTGGAGGGCGGCTTCGATCTGGTGTTGCGCAGCGGATGCTACCTGACGCTCGATCACGGCCTGTACCTGCGCGCGCTGGAGGACCCGAGCCGCGCGGACCCCGCGGCCGTGCGTCTCACGGAGGCCCTGATGCCGGCGCTCGAGATCTGGGCCCATGTCCAATCGCGGCCCGAGCGCGAGCTTGCGATTGCGGCGTTCGGCAAGCGCGATGCCTCCCATGATGCGGGACTGCCCGTGCCGATCGCCTGGTTCCGGCCCGGCATGCACTCGAAGCCGGCCGCGCTCGGGCCGGATCTGGCGTCGGTGACGGCCCTGAACGACCAGCACGCGTACCTCAAGGTGAACAGCGATCATCCGCTCGCGACCGGCGATCTCGTATGCTTCGGCATCTCGCACCCCTGCACCACCTTCGACAAGTGGCAGCTGCTCTACCGGGTGAACGCGGACTACGACGTCACGGGCGGCATCCGCACGTTCTTCTGACTTATCAGAGCTCGATCGGGGTGCCGAATCCCAGGCGCCGAGACTGCTCGTAGAGGTACCAGCCGCACGCCAGATCCTGGACGATGCTCCCGAGCGACTTGTACACCGTGATATCGCGATCCGACAGCCGCCCCGGGAGCGCTCCATTCGCGACCGCACCGATCTCGCCGAGCATGTGCCCGTCGGACACGGCGCCGGCCGCACGGGCGCGCAAGAACTCAGCGGCCTGAGCCCGCGCCGACTCCTCCGAATCGACGAAATAGCGCGCGGAGGCAACCAGTGCTTCGTCCGCTTCGCAGGCACCCGCGTGACTCGAGCCGACGAGATTGACATGAGTGCCGGGCCGCACCCATGCGCCCTCGAGGACCGGCTCGGATGCGGACGTCAACGTGCAGATCACGTCGGCCGCCGCGGCCTCGCGCGGACTCCCGACCACATCGAGGGCGACGCCCGCGGGAAGCGCGGTCTCGCCGATGAGGCCGCGCGCACGCTGCGGATTTCGCGACCAGATGCGCACCTGCTCGAAGGGCCGCACGCGCAGGAGCGCCGGTATGTGGCGGGCCGCCTGCTCGCCGGCGCCGAGGATGCCGAGCGTGCGCGCATCGTCCCGCGCCAGCAGGCGGGTCGCGAAGGCGCTCGCCGCGGCGGTGCGAATCGCCGTGAGCAGGCCGGCCTCGATCAACGCAACCGGCTCGCCGATCGATGGCTCGAACAGCAGCACCGCGCCGCGATGCGAAGGCCGCCCCGTGAGCTCGCCCGGAAACACCGACACGCACTTCAACCCGAAGGCGGATGAGGCCCCCAGCGATCCCACCATGTCGCCCACCATGCCCGGTCCGCCGGGCACCGGCATGATGCGCCGAAGGAGCTGCCGGGTCTCTCCCCCGGACAGTGCGCGCATGGCCTTCTCGACCAGAGCGATCGACTCGTCGACGCCGAGATGCTCGGCGATGTCGCGCCCTCCGATGGCGATCAGGTGCATTTTTTTGATGCCTCCAAGTGTCGACGAATCATACACGCCCCGGACGGCTCGCCAGGCCCTTCGCCGCCGCGAGCGGGCGCGCTTGCCGCCGCGGCTGAGGCTCGGCGCGACGCTTGCTACACTAGCGGCATGGCTCAGCCTGCGCCTCGCCCGATCCCATCGCCGAGCCCGGCGGCCAAGTGCCCCTAATCTCGAATCGCCTGCGCGGGCTCACGCTCATTCTCCTCGGCGCGGTCGGGGCATACCCCGCGATGGCCGCCAAGATCACCGACAAGGAGCGCACGCAGATCCGCGAGCCGCGCCCCGCCGACGTGCCGACCGATGCCGACCTCGAGGCGGCCGGCGCGGTGATCGGCAGGATCGAGATCGAGCCCGACGAGATCTTCGACAAGAACGATCCGCGCGAGAACAACGGCCTGTACCTCCTCGCCGACCGACTGCACATCCGCACCAAGCGGGCGACCATTCGGGCGCAGCTCCTGTTCAAGACCGGCGACCGATACGTCGCCGAGAGGCTTGCGGAGACCGAGCGCAATCTGCGCCTGCAGCCCTACTTCTACGACGCGCATGTCGTTCCCGTGCACTTCGCCGGCGGCAAGGTGGATGTGCGCGTCATCACCCGCGACGTCTGGACGCTGGATCCCAGCGTCTCCCTGGGGCGCGCGGGCGGCAGGAATTCGACCAGCTACAGCCTCCAGGAGGAGAACTTCCTCGGCTGGGGCAAATCGGTCGAGATCGGCCATACGCGCAACGTCGATCGCACCAGCAACCTCGCCGAGTACTCCGATCCAAATCTGTTCGGGTCCCGCTGGACGGGGTCGCTCGCGTACGTGGATTCCAGCGATGGCGACCAGCGTGCCGTGCAGTTCGCGCAGCCGTTCTATGCCCTCGAGACGCCTTGGAGCGCGACCGTCCTCGCGCGGAGCTACGACCGCACGAACTCGCGCTATTTTCTCGGCAACATCGTCGACCAGTACAACGACAACGAGACGACCTACCAGCTGGGCGGCGGCATCTCGAGCGGCCTCGTCCAGGGCTGGACGCGCCGGTTGCTCTTCGGGGTCTACTACGACCGCAATCAATTTCTGCCGACGCCGCAGAGCCTGTACCCCAGCAGGCAGATCCCGGCCGACCGGACGCTCTCCTATCCGTTCGTCGGATTCGACATCCTGCAGGACGATTACGCGAAGATCGGCGATGAGAACCAGATCGGCAGGACCGAGGACCTCTACCTGGGCACCGAGATCACGAGCGAGATCGGCTACTCGAGCGATGCGCTCGGCGCGAATCGCGACGCCGTGATGCTCACCGCCACGGCGCGCAGCGGATACGACTGGCCTTACGACCAGCAACTGTTCGTGAACGGCAGCGTCTCCGGGCGCCTCGAGAGCGGACGGATCCGCAACCTGATCGCCAACGGCGCGGCGCGCTACTACTGGCGCTGGCGGCCGGACTGGCTGCTCTTTGCCTCGCTCTCCGGCACCGTGACCGACGCACTGGACCCGGACGTTCAGGTCCTTCTGGGAGGCGACAGCGGGCTGCGCGGGTATCCGTTGCGCTACGAGGCGGGAACCTCCCGCAGCCTGTTCACGCTCGAGCAGCGGGTGTTCACCGACTGGTACCCGTTCCGGCTGGTCCGGGTCGGCGCCGCGGCATTCGTCGATGTCGGCCGGACCTGGGGAAGCGGCGTGGTCGGCAACAGCGACCTCGGCCTCCTGAGCGACGCGGGCATCGGCCTGCGTCTGGGCAACGCCAGGAGCGGCCTCGGCAATGTCCTGCACATCGATTTCGCGTTCCCGCTCAAGAACGTGCCCAACAACTCCCGCTTCCAGCTGCTGGTGCAAACCATGCAGAGCTTCTAGCCGCGGCCGATCCGCGCGGCGCCGCCCCGCCGCTGCGCCGATCCCCGCGGCGCCATTCGCGGGCGCAACGTGATCTCGCCGCTGCGGGCACGACCGTCGCGTCATGGACGACGAATCGCTCCGCCGCGGATCCGTGCAGCGCTTGCCAGCCGAGCTGCAGCGCCGCGAACAACGACACGAATAACGCCACGGACAGGCCGATCGCGCGGTGGGTTCGGTCGGGCCGGCGTACGAGCATGGCTTCTTATAGCACGCTGGCCGGAGCGGACCGAAGATCCGAACGTCATGGTCCCGGCGACGCCTGCACGAACGCGTGCGCCTCGCATTGCGCGAGCGCACGCTCGGCGACCGCCGGCGGCGCGAACAGCACCACCTTGGTGAGCGCGTCGGCCGTCATACAATCGAAAGCGCGGACGCTGACACTGCTGCCGGCCAGGAACGGCTGCGCGCTCGCCGGGTCGACCAGCGCCGAGACGTATCTCTCTCCGTCCCAGCGGCGCGAGAAGTAGCCCGCCGAGGTCGCGAGCGCCGCATTCTCGAGATCGACCGAATGCACCGAGCCCGCCGGAGCCCGCGGGTCGCGCAACCCGATCCGTCGCGGCACGATCCCGGCCACGCGCAGATCACCGCCCGCATCGACGACCACCGCCTCGACGCCCGCCTCGCGGAGCGTGCGAACCGCGAGATCGACGGCGAATCCCTTCGCAATGCCGCCGAGGTCCAGACGCACCGGCCGATGAAATCGCACGCAGCCGTCGGGGGTCACCTCAACGTCCCTCCACGACCCCGCGGGCGGCGCGGCGCCGATCTTCGGCAGATAGCCCCACTGCTCCAGGGTGGCGGCGACGCCAGGGTCGAACGCTCCCTCGCTGAGCCGGGCGAAATGCAGCGCCGCCTCGAGCACCGCGAGCGTGCCCGCGCTCACCCGCTGCGGGGCCGCGCCGGCGTGCCGGTTCAGGCGCGTGAGCTCGCTGCCGGGGTCGTGGTAGCTCATCAGGCGATGAACGCGCTCGACGGCGGCGAAGGCGAGGTCCACCGCGGCGTGCAGATCCTCTTCCGCCGCGTCGCCGCCAGCCCGTATCTCGACGCGCGTACCGAGCAGCGGCCGCGCACGGCAGACCTCCCGGAACCCCGGCCCGGAGGCGGCGCGCAACGCGGCCGCGCGGCTGCGGCTCGGACGCGGTGCCGGGCGCGCCGCTGGCCTGTCCTCAATGTCCGGCAAGGACCATCGCATAGATCGACAACAGGCGGCGAATGCCTTCGGTGAGATGCTCCGAGGACATGGTGGCCCCGCTGATGTTCTGGATGTCCCGGCCGACGTGCACCGCGTCCCCGTGCTGCTTGCCGACGAATTGGGCGCGCCAGCGCTCGCTGCGCACCTCGCCGCCATAAGCCTCCCGATACTCGATGATCTCGACCTGGCCAACCTTGCCGTCGGGCCCGAGCGCGACGGCGTAGGTGATGAGCTCGTGCTTGCCGATGACCGCGTCGACGAAGAAATACCCTCCGTCCTCGGCCTTCCAGGCGCGCAGCACGCCCGGGTAGACCTTGACCCCGGAGTCGCGCTCGATGGCGCTCACGTCGGCCGCGGTCAGGATCACCGGAACGGCAGTCAACGATTGGCCCTTGAACATGAGCTGCTGCGCCTGCTCCACGCTCATGTACACGAGCGCGAGGGCGGGCTGGCAAATGGCCACCGCCGCCACGGGGAAAATCAAGATGCGCGAGTTCATGCCCGGTGCGGAGCCTCAGAAGCTGAGGCCGAGGCCGAGATCGAAGCGCGTGAAGTCGGGATTGTCGTGGAAGGTCTGATAGTCCGCCTTGAGCACGACGTGCGGATCGAGGAAGAAGCTCGCGCCGAACGTCCACACCCGGTCGTGCTGCAGCGGCCAGGGCTTGCCGTCGGCGGCCAATCCGGCCGGCACCGTGGTGAACCCGACGGGAACGCCCTCGTAGGCGGCGCCCATGTCGTAGTGCTCCCAGCGGACGAACGGCGCGAACCGGTAACCGGCGTGCTCCCACAGGGTATAGGCGCCCTGCGCGTAATAGCCCAGGAATTCCGCGGGCATCGGATTCGCGACGCCCAGATTGTCGAGGTTGACCGTGGCGGTGTTCGATATCCGGCCGCGGGCATAGACCGCCGAGAGCTCGGCGGCGCCCGGCGTCCATCGAGCGTGGCCTTCCCACAGCGTGACGCGCTGGTTCGGCAGCCCGGCGGGCACGGTCGGCACCGCGGCGTCGCCGGTGAATATCGCGGCGCCGGCCAGCAGCCCCGGGATGCCGCTGTAGTTGAGCGACACGTATTGCGACAGGTGGTGCGCGTCGGCGAGCTGAAGCTCCTGGTGCGTCGCCTGCATGGGCGCGACGTCGTTGTCCTCCAGCTCGAGCGCCGTGCGGTACATCGGGTCCTCGGGAGTGAACTGCCAGCCGCCGAGGTTCAGTCCCGTCGTCAACCCGAGGTCCCAGGTCAACCCGATGTCGGTATTGCCGTGGATTCCGAATCCGCCCTCGCGCCAGGTGCTCGGAATGATCAGCGTCTCGACGAAATTGCGCTGCACGCCGTAGAAATTCGTCGGCTCGTGGTGCTCGTTCAGGAGCCCGAACGGCATCAGAAACAATCCGCCTTTGATCGAAGCCCAGCTCGCGAGCTGATGGTCGATGAAGAACTGCTCGACCTCGAACTCGCCGCGGTCCTCGGCGGACGCGACCGCATGCTCGACCTCGAACTCGGAGTTGAAGACGGTCCGGTCATCGAAACGGTAGCCGATGCCGAAGACCGCACGCGCCAGATCGAACTGCGTCAGCTCGCTCACGTGCGTCGGGTGCGTGTAATAGATCTCTCCGTATCCCCACAGGCTCAGGTTCTCCGAGATGCCGCCGCCCGAAGGCGCACCGCCGGCCATCGCCGGTGCGGTGACGCCGCTCTGCGCGATGCTCGCGCCTTGCCCTTCCGGCCGCGCCTGCTGCTGGGCCGCCTGTTGCTGTTGCGCGGCCGCGAGCGCCGCGTTCTCCGCCTTGACCTGCTGCAGCTGCTGTTTCATGGCCTCGAGCTGGCGCTGCATGTCGTCGATGCGCTGTTCGAGCTGCTGGGTCGGATCGGGCTTGCCATCATCCGCGGCCGCGGCCCCCGCGAATACGGTCAGCATGCCGATGGTGAGGAGGGAAAGCGAGTGGGTACGCAGGGTGTTGGACTTCATGGGTCGACGGGCCTCGATATCGAAGTGGTGGCCGCGGCGCTTGCGGCCGCTTTGCATTGCGCCGGCAGGGCCTGCGCAGTGGGATTGCTCGGGTCGTAGCCGTCCGTGAGCGTGCACAGGAAGGCGATCAGATCGTCGATCTCGGAGGGGTCGAGCGCCGGCTGGCCGCCGTGCTTGCGGTCATACGGGATCTCGAGCGTATTGACGTTGCCGACGTACCCGTCGTCGCTTCCCGGCTCGTTGACGTTGACGGCGAACAAGCCGCCGTAGATCGCCGGCAGATCGTCGAACTTCGTCACCGTCCCGTCGGGCGCGGTGGGATACCACTCGTCAGGATTGGTGTCGCGGCGAACGTAGAAGCCGACCGCCTGCTGCAGCGTCGCGAACTGCCCGTTGTGGAAATACGGCGCCGTGAGCGCGATGTTGCGCAGCGTGGGAACCTTGAACTGCCCGCAGATCCCGAACAGATTGCGTCCGCCGTTGTCGCGCAAGGGGCCGCAGATGCCGAGGTCGTAATAGCGATGCACCCCGTCGTCGCCGTCGACCGGGGTATAGGCCGGGGCGCCGGCGTCCGCGTTGGCGGGAATCTCGACGTTTCGCGGCAGCCCCAGATTGTCGTAGCTGAAGTCCGTGAACAGCCCCGGCGTCGAGCCGTCCGCCGAAGTGCTCGGATGGCACGCCGCGCAGTTCGCCTTCGAAGGATCGTTGAAAAGGGCAAGCCCGCGCTGCTCTTGTGCCGTGAGCTCTGCCTGCTTCTTGAGCCAGAAATCGTACTTGCTGCTGAACGGATGGAACTGCGGCGCCTCGCTCTCGAACGCCGCGATCGCCTGGCCCATGCGCTCGAGCGCCTGTTGCGGATCGTCGAGCACCGCCGCGCCGTAGAGGGATTCGAAGTCTCCGAGGTACGGCCGCGCCTTCAATTTCTCGATCACGGCGGCGGCGTCCGCGTTCGCCATCTCGAACGGCGTGGTGAACGGCTCGATCGCCTGATCCGCAAGGGTTGCCGCACGTCCGTCGCGGAAGAAGCCGCCGTTCGGATTGCCGTCGGAGTCGAAGTAGAAGACCGGCGAGAAGGACAGATACATGAGTGACGGCGTGTTGCGAAAGCCCGTCTCGTTCATGCTCGGGCCGCCAAGAGGGACCGGCGCGCCGTGATCGGGCCCGTTCGGCGTCGGATCCGCGGTGAACGCGTATGCCGCCACATGACAGGTGGCGCACGACTGCTGCCCGGATACCGACAGGGTCTGGTCGGCAAAGATCTGAGCGCCGAGCTGCGCCGCGGCCGAGAGCGGCGCTGCTCCGCTCGGTTGCCCGCCCGAGCCGGTCCCACCCGCTCCGCCGCCGGCCCCGCCCCCTCCGCCGCCGCAGGCGGACAGCATCGCCGTGGCGAGGAGCGCCGGGGCGAGCCCGAATCGCGAAGTCGAAAAGCACCGTCGAGCGTCTGGCATTTTTTCTCGTCGATGCCGCCGCGGCTGCCGCCCGAACGGAACATCGCTCCCACACCCTTGCGAATCTAAACACGAAAGCTAGCGCTAATGTTAATGCGAATTATTACCATTTGTAAACAATTGATCGGCGCATCCTCCGCATCGGTTCGAGCGGAGTGAAAGTCGCGGCGCCGCGGAAAGTTGTGAAATCGGGCCTAGCGGCGCGACAGCCGGTGGAGCAGCCGATGTGCGAAGTATGCGGCCGGGAGCGCCAGTCCCAGTCCCCAATGGACGATCGATATTCCGGCGCGCACCCGGTCCGCTCCGACGTAATAGAGCAGATAGCCGGTGAGGACGACGATGACGACGATGCCGAACAGTGCGCCCCCGCTCCATCGGCGTCGCCGCTGACCCCACGCATTGACGATGTGCAGACCCCAGAGGATTCCGCCGGTCCAGATCGCGAGGAACGCGAAGGCGCCATGGACTCGCAGCCACCACGGCTCCTGGGGGTTGCTATCGAGACCGAACTGGTCTCGAGCCTTCAGGAGATAATGCGCGACGAGCCATCCGGCGCCGGTCGCCCAGGCGCCGGCTCCGACGCCGATGATCCATGCACGGATGCTTTGGGATAAGCGAGCGCTTGCCATGTGCCAAGTGTAAATCAGCTTTCCTCACGGCCTCGTTCTTCCGCAAGGACTGAGCCCGCCTCTCAGAACCTGTAGCTGAAGCGCACCCCCGCCGTGCGCGGCCGATTCACGGTGATGGCGTTGATCGCCTGGCTGTTGTTCTCGTAAAGGTTCGCGCGCGTATCGGTCAGATTCTGCCCGTAGAGCTGGGCCTGCCACGCGTCCTTGCCGGCGCCGAGCGCCGCATCGTAGGTCGAGAAGCCCGGTTGATCGAAGGTCGTGGCGTTGCCAGTGGCCGAATACGAGTGCGCCTGATGCGTGCCGGCGGCCTGCGCGAACGCGTGGTACTCGCCGAGCTCGAATTCGTAGCGGATGCGCACGTTGCCCGAGAACGGCGGCGACTGCGACGGCGGGCTGCCCGGAGCGCCGAAGGGGTTTTGAATGGCCGTGATCGGATTGCCGGCGGTGTCGTGCAGGAGCGGCGCCCCGGTCAGGCTCCCGCTGTTCCAGGCGGCGGCCGCAACCAGGGACAGACCGTGCAGGGGCCGCGCCACCATTTCCGTCTCGACCCCCCGGACGCGATAGTCGGGTCCGTTCACGAGGAAGCTCACGTTGCCGAAGCAGCACGGCTCGAACAACTCCACCTGCACGTGGTTCCAATCCTCCTGATACACGGAGCCGTTGAACTCGAGCCGGCGGTCCATCCACTGCGTCTTCCAGCCCACCTCGTTGTTGACCAGGGTATCCGGCCCGTAGTTGGCGGGGGACTGGAACGTATAGTCCTGGCCCGGAGGGGTGCGGATCAGGGAGCCGCGGTTGAACCCGCCCGGCCGGAATCCCTGCGACCAGGTGTAATAGAGGAGCGCATCATCGGTGACCTTCCAGCTCAGGTTCGCGCGGCTGCGAAAGCCGGAGTACGTCAGGTTGAGATGCTCGGACGTCTCGTTGTTCGAGACGACGCCGTTCGGGACCGTCGGAGGCTGGTTGGTGGTGCACGGAGGGAGCCCCGCGTCCATGCAGTAGAAGCTCTCGGCGGAGAACCCGGTCTCCGTGGTGTTGATCCGGTAATAGCGTGTGCCGACGGTCAGGGTCAATCTCTTCGGAATGATGTCGAAGTCGCCCGATGCGAACACAGCCTGCTGGCGAAAGCCCCGCGTGATGTCGTCGAACGCCGATACGTCGTCCGCGCGTATGCCGGGATTGTTCACCTGCGTGCCGGCGGGCGGCCCCACGTCCGTGATGCAGCCGGTGGTCACGCTCGCCGTACACGACGGAATGGATTTGTAGCCCCACTCGGTGGTCGAGTTGATGACGTATTCTTCCCAGAAGACGCCGAGGATTCCGCGCAACCGCCAATCGTCCGGCGTGCTCAGGCGAAGCTCCTGGCTGTCGTGCGTGTTGCGCGCCTTGTCGTGCCAGGTCGCGGCCGGAGAATAGCATTTGGCCGCCGTGGTCGCGGTTGCCGGGAGGCACTGATAGTAGTTCGCGTAAATGCCGCGCGAATAGTTGGTGTAGTCGCCCTGCTGCTCGATGTGCCGGTCCAGGTAGCCGCCGGTGTACACCAGCTTCAGATCGCCGACTTTCCCATTGATGGTCAAGGCGGTGTTTTCGAACCGGTCCTTGTCGTATGTGGGCACGTAGAGCTGCACGGACAGGTCCGGCAAGGTCTGCGGCGATGAGCCCGAGCTCTGCGGCGTCTCGTAGAACACGCCATCCGCGTTCATGGTCTGATAGGACTGCGTGAGCAGCGCGTCCCAGTCCTGATTGATCTTGTACAGCGCGGACAGCCGAAAGCCTTGATAGGTGACCGGATTGATGGCGTTGCCGACCAGCGATGCGTTGTTCGCGGCGACGCTGCCGGGCGGCACCTGGCACGTCCCGGTGGCGGCGCAGCCGTTGGGATAATTCGCATAGTGAATGCCGATGTCGGTGCTCTCGTGGGCGAACGTACCCGGCACGTTGTTGATGTAGCCGCCGCGGTAGTCGTTGTAGATGACTCCGCGCACCGCCAGCGTATCCGCGATCAACGGCAGGTTGATGGTGGCGTCGACGTTCGTGCTCGGATCGCCGTGGCTCGTGTACTCGTATCCCGCGTTGACGCTGCCCTCGGTCACGTCCAGCTTCGGCTTGTTGGTGATGTATCTCAGCACCCCGGACTCGGCGCCTGCGCCGAACAGCGTGCCCTGGGGTCCTTCGAGCACTTCGATACGCTCGAGATCCGCGGCATAGACATCGAGGTTGCGGCCGGGCATGGCCACGGACTGATCGTCGAGATAGGTCGCCACACCGGGAAAGCTGCCGATGCCTCCCGACCCTTGAGTGCCGGGAAGGGTCGTCGACAAGCCGCGGATGAATATCGAGCTCTGCCCCGGGCCGTTGCTGGCCGAGGTCACGTTGGGCAGGTACTTCACGAAGTCGTCGAAGGTCGAAACATTGAGCTGCTGCATCGTCTCCGCGGTCAGGGCCTGGATGGTGATGGGCACGTCCTGCATGTTTTGCGAGCGGCGCTGCGCGGTGACGATGATCTCCTGGATGGAATCCGTGCTCGCGTCCGTCCCGGCGGGTGCGGCGGTCGCCGCCGTTCCCGCCAAAATGGCCGCGATCGCGTACGACAACTTAGAATCCATATGACATCCCCTCACGACTTGTTGTTATCCGCGCGGCGCCGGAACTGCTGCGATCACGGCAGCCCGACCTTCAGGCGCGCGAAGTTTCCGGCACCGCCGATCAGAACCCGGCGGGTCTCGCCCGTATGATTGAAAATCCGATGTGCGGTGCCCGCCGGCAGGAATGCGACATCGGCCTCGCGAATCGCGAAATAGTTGCCGTCCCGCGGCATGTGCAGGGTGATCTCCCCCGGCTCGCCGTGATAGCAAACGTCGAAGGGAAAGGTCAGATGCTCGCTGCGGCGGCCCGGCGGAATGGTCGCGAGACCCAGGAACACCTTGTCGGTGCACGAGAATATCCGGCAGAGCAACGGGCTCGATTCGCCGATGATGGCATCCACGGCGTCGGTCAGGCGGCAGACGCGCAGATTGTCGGCATCGCGCCGGCTCTCGCGGGGCCAGTTTTTCAGCGCTCCGGCATCCCACCCCTTGGGCTCCCGCGGCCGCGGCACGCGCTCGAGCACGGCCTGGGCGGCGGGAGGCGCGATGAACTCCAGCGCGTGAAGATCCTCGCTGCCGAAGTTGTGCCCGTAATGCCAGCGCTTCTCCCCCATGGAGAGCATCTCGCCGGCCCGGACCGTCCGCACCTCGCCGGTCTCGGGGTCCTGGCACGTGAACTCCCCCTTGAGCACGTACACGCACTCATGCGTGTCGTAGTACGCGCGGCACTTCTCGGACGAGCTCCAGCCTCCGCCAGGCGGGATGGTCAGGCCGAGCAGCATCATCTGGCCGCTGTACACGTAGAAAAGGTCGTTGACGTATCCGGATTCGTCGTCGCCCCACAAGGTGTACGGCACGTCGGCGCGCCTTACGAGCGTCGGCTCCGTCAACAACTTGAGTTCCTGCCGCTTGGCCATCGACGCCCCTCCCGGAGGTTTTGGGTTCTGAATGCGGTATAGCTTATATTTGTTGGATGGTCAACAAATCTACTGGCAACGCGAGCGGGCAGCCTGGAGCGTCACGTGGGAATCGCTACGGCCACGGCTCGGCACCGGCGGCATGAGCGGAGCCGCCGCCCTCAGGCAGCGCGAACGTCACGCCGAGGCACAGGCACATCATCAGGATCATCGCGCCGACGGCCCAGTACCAGTTGCGAAACTCCAGCATGGCGTTGCATACCGGGACGAGCACGATGACGCCGAAGTTGCCGAATCCCCAGTAGTAGCTCGAGGCCATTCCCGCGTGGCGCGGGCCCACCGAGCGCTCGAGCAGCGTCAGCGCCACGGGCACGTTGCCGAGCCAGCAGATGCCCAAGGCCGCAGCGGCGACCGCGCCCCACCAGAGGCTGCCCGCCGCAAGCAGCGGATAGATCAGGACGACCGCGGCCAGGTAGCAAAGGATGAGCAGCAATCGCCCGTTCCCGCGGCGATCCTGGATCACGGGCAGCAACAGGCTGCCGAGCGTGCCGCCAAGAATGAACAACCCGTTGGCGAGGCCCGCATCCTCGGGGCTGAAGCCGCGATCGTGCCAGACGAGCTCCAAGGCCCCCGCCAGCCCGCTGAAGACGCCCTGTGCGAGCAGGCTGGTAATGAGCAGGATGGTCATGGTGCGGTTGGCGAGCACCCACTTGAGCCCTCCCCGCTCGCGGCGGCCATCGCGCACCGGCTTGGGCGGCGTGCGCTGGCGGACGAATGGGACCGAGGCGGCCAGCGTCACCGCACTGATGAGCGCGGTCCACTGCATGAGGCCCGTGAAGCCGAAGTGACGCCACAGGATCGGGGAGACGATCATCGAGACGCCCAAGCCCACGTACATCCCGACCATGCAGACACCCGTCATCCGCGCCTCCAGCCGCGGCTCGAACCAGTCGACGACGAAGGAGGAGGTGGTTCCGGTCGTGAACGGCAGTGCAGCTCCGATCCCCGTTTGGGCAAGGACCAGCAGCCAGAACGGCCCGTCGACCATCCGCAGCGCTGCAAAGGCGGCGCACATCGCCAAGCCGATCAGCAGGGCCACGCGGTAGCCGGCCCGGTCGATGAGCGCTCCTCCCCACCGGGTGGCGGCCACGGTCCCGATGGAAAAACCGAGCATCGTGAGGCCGGCCATGGTCGGTCCGACGTGATAGCGATCGACCACTTCGCTGAACACCGGGGGCAGGTTGCTCCAGAGGAACTCAGGGAGCGCGTTCGCGAAGAACATGACGGCGAGCATCGGCCAGCGCGACCGATCTATCGACCGGGTATGCACGGTCTCCATGGTGCCCGAATTCCCCTGAGGAGCGATCTGCCGAGGAGCGGCGGAAGTTCGAATGCCTTTGTGACGGTACCATGAAACATCTTTGCTGAACAACCAACAAAGATCTTGCACGGCTCGAGAGGCTGTGCGATCTTCGATCCCCGCTCTCGAGGATCCTTCGATGCACACCGACGCGTTTTCGCTGGCCGGCAAGACTGCCGTGGTTACCGGTGCCGGCCGTGGCTTCGGCAGGGCCATCGCCGTCGGCTTCGCCGCCCGCGGGGCCAACCTCGTGCTGGGAGCGAGAACCGGGAATGAGCTCGCGGCGGTGGCCTCGCAGTGCATCTCGGGCGGCGCCAATGCCGTCTCGCAGGTCACCGACATCACCAGCCGGGCCGACTGCCAGCGGCTGGTGGAGACCGCCGTCTCGTCCTTCGGCGGCGTCGATATCGCGTTTTGCAATGCCGCGACCGGGCTCTTCGGGCCCGCGGAGAGCATCTCCGAAGACGACTGGAATTGCGAAATGCAGGTGACCATTGCGGGCTATTTCAACGTCGCGCAATCGGCCGGCCGGCAGATGATCCGGCAGGGACGCGGCGGCTCCATCATCGCCATGTCGGCGAATGCGAGCATCGTCGGCTACGCGGAGCTCACCGCGGGCGCCGCCGCCAAGGGCGCGGTCGATCAGATGTGCCGCAACCTCGCGCTCGAGTGGGGCGGCCACGGGATCCGCGTCAATTCGATGAATCCGGGCTATACGGAGCACGTGCCCGACTACGGCGACGTATCGACGGGCGCCGGCGACGACCTCGAGGGCGGCATCCGCATGATGACGCCGATGAGACGCCGCGGCCGCGTGGAGGAATTCGTCTGGCCCGCCGTCTTCCTGGCATCCGACGCCTCATCGTTCATCACCGGCACGAGTCTCGTGGTCGATGGCGGCTATTCCATCAAGTGACGCCCGGCTCGACGCCGGACGGACCGCGGCGGAGTCCGTGGCATATACTTTTGGCTCGAGACAGCCACGTAGCGAGGCAGCCATGCGACAGCGTCCGGAGACCCAGCCCGAGATCAACAAGTTCCGGCGGGAAACGCTGATTGAGGCGACGATCCAGATGGTGGCGAAGCACGGGATCGAGAACACGACCTTCGTCAAGATCAGCGAGGCCGCCGGCGTGTCCCGCGGCCTGCCGGGCCATTATTTTCGCGACAAGGACGACCTTCTCTGCCAGGCCTACCAGCACCTGCTGGACCAGCACGTCGCGCACACCACCGGCGCGGCACGCGCCGCCGACGGCGGCGCGGCGGACGGCCTGAAGGCGTTCGCCCGCGCCTGCCTGCCGTCCGACGGCAGCACCCGCCACTATCGCACGGCCTACCTCGCGTTCTGGACGCTGTCCATGGGCAGCAAGAGAATGATGAAGATCACCCACGATTCATACGGCCTTCTCTATGAAGCCGTCGCCGCACTGTTTCGCGACGCGGCCGAGGAGAGCCGCGTCAAGCTCGACCCGCGCGAGGAAACCGTGGCGCTGATCGGCATGATCGACGGCCTGTGGCTCGATATCTCGATCGGGGCATCCGGAGTCACGCCCAAGGATGCCGCGGGCACCATCTCGGGACACATCGATCGGATCCTGCGGCCGCGGGAACGGACCGCAGCCCGCCGCCCGCGCACCGACGCCAAATCGCCGACCGGCGCCTGACCTCGGCCCGGGGAGCTCGGGGCGGATGCCGATCCGGATCTCTTGGTCCATTTTCTTTGTTGTACGTTCAACAAATATCTGTGATATCTTGAATTTCACCTGCAAGACGCAGCGACCGCTTTCACGGACCTCAGGTGTCGCAATGATCAGCAGCGTAATTTTTCGAGACCTGCGCCGATGAAGACGCTTGGCGCGATATTGCGGGAGCCCGGCAAGCCGCGCCCGTATTCGGTCAGCCGGCCGCTCGAGCTGACCGAGCTCGAGCTCGATCCTCCGGGAAGCCGCGAGGTGCTGGTCCAGCTGCGGGCGGCAGGGATCTGTCATTCCGACCTGTCCGTGGTCGACGGCAGCCGGCCGCGGCCGACGCCCATGGTGCTGGGCCACGAAGCCGCCGGCATCGTGATTCAAGCCGGGAAGGACGTGACCGGTCTCGAGATCGGCGACCACGTCGTCGCGGTGTTCGTTCCGGCGTGCCGGCAATGCGCCGATTGCAGCTCCGGTCGCCCGGCGCTCTGCGAGGCCGGCAATCGCGCCAATGGCGAGGGCACCCTGCTCTCCGGCCTGCGCCGCCTTCACGGGCGCACGCAAGCCATCCACCATCATTGCGGCATATCGGGGTTCGCGCAATTTGCGGTGATGGCGCAGAGCTCCCTGGTGCGGGTCGACAAGTCGTTGCCGCTCGACATCGCCGCGCTGTTCGGATGTGCCGTGCTGACGGGAGTCGGCGCGGTGATGAACTCGGCGCGGGTGGCTTCCGGCCAGCACGTTGCCGTCATCGGCCTCGGCGGCGTCGGCATGGCCGCGGTGCTCGGCGCGCGGGCCGCCGGCGCGGCTTCGATCACGGCCATCGATACGTTGCCGCACAAGCTCGAGCAGGCGGCCAGGCTGGGAGCCACCGCCACCTTCACCGCGGATGCGCCCGACCTCGTCGCCCTGGTTCGCGAGGCCACGCGCGGCGGAGTCGACGCGGCCTTCGACATGTCGGGATCCGTGCGCGCGCTGGAGATGGCGTGGCAATTGACCCGACGCGGCGGCAGGACCGTCAGCTGCGGGCTGCCCGACCCCGGGCGCCGGCTCTCGCTCTCCCCGGCGCAGCTGGTCGCCGAAGAGCGGATCCTTCAGGGCAGCTACCTCGGCGGCGGCGATCCCGCGGTCGATATCCCGCGCTACGTCGACTGGTACCGGCAGGGCCGGCTCCCGGTGGCGGAGCTGATTTCGGCGCGGCTTCCGCTCGAGCGGATCAATGAGGGCATGGATGCGCTCGCGACCGGATCGGCGCTGCGCCAGATCATCGTGTTCCCCTAGAGAATCCAAGATGACCGCGGAAAATGCTTTCGACTATGTCATCGTCGGCGCCGGATCGGCCGGCTGCGTGCTCGCCAACCGCCTGAGCGAGGACGGCACCCAGCGGGTGCTGCTGCTCGAGTACGGCGGCTCGGACCGCTCGATGTTCATCCAGATGCCGAGTGCGCTCGGCATTCCGATGAATACGGCGAAGTACGATTGGTGCTATTACACGGAGCCCGAGCCGTACCTGGACGGCCGCCGGTTGCACGCTCCCCGCGGCAAGGTTCTGGGCGGCTCCTCCTCGACGAATGGCCTGGTTTACGTGCGCGGCAATCCGCTCGACTTCGAGCGGTGGCAGTCCGAGGGCGCCGCCGGCTGGGACTACCGCAGCGTGCTGCCCTACTTCAGGCGTGCCGAGACCCACGCGGGCGGCGGCGATGCCTATCGTGGAGACTCGGGGCCGCTCGCGACGCGTTACGGCAGTCTGGCCAATCCGCTGCACGAGATTTGGATGACGGCCGGCACCCAGGCCGGCTACGCCCGCAGCGCCGACCACAACGGCTTTCGCCAGGAGGGCTTCGGCCGTTTCGACATGACGGTCGGCGGCGGCCGGCGCAGCAGCACCGCCAATGCCTATCTTCGCCCGGCGCTCGGACGCAAGAACCTCGTCGTGCATACCCACTCACATGCGACCCGCATCCTGTTCGAAGGGCGGCGCGCGGCCGGCGTCGAGTATCGGCGCCGCGGCCACGGCGAGCCGCAAGCCGCGCGGGCGCGGCGCGAGGTCATCGTCTCGGCCGGCGCCATCAACTCGCCCCAGTTGCTGAAGCTCTCGGGCATCGGGCCCGCGGCCGAGCTTGCCGCGCACGGCATTCCCCTGGTGTGCGAGCGGCCGGGAGTCGGAGAGAATCTGCAGGACCACGCCGAGTTCTACTTTCAGGTGGCCTGCCGCGAGCCGATCACGCTGTATTCCGTCATGAATCCCTTCTCGAAGGCGCTGATCGGGCTGCGCTGGCTGCTGTTCAAGGATGGGCTCGGCGCCACCAACCATTGCGAGTCCGGCGGCTTCATCCGCAGCCGCGCCGGGATCCGGTATCCCAACATCCAATATCACTTCCTGCCGATGGCCATCGTGACGTACAACAAGAGCGCGCAGGCGCGGGAGCACGGCTTCCAGGCTCACGTGGGCCCCATGCAGTCGAAGAGCCGGGGCTGGGTGCGCCTCGCCTGCGCCGATCCCCTCGCGCCCCCCCGCATTCAGTTCAATTACATGAGCCACGAGGACGACTGGGCCGACATGCGTGCGTGCGTGCGGCTGACGCGGGAGATCTTTGCCCAGCCCGCCTTCGAGAAATTCTATGCCCGCGAGATCAGCCCGGGTCCCGCGGTCGAGAGCGATGCGGACATCGACGCGTTCGTCCGGGCCAAGATGCAAAGCGGCTACCATCCCTCGTGCAGCTGCCGCATGGGGCCCGCGGCCGATCCGCTGGCCGTCGTCGATCCCGAGACCCGGGTCATCGGCGTCGATGCCTTGCGGGTCGTCGACGCATCCATCATGCCGTCGATCACCAACGGCAACCTGAATGCGCCCACGATCATGATCGCGGAGCGGGCATCCGACCTCATACGCGGGCAGCCCACGCTCCCTCCGGCGCAAGTGGACTGGTACGAGGCCGCGAATTGGCCCGAGAGCCAGCGATGATCGACGCGACCTAAGGGTCCTGGATCACCCTTCCGCCGCCGCCGCGATTGCCTGCTCCTGCTGGATCTCGCCCGCAGCGTTCGCATCGGCCGGCGGAGGCGCCGCGGCGAACGCCGGGGTGACGGATTGGCTCTCCTTGGCCGCCTTCGTATTGGCGATGCCCTGGTCGATGGTCTCGCGCATGTGGTTTTGCATCTCCTGCACGTCGTTGAGCGCGATCTGCACCTGCGACGCGCGGGCGCATTCCACCCCGCCCTTCGTGGCCAGCACCACCGCGTCGACCGTGCCCGCCTCGCCATCGGGGGAGGACGTGACCTGCACCACATCGCCTTCGGTCATCGAGCAGCGCCGGCCCGCGGGGTCGACCAGATCGAGATCGGACGACACCACGAATACGTGCGGCTGCCGGTCCTCGAGCTCATGGACGACGCCGGCGGCTTCCGGCCGCGGATCCTGGTTCCTCGCATTGTCCGCCGCCTCGCCGGCTTCCTGTTTGACCTGCCGGCCGACCTCATCCGCGAGCAGCTGTTTGACCTGCGGCGTGACGGGAGCAGCATCCTTGGCGAGCGCATCGGACGACTGGCCCTGGGTGGCATATGCCACGGACAACGTGGCCCCCAGCATGTAGTCCGTCAGCCACGCCAGCGGCGTTTGATACGCGGGCTCCGGTGTGAAGAACCCGCGGTAATGGCTGTACCAGGGTGTCGGAGTGGTCGTATAGGTCCAGTTGAAATTTTCGGGCGTCCTCATCCGGCTCGTCGCCCATTGATAGACCTTCGGGCCGTAATAGCGCGGCGTCGCGTAGACGTCCAGCGTCGTGCCCCGATAGCTGTAGGGCCGGTAGAACTGATGAGTGAGCTGGCCGTTCACCACGAACGTGCGATGGTCCATCGACTGGCCCCGGAACGTATAGGGATGCTGCACGTATTGCGGCCCCCGCGAAGGGATGAACACGCGCGACCGGTCCGCCTGCTCCACCAGGATCCTGCGGCTGCCGTCCAGGCCGTGCTGAATCGACACGCCGTTGCGGGGATTGCGCACTTCGATGACGGAGCCATCCGCGGCGGTGCGCACGATGCTGCCATTGGGCGCTTGCGATTCTCTGCTGCCGGCGGGGCCCGGATGGCCGGGAAAATTCCGCGACACCACCGGCGGTCCCGCGGCGCCGGCCCGCGGGTTGAGATTGGAGCTCGCCGGCCGGCTCGTCGCGACGTTGGCCCGGGCTTGCATCTGCCGTGCGGCCAGTGCCGCTTGCTGCGCCTGAGCTTGCGTCTGCCGCCCGGCGAGCGGTGCCTGCGCCTGCCGCGCGGCCTGCGCCGTCTGTTGGGCCTGCATCTGACGTGCGGCTTGCGCAGTCTGCAGCGCCTGGGCCTGCGTCTGCCGTGCGGCCTGCGCTGCCTGCTGCATTTGTGCCTGCGTCTGTCGCGCGGCTTGCGCCGTCTGCAGCGCCTGGGCCTGCGTCTGCCGTGCCGCCTGCGCTGCCTGCTGCATTTGTGCCTGCGTCTGTCGCGCGGCTTGCGCCGCTTGCAGCGCTTGCGCTTGTCGCGCGGCCTGCTGGGCCTGGGCAAGTCGTGCCGCGGCTTGCGCCTGGGCCTGCTGCGCCGTCGAGTTGTTCGCCGGTTGTTGCGCTTGCACACCGGCAGAGGCCGCGGTCAGCAAGGCGACCGCCGTCAGCGCGGCGGCGTGGGTGGCCCAAAATTCTTGGCGGCGGCTTGCGTGCAGGGTTGGGGAAGGCATGGGTTTTTCTCCGCAGCTTGCTAGCGAGTACTCACGATCGCGAACGATTGACCGGCGTTGTGCAGGTTCGGTACCTGCTTGCGATTGAAACGCTCCTCGGCGACTTTGGGCACTTCGTCATCGACGTAGGCCGCGAGATCGAAGGTCTTGACGGCGCCGTTCCTGCGCGCGTCCGCGCTGCCTGCCAGTCCTTGCAGCAGGACCCAGGTGAAAAGTCCGTGACCGTCCTGGCCCTCGAGAGCCTCCTGGTCGCTGGTCGACGCCGACAGCACGGTGCTCCCCACCGCGCCGGACAAGACCGTGACGGCGCCGCTTTCTTCCAATGCCCGAGTCGTGAGCATCATGGCATCTCCCATGGCTCCTGAGTGGCAGGTGTCGAGCAGCAGCAGCTTGCGCGTGGCGGGAATGCCCGCGATCAGCTGCCGCACCTCGCGTTGGCTCAGAGCTTCGCGCCGGATGCCCTCGTCCGACACCTCTTTCATGTTGGACGGAATCAGGAAGAACTCGGCGTTGGCAAGGTCGGCATTCTCCACGGTGCCGTGGGTGGCCACGTAAAAGAGGAACACGTCGCTCGGCTCGATCGCCCGATACCGGCCGAGCGCACTGACGAGCGCGGCCTTCGTCGTCGTCGGCTTGGTGACCAGCTGCTCGATGTTCACCTTGCTGAAGAGCGGCGCCGCCTTCTCCTGCAGGATCTGCGCGATCGACTTCGCGTCCGCGACCGAGTAGCGCAACGCGATGTCGGCGTTGTCGAAATCCTGGATGCCGACGATGAGCGCATAGAGCTGGGGCTTGCCCGCGGGATCGTAGTGGGCGGCCAGGATGCTCTGCGCCGGATTGGAGTGCACCGACCCGTCGGCATTGAAGGCGATCACTTGGATGTCGTTGCGGCCGGGGACCAGACGCAAGTGGATCGTGCGCGTCTGAGTGCCGTTCGCGGTTCCGCCGGCGCCCGGCGTCTCGGAAACGGCGGAGTCGTTGATGTAGGCCCGCACCTCGCCGACACCGCCGCCGCGTTCGGTGATTCGTACCCGCAGGTCGATCTCGTTGGAGTCCGTCTGTGCGGGCGCATCGACGATGGTCACATCCGGAGCCGGTCGGACGGATGCGAGCGTCGGCAAGGTCTGCGGCAGGGGTCGGCTCCCCAGCGCGAGCCGCACCAGATCCGGGCGGTAGAATTTCTCCCGGTAGGCGCTGATGCCAGACACCCTGCCATCGGCCCGGACGTTGAGATACGCCTCCGCGGTGTCGCCCTGAAAATCGTAGTAGCCCTGCGGAGTGATCCGCAATATCGAGCCGTCCCTGAAGGCGATGAGCCGCAGCCGCTCCGTACCGCTCGCGACGTCCCAGAGGCGAATGGTGGAATCCGCGCTCGCCGACGCGAGCAGTGCGCCATCGGGGGAGAATGCCACCGACTCCACGAGATCCGCATGACCCGTGAGAGTCTGGAGCTCCCGCCTGCCGGCCAGATCCCAGATCTTGATGACCGCATCCTCGTCGCTCGACGCAAGCCGGGCGCTCTTGGGGTCGAAGGCGATCGAGGTGACCGCCGCCGCGTGCCCGCGCAGCGTGCCCTGTTCGCGGCCGCTCGCGACATCCCACAGCCTCACCGTCTTGTCGCCGCTTCCCGAGGCCAGCATGCGGCCGTCCGGTGAGAATGCCACGGAGCCGACCCAGCTCGAGTGGCCGGCCAACGCATGCAGCTCACGGCCGGTGGCCACATCCCAGATCTTGATCGCGGCATGTACGTCGCCCGACGCGAGGCTCCGGCCGTCCGGGGAGAACGCCACGGATTCGACCGCCGCAGAATGACCGCTCAAGGTGCGGATCTCGGCGCCGTCCGGCAGCCGCCACAACTTGATCGAATTGTCAGCCGTTCCGGCGGCGAGCGTCCGGCCATCGGGGGAGATCGCGATCGACGTGCTGCCGCTCTGGGCATTTCCGACCTGGAACGTGTGGAGCACCTTGCCGGTCACGATGTCCCAGATCTTGACGGTGCGGTCCCCGCTCCTCGTCGCAATGCCGTGGTTGTCGGGTGCAAATGCGACGGACCCGACCCAGGCGTCGTGGGCCGGGATCGTCCGCAGCACGTGCCCGTCGGCAACGAGCCAGAGCCGGACCGCGTGGTCCGCACCCGCAGAGGCGAGCATGCGGCCGTTCGGCGAAAAGGACACCGCTTTGACGAAGTCCGCGTGGCCTTCGAGCATGCCCAGCTGCGTTCCGCTCGCGGCGTCCCACAGCTTGACCGACTGATCGGCACCGCCGGAGGCCAGCACGCGGCCGTCCGGTGAGAACGCCACCGACTCGACCCAGCGGGGATCGGCGGCCAGGTCGAGCAGCTCGCGGCCGGTCGCCGCGTCCCAAAGTCGTACGCTGTGATCGTAGCCGCCGGACGCAATCGTGCGGCCGCCGGGGCTGCACGCCACCGACCAGACCTCGCTCGTATGCCCGTTGAGCGTGCGCACCTCGCTGCCGGTCTTCACGTCCCAGAGCTTGACCGCATGGTCCCAGCCGCCGGAGGCCAGCATCGAGCTCCCCGCGCCGCAGAAGGCCAACGAGCTCAAGCGGTCGCGATGTCCGCGCAAGGTTTTGAGCTCGCGGCCCGCCGCGACATCCCAAAGCTTGATCGTCTTGTCGACGCTGCCCGAGGCGAGCGTCCGATCGTCCGCGGAGAAGGCGACCGCCGTCACCGCATCGGCGTGCGCGCTCAAGGTACGAAGCTCGTTGCCGTCCGCGGCATCCCACAGCTTGACGGCGTGATCGGCGCCGCCCGACGCGAGCAACCGGCCGTCGTGGGAGAAGGCGACGGAATTGACCGCGGCCGCGTGTCCCTCGAGGGCGCGAAGCTCGCGGCCGGTGGCGACTTCCCAGAGCATGACCACGCCATCGTGCCCGGCCGTCGCGAGCGTCTTTCCGTCCGATGAGAAGCTCAGCGCATTGATGCCGCCCGTGCCAGGCTTGAGAGACCTGAGCTCGCGCCGCGCGCCCACATCCCAGAGCACCGCCGCGCCGTCTTCGCCGGCGGAGGCGACCAGGCGGCCGTCCGGCGAAAAGGCCACCGAATGTATGACATTCGAATGACCCAGCTGGGCGAATACCGCCGGAGCGTCCGCGGCAGACCCGGGCGCTGCTTGCAGCGCGCACGCCGCCACGATCGCCCATGGCCACGCGGCGGCGCGAGACGGGAGAGGTTGATGAGCTTTTCGGCAGCTCCGCGCATCCATGACGGGCGACTCTTGTTGGTTTGCCGCTTCTTTTTTGAATCATAGCGCCTAATTGCCGCTTTCGTAACCGCGCGTGCGGGCTGCCGCGCTGCTTTTTTTGATCCGCAAAGATTAAGTCTACTGTTTAGCGCGGCCGGACCGGCCGGGCCGCCCTGCGCCGAGTCGATATGTCCGATCGCCGGGTGAGGGCGGCGCAGCATTACACCGAGACGGCGGCGCATTCGATGCGCAATTGATTCCCACAAGCCCGGCTCGGTGCGGTCCTCACATGATCTTCAGCGAGAGCATCCACTCGTTCTCGGTCCGGTGCGACGGCTGGTAGCCCACCGCATAGCCGGCCGAGAAGGTCATGTTGTAGCGATGCAGGATGCTGAAGCTCAAGTCGACCTGGCCGCCGGCGCTCGTGTACTCGGCGCGATGCGCCGAGTTGCCCGGGTCCGTCCATAGCTGCGCGGCGAACAGCGACGGCCGCAGCCACGTCAAATAGAAGCCCGGCGTGCCCGCCGATTCGAAGATATACGGCGGCAGGTTCAAATCGAGCATCTCGCGCACGAAGTTGAGCGCGCCTATTTCGTCGATCTGAAATCCAGGCAGCGAGTAGTACTCGCGATAGCGCTGCACCGAGTGATCGTCGACGTAGTTGTTGCCGAAACCCCCGAAATAGAAGTTTGCGACCACGTCGTTGCGCTCGCCGTTGGCGATGCCGGCGGCGCTGCGCAGCCAGATCGAGGAATGCGGCAGGGGCAACGGCAAACCCAGATCCAGGCCGCCCCTGAGCTGCGGCGGATCCTCGCCGGTCACGTGATTCAGATCGTAGACGAGCTGCCAGGTCACGCCCTTTTCGTCGTCGACCGCGCCGATGGAGCGGCGCACGTTGGTGTAGCGGAGCGCGAGCTCCCCGGTCAAGAGCCGCGTGAAATTGGTCTCGATGTTCTGCGCGCCCGGCAGCGTGTCGATCCTGTCGTAGTACGCCCCGTCGATGAGCAGATCCAGGCGCTCGGGCGAGTCATAGATCAACAGCCAGTCGTAGCCCAGCTTTGCCGCATAGCCCTTGCGGCTGCGCTCGGTCGGTCCGAACAGGTCGTAGAAATCGGAGCGGTTCCAGGACAGCTCGCCGTGCCAGAATCCATAGCGGCCGGTGATGTCGACGTGGGTCCGCTCGTCGGCGGGCAGCTTGTCCTCCGGCGTGTACGCCGCGGTGACGCCGAGGCTCGCGAACTGCAGCGGGTCCTCGAACTCGAGGTGGTAGCCGAGCCCCGCGGTGTTCTTGTACCCCTGGAGCACGGGATAGGCATTCGCGAGCCCAAGCTGACGCAACGGCACGTAAGGACCCGAAGCCTCGACGAGCTTTCGGTCATCGACCGTGCTCGGCGCGGCCACCTGCCAGGTCTTGACCACGGGATACTTGTCCGCGATCGCGGCTCCGAGAAAGGTGATCGCGCTCACGTCCTGGAGCGGCCGCGGCTCGATGACGGTCGGGATGAACCCCGCGCCCGTGTAGGTCAATACGATCAGCCGTCCGTCGGATAGCGGCACGGGACGAAAGAATCCGGACTCGGCATTCGACACGGCCTCCACCGCTCCGGTGGCGACCTCATAACGAAAGATGTTCGATACGCCGGTGTAGTAGCTGCTCCCGTACAGGTAACGGCCATCGGGAGAAAAGACGAAGCCCTCGGGGATGGACTGCCCGAAGCGGTATTCGGACAGCGGCTTCAAGTCGCCCGCCATCACCTTGTCGAGCGCCCAGACGCGCAGATACTGATCCCCGGTGTCGGTGCCGACGGTCGCCGACAAGAGCCGGCCGTCGGCCGAGATGTCGAGATCGGTCGGGACCTGCTCCCAGGGAAAATCGTGCAGCTTGACCCACTTGGTGTAGGGGAAAGGTATGCGCACGAGGGTCGCCAATCCGTTCGAGTGCCGCACGCCGAGCAGCGAGCGGTCCGCCGGATCGAAGACGATCTCGCCGATGCGGGCGCGCTTCAGCAACAGCCGTCTCGCGCCGGTCTTGAGATTCAGGGACGCGAGATCGCGCAACGTACGATTGTCGTCGACGTAGAACGCCGTGCCGCTGGCCGGATCGTACGCAAAGGACGTGACCCGGTAATGCATCGCGCCCTTGATGTCCGCGAGGTTCCGCACCGTTCCGTCGCGCGTATTGAGCGCGGCGATGTGCTCCAGAGTGCCCGGGTACCGTACGGCGGCATACAGCTCGCCCGCCCCCTCGTCGTAGAACATGCGCGACACCGATCCCAACGCACGCCCGACCAATTTCTGATCCGGCGTGATCGGAAACTTGCGCACTTCCGCGAGATTGCGTTGCTGGAATTCCTTCTCGAACCCGATCCAGTTCTGCCAGGCCTGCTCCAGCGGAAGGCCGAAGACGTGCTGAAACTGGTCGGCGTAGTAGCGCCGGCTACCTTCGTCACGCCGGGTCCACTGCACCAGTTTTTGCGGCGAATACGTGTAGGCAAGCCACGAGGCGAAGCGGGTGCCGTAGAGATAGGCATTGGCCGACCCCTGAAAGCTCACCTTCTGTGCCTCGGATTCGAGTCCGAGGGGATCGTAGAAGTGAGCGTCGTCGCGCACCATCGCCCGGAACACCATTTCATCGTAGCCGCCCTGCGCGCGTCCGAGGCCGCCGGCCATCCAGGTCTCGAAGAAGACCGCGTTGCCCTCCGCGTACCAGCGCGGCGTGGTGTCGCGCGGCACGGTGAGATAGCTGTACAGCAGCGACTCCGGGTCCTGCGGCTCCGCGGCCACCTTGCCGAAGAACAATCGCCGCCAGCGCCGGTCCTGATCGTTGGCGATGTCTCCCTGCACCTCGTGGATCAGCTCGTGATTCATCAACGAGTACAGGCGCTCGCTGGCCGGAAAGGTCTCGAAGGTGTGCGAGATCGGGGCGATGTCGAATTCAAGCCGGTCGTGCGGCTCGACGTAAGCGTGCGCATTGCCGTAGTCGGTGAAATCCCGCAGCAGAATCGTCGTGGGCTCCGACGGATCCCAGCCGAATATCCGCCGCTGCCACGCGAGCGAATTGGTGAAGGTCCGTACCGCGTGCGGCTCGAGAAAGCTCAGGTAGTCGTAATAGTAGAGCCTGAGATCCGGCGTCTCGACACCGGAGATGCCGACGGGACTGCCCTCCGCAAAGGCCGCGGTCGGAGCCAACCATGCCAGCAACGCCGCGGCCGCCCAGCGCATCCAGGCTTCCCTCCCGGCCGCCGACGCCGCCCCCTTGCGCAACGAGTCTCCCAAACAAAACCGCCGGCACTGGAGCCGGCGGTCCTGACGATGTCAGGCGCTCTGCACTACTGCTGCGAGGAGCCGTCGCGCGCCGCGTCCCGAGCCGCGTCGCGCGCGGCATCCCTGGACGCATCCCGCGAGGCGTCCCTGG
>DATAYZ010000108.1:0-15386 GCA_036272295.1 Steroidobacteraceae bacterium
GCATTTGCGCGATGTCCTCGGGGGTGTGTGGAATGTAGGACACGGCTAGCTCGCTTCGGCCGCGAGGTAGTCGGCGTACTCGGCCGCGCTCATGAGCCCGGCGCCGTTGGCCGTACCCGGCTGGATCCTGAACAGCCACCCTGCGGCATAGGGATCCTGGTTGACGAGCTCGGGGCGTGCCGCGAGCGCGCCGTTCCCCTCGAGCACCTTGCCCGCGACCGGACTGTAGACATCCGAGGCCGCCTTGACGGATTCGACCACCGCCGCGGCATCGCCGGCCTTCAACTCGCGGCCGGCCTGCGGCACCTCGACGAACACCAGATCGCCGAGCGCGCTCTGCGCATGGTCGGTGATGCCGACCTCGAGCGCGCCGTCGCTCGCCGTGCGCAGCCATTCGTGACTCTTCGTATATCGCAAATCACCCGGTATGTTGCTCAATGAAAATCCCCCGTGATGCAGCCAACCTTCGACGAATCGTCGCAACGGTCCTCAAGCCGGAACCATCGCCTTGCCATGGCGCACGAACGGCGGCTTGACGATGGCCGCCGTGTGCAGCTTGCCGCGGATGTCCACCCACACCTTGGATGAGCCGGTGGCGCGCACGCGCGCGAACGCGATGGAGCGTCCCAGAGTGGGCGAGAACGTGCCGCTCGTGACCTCACCGATGACTCGCGGATCGGCCTCGCCGAAGACCTGCTGGTGGCCGCGGAGCACGCCGCGATCCTCGAGCACGAGGCCGATGAGCACGCGGCCGCCGGCGCCTCGCGCCTTCTCGAGCGCCTCGCGTCCGATGAAATCGCGGTCGCGAGGCTCGAAGGCAACCGTCCAGGCGAGGCCCGATTCGAGCGGATGGTTGGTCTCGTCCATGTCATTGCCGTAGAGGTTCATGCCCGCTTCGAGCCGCAGCGTGTCCCTTGCACCGAGCCCCGCGGGCGTGACCCCAAGCGCGCGCAGATCGTTCCAGGCGGCGACCGCAGCGGTGTTGGGCAGCATGATCTCGAAGCCGTCCTCTCCGGTGTAGCCGGTGCGCGCGACGAACCAGTCGTCGAACGCCGCGCCGACGAAGGGCCCGAGCGCCGCGGCAGCCGGCCGCCGGACGGTGGGGAGCAGCGTCAGCGCCTTGTCGCGCGCTTCCGGCCCCTGAACCGCGATCATCGAAAGATCCCGCCGCTCCTCGACGCTCACGCCGGCCGCGGCCGCGTGGCGCCGGATCCATGCCAGGTCCTTGTCGCGCGTGCCCGCATTGACGACCAGCCGAAAGAGCGTGTCAGAGAGGAAGTAGACGATCAGGTCGTCGATGATGCCGCCCGTCGGGTCGAGCATGCAGGAGTAGAGTGCCTTGCCCGGAGCCGTGAGCCGGGCGACATCGTTGGCGAGCAGCTTGCGCAAGAGCTCCCGCACCCGCGGACCGGCGAGGTCGACGATCCCCATGTGAGATACGTCGAACATGCCCGATGCGCGTCTCACGGCGTGGTGCTCTTCGATCTGCGAGCCGTAATGGAGCGGCATGTCCCAGCCGCCGAAATCGACGATCTTGGCGCCGGCGCGAACGTGGGTGTCGTAGAGAGGAGTGTGCAGGCCCATCGCAACCTCGAGATCAAGGAACACAGGAAGACCTGGCATTCAGAAGCCCACGCCATGTGGGCTGGAGAATGTCGGGCCCCTCTGTCCTTAGACCTGAGAGATCGCGCGCCGGAGCGCTGCTCCCCTTCGGTGGATCGCCATTTTGCGACCGCTCTCCAGAGATCGCGAGAGTCTGCCGTTCATGTGCCTGAGCGTTTCCGGGCGGTTGCGCCTTCGGCGGCTCTCTCGAGGAGAGCGCTCTCCAAACAGCTCTTTACGCGATGACTCATGATACACGAATCGCGCAATGCGATCGCGGCTCGTGACAGATCGGTGCCGCGGGCAACGCGCCGCGGCCCGATCGCCGATACGATCGCGGCGCGGACGGGTCCTAGCCGCCCGACTTCTTGGCGGGCCAGCCGAGCTTCACGAGCTCCGCGACGATCGCCTCCCGATGGTCGCCTTGGATCTCGATGATGCCCTCGCGTACCGTGCCCCCTGAGCCGCAGCGCTTCTTGAGCCGGGCTGCCAGCGACTCGATTTCCGCCGCGGGGAGCGGCAGCCCGGTCACCACGGTCACCCCTTTGCCCGCACGGCCCTTCACTTCGCGCCCCACGCGCACGGCGGCGGGCTTGGCGGCGCCCGGAGCCCCCTTTGGGCAGACACAATCTCGCACGGGCCGCCGGCAGTTGGGGCAAAGGGTGCCGACTCCGGTCGAATACACGATGCGGGAGCTCATGAGCGGTATTATGCCGGGATGAGCCTAGGGGAACTCGTCTCGCTGCAGGGAAAGCACGTGTCGCTCGTGCCCCTGTCACAGGAGCACCTCGACGATCTCGTCGAGGCGGTCAAGGATGGCGAGCTGTGGAATCTCTGGTACACGAGCGTCCCCGCGCCGGACGGCGTGCGCGCGGAGATCGAGCGTCGTCTCGGGCTGCACGGGCGCGGTTCCATGGTTCCCTTCGCGGTGCTGGAGATTCCGTCGCTGCGCGCGGTCGGCATGACCACGTACATGAACATCGACGCCGCGAACCGGCGTCTCGAGATCGGCTCGACCTGGTACCGCAAGCGCGTGCAGCGCACCGCCCTCAACACCGAGTGCAAGCTCCTGCTGCTCACCCACGCGTTCGAGCGCCTCGGATGCGTCGCGGTCGAGTTCCGTACGCACTTCTTCAACCAGCAGAGTCGCGCGGCGATCGAACGGCTCGGCGCGAAGCTCGACGGGATCCTGCGCCAGCATCAGATCGGCCGCGACGGAATCCTTCGCGACAGCTGCGTGTACAGCGTGCTCGATCGCGAATGGCCGGCCGTGAAGGCGCATCTCTTGCACCGTCTCGAGCGTACGGCGGCGGTCTCCGGCGCCCCCGGAAATCGAGGCCGGCCGTGACTCTGCTGCCGGTGCAATGCCGCTGCGGCACGGTCAAGGGCACGGTCCGGCGCCCGCGGCGCTTCACGCGCTGCATCTGCTACTGCAAGGACTGCCAGGCTTTCGCACGCTTCCTCGGCCGCAGCGAGGAGATCCTGAACGAGAAGGGGGGAACCGACGTGGTCCAGGTCGTCCCGGCCGACATCACGTTCAGCCAGGGACGCGAAGCCCTCGCCTGCGTGCGCCTCACCCGCCGCGGCATGCTTCGGTGGTATGCCTCGTGCTGCAACACCCCGATCGGCAATACCATCGCCAATCGCAAGATCTCCTTCGTGGGGCTGATCCACACGTGTCTCGAGACCGGGGGCACGTCCCTCGACCGGGTCTTCGGGGCCGTGGATGCCCGCGTGAACACCGGCAGCGCCCTGGGAGCGGTCGAGCCCGAGCGGCTCAAGGGCTTCCTGGCGATCTTGAAATTCATGACCCTGCTGCCGCGGGCACGCTTCGGCCGGCGTCCGGTCAACGCCTTCCTCTCGGCCGACGGGACACCCCTGCCCGCCCCCAGGGTGCTCACCGCGGGCGAGCTTGCCGGGGTGCGGAACCCCTAGACGGGGAGGATCTGCAACTTTTCGCCGGCCGCTGTGTTTTGGACTTAGGCGAATCCATTCCAGTGCAACAGCAAGCCACCGGGCCAAAGCCTTTTGCCGACTTCACGATGTTCATGCGTGCCTATCAGGACATGGTTTTCTCGACGGCGGCACGCCTGGCCGGAAACGATGCCCAGGCCGAGGACATCGCCCAGGACGTCTTCGTCAAGGCGTACGAGAACTTCCCGCAGCTCAGGGAAAGCCCGGCCGCGGGCGGCTGGCTCAAGACCGTGACCACGAACCTGTCTCTCAACTATCTGACGCGCTACCGCAAGCGCTGGAGGCTGTTCTCCGAGCTCAAGCCCCGGTCCGACGAGGAGGACACGGGTGATCCGGAGCCGCCCGTCGAGCTCGTGGATCAGCTGCTCGCCTCGCTGGACGCCGAGCAGCGGCGCGCGATGATCGACCAGGCGCTGAAGCAGCTCCCGGACCATCAGCGCCTGCCGCTCGTGCTCTATCACTTCGAAGAGCTCTCGTATCAGGACATCGCCTCCCGCCTCGGCGCCTCGCTCGCCAAGGTGAAGACCGACATCCGGCGCGCACGCGCCGCACTGCTGTCATTGATGGAATCGAGGAGCGTCGAGCCATGAGTGAGCCGGACCCCGGGACGGAGCGGACCGAGGAGCGGCTCGCGCGCTATGTTCGCGCGCTGCCCCCGCGACCCGCCCCGCGTGGGCTCGAGGCCCGCATTCTGCGCGAGCTCGGGCGTCGTGCCGCACGACCATGGTGGTTGCGCTCATTCGGCCAGTGGCCGTCCGGAGCACGCGCCGTTTTCGTGTGCTTGAGCGTCGTGCTCGTCGGGCTCGGGGTGCTCGGCGGCGACTGGATCAGCGGGGCCGTGCGCTCGCTGCAGGCGTACGGCGCCGCGGACGTGACGCCCGCGCACCATGTGCTGACGGCGCTCACCGCCGTGGAGCAGCTCGGGACGCTGTTTGCGAGCATCGTTCCCTCAGCGTGGCTGCACACCGCGCTTCTCGCCGGCGCCGTGCTCTATGTCACTTTGCTTGGGCTCGGCGCGCTCGCCTACCGATTGCTCTTCGTCGATTTCCACAAGGACGGACTCGCGCCGCTTTCGGGCGGCCTTGCATCCTCCAACGGCAGGTATTCATGAACCCCCACACGTTCCGGCGCCTGGCGACCGGTCTTCTGACCCTCACCGTTCTCATCACGGTCCCGAGCCTGCGGAGCGCTGCAAGCTCGTCCAACGCAAGCGCGGCACCCTCCACCACGGCGCCGTCCACCGCGGCACCCTTGACCGTGGCACCCTTGACCGCGGGCGCCGCCGCGGCGCCCGCGGCCGCGCCCGCGTCCGACTCGAGCGCCGCGAATTCGGCCGCTCCCGCCGCCGCGGGACCTTCCGCGGACGACGCGGCGGCTTCGAGCGCGAGCTCCCCGCGCGACAAGGACGAGGACGCCAGCTGGGATGAGCACGGCGCCTCGAGGCACCGCCGCCGTCACCAGATCGATCGCTCCAATTCCGTCATCAATCTCGGTCATGACTCGACGCTCAAGGAAGGCGATCGCGCCGACTCGGTGGTCTCCGTCTTCGGGTCATCGACCTCGTACGGCGAGGCCGCCGACGTGGTATCGATCCTCGGCGACACCCGCGTCACCGGCGAGATCTCCGACAGCGCCGTCGCGGTCCTCGGAAGCGTTTCCGTGGACGGCAAAGTGGACGGCGATGTGGTCGCAGTGCTCGGCGACGTGAACCTCGGACCCCACGCCGAGATCGACGGCAGCGCCGTGTCCGTCGGCGGGACCTTGCATCGCGATCCCGGCGCCATCGTTCACGGCGACACCGAGAACGTCTTACCCGGCACGTTCTATCGCTTCGACGGCCTGCGCGCCTGGACGCGCAATTGCCTGCTGTACGGCCGGCCGCTCGCGCTGGTCGCGGACGTTGGTTGGGCATGGGGAATCGCGCTCGGCGTCCTGGTGCTCTACATGCTCCTGGCCGTGCTGTTTCGGGAGGGTCTTTTTCGTTGCGTGAGCACGTTCGAGACCCACCCCGGTCATTGCCTCTTGGCTGCGCTCATCGCGGTGCTCGCGACCCCGGTGCTCATCGTCCTCCTCTGCGCCACGGTCATCGGCATTGCGGCGGTTCCGTTCGTCGTGATCGGTCTGGTCTGCGCCGGCTTGTTCGGCCGTGCCGCGCTGCTCGCGTGGATCGGGCGGCGCATCGCGGGCGCGCGCGGTTCGAGCCTCGCGACCCACCCCGCGCTGCTGGTCCTCATCGGCGGCGCGGTCGTGCTGCTCCTCTACCTGGTCCCGGTGATCGGCTTCCTGGTATTTCAGCTGCTCGGATTCCTCGGGCTCGGCACGGTGCTCTACGCCGCGATCCTGTCGTTCCGCGGTCGGGAGGCTGCACGAGCCCCGGCCGCCGCCGCCGCGCCGACGGCGGGACCGGTGCCGTCCTCCGCGCCATCCGCCGCCTCCCCGGCCCCCGCGGCATCTCAGCCCTTCACGGCATCGCCACCCTCCGTGGCATCGCCGCCCTTGGCGGCACCGCAGTCCTCTGCGACACCGCCGCCCTCGGCACCCCCGCCGGCGCCTACTTCCGCAGGAGAGCCCTCGGCGGCTCCTGCATCCGCATCAGCCTCGTCCTCGACCGCATCGGCGGCGGCTACGCCTCGCGGACCGTCGGCGACGGCAGCGGCGCCTGCGTCCGGCCTCGGAGCAACGCTCCCGCGCGCGGGCTTCATGCGGCGCATGGGCGCGCTGCTGATCGACGTGGTGCTGGTCGGCATCGTCCTGGAGATCCTGAATCACCACCTCGTGCACCGCATGGAGCTCACCGTGCTCGCGGCCTACGGAGCGGTGATGTGGAAGATGCGCGGCTCGACCGTCGGGGGCCTGGTGCTCGACCTGAAGGTGGTACGCATCGACGGACGAGAGCTCGACTGGACCACCGCCATCGTGCGTGCGCTCGGATGCTTTCTGTCCGTGGCCATCGTCGGGCTCGGATTCTTTTGGATCGCATTCGATCCGGAGTCGCAGGCCTGGCACGACAAGATCGCCGGCACGCTGGTCCTCAGGGTGGCCAAAACGAGGCCCCTGGTATAATCGAGCGCATGACACCCCGCAGAAAATCTCTTGCCGTCCTGGTCGGCACCGTCACCATCGGGGGCAAAGCCCCCGTCGTCGTGCAATCCATGACCAATACCGATACCGCCGATATCGACGGTACCGTGGCCCAGGTGAAAGCCCTGGCGCGGGCCGGCTCGGAGCTGGTGCGCGTCACCGTCAACAATGACGAGTCGGCGGCCGCAGTGCCGCATGTTCGCGAGCGTCTCGATGCCATGGGCGTGAGGGTCCCGCTGGTGGGCGATTTTCACTTCAACGGGCACAAGCTGCTCAAGGCTCATCCCGCGTGCGCCGAGGCCCTCGGCAAGCTCAGGATCAATCCGGGCAACGTCGGCCGCGGCAGCAAGCGCGATCCCCAGTTCGCGGAGATGATCGAAATCGCCTGCCGCTACGGCAAGCCGGTGCGCATCGGCGTCAACTGGGGCAGTCTCGATCAGGATCTCCTCACCCGCATGATGGACGAGAACTCGAAGGCGGCCGCGCCGCTCGCTGCCATCGACGTGATGCGCGAGGCCATCGTGGTTTCGGCGCTTTCGAGCGCGCAGCGCGCCATGGAGCTCGGCCTCGGCGCCGACCGGATCGTCATCAGCGCCAAGGTCAGCGGAGTCCAGGACCTCATTTCCGTGTACCGCAACCTCGCCGCGCGCTGCGAATATCCCTTGCATCTCGGGCTGACCGAGGCGGGCATGGGCAGCAAGGGCATCGTCGCCTCCACCGCCGCGATGGGAGTGCTGCTGCAGGAGGGCATCGGCGACACGATCCGGGTATCGCTCACGCCCGAGCCCAACGGCGATCGCACCCAGGAAGTGATCGTCGCCCAGGAGATCCTGCAAACCATGGGCCTGCGGGCCTTCATTCCCATGGTGGTGGCCTGCCCCGGCTGCGGGCGCACGACCAGCACGTATTTTCAGGAGCTCGCGCAGAAGATCCAGAGCCACATCCGCCACCGCATGCCCGAGTGGCGCAAGCGGCACAGCGGGGTCGAGGACATGACCGTCGCCGTGATGGGATGCGTCGTGAACGGCCCGGGCGAGAGCAAGCACGCGAACATCGGCATCAGCTTGCCGGGAACGGGCGAGCACCCGGTGGCGCCGGTGTACGAGGATGGCGAAAAGACGGTGACGCTCAAGGGCGAGCACATCGCCGAGGAGTTTCAGGATCTGGTCGAGAAGTACATCGAGCGCACCTACGCGAGGACCGCTTGAGCGATCTCGCCGCCCGCAAATGCGTGCCCTGCGAGGGGGGCGTCGCTCCGCTGGAGCTGGATGAGGCGCGCCGCCTCATGCGCGAGCTCCACGAGGGCTGGAGCCTTTCCGAGGACGCTCGAAGCCTGCGGCGCTCGCTCAAGTTCCGCGATTTCTTCCGCACCATGAGCTTCGTCAACGCGCTCGCGCACGTCGCGAACGTCGAGGATCACCATCCCGACCTCAAGGTCGGGTACAACTACTGCGAAGTGACCTACACCACGCACGCGATCGGCGGACTGTCCGAGAACGACTTCATCTGCGCGGCGAAGATCGACGAGCTCTGCTAGCCCCCAGCCCCCGCCAGGAGTATGGGCGGCAGGAAGGAGGCCCCGGTTCCCTTCGACCTCCGCCACCCGACGCCGAGCGCTACCCGCGGTAAGCCGGAGCGGGCCCGCCCGGGTAAGAGCTACGCGGATACTGCTACCCGTGGAAGGGTCCGAGCGGAGAGATCAGGCCGCCGATTGACGATCGGTCCATCTGCGGTCGCGAGACCATTTTGCCGGTAGCAGTATCCGCGTAGCTCTTACCCGGGCGGGCCCGCTCCGGCTTATCGCGACGATGTAGCGATCGGCGTCGGGTGGCGGAGGTCGAAGGGAACCGGGGCCTCCTTCCTACCGCCCATCCTCCTGGCCGTCAGCGCTCTCCCGCAGGAAAGCCGGCACGTCCCCGCTCAAGCCGAGCGCGCGCCGCGCGAGCAAGCCCTTGACCGGCGAGAGCCGGTCCGCCGCACGCAGCGCCGCACCGCGCAGGCCCGTGCTCAACGCATCCCGGCTGCCGAAGAGGCGCTGGAGGCCGTCGAGGGCCGCCGCGGCCGCGATGTTCTCGCCGCGGCGGCGGCGCTCGTAGCGCCGGAGGACCCGAAGCTCCACGGCGCTCGCTGCCGGGCGCGTCCCGGCGAGGACCTCCGCGAGCACGGCGCAGTCCATCAGCCCGAGATTGAGCCCCTGTCCTGCGAGCGGGTGGACCACGTGCGCGGCGTCGCCGAGCAGGACGGCCCGGGGCCGCACGTACTCGGTGGCGTACTGGACCCGCAGGGGGAAGGCCGCGACCGGCGTGGTCAGCTCGCACCGGCCAAGGGCCTCGCCGCTCGCACTGGACAGCGCGTCCGCGAACTCCTCCGGGCTGAGCCCGCGCAGCCGCGCAGCCTCGGCGCGGTCCGCGCTCCACACGATCGAGGATCGGCCGTCCGGCAGCGGCAGAAAAGCCAATGGCCCGGTGCGCAGGAACCGCTGCCACGCCGTGTTCCGGTGCGGCTCCGAGGTCTTGACGTGCGCCACCAGCGCGTCCTGGTGGTAGGCGTGGCCGGCCGTGCCGATGCCGAGGAGCTCGCGCGTCTTCGACGCGTGGCCGTCGGCGCCGATGACGAGACCGCACGCGAGCGCACGCCCGTCGGCGAGACGCAGCGTCGCGCACGCAGCGTCGATGGCCACCGATCCGAGCTCTCCTTCGATGAGAGCGGCGCCCGCGGCCCGGGCGCTCTCGGCGCTCTGCCGCTGCAGCGCCAGCCCCTCGACGATGTAGCCGAGGTTCGGCTCACCGAGCTCCGCGCAATCGAAATGCAGCGCGCTCCTGCCGAGCGGCTCGCCATCCTCGTCCCAGACGCGCATGCGCTCGAACGCGAGCACCCGCGCCGGCGGCAACGAGGACCACGCTCCGCACGCGCGGAGCACGCGCTCCGATGCGCGGCTCAAGGCGAACACCCGCAGATCCCAATCATCCCGCCCCGACGGCGGGGGCTCGAGGCGGCTCGCAACGATGGCCACGCGTCCCGGCGCGCAGATTCCACGCCCCACCAGCAGGCCGGCCATCGCCGTGCCGATGACGCCGCCGCCGACCACGATGACGTCGAAGTCGGCACCGCCGCCAGGTAAGCGGGCATTCATCGCAGGGCGACTCCGCGGGCGAGCTTCGGGACCCGCGCTCCGGGCGCGGCGCCGGTGCTGAGGCGCGACAGGGCGGACTTCGCCGGCGGCAACAGGTCGAAGGCCAGGAGCCCAAGATTGCGGGCTCGCCCGACCAGGCCGAGAGGACTCGAGAATGCGCGCACCAGGGTGTCCGTGAACGCGATGACGCCGCCGCGATCGCGCGCGCGCCACGCATCGTAGCTCGCGAGCGTATCGGGTGCGCCCGGATCGAAGTCCGGGTCGCGCCTCCGGTCGGCGATGATCTCGGCGAGACAAGCCACGTCGCGCAGCCCCAGGTTGAAGCCCATGCCGGCGACCGGATGCAAGGCCTGCGCGGCATTCCCGACGATGGCGCAGCGCCCCTGGCTGGTCCGCTCGGCGCGGCTCAACGACAAGGGATACTTCGCGCGGCGGCCCGCCTGAAGGAAGCGCCCCAGCCGAAATCCGAAGCGCCGCTGCACCTCGGCGAGGAATTGCGCGTCGGACCACTCCATGGCCGCGTCCGCCGCCGCGTGATCCAGCGTCAGAACCAGGGCGCAACGCCCCCCTTCGAGCGGCAGCAGCGCGAGCGGCCCGGACGGCGTGAATCGCTCGTACGCCACGTGGTTGTGGAAGCGCTGCGGCAGCACCGTCGTGATGAGGGCCGACTGACCGTAGTCGTGCGACCCGGCCTTCACGCCGAAGGCCTCGCGCACCGCCGACTGAATTCCGTCGGCGGCCACGACCAGCTTCGCGGTCAGCGTCGCCGCGACGCTCGCGCATCCGCTATCGGCTGCAGCCGATGCGGCGCCACCTCCGCCGCCGTCATTCACCTCGAGGCTCACGCCCTCCGGCGCCGGCGACACGCGCGAGACCCGCCCCGGGCAGAACGAGCGGAGCCGCGCGACGGCCTCGAGCCGCCGCCAGAGCGCCGCGCCGAGCGCGCGATTGGGAACCACGTAGCCCATCGCAGCGAGGCCCTGCTCGGCGGCATCGATGCGCGCGAAGCCGAACCGCCCCTGGTCCGAGACGTGGATCTTGCGGATCGCTGTTGCGCTCGCCTCGATCTCCGACCAGATCCCGAGCGTCTCCAGGATCCTGCGGCTGCCGTTCGAGAGCGCGGTCGTGCGCTCATCGAAGCTCGGTTGAGCCGCCGAGCCCGGCGGCACGGCTTCCACGAGGGCCACGTCGACATCGAGAGGAGCCAGCGCGACGGCAAGGCTCGCGCCGACCATGCCGCCGCCCACGATGGCGACGTCACAGGCCGCGGGCGTCGACCCCGGATCGAGTATGGGCATGCTACCCATGCAGGACACGCATCACGCCGCTTGCACCAGGCTTTCGATGGCCTCGGGCGTTTTCTCGAGTGCCGCCGTGAGCACGTCCGGGGCGCCGGTGGTCACCAGCACGTCGTCCTCGATGCGCACCCCGATGTTCCAGAACTCCTTCGGCACCCCCGGCGCGGGCCGGATGTAGATCCCGGGCTCTACGGTGAGCGCCATGCCAGGCTCGAGCACGCGCCATTCTCCCCCGACCTTGTAGTCGCCCACGTCATGGACGTCCAGGCCCAGCCAGTGCCCGGTGCGATGATTGAAGAAGCGCAGATAGGCCTCCTCCTTGATCAGGCTGCCGAGCCGCCCCTTGAGGAGGCCGAGCTTCACGAGGCCCTGGGTGATGACGCGCACCGCCGCCTCGTGAGGGTGATTCCAATGGTTGCCGGGACGCACCTTGTCTATGGCTGCGAGCTGGGCGTCCAACACCACCTCGTAGACCGCGCGCTGAGCAGGCGAGAATCGTCCGCCGACCGGAAACGTCCGCGTGATGTCGGAGGCGTAGTAGTTGTATTCGCACCCCGCATCGAGCAGCAGCAGATCCCCGTCGTTCAGCGGCCGGTCGTTGTCCCGGTAGTGCATCACGCAGGCGTTGGCGCCGCCGCCGACGATGGGATAGTACGAGATGTCGGCGTTGTGCGAGCGGAACTCGTGCAGGATCTCGGCCATGACCTCGTACTCCATGCGTCCGGGCCGCGCGAAGCGCATCGCCCGGCGGTGTGCGCCCATCGCGATGACCGCCGCGCGCTTCAGCTGCGCTTGCTCCGAGCGGCTCTTGTAGAGGCGCATGTCGTCGAGCACGTGGCGCAACGTCACGAACTCGTGCGGCGCCCCTTCGCCCTGGCGGGCCTGGACGCGGAGGCCGTTGACCCATCCGAGCACGTGCGCGTCGAACTCCGGGTGGGTCCCCATGGAGTAATAGACCTGGGAGCGGCCCTCGATCAACCCGGGAAGGATCTCGTCGATGTCGGTGATCGGAAACGCGTCATCGGCGCCATAGTGAGTCACCGCCCCGTCCGTTCCCGCGCGTGCGCCGTCCCACGACTCGCGCACCGCATCGTGCTCGCGCACGAACAGGAGGTATTCGGCCTGCGGACGCCCGGGCACGAGCACGGCCACGGCATCGGGCTCGGGAAACCCGGAGAGATAGTAGAAGTGGCTGTCCTGACGGTAGGCGTATTCGATGTCCCCGTTGCGATGACGCACCGGAGCGGCGGGCAGGATGGCGATCGCGCCCTTGCCGATCATGCGCATGAGCTCGCGGCGGCGGCGCGCGAACTCCGTCGGGTTCACCGGGCGGCTCAATGCAGGCGCTGCTGCGTCGGATAGGCCTGCCGGCGCAGCGGCAACAATTCCTCGAACACCACCTGGGCCGCCACCCGGATGAATTCGACGAGCTCGGTGTAGGCTTGCTCGTTCGATTCATCGCTCTCGGCGTCATCGCCGCTCGCGCGCGAGATCTCCGTGAAATCACGCACGATCTCCCCCACTTCACCGTTCAGGCCCTCGAGATCCGACAGATGCCCGGTACCGAGGCCGTACAGGAACCCGCTGCACCAGAGGGCGAGCGCGTTGGCGCGCCCGTTGAGCGGCTGCTCGTCATCGGGCAGCAGGGGCTCGAATTCCATGCCCTGCTCCCCGAAGGAGGCGGTGGTCGCGGCGAACACCTTCTCGATCATCGCCGAGGACTCGTCGCTCAGGGCGGCGCCATCGGGCAGGATCTCGTTGATCCAGTCCTGCACCCGGTACGGCGAGGTCGAGCACAGCGCGCCGCACAAGGAGCCATGCGCCTCCGAGGCATCGGCGTGGCTGCCCGCGGTCGCCAGGACGTCCTCGAAATCCTGGAAATGAATCTCCGCAATCATCGTCCGATGATACCGCACTTGATATGGCGCGAGCCCCGCGGCCGCCCTTTGCATTGCGCCGATTCGCGCTCTATATTGGCGCCATGAGCGAATCCAATCCAAAGTCGGCGGTCGAGCTCGAGCTCAAGCGGCTGGAGAAGCGGCTGGAGGATCTGATCGTCACGGTCAGCCAGATCAAGGAAGAGAACCGCGCGCTGCGGCAGCGGCAGGACACCTTGACCTCCGAGCGCGCCAGCCTGCTGCAGAAGAACGAGCAGGTCCGCGCGCGGGTCGAGGCCATGATCGGCCGCCTGAAGTCGATGGAACAGGCATGAGCGACTCTCAAGCCCGGGTCAGCGTGCGGATCCTCGAGAAGGAATACCACATAACGTGCCCCATCGAGGAGCGCTCGGACCTGTTGGACTCCGCCGAGTTCTTGAACATGAAGATGCGCGAGATCCGCGACAGCGGGAAGGTCGTCGGTCTGGATCGCATCGCGGTGATCGCCGCGCTCAACATGGCGAACGAGCTCATCCGATTCCGTAATCGTGACAGCTCTCTCGATTCGGATGTCGGCGGGCGCTTGCGAATCCTGCGCGAGCGCGTAGAGTCGGCTTTGGAGCGAGGCCAGCAGCTCGAGCTTTGAGCCGCGTTCCTTGACGGTTAGTTTTGGCGCCGCCTGCGGTGTTCGATGTGGATCGGGTTACCTCTCGACCCTAAGTTTTAAACCCCAGGGGCCATGGCTTGCGGGTACCCGTGTGCAAGTCCGCCTCGAGCGGAAAGCCTTAGGTACCGCAGTTGGCCCCACCTGTTGCTCAGGTCGGGAGCAACGGTCTGCAACGGCATTGCGGGTGGCGCCATCCCCCTTGATCTCCTCATGAAACCCATCTTGCGGCGGGAGCTGCGCGCGCGGCGGCGAGCCCTGTCCCGGGCGGAGCATGCGCGACGATCGCGTCTGGCCGCCAAGGCCGTCGCGACGCTGCCCGAGTTCCGCGCCGGCAAGCGCATCGCGGTGTACCTGCCGTTCGACCGGGAGACGGATACCGCGTGGTTGATCGAGGCGGCCGAGCGGCGCGGCATTCAGGTGTTCGTGCCGGTGATCTCGGATCTGCGCCACGCGCGCATGCGCTTCCACGCGCACGACGGCGCGACGCGGCCCGGCACGTTCGGCATCGAGGTGCCCGAGGACCCGGCGCATTCCATCCCGCCGCGCTGGCTCGATCTCATGGTGGTGCCCCTGGTGGGTGTGGATGCCCGCGGCCTGCGCTTGGGGATGGGTCTCGGATTCTACGACCGCGCGCTCGCCTTTCGCCGCCACCGGCGCTGGCGCGGACCGCGCGTGGTCGGCTTGGCGTTCGACTGCCAGCGGACCGATGCCGCGTTCGCCGAGCCCTGGGATCTCGGGCTCGACGCCCTGGCGACGGAGTCGGGCTTGCTTCACTACCCACCAAGGAGACACACGTGAACCACTGGCTGATGAAATCGGAGCCGGACACCTTCGGCATCGACATGCTCGCCAAGGCGCCGAAGCAGACCTCCGCATGGGACGGCGTACGCAATTTTCAGGCGCGCAACATGCTGCGGGACTCCATGAAAAAGGGCGATCTCGCGTTCTTCTACCACTCGAGCTGCGAGGTGCCCGGGATCGCCGGAATCGTGTCGATCGTCAAGGAGGGATATCCGGACGAGACCGCCTTCGACCCGAAGAACGATCACTACGATGCCGACTCGAAGCGCGATGCGCCGCGGTGGTACGTCGTCGACGTGAAGCTCGTGCGCAAGCTCCGCCGCGTCATCACGCTCGAGGAGTTGAAGCGGCACGCCGCGAAGCAGCTGAAGGACTTCGTTTTGCTGCGGCGAGGAAATCGTCTGTCGGTGATGCCGACGTCGAGCAAGGAATGGGACTTCGTGCTCACGCTCGAGTGAGGTCGTTCACATCGCTAGCACATTCTCGCGCCGGGTGGGTGACGTATTGCTTGTAAATTAATTAATGGTGTATATACTCGGACCCCGGACTAACCCGATAACGGAGTTTTTATCATGGCAGCTAAAGCGAAGAAGGCGAAGAAGAAGGCGAGCAAGAAAAAGGCCGCTAAGAAAAAGTAAGCCTTCGAAATGAATCAACTGTGCCCGCGAAAGCGGGCACAGTTGTTTTTGGAGCCGGCAAAATCGTGACCCCCACCGAAAAGAAGCGCCGCGCCGCGGAAGCCGCACTGACCTACGTGCGCGGCGGCATGGTGCTCGGGATCGGCACCGGATCTACCGTCGAGCAGCTCATCGAAGTGCTGAAAGACCGTAAAATCCAGCTCGCGGGCGCCGTTTCAAGTTCGCGCCAAACATCGGAAAAACTGAGAATCGCCGGCGTTCCGGAACTCGAATTGAACTCCACGGGTGATCTTTCCCTATACATCGACGGCGCCG
>DATAYZ010000109.1:0-34625 GCA_036272295.1 Steroidobacteraceae bacterium
CCGCCTCGCGCAGGGCGGTGAGCTTGCGTATCGAAAGCTCGAGGTCCTGCATCAACATGCTTTCGGTGATCTCGATGTCGACGCCGCCGGCGTCCTTCATGCCGGGCTCGAGCGCGGCCAGCACCCGATCGACGAAATCGCGCCGGCGCAGCTGCAGCGGCGACACGTTGACCGCGACCCGGAACGGCTTGAGCCCCTCGGCCATCCACGCGCGGTTGTCGCGCACGGCCTGCTGGATCACCCACTCGCCCACATCGACGATCGCGCCCGAGCGCTCGAGCAGCGGAATGAATATGTTGGGAGGCACCAACCCCTCCTGCCCGTCCTCCCAGCGCAGCAGCGCCTCGAAGCCCTCGACGCTGCCGTCGGCGATGCTCACCTTCGGCTGGTAGTGCAGGCGGAATTCGTTGCGCTCCAGCGCGCGCGCGAGCCGGCCCTCGAGCGCGAGCGTGCGCGAGGTGGGCCGCTGCGTGACGAACCCGTACAGCATGTACTTCTCGTTGTCCTCGCGCGCCGCCGACAGGGCCGCCTCGGCGTTCTGCACCAGGGCATCCGCCGAATCGGCGTCGTGCGGATAGAACGCAACGCCGGAGCGGATCGCCGGCTTGATCTCGTGCTCGTCGATCTGGAACGGCTCGACGAACAGCTGCGCGGCGGCGCTCTGGAGCAGCCGTCCGGTGTCGGTGGAATCGGCGGCTTGACGCACCATGAGCGCGAACGTGCCGCCGCCGAAGTATCCGGCGCATTCGGAGTTCTCGTGGGCTTCCTTGATCCGGTTCGCGACCTTCTCGAGCATCCGGTCGCCGACGTAGCGCCCGAGCGAGTCGTTGATGGCGCCGAGCTTCTGCACGTCGAAGACCACGACCGTCAGCACCCCGCGCTCGCCCTTGTCGTCGGCCATGAGGCGCGCGAGCCGCTGGCAGAACAGCGGACGCTTCGCGAGGCCGGTGAGACTGTCGAAGTACGACAGGAACTGCACGGCCTCGTCCTTCTCGAGGTATTGCAGCGCGAAACCGAGATTGGCGGTCAGCTCGAGCAGAATGTCCATCTCCGCCTCGTCGAACACGCCGCGCTGGCCGCTGAACAGCGACACCACTCCGATGGGAGTATCGTCGACCATGAGGGGCAGCGCCGCCGCCGCATGGAATCCATGCTCCAGCAGCACCTCGCGATTCATGACGGGACGCGATTCGTCGGCCAGGTCGTTGTGGATGGAGGGCACGCCCGAAGAGAACGCGCGCTCCGACATGCCCTGCGTCCCGAGCACGGACTGCATCTCGACGAGCTCCCCGGCACGCAGCGCCGGCGTCTCGAGCCCGGCCCCTGCCTCGGGCTTCAAGGTTCGGGCATTGGCGTCGATCAGGCTGATGGCGACGCGGCCGTAGCCGCCCTGGTGCACGGCGATGCGGCACACCTCATCGAACAGATCGCTCCGATTGCGCAGGCGCAGTATCGCGGAGCCGGTGCTGCTCAGCATGCGGTAGGTGCGCGACAGGCGCTTCAGCCGGACCTCCTGGTCGCGCCGCTGTTGCTCGGATTTGGTGCGTGCCGCCCTGAGCGCGACCTCGCGCATGGCGCGCTCCACCGCCGCGGCGAGGCGCGACAGGTTGCCCTTGAGCACGTAGTCGGTGGCACCGCGGCGCAGGGCATCGATGGCACGCTCCTCGCCGATGGTTCCGGAGACGAAGATGAACGGCGTCTCGGGCACCCGCTCCACCGCCACCTCGAGCGCGCGCAGCCCGTCGAACTGCGGTAGCGAGAAGTCGGAGATGATGAGGTCCGGCTTCAAGTTGTCGAGCGCGGACACGAAATCCGGCTCGGTCTCCACGCGGTGGATGTCCACGTCCAGGCCTGCCTTGGTCAGATTCCTCGAGACCAGCAGGGCATCGGTCGGGTTGTCCTCGACCGAGATCACTCTCAGCTTGTGAGTCATGCGGCGGCTCCGGCCGACGCGCTCGAGGCAGCCCCGGGGGTCACGGCAGGATCGGCCGCGACCACCGGCGCTGCGTCGGGCAGCGGCAGCGCAAACTCGAAACAGGCGCCGGCGTCGGGAACGCCGCTCGCCCAGATTCGCCCGCCATGGCGTTGGATGATCCTCTGCACGATCGCGAGACCGACCCCGGTGCCCGCGAATTCCTGAGCGCTGTGCAGGCGCTGGAACACGCCGAACAGTTTGCTGGCATAGCGCATGTCGAATCCGGCGCCATTGTCCTTCACCTGGAAAATGGCCTCCTTGTCGGTCGTGCGCCCGCTCACCGTCACCTCCGGCAGCGCGCGCTTCGAGCTGTACTTGAGCGCGTTGCCGAGCAGATTGCACCACACCTGCCTGAGCACCGTCACGTCGCCCGACACGAACGGCAGGTCGCCGATCTCGAGCTTGGGACGGGGACCGGTGCAGGCCGCCAAGGCCTCGGCACCGGCCGCCTGGGCCAGCAGGGTCATGTCGATGAGCGCCATGTCGAACTGGTGGCGTCCGGCGCGCGAGAATTCCAGCAGTCCGACGATGAGCTGGTCCATCTTCTTGCTGCCGCCGCGGATGGTGTCGATGATCCGCCTGCCCTCGTCATCCAGACGCTCCCCGAAATCCTCCGCCAGGATCTGCGCGAAGCTGTCGATGGTGCGCAGGGGGGCCCGCAAATCGTGCGAGACCGAATAGGAGAACGACTCGAGGCTCTGATACGCCGCGGCCAGCTCCTCGGAGCGGATCCGCTCGCGCTCCTGCAGCTCCGCATTTTCGCGGCGCAGCCGCTGCACGTCGAGCGCGCGCGCCAGTATCGGCAGGACCACGTTGAGCTTGAAAGGCTTCAAGATATAGTCGAGCGCCCCGACCTGCATGGCCTGCACCGCGGTGTCGATGGTGCCGTGCCCGGTCATCACGATGGCGCCGAGCGTCGGGTCGATCCGCCTGACGGAATCGATCAGGGTGATGCCGTCCATCTCGGGCATCATGAGATCGGTGAGCACGAGATCGTAGGAGCCGGGCTTCAGAGCCTGCAAGGCTTCGCGCGCCGAGGAGTAACCCCGGCTGGAATACCCCTCGAGGCCCAACGTATCGCATAGTGCCCGCATCTGCGCGACCTCGTCATCGACGATCAGCAATCTGGCGACGTGCGTCATGCGACCAACTCCATCAGCGCGGCGCGCAGCTCATGCAGCCGCGGCGGCTTGGCCAGCAACTTGTCGACGTGCGGCGGGATCTCGTTCGCGGCCATCATGCGCTGGCCCCAGCCGGTCAGCATGATCACCGGCGTGTGCGTCGAAGTGCTCTTCACCGAGGCAGCCACCTTGCGTCCGTCGACCTGGGGCATGCCGAGATCGGTGATCACCACGTCAGGAACCTCGCCGCGCTGATGGGCCGCGGTGAAGGCGTCGATGCCGGCCTGGCCGCCATGCGTAGCGGTGATCAGATGGCCGTCCTCCTGCAGGGTGTCCTGCAGCGACTTGATGAGCAGAGGGTCGTCGTCGACGAGCAGGATGCGCAGCCGGCGCCCGATCGCCTGCACGGTGACGGTCTTGGAGGTCGATACCATCGATGACGTGACCGCGGGGAAGCTCAGGCTGATCGTCGTGCCCTTGCCGACCTGGCTTGCGATCTCGAGCTCGGCGCTGTGCCGCTGGATCATGCCGTACACCATGGCGAGCCCGAGCCCGGTGCCGCGCTCGCCCTTGGTGTTGAAGAAGGGCTCGAGGCAGCGCCGGCGCGTGTCCTCGTCCATGCCGACACCGGTGTCGCCGACGTCGATGACCACCCGCTCGCCTTCCGAGGCCGCCACCTTGCGCGTGCGTACGGTGATGGTGCCGCCGCTCGGCATGGCGTCGACGGCGTTGAAGATCAGATTGGTGAGCGCATCACGGATCTCGTGCTCCGCTCCCATGATCTCCGGCAGATCCTCGGCCATCTCGGTGACCAGCTCGACGCTGATGCCGCGCTGCTGCGGCAGGTCGCCCCAGCGCGGGCGCGTCAGGTCGGCCACCTGCTTGATGGCGCGATTCAGATCCACCCGCTCGAGGGTCAGCTGCGCTTCGCGCTCGCGGTAGAACTCGCGCATCCGCGCCACCGTGCGCGCCACGTCGTCTATGGCCCGCTGGATGGTGGCGAGGTAGCCGCGCGCGCGCTCGCTCAAGTTGGGCTCGCGCTCGAGCAGCGACTCGGTATAGAGGGAGACCGGCGAGATCGCATTGTTGATGTCGTGGGCGATGCCGCTCGCCATCTGTCCGAGCGCGCGGAGGCGCTCCTGCTGCATCACGGCATGCTGGCTCAGGCGCAAGTCGTCGTAGGCCTGCTGGAGCGCTCCATAGAGGCGCGCCTGGTGGCTCGCGAGCGCGACGTGCTCGCTCAGCTGCTTCAGGAACTCGCACTCGCCGCTGGAAAAAGCCTCCTTCGCGGCACGCGCACACACCAGCGCGCCGAACACCTGGTTCTCGACGATCAGGGGCGCGATCACCAGCGAGCGCAGGCCCGAGCCGCCGAGCCGCTGCGGAAACGGGAACGGCACGTCCAGCACGTCCGGCTCGTACACCAGCTTGCCCGCGATGCAGGAGGACAGGCCGTTCGGGTCGATCGGCACGTTGGTCTGCTCGAGCAGCCCGCTCTTCTCCGCGAAGCGCCGTCCCGCCGGCCCGACCGTGCCCACGGTGAGCGACTGCGCGGCCGCGTCGTGCAGGAGGATGCAGCCGAAGTCGACCGGCAGGTTGTCCTCGAGGCTGCCGAGCACGACCTGAAAGACGCTGGCGAGATCGAGACGCTCGCCGGTCGCGCGCGTGATCTGCTGCAGCAGCGACAGGCGCGCGAGCTGCGAGTGGAGCTTGCCCTCCGATTGCTGGATCTCGGTCAGCATGTCGTTGAACGTGTTGGCGAATTGATCGAACTCGCGGGCTCCGGTCGGCTGCGCGCGGACCGAGTAATCGCGCCGCTCGGAGACCGCGCGCGCCGTGTCCGCCAGGGCGAGGATCGGGTCCAGCATCCGCCGCTGCAGCAGGCGGGAGATCACGTAGGCCGCCGGCAACGAGACCGCGCATACCAGGAACACGATCATCGCGTACAGGCGCAGGCGCGCGTACATGACGCTGAGGTCCGAGGAGACGAACAGGGTGCCGAGGCGCTTGCCGTCCTGGGTCACCGGCAGCACCGTCACGAGCGAATCGGCCGTGTACGCGTAGCCCGGCTGGCCGGGCCCGGCGGGGTAGCGTGCGGGGTCGACGCCGCGCGGGTAGATCGCGAAGATCCTGCCATGCGCGTCGTAGAGCACCGCCGCCGTGATGTGCGGATCGGCCTTGTAGGCCGACAGGACCCCCGCCGCATCGTCGGCGTTGTCGAACGCCAGCGCCGCGGTGCTGTTCGCCGCGATCGCCTGGCTCAGGGTCTGCAGCTGTTGCACGCTCGACTGGCGAAACGTCAGCAGCTCGTACGTGCAGAACGCGAGCGCCGTCATGAACAGCACGGTGCCGCTCGACAGGAGCAGCGAGCGCGTGAGCAGGCGGCGAATGGGCACCGACGTGCCGGTCACGGCGTTCATAGGCCCTAATCCCCCTTCCGAGTGCTGACGATCTCCGCGGGGCGGAGCAGCTTGGAACTGATGGTGAGGCCCGCCGCGCGCGCCGAATCCACGTTGATGCGCAGGCGGATGCGGTTGTTTTCGTTGACGAACTGGATCATGACGCCGCGCTGCGACGAGTCATCCAGCTCCGACACGGTGAGGGTGCTGCGATGGTCCAGCGCGGCCAGGATCTGCTTGAGCTGCGAGGCCTCCGCCCGATCGATATAGAGAATGCGGCAGTCGCCCCCGACATCCTCGATGCTGTGAAAGCGCCGCACCTGCAGGGGATGCTGGTCGATCTGCTCGCCGTGGACGGCCTCATCGAGCCGCGCTCCGAACGGATCTTCGCCTAGGACGCCGATGACGAACGGCGCCTTGGGGTCGCTGAACGCCTGCGCCGGCCACTCGACGAAATGGGAGAAGTTGTAGACGAACACAGCCTTCACCTGATATTCGGTGGGCGCGTCACCGCCGCCCGCGGCGCCCGTGAGCGCCCCCAGCAGCAGCGCGCCGCACGTCCATGCGGCGATCCGGCGGATCAGAAGCGCCACGCAGCCTTTCCATAGACGCTGCGCACGATCTCGACGCGGGTCGGGTCCGGGAAGCCGAACTCGGGATGCCGGTCGTGCAGCAGATTCTGACCGACGAGGGACAACTCGACGCGGTCGGTCGCTCGCCACGCGACGCGGGTATCCAGCTCGAAATAGGCGGGTACCGTGCCGGGGGTCGCACCGCTGTTCGTGATCAAGGTGTCGACCCAACGCAGATCCGCATCCCAGCTCATGCGCCGCGACAGGTCGAGCGACGACCGCACCGAGAATTGATGCTTGGGGTCCGAGGTCTCGTTGAGAGCGGCATTGAGGTCGGTCTGCCCGGGCGCGACCCGCATGTGCTCCATGAGCAGGGTGTAGCCGGCGTGCAGCGACCAGCTCCCGGACACCTGATAGATCGATGCGAGCTCGAGACCGTAGGTGTCGCCCTCGAGATTGTTGGCGAAGTACAGCGGCAGGATGGTGACCGGCGTGTAGCTGGTGCTGCGCACGTCGTCGTAGCGGTTGTAGAAGCCGGATGCCGACAGGGACAGCCGATCGCCGGCTTGCGCCCGGTAGCCGAGCTCATACGCGAGCACCGACTCGGACTTGAAATCCCTGCCCTCGACCAGCACCGGGTAGGGCGGCGACCCCTCGACGATGTCGTTGTCCACGCGCGACGGCGTGCGCACCGCGCGTGAGATGGCACCCCAGAGCGCCTGGCTCGAGCTCACATGCCAGCTCAGGCGCGCGTCCGGCTCGACCTCGAAGCCCGTGTAGTCGTTGTGCTCGAGCTTGGTGCCGACCGTGAGCGAGACGTTGCCCGCGAGCGCCAGCTCGTCCTGCACGAAGCCGCTGTAGAGGTTCTGATCGAGCGTCGTCGGCAGAAAGCCGAGCGCCGGCGAGTTGACCACGGCGTCGTGCGTACGCCGGAAACCGAGGCCCCATACCACGTGATCGAAGCCGCCGAGCGAAAAGCGGTTCTGGAAGTCGATGTCGTACGTGGTGAGGTCATCGTAGAGGTTCCCCGCGGGCGCCAGCGTCAGGTTGGCGAGCATGAGCGGCGGAATCGGGTCGGCGAGATGCGTCTGGTCGATGTACGCCTGCAGGCTGAGGTCGGCATCGCCAGACATCACCCGCGACCACCGGCCGAGCACGTTCTGGCCGCTGACCCCGCCGTCGCCGCCGTTCTGCACGCGCTCGAGCCCGACGTAGAGGTCGCCCTGCAACGTGAGGTGATCGGCGCTCGTCGGCGCCGAGTCGATGCGAAACCCGCCGCGGCTCTGGCGCCACGCGTCCGTCTCGGGATCGCCGTTCGCGAGATCCTCATCGCCGCGGGCAAAGTACTTGCCGTAGACGCGGAAGCTGGTGTCCGTGTTCAGCGAGCCGCCATAGCGTGCGCCGGCGAATTGCTTGAGCTCCGAGCCGCCGCCGCCCTCGGTGTAGCCGCCCTGGGTGTCTGCCGCGCTCTTGGTGATGATGTTGATCACGCCGTTGACCGCGTTCGCCCCCCACAGGGTGCCCCCGGGCCCGCTGATCACCTCGATGCGGTCGATGTCCTCGAGCATCACGTCCTGCACGTCCCAGAACACGCCGGAATAGAGAGGTGTGTACACGGTGCGGCCGTCGATCATCACCAGCAGCTTGTTCGCGAGCGCCGTGTTGAAGCCGCGCGCGCTGATGGCCCAGTCATGAGAGTTCTTTTGCGCGACCTGCAGATTGGTGGCGAGCCGCAGCGCCTCCGGGATGCTGGTGGCGCCCGAGCGGCGGATGTCCTCCTGCGTGATGACCTGGATCGCGGACGCCGCATCGAGGAGCTTTTCCGCGTGGCGCGACACCGAGGTCACCTCGACGTTCATCAGGTCCTCGACATTGAGGCGCTTCAGATCGCCGATCGTCGCATCGCTCTGCACCGGCGGCTGCGCGAACGCGCAAGTCGACGCGAGAGCCAGCGAAAGGGATACCACCCTCGCGACCATCTGCGCTGCGCGGCCCTGCAGCATCGGTTCCGCATGTCCAGAGAAGTGCTTCTTGCTCACGGCGTCCTTTCGTCAAATCAGCGGCTCATTTCACGCAAGCTAGGCTGCGATGCACTGTTATCGGGTGATCGGGGCCTCAGTTGCAGCGTTTCCGGGCGTCGATACCCCGGATTTGTGAGGCTCATCTCACGAGCAGCACTTGCGGCCGCGCCGTGTAGGAATCCGCCGACAGGCGATTCAGGCGATTTCGACGTGCAACCTCGCGCGTTGCTGAAATCGCTCAAGGGGAATACAGGGTTTGCCGGTACCGCGGCCAGGGTAGCTGCCGCTACCCCGCAAGTTACGGGGCGTGACGCTTGCGCAGCGCGGCGGCGCTTCAGAGGGGATGCCGCGGGCCGATACGTCGAGAACGGAAGCAAGATGCAGATTCAAGGCTTAACATCGGGGAACAGTGCTGCAGCCGCCCAATCGAAGAACTATGCGGGAATGAGCCCGGAGCGTAAGAGCACGCTTGGATCCGTGGAGAACAAGGTGCTGGCAGGCTTCCTGCTCGCGCTGGCGCTGCTGCTGTTCGGCGCCCTCAATACGTATCGGACCGTCGTGCGGCTCACCGAATCGATCGAGTGGGTGGCGCACACGCAGGAAGTGCGCGCGACCCTTGCGGATCTCTACGGGTCATTGGCCGGCGCCGATCTGGCCGAGCGCGACTACTTGCTGCTCTCCTCCGCCCCGCGCCTCGACGAGTACTCGAGATTGACGCGCAGGGTGCAGGGCCAGCTCGATGAGCTCACGGTGCTGACGCGCGACAACCCGCTGCAGGACGGCAATGTCGCGGCGCTCCGCGCCGAAACGGCCGCCCATCTCGCTGAGATGGCCGCGGGGCTGGCCGCTTATCGCACCTATGGGCTGCCCGCCGCCCGCGCCGTGCTGTCGCTCGGCCGCCGCAACGGCGACGACCAGAGGATCCGCACGCGCACCGAGCGGATGGATGCGATCGAGGTGCGGTTGCTGTCCCAACGGGAGCTCGAGGCCGCGCAGGTCCGCCGGACCACGCTACTCTCCCTGCTGGCCACCTTCGCGGTCGCGGCAGCCTTGTTCATCGCGCTGTTCCGGGGAGTCCAGTTCGAGATGCGCGCCCGGCGCGGGGCCGAGGGGGCTCTGTCGCACGAAGTCGCCGAGGTCAAGGCCGCCGAGATGCAGCTCAAGACCGCCAACAAGTTCCTCGATTCCCTGGTGGATAGCCTGCCGACCATGATATTCGTAAAAGACGCGGTTGACTTTAAATATGTACGGCAGAACCGGGCCACTCTGGAGCTGCTCGGATTGAAGGCGGAGGACGTGATCGGCAAGCGCGATCGCGACTTCCTTCCGGCGGAACAGGCGGACTTCATCGAGGCGAAGGATCTCGAGGTGCTCGCGACCGGCCGGCCGGTGGACATTGCGGAGCAGCCGATCAACACACGGCTCGGGGTACGCATCCTGCATACCGTGAAGATGCCGATTGCGGACGAGCAGGGAAAGCCGCAATTCCTATTGGGGATTTCCGAGGACATCACCGAGCGCAAACTGTCGGAACATGCGATTCGCGAACTCAATACGGTGCTCATGGACAAGGCTGAGCAACTCGAGGCGAGCAACCAGGAGCTGGAGAGCTTCAGCTACTCCGTGTCCCACGATCTGCGCGCCCCGCTGCGCGCGATCGACGGCTTCGCGCTCATGATGACCGAGGACTTCGCGGACAAGCTGGATTCCGAGGGAATGCGCTACCTGAGCGTAATCCGCGAGAACAGCCGCAGGATGGGCGCGCTGATCGACGACCTGCTCGCGTTCTCCCGCCTGGGCAGGCTGCCGGTCACGCGCACCGAGGTGAACGTGGAATCGCTGGTTCGCGAGGTGATCGACGAGGTGGTCCACTCGGGTCCGCGCAGCGTCCGCAAGCCCGGCGCGCCGGTGCCGCAGATCGAGCTCGGGCCGCTGCCTGCGGCGCGGGCCGACCGCAACCTGCTGCGCCAGGTATGGACGAATCTGATCTCCAACGCCGTCAAGTACTCGAGCCGGGCGGCGCAGCCGCGGATCGAGGTGAGCGGACACAAGGTCGGCTCCGAGTGCCGGTATTCGGTAAGCGACAACGGCGTCGGCTTCAACATGCAGTATGCGGAGAAGCTGTTCCGCGTGTTCCAACGGCTGCATCGTGCCGACGAATTCGCGGGAACCGGCGTCGGGCTCGCCATCGTCCATCGCGTCGTGACGCGTCATGGCGGGCGCGTATGGGCGCAAGGTAAAGTCGACCAAGGGGCGGTCTTCTCGTTCGCCCTTCCCGAGGGAGATTCGAGTGAATGATTTCGAGGCGGTAGAGATCCTGTTGGTCGAGGACAGCGACGCCGATGCCGAGTTGGTGGTGCGCGCGCTGCGCAAGGGCAACGTGGTCAACAACATCGTGCGGCTGCGCGACGGCGTGGAAGCGCTGGACTTCGTGTTTCGCGAGGGCTCGTTCAAGGAGCGGCGCGGCGCGCAACCGCGGTTGATTCTGCTCGATCTCAAGATGCCGAGGCTCGGCGGCATCGACGTCCTGAGGCGGCTGAAGGGCGACGAGAAGCAGAGGGTCATTCCGGTGGTGGTGCTGACCTCCTCCGCGGAGGAGCGGGACGTCGTGGAGAGCTATCAGCTCGGCGTGAACAGCTATCTCGTCAAGCCGGTGGAGTTTGCCCCGTTCACCGACGTGATCAAGCAGACGGGCCTTTATTGGGCGGTCATGAACCGGCTGCCGGGGGGCGCGTAGAGCGATCCCGACCGCATGAACACCCGGAAGATCAAGGTGCTGATGGTCGAGGACCGCGCGGACGACGTTGACATTCTGCTGCGCGAGATGCGCTCGCGCGGCCTCACGGTGATCGAGCAGCGCGTCGACACCGGCCCGGCTTTCGAGGCCGCGCTCGGCAGCTTCGAGCCGGACCTGATTCTGTCGGACTACACGCTGCCGGGCTTCGACGGGATCGCGGCGCTGGAGATCGCGCAGTCGAAGCGGCCCGACACGCCCTTCATCTTCGTATCCGGCACGATCGGCGAGGAGCGCGCCATCCAGGCGCTCAAGCAGGGTGCGGTCGACTACGTGCTCAAGGACAACCGCGGGCGCCTGGTGCCGGCGATCGAGCGGGCGCTCCGCGAGGCGGAGGATCGCGACGCGCGGCGCTGGGCGCAGCGCGAGCTCGAGGAGAGCGAGGAGCGCTTCCGCTTCGCCATGCATTTCTCGTCGATCGGCATGGCGCTGGTCGCGCCGGACGGCCGCTGGCTCGGCATCAATCCCGCGCTCTGCGACATCGTCGGCTACGTGGAGAGCGAGCTGCTCGCCACCGACGTGCGCTCGATCAGCCACCCCGAGGACCGCGACGTCGACAGCATCCTGATCCGCGACATGCTCGACCGCAAGATCGAGACCTACCAGACCAACAAGCGCTTCGTGCGCAAGGATGGCCGGGTGGTGTGGACACAGATGAGCGGCTCGCTGGTATGGCTGCAATCCGGCGAGCCTCATTACTTCATCTACCAGATCCAGGACATCACCGACCGGGTGAATGCCGAGCGGGCGCTGCGCGACAGCGAGGAGCGGTTCCGCACCATCGCCGAGGCCACGCAGGAGTGGATCTGGGAGCTCGACGCGCAGGGTGTGTACACGTTCTGCAGCCCGGCCGTCGAGTCCATCCTCGGCTACACCCCGGAGCAGCTCGTGGGCACGAGCTGCCTCGAGATCGTTGCGCCGAACATCCGCAACACCGTGAGCGACCTCTTGAAACGCGGCGTCGCGGAGAAGCGCGGCTGGCGCGACTTGGTGCTGCACATGCGCCACGCCAAGGGCGGCATCCGCTGGGTCGACAGCAACGCATTGCCGCTGCTGGACGCCTCGGACCACGTCTACGGCTACCGCGGCGTCGCCCGCGACATCACCGATCACCGGCTGCAGCAGGAGAGGATTGCGCGCCTGTCGCGAATCCAGGCGGTGCTGAGCGGCATCAACTCGACCATCGTGCGCGTGCGCGAGCGGCGCGAGCTCCTCAGCGAGACCTGCCGGATCGCGGTACAGCAGGGCGGCTTCCGCATGGCGTGGATCGGCCTGGTGGAGCCCAATGCCCTGAAGGCCACGCCGCTGGTGTGGGACGGCTTCGAGCAGGGCTATCTCGATGAGATCGGCCTGACCCTCGCCAACCGCGATGTCGATCCCGGTCCCGTCGGCGAGGCGTTGCGCCAGAAGCGCGTGGTCGTGGTGAACGACATCGAGGCGTCGACCGAGCCGCTGCTCAAGCGCGAGGCGCTGGTGCGCGGCTTCCGCTCGCAGATGGCGATGCCGCTCATGGTCGACGATCAGGCCGTCGGCATCCTGGTGCTCTACGCGGCGGAGACCGGCTTCTTCGACTACGAGGAGCTCAAGCTCCTCAAGGATCTGGCCGGCGACATCTCCTTCGCGCTCGACTACATCGGCAAGGAAGAGAAGCTCACGTACGTGTCCTACTACGACACGCTCACCGGCCTCGCCAACCGGCAGCTGTTCTTCGACCGGCTGGCCCAGGCGCTGCACGCGGCGCGCGCCGAGCATCGCCAGCTTGCCGTCATCATCATCGACCTGCAGCGCTTCAAGCGCATCAACGATACTCTCGGACGCTATGCGGGAGACCAGGTGCTGAAGGAGCTCGCGAACCGCCTGCAGAAGACCATCAGCGAGTCGGCGACACCGGCACGGATCGGCGGCGACCGCTTCGCCTTGGTCGTACCCAACCTCCCCGGCACCTCCATGGCGCGCTGGATCGAGGATTGGATAGTGAACTCGTTCGCGGAGCCGTTGATCATCGACGAGATCGAGCTGCGCACCTCGGTCAAGCTCGGCATCGCCATGTACCCCGCGGACGCGGACACCGCGGAGAGCCTGTTCGTGAACGCCGAGGCGGCACTGAAGCGCGCCAAGGATGCCGCCGATTCCTATCTGTTCTATTCGCCGGAGATGAACGCCCGCGTCGCGCACCGGCTGCGCCTCGAGAGCCGCCTGCGCAAGGCGGTCCAGCAGAAGGAGTTCATCCTCCACTACCAGACCAAGGTGGACCTCGCCACGCGCCGCGTGCGCGGCCTGGAGGCGCTGATCCGCTGGAACGATCCGGACTACGGCGTGGTGTCGCCGCACGATTTCGTGCCGCTGCTCGAGGAATCGGGACTCATCGTCGAGGTCGGCCTCTGGGTGATCCGCCAGGCCATCGCCGACATGCAGGCGTGGCGCGGCCAGGGCCTGGAGGTGCCGCGCATCGCCGTCAACGTGTCCGAGGTGCAATTGCGGCAGCCCTCGTTCGTCGCCGCGATGCTCGCCGCCCTCGGACCCGGCGCGAACCACGCGACCGGCATCGACGTCGAGATCACCGAATCGATGATCGCGCAGAACACGGGCGCCAACGTGCAGAAGCTCCTGCGTCTGCGCGAGGCCGGCGTGCAGGTGTTCATGGACGACTTCGGCACGGGCTACTCCGGATTGAGCCAGATCGCGCACCTGCCGCTCGATGCGCTCAAGATCGATCGCGCGTTCGTCGCCGGGATGACCATCAGCGCCGAGCACATGGCCATCGTCTCCGCCATCATCAACCTCGCCAAGGCCCTCAAGATCTACGTCGTGGCCGAGGGCGTCGAGACCGAGGAGCAGGCCGCCCGGCTGCATGACCTCGGCTGCGACGAGGCGCAGGGCTACCTGTTCAGCCGCCCCGCCCCGGCCTCGGAAATCACCCAGCTCCTGACCGCCGCCCACTAGGAGTGTGGGCGGTAGGAAGGAGGCCGCGGTTCCCTTCGACCTGCGCTAGGGCGTTCCGCCCGTCTGGGTCAGAGCTACGCGGGCACTGCTACCCGTTACAAGGTCCGACGTCCACCTTGGGGCCGCCTGATGGGCAGCGGTCTAGCCGCGGCCTAGCGACCCAACTACGGGGAGCAGTGCCCGCGTAGCTCTGACCCAGACGGGGCGGAACGCCCTAGCGCAGGTCGAAGGGAACCGGCGCCTCCTTCCTGCCGCCCACACTCCTGGTCGCCGCCGGAGTGTGCTCCGATCGATTGACCGGACCGCGGACCGGGGCTAGTCTCCCCGCTCACCCGGCGTCAAAGGCAATCCGTGCGCGCAAAGAGCTACGCAAGACCGACCCGTATTGCGCGTTTTCAGGCGTGGATCGGCCGCACGATGGCGCGATCCGAGGCGCTCCGCGCCTGGGCGCGCGGTTGCGCGCTGCTCGGCGCCACGCTCCTGGTGCTGATGCTCTGGCACGCGATCCGCGAGGCCCCCGGCGACTCGGGTCCTGGGGCGGCGCAGAACGCGGGCGCTCCCGGTGTCCGCCGTGCGCCGGGCGCTCCGGCGGCCGTCGCACGCTCCGGATCGACGGCGGCCGCGCCGCGAGCCGCAACTCCCGAGCAGGCCGGCATCGGCTCGACGATCGAGGTGATCGTTGCGCGCAACGATACGTTGGACGCGATCTTTCGCCGCATGTCCCTGGACCCCGCCGATCTCGCGGCCATCCGGCAGCTGCCCGGCATCCGCCAGAGCCTCGATTTCCTCAAGCCGGGCGACGCGATCAAGGTCACCCACCGCGACGGCGAGGTGCGCCAGCTCGAGCGCAAGGTGAGCGAGACCCGGACGCTCGAGGTCATGCGCAAGGACGACGGCTTCGCCGCGAAAATGGTCGAGAACCCCGTCGAGACCCGGATCCGCACCGCCACCGCCACCATCGATTCGTCGGTGTTCCAGGCCGCCGGGGCGGCCGGCATCTCCGACATCATCGCGACCAAGCTCGCCAACGTGTTCGCCTGGGACATCGACTTCGTGCTCGACATCCGCGACGGGGATCGCTTCACCGCGGTCTATGAGCGGATCTACCAGGACGGCAGGTATCTGCGCGACGGCGAGCTGCTGGCCGCCGAGTTCGTGAACGCGGGCAAGGTCTACCGGGCCGTGCGCTTCACCTCGCCGGGCGGCGCGGTCGGTTACTACTCCCCCGAGGGTCAGCCGATGCGCAAGGCGTTCCTGCGGGCGCCCGTCGAGTTCACGCGGGTGAGCTCCGCCTTCAACCCGCATCGCAGGCATCCGATCCTGGATCTCATCCGCGGCCACATGGGGACCGACTACGCGGCGCCGACCGGAACTCCCGTGCACGCCGCGGGCGACGGCCGCGTGGCCTTCGCCGGGCAGCGCGGCGGCTATGGCAACGCCATCGTCATCGCGCACAGCGGCAACGTGTCGACGCTGTATGGACACATGTCGCGCTTCGCGAAGAACGTCCGGGCAGGCTCGCACGTCCAGCAGGGCGAGGTCATCGGCTACGTCGGCATGACCGGACTCGCGACCGGGCCGCATCTGCATTACGAATACCTGGTGAACGGCGTCCACAAGAATCCGCAGACCGTCCGGCTGGCGGGCGCCGAGCCCCTGCGCGCGGACGATCTGCGTCAATTCCGCGAGGCCACGACCCGGCTGCTCGCCGCCCTGGCCGGTCGGCCGGCGCCGGCCGAGAGCGCCGCGACGCTCGTCGAGAGCGCGCCGCCTTCGGCACCGCCTCTCGCGGTGGTGCCGGCATTCGCGGTGGCGGCTCCCGCGGCGCGGGCCGCCTGGGACGTCGGGATCGCGAGTCCCGCAACGCTCGAACGCCTGCAGAGCGTAAGCAAGCCCTAGCCCCTCGGGGCCTTGCCGCCATGGGCCTCTATCTCGGTCTCATCTCCGGAACCAGCATGGACGCCATCGACGCCGTGCTGGCGGACTTCGACTCGTTCCCGCTGCGCGTGGTGGCGGCGAGCGCGACGCCGTTCGCTCCCGCGCTGAAGGCGCGGATCGCGGCCGTGGTCGATGCGCCGGATCGCGTGGCTCTCGATGAGATCGGCCGCATCGACGTGGAGCTCGCACGCAGCTTCGCGGCGGCGGCGCTCACCCTGCTGCGCGAAGCGGGCGTCGGTTCCGACCGGGTGGCGGCGCTCGGAAGCCACGGGCAAACCCTGCGCCACCGGCCGGACCTCGAGCCCCCGTTCACCTGGCAGATCGGCGATCCGAGCACGCTGGCGGAGCTGACGGGAATCACCGTGGTCGCAGACTTCCGCCGGCGCGACGTGGCGGCCGGGGGCCAGGGGGCACCGCTCCTGCCCGTGTTCCACGATCATTTGTTTCGCAGCGCCGATGAGGATCGGGTGATCCTGAACCTTGGCGGCATCGCCAACATCACGGTGCTCAAGCGCCGCGCGGCGGTGACCGGTTTCGACACCGGACCCGCCAACCGATTGCTGGACGCCTGGATCTCACGGCACGGAGGCCGGGAGTTCGACGAGCACGGCGCCTGGGCGCGCAGCGGCCGGTCCAATCCCGCGCTGCTCGCGCGCCTTCTGGATGAGCCGTACTTCAAGCTGCCCGCGCCGAAGAGCACCGGACGCGAGCTCTTCAACATGGGCTGGCTCGAGCGCAAGCTCGAGGGAGCGCACCTCGCAGCCGCGGACGTCCAGGCGACTTTGCTCCGTCTCACGGCCCGCACGGTCGCCGCCGAGGTCGCGAGGCAGGCGCCCGGCGCGGCGATCTTTGCCTGCGGCGGCGGCGCGCACAATGTCGCGCTGCTCGAGGCGATCGCGCGCGAGGCGGCGCCGAGCCGGGTCGCCAGCACGGCGGAGCTCGGCCTCGACCCCGACTACGTCGAGGCCACGGCCTTCGCCTGGTTTGCCCAGCGCACCCTGGCCGGGCTCCCCTCCAGCGCGCCGAGCGTCACGGGGGCCGCCGGCCCCCGGATCCTGGGAGGGGTTTATCGACATGCATGACTCAACCGACCTGCAATCGCCCCAGCTCTACATCAATCGCGAGCTGTCTTTCCTCGAGTTCAACCGGCGCGTCCTCGATCAAGCCAAGGATGAGCGCATTCCCCTGCTCGAGCGGGTCAAGTTCCTGTGCATATCCTGCGCGAACCTCGACGAGTTCTTCGAGATCCGCGTCGCCGGATTGAAGGAGCTGCTCGAGGCCGGCGCGGTCCAGGGCGGTCCCGACGGCTTGCCGGTCGGGGACCAGTTGAAGGCCATCCGAGCGCGGGCGATCCGCCTCGTCGACGAGCAATACCAGCTGCTGAACGACGTGCTCATGCCCGAGCTCGCCAAGAATGGCGTCGTGTTCGTGTCCCCGGAGATGTGGACCGATGCGCAGGCCGCCTGGCTCGCGGACTATTTCGACCGCGAGGTGGCCCCGGTGCTGAGCCCGCTGGCGCTCGACCCCGCGCGTCCCTTCCCGAAGATCCTCAACAAGAGCTTGAACTTCGCGGTGGTCATCGAGGGTGAGGACGGCTTCGGACGCAACAGCGGACTCGCCGTCGTTCAGGCTCCGCGCTCGCTGCCGCGCCTGATCCGCCTGCCCGACGAGCTCGGCAGCCGCAATTTCGTGTTCCTGGGTACGATCGTCGAGGCGTTCGTCTCGAAGCTGTTCATCGGCATGAACGTGCGGGGGTGCTACCAGTTCCGCGTGACGCGCAACAGCGACCTGTTCGTCGAGCAGGAAGAGGTCGACGACCTCTTGCGCGCCGTCGAGGGCGAGCTCGCGTCCCGGCGGTTCGGCGACGCGGTGCGCCTCGAGACCGCGCACGACTGCCCGGACGAGATCCTGAGCTTCCTGCTCGGCCAGTTCCAGCTCACGGCCGACGATCTCTACAAGGTGTCGGGTCAGGTCAACCTGAATCGGCTCATGGCCCTTTACGACCTGGTGGACCGCCCCGAGCTCAAGTACACGCCGTTCGCGCCCAGCATCCCGGAGCGCCTGCGCATGGGCAGCGATGTGTTCGCGACCATCCGCGGCGGCGACGTGCTGCTGCACCATCCTTATCAAGGGTTCGGGCCGGTCGCGGATTTCATCAAGCACGCCGCGAGCGACCCGCAGGTCCTCGCGATCAAGCAAACGCTGTATCGAACCGGCAGCGACTCCAGCATCGTGAGCGCCCTGACCGAGGCGGCGCAGGCCGACAAGGACGTGACGGTCATCATCGAGCTGCGCGCGCGCTTCGACGAGGAGGCCAACATCGAGCTCGCGACCAAGCTGCAGGAGGCCGGCGCACACGTCATGTATGGCGTGTTCGGCTACAAGACGCACGCCAAGTTGATGATGGTGGTGCGGCGCGAGGAGAAGGGCCTGCGGCGCTACTGCCATCTCGGCACCGGCAACTATCACGCCAAGACGGCGCGCTTGTACACCGATTACGGCCTGATCACCGCCGACGAGGCCGTCGGCGAGGACATTCACGAGATCTTCCTGCAGCTCACCGGCCTGACGCGGGTACCGCGGCTGCGCAAGCTCCTCCAGGCCCCGTTCAGCCTTCACCAGGGCATCATCGCCAAGATCGAGCGCGAGGCGGCGCATGCGCGCGAGGGCAAGCCCGCGCGCATCATCGCCAAGCTCAACGCGCTCACCGAGCCCACGGTCATCCAGGCGCTCTACAAGGCATCGCGCGCCGGCGTCGGCATCGACCTGATCGTGCGCGGCGTGTGCTGCCTCAAGCCCGGGGTCCCGGGCGTGTCCGAGCGCATCAAGGTGCGCTCGATCGTCGGGCGGTTCCTGGAGCACTCGCGCGTGTATTACTTCGAGAACGCCGGCGAGCGCGAGATCTACTGCGGCAGCGCCGACTGGATGGACCGGAATCTGTTCCGGCGCATCGAGGTCGGATTTCCGGTCGAGGCTCCCGAGCTCAAGGCGCGCGTCGCCGACGATCTCAACCTGTATCTGTCCGACGGGACGCAGGCGTGGCTCCTCGACAGCGAAGGAGGCTATACGCGGGCCGAGGGCACCGACCAGATCGGCGCGCAGTCGCGGCTGCTCATGCTCTACGACGAACGCATCCCCCTCACCGAGCCCTAGCCTCTGCCACGCCCTGCCATGGCGGCGGGGAGGGCGTCCGTTCAGGGGGCGGCTCCTCCGGGTAAGAGCTATTCGGTGACTGCTAACGGTAAGGGGTCCGACGGACAGTGTCCGGCCGCCTAATGACGGTCGGTCCATTTGCGGTCAAAAGACCATTTACCGTTAGCAGTCACCGAATAGCTCTTACCCGGAGGAGCCGCCCCCTGAACGGATGCCCTCGCCACCGCCATCGCAGGGCGTTGCAGGCCCTAGCCGATATTGAGGCGGAATCCGGCGTCCTTGAGGTATTGCCGCTCCTGCTCCAGGTCCTCGAGGGTGAGAGGGTGCTCCTTCATCCAACCCTGCGGCAGCTTCAAGCTCAGGGTGCGCCCCTTCACGGCGAGCTCGACCTCGGGAAGCGGCTGAGGGCTGCGGCCGCGGTGCAGGAGCACCGCCAGGCGCAGGATGACGATCATGAATTCCGCCAGCCGGTCCCACGGCGGCAGCAGGTCTTCCAGCGAATCGATCGCGAGCTGCCGCCGCTGACCGCCCACCAGGGCGGCGAGGAGCAGCTGCTCCTCGCGCGGAAAGCCCGGCATGTCGGCGTGCTGCATGAGGTAGGCGCTGTGCCGGTGGTACCGGGAGTGCGCGATGTCGAGCCCGGTCTCGTGCATTCGCGCCGCCCAACGCAGCATCGACTCGGCCAGCGGATCCTCGAGCCCCCAATCGCTCTCGGCCTGCTCCAGCAGCGCCACCGCCGCGGCCTCGACGCGGTCCGCCTGGGCGGTGTCGACGTGGTAGCGCTGCTCCATGGCGCGGATGCTGCGCACACGGGCGTCCTCGTCGGTGAAGCGGCCCATGAGGTCGTAGAGCAGACCCTCGCGCATGGCGCCCTCCGCGACGCGCACCCGGTCGATGCCGAGGTTCTCGACCAGCTCGAGCAGAATGGCGAGCCCCGCCGGGAACACGGGCGCGCGCTCCGAGTCCACGTCCTCGAGATCCAGATCGTCGACGTGCCCCGCGGCGATCACGCGCTCCGCCAGCATGCGCAGATTGTCGACGGTGATTCGCGGGGAGTCGGGGTTCAGCGTGCGGACCACGTCGCCGATGACGCGCACGGTGCCGGAGCTTCCGAACGCCTGCAGCCAGCCGAGCTTTCGATAGGCCTCCTGGATGGGCTCGAGCTCCATCCTCACCGCGGTGCGGGCGCGCTCGAAGCGCTTCTCCGAGATCTTGCCGTCATCGAAGCAGATCGCGGTCAGGCCGACGCACCCCACCGACAGGCTCTCGAGCAGCAGCGGATTGAATCCCTCGCCGATCACCACTTCGGTCGAGCCGCCGCCGATGTCGATCACCAGGCGCTTGTCGGGGCTCATCGGGCTGGTGTGAGCCACGCCCGAATAGATGAGCCGCGCCTCCTCCTGGCCCGAGATGATCTCGACCGGATGACCGAGCGCCGCACGCGCGTGCTCCAAGAACCAGCGCTTGCGCTTCGCGCGCCGCAGCGCGTTGGTGCCGACGACGCGCACGCTGTCTGCGTGCATGGCGCGCAGCCGCTGCCCAAAGCGCTCGAGGCACCGTATGGCGCGATCGGCCGCGGCATCGTCGAGCCGGCCGCTGTCGCCGAGACCGGCGGCGAGCCGCACCATCTCGCGCAGCCGATCGAGTATCAGGAGCTGGCCGTGCGAATAGCGCGCGACCACCATGTGAAAGCTGTTCGACCCCAGATCGACGGCCGCGAGCACGTCGGGCACGGCGTGTTCGCCGCTGCTCATCGGAGGCCCGCTAGCACGATGGGGAGGGCAGGCCCGGGCGGCCCGGCATCGTCAGGCGGAGAAGGATGACCCGCAACCGCAAGTCGTTTTCGCGTTGGGATTGCGAATGACGAACTGAGCGCCCTGGAGATCCTCCTTGTAGTCGATCTCCGCGCCCATCAGATACTGCGCGCTCATCGGATCCACGAGGAGCTGCACGCCGTGGTTCTCGACGCAGAAGTCGCCGTCCTCGACGTTCTCGTCGAACGTGAAGCCGTACTGGAATCCCGAGCATCCGCCTCCGGAGACGAACACCCGGAGCTTCAAGTTCGGGTTCGCTTCCTCACGAATCAGCTCGCCGACCTTCCCGGCCGCGGCGTCGGTGAACACCAGCACGCTCGGGGGCGGCGGCATGTCGGCGGCAGTCACTTCATTCGATGTCAGGCTCATGATTGCATTCTACCCCGCCTGCCGCCGGCCGATCAAAGTACCGCCGTCGGCGCCGCCGCACCCTCCAGGGGCGCCGGCTCGTCGGTGCGCAGCCCGGCGGGCCCGGCTCGATGGACCAATTTCCCATTGATTTGGGCGCCCACGGCACTTTCAATGACGGCGTATTGAACATTACCCAGGACGCGCGCATCCGCCCCCAGCTGCACCCGCCCGCTTGCCTCGATGTCGCCCTTGACGACGCCATTGAGCACGACATCGGCGGCGGTGACCGAGCCTTCCACGCAACCCTGCCGGCTCACGGACAAGAGGCCCTCGCGCCCGCCCCGCGACCGGATGTTGCCGTTGATGTGGCCGTCGACGTGCAGTCCGCCGGTGAATTCGACGTCACCGTCGATGCGCGTGCCCGGGCCGATCAGGGTGTCGATGGCTGCGTTGCTAGTCGGTTTCCGCTTGAACATCTGAATCGCCTCTCGCTGAAGTGTTTCCGGTCTCGGTCTCGACCGACATGCCCTGGGCCTTCCACACGAAGGCCTGTCGAAAGCTGTGGCTCACGTCGCGATCCTTGCTGTTGTGGATCTCGACTCCGACGCGCGTCGGCTCGAATCCCGGCGGCAGCTGCACCGGCTCGTCGTAATCCTGGAAATAGCGGAATGAATAGCCGAGCGTGGCGCGGCGGCTGGGCGTGATCTGGGCGAAAGTGAGGCTCGCCGGGCGTCCGCGCTGCAAGCCGTCGACGGTCACCCCCACGTTGCCGGCCACCAGGCTGTCCGGCTTGCCGGTCTGCATGAGCACGAACTTCAAGCGATATTGACCCGCGCTCGCTTCGGGAACGATCTGCATCTGCTGCACCTTGACGTGCACCAGCGAGTCGGGCTGGACCAGGCCTCGATAGAACGACAGGTCCTGGTTGAGGCGCGCGATCTGGCTCTGCATGTCGCCGAGGCTGCGCTCGACCTGCTTGTAGCCCTCGCGATCCACGCGGCGCGCGACCTCGGCGGCCTCGAGCGCACTGCGCTGCCTGGCATTCTCCGCTTCCAGGGAGCGGATGCGCGCGCTCGCCGCGAGCGCCCCCCGCACCGAATCGATGACCCGGAAGTGGGCGTCGTAGCGTCCCAGCTCGAACGCCGCGTACAGGAGAAAGAGGGACCCGAGCACCGCGAGCCCGATGAGCACGCGTCGCCTCGGCATGTGCGACTTGACGACCAGCTTGCCGAAGTGATCCGCCATCTTGCCTGGGTTCCGAGCCGCATTCGCAGGAGGAGACATTACACGAAGGAGGCCCCCCGCAGACAGCGGTTTGACCGTGGGCCCGGCCCGCCGGGCCGAAGGGCGACCTGCGTCACATCACGGTATGATCCGCCGAGGCTCCGGCAGCCTGGTAGGGGTGCGCATGCTCTGGCTCAAGGCCTTTCACGTGGTTGCGGTGGTCGCATGGTTCGCGGGGCTGTTCTACCTGCCCCGGCTCTTCGTCTATCACGCGGATGCGACCGACGCTGTCGGCATCGAGCGGTTCGAGCTCATGGAGCGCCGACTGTTCGCCATGACCACCATCGGCGCCGTCGCCGCGGTCGGGCTCGGACTTGCGATGCTCGCCGCCGCGCCGTCCTATCTTGCGATGGGATGGCTTCACGTGAAGCTGCTGCTCGTCCTGCTCGTGATCGGCTACCACGGGTGGTGCTACCAGCTGATGCGTGATTTCGCGCGCCGCCGCAACACCCACGGTGCGCGCTGGTTCCGGGGCTTCAACGAGGTCCCGACCCTGCTGCTGATCGCCATCGTGGTGCTGGCCGTGGTCAAGCCGTTTTGAACGGCTCGGGCAGGCTGCGCTGGGGCATCCTCAGCACCGCCAACATCGGGATCAAGCGGGTGATGCCGGCCATCCAGTCCGGCCGGCGCGGCATGATCGCAGCCATCGCATCACGCGACGCCGCGCGTGCCGCCGAGGTTGCCGCGCGCTTCGGCGTCGGGCGCAGCTACGGCGACTATCAAGCGCTGCTCGACGACCCGGGGATCGACGCGATCTACAATCCGCTGCCCAACCACCTGCACGTGGCCTGGACCGTGAAGGCGCTCCAGGCCGGAAAGCACGTGCTCTGCGAAAAGCCGATCGGCCTGAACGCGCGCGAGGCGCAGGCGATGGTCGCCGCGCGCGACGCGAGCGGCCGATGCGTGATCGAGGCTTTCATGGTGCGCCACCATCCGCAATGGCGGAGAATCCGCGAGCTGGTGCGGGCCGGCCGCATCGGCGGCGTGCGCGCCATCCAGTCGGCGTTCGTGTTCCCGGTGCTCGATCCGGCAAACGTGCGCAACCGGGCCGACATCGGCGGCGGATCGCTCTACGACGTGGGGTGCTACCCCATCGTCACCGCACGTTACGTGTTCGGTACCGAGCCGGAGCGCGCCATCGCGCTGATGGATCGCGATCCCGTCATGCGCATCGATCGTCTCACCGGCGGAATGCTGGCCTTTCCCGGCGGCGCGCAGCTCGTGTTCCAGAGCGCGACGCAGCTCGCGTTGTTTCAGCGCATGACCATCCTCGGAACGGCGGGGCGCATCGAGGTCGCGGTGCCGTTCACGCCGCCGAAGGACCATGTCTGCCGCATCGTCATCGACGACGGTCGCAGCCTCGACGGCAGCTCGGCCGTGCACGAGGATTTCCCCGCGGTCGATCAATACATGCTCCAGTGCGACACGGCGGCAGAGGTGTTCTCCGGCGAGGCGGAGCAGGAGTTTCCGATCGAGGATGCGATCGCGAACATGCGGGTGATCGACGCGCTGTATCGATCGGGCGGATCGGGGACCTGGGAGAAGCCTTGAGGCGACGACGGCCCGGCGCGCCGCTCTGGCTCATGGGCATGTCGAACGCGCTGTTCGGCATGTACGGCGGCATCCTCGTGATCACCGTGCCGCAGATCCTGAACGCGCGCCGCGTCCCCGAGGCCGTCATCGCGTCCACCACGGCGGTGGCGATATCCCCCGGATTCTGGACGTTCATCGCGAGCCCGGTCCTCGACGTGAGGTTCAGCCGGCGCTGGTATTGCGTCGCAACGGCGCTGCTATCCGCCGGCCTGCTCGTGGCCGCGCTCCTCAGTCTCGACCACATCGCCTGGGTCGAGGGTCTGCTGGTCATCGGCTTCTTCTTCGCCAATCTCTATCAGAGCGCGCTCGGCGGCTGGCTCGCGAGCATCACGTCGGCCGAGGAGAAGGGCCCGCTCAGCGTCTGGGTGACCATCGCCAACATCAGCGGCGGCGGCGTGATGGCGGTGGTCGCGGGAGAGGTGGTGCGGCACTTTTCGCCCGCCGCGGCCGCGGTCGTGCTGGGCGCCGCGGTCCTGATCCCGATCGGCATCTTTCCCTGGATGCAGGCGCCCGGACCCGACCGGAGGCTCGCGCGCGAGTCCTTCTCGCAGTTCTTCCGCGAAGTGCTGCGGACCGTGCGGCAGCGCGACGTGCTGCTCGCGATCACGCTGTTCATCGCGCCGGCCGCGACGTTCTCGCTGGTGAACATTCTCGGCGGCCTCGGCAGCGATTTTGCGGCCACGCCGCATTTCGTCGGCCTCGTCGGCGGCGCCGGGGTCATGGTGGCCGGCATCGCGGGATCGGCGTTGTTCCCGGTGATCAGGAACCTCCTGCCGTTGCGTTCTCTATATCTCGCGATCGGCGTGGTGGGCGCGGCGTTCACGCTGTCGCTCCTGCTGCTGCCGCGCAATCCCACGACTTTTGCGGCGGCGCTGATCGGCGGCAACGTGTTCCAAGCGGTGTCCATCACCGTCTCGACGGCCATCTCCTTCCAGACGGTCGGCCGCGACAACCCGCTGGCGGCGACCACCTACTGCCTGATGATCTCGGCCTTCAACGTCGCGAACACGTACATGCTGGTGCTCGACGGCTGGGGATACGACTGGCGCGGCGTCGCGGGCAGCTACATCGTCGATGCGTCGTCGAGCCTGGCCGCGTGCGTGCTGCTCGCCTGGCTGCTCGCGGTGGTGTCGAGGCCGGCGCAGCGCGGCTAGGAGTATGGGCAGTAGGAAGGAGGCCCCGGTTCCCTTCGATCGCCCTGCGCTCGGGCGTCCCGCCCCGTCTGGGTCAGAGCTACGCGGGCACTGCTACCCGTTATAGGGTCCGACGTCCACCTGGGGGCCGCCTGATGAGCAGCGGTCTAGCCGCGGCCTAGCGACCCAACTACGGGTAGCAGTGCCCGCGTAGCTCTGACCCAGACGGGGCGGGACGCCCGAGCGCAGGGCGAAGGGAACCGGGGCCTCCTTCCTACTGCCCATACGCCTAGCCTCGGCGGGGCCTGCGGCAACGCGCGGCGCGCAACCGGCGCGGCGAGTGCAGCCAGCCGGCGCGGCCGGCGGCGGGCTCAGCTCGCCGCCGCGGTCCGGGCGTCGGGCCACCACTCCGGGTAGGGCGGCAGGCCTTGCGGGAACAGGATCGCGCCGAGATCGTGCAGCGCGCGCACGTAGACCTTGCGCTTGAAGTAGACGACCTCGCGCACGGGCGTCCAGTAGTCGGTCCAGCGCCAGCGGTCGAATTCCGGGGTGTCGGTCAGATCGAACCGCAGCTTCGACTCATCGCTCTTGAGATCGAGCAGGAACCAGCGCTGCTTTTGACCGATGCAGCGGTCCCGGATGTACTGACGCGGCAGCCGATAGCGAAGCCAGCCGCGCGTCGATCCCAGCACCCCGACGTCCGCGGGCTCGAGGCCGATCTCCTCCCGGAGCTCTCGGAACAACGCGTCCTCCACTCGCTCGCCGCGATTGACGCCGCCCTGAGGGAACTGCCACCCGCGGCCCCCGACGCGTCCGCCGAGAAATACTTCACCCGACCCTCGCGTCAAAATGATCCCTACGTTGGCGCGGAAACCGTCTTTATCGATGTAGTCGGTGGCGGACTGAATCCCCATCAGGCGTCATTGTTTCACATCGGGGGGCGAATGTGGTTGTGACGGGGCTTCAAGGCGGGTTGGCCACCGTTCCGGCAGCCGGCGAGGGGGCGCTCGGGCGGTTCTACTGCAGGGCGCTAAGTTGGGACCGCCCGGCCCGGCTCGCCGCAAAGTCCAGTCCCCGGGCAGCCGGTATGCTCAGTCGCGCTTCGATGCGCCTGCGAAGAGGTCGACCAGCGAGATGTTGAGTTTCACCGCGATGGCGTAGAGCACCATGACGCTCGGGTTGTAGATCCCACGCTCGAGACGCCCGACGACATTGGGATGGATACCTGCCTGCAGAGCCAGGGCTTCCTGACTCAGGTTGCGTTGCTTGCGGCGCTCGCGAACTTCTTCGCCGAGGCCACGCAGGATCGATCTTGAGCGCACGCTCAAAGATCGAGCTTCGGACAAAATACTGTCCAGACATTATAGTGTCACTCACGGTCCTCACGCTGCATATCCAGCGGAAATGCAGAGATATGGCCTTGGACACGATAGTGTTGCAACACTATAATGTTCATGCAGCAACGGGAAGGCGGCGCATCGGCGCGAGGCAAGGGATCATGCTCATTCTCACGCGGCGGCTCACGGAAACACTCACCATTGGAGATGACATCACGATCACGGTGATGGCAATCAAGGGCAGCCGCGTGCGCATCGGCATCCGTGCGCCCGGGATGACCGTGCACCGCGAGGAGGCCGAGCCCCGGCGCGGGCTGGCCGAGCCGGCACCCTCACCCGCGCCCCCCGACCTCGAATGTCCCGCCCTCGTGCCCGCCGGCGGCACCACTCGAGCCCCGCGCCGAACGCGAGAGTCCCGTCCTTGATCCCCCACCGCGCCTGCGGCGGGTGACGAGCCCGCCATGCCCTCACGTCCGCGATATTTCGAGCGGCTGCTGAAATTCTTGCGCCGCAAGGGACGCTCGCAGGAGGACGCCGAGGACCTGATCCAGGAGGCCATGCTGCGCCTGCACGTGTATGGGCGGGAAGCGGCGGTCGCGAACGAGGAAGCCTTCCTGCGCCAGGCGGTCAGCAATCTGTCGATCGACCAGCACCGCCGCGACCGCGGGACCTTCGCGCGAGAGGTGCCCATCGAGGAGCTCGATCCCAGGCACCCGCTCATCGCCGCCCATCCCAACCCGGAGGACCTGCTAGAGACGCAGCAACGCCTGGCCCATATCCGCGCGGTCCTCGATGCCGTCAGCCCGCGGACGCGCGAGATCTACTTTGCGCACCGCGCGGGCTATAGCTACGCGGAAATTGCGGCCCACCTGAATTTGTCCCACATTACCATCAAAAGGCATATTGCCCGCGGGCTGCTCGCCATCATGGAACACGGTGACGACGAACATGGACTCCCGGATCGCCCGTCTCGATAGGATCGCTCCCCGGCGCGCTCGCGCGCGGGCCGCGCTCTGGGTGACCGAGCTGCACGGCCCGGACCGCAACCCCGAGCTCGAGGCACGCGTACGGCGCTGGATCGCCGCGGACCCGGCGCACGCTCGAGCGTTCGAGCTCGCGACGGAAGCGTGGCAGCGGAGCGGCGATCTCCCCGCCAGTCTGCCGCTTTCGCCGGCTCGCGAACGCAACGGCGGCACGCCCGGGGCGGCGCGATGGCGCTTCGCGCGGCTCGGCCGCGCGTGGCGGCACGGCTCCTCGACCGGCGGGGGCGGCCCCGTGCGCGCGCGGCTCGCGATCGCGGCAATGATCGCGGTCTGCGCGCTCGCCGCCGGCTCCATCTACGCGCTGCGCGATCCCACCCTCTCGACCGGACCCCGCGAACAGCGGACCGTGGAGCTCGCGGACGGCACCGAGGTCTCGCTCAACGCCAACACCCGCCTCACGGTGGAGTTCGGCGCGAGCGAGCGCCGCGTGCGCCTCGACGACGGCGAGGCCTTGTTCAACGTCGCCAAGAACCAGCCCCGGCCCTTCACGGTCGTGGTGGGCGACCGCAAGGTCGTCGCCACGGGCACCTCGTTCCTGGTGCGTGTGCGCGACGCCGAGGACTCGGAGTTCGACGTGACGCTGGTCGAGGGCCACGTGCTGATCGAGCCGCTGGCACCCTCGCCTCCCTCCGGCGTCCGCACACCGAAGCCCAGAGTGGAAGCGCTGAATCCGGGGCAAAGACTCAGATTCTCGCGGTCGACGCACGGCCGCGCTCGCACGACCTCGCCGGACACGATCGACGCGCCCTCCATCGACCGGGTCACCGCATGGCGCCGCGGCCAGTTGATCTTCGACGACACCTCTCTCGCGGAGGCGGCCGCGGAGTTCGATCGCTACGACACCGACCGCATCGTCATAGAGAGCGCGTCCGCCGGCCGCCTGCGCGTCGGCGGCGTGTTCCGCATCGGCGACGTCGAGAGCTTCGCGCAAGCCATGGCGAGCGCCCATCACCTGCGCGTGCTCCATCGCGGCTCGACCCTCGTGCTCGCCGAGCCGACCGCATCGGATTGAAAATCCCTTCGCGCGGGTGATCCCTCCGCCGCTCCGAATTACGTCTTAAGCGTGCGAGGCCGATTGCGGCCGACCTAAAACATCAACGCACGCGCAAGGGACCTGCCGGGGAGATCAATCATGTGTTCACGCGCAGGCCTTCTCTTGCTCATCATCTTTGCAACCGTCGGCGGCTCTGCCGGAACCGCTCGCGCCGACGCAGCCTCCTCTGCGGCACAACGAGGCGCGCCGCGGACGCGCCTCGACGTGCCCGCCGAGCCGCTCGACAGAGCATTGCGGGATCTTGGCAGGCAGGCACACGTCAACATTTCGTACGAGCCGTCCGCGGTCGCCGGCCTCATCGCCCCGGCGGTCAAAGGAGATCTCAGGGTCGATCGAGCGCTGATGCTCATGTTGAGCGGTACCGGCTTGCGCGCGGTCAGCATCGACGAGAGAACCATCCAAATCGTCGCGGTCGAGAGCTCCGCGTCCGGCCCGACCGCCCATGACGCCCTCAAGCCGATTCAACAGCCGGCCCCGAGCCGCGACGCATCCGACCTCGAGGAGATCACCGTCACCGGCACGCACATCCGCGGCACGGTCGATACCCCGTCTCCGACCTTGGTCTTCACGCGGGCGGACATCGACGCCACCGGCGCGAATTCGATCCAGCAGTTCCTGCAGAACCTGCCGCAAAATGTCGGCGGGGTATCGGAGAACACCATCGCGGCCGTGACGACGGGCGGCAAGACCAACAACAACGTCAACGCGAGCTCGCCGAATCTTCGGGGTCTCGGCGCCGAGGCGACGTTGGTGCTCGTCAATGGCCATCGCGTGGCTTCCGGGAATACCGACGCGAGCTTCGTGGACATTTCGATGATTCCGCTCACCGCCGTGGAGCGCGTCGAGATCGTCACTGACGGCGCTTCGGCCATCTATGGATCGGATGCGGTGGGCGGCGTGGTCAACATCATCCTGCGCAAGCATTTCGACGGCGAGGAGACCCGCGCGCAGGTCGGCTCGGTCACCGAGGGCGCGATGCACGACGTCCAAATCGGCCAGACGGCAGGCCGGGACTGGATCAGCGGGTCCGCATTGCTGACCTACCAGTATTCCGATCAGACCTCGCTGTCGGCAGCGAGCCGGGACTACCTGAAGAACGTCACCTCTCCGTTCGCGCTGCTGCCCGAGGAGGTCCAACATGCGGCGTTCGCGAACTTTGACCAGCACGTCGCGACGGACCTGGACTTGCATGGGGATGCCGCGTATTCGCACCGCTCCACCTACCTGCAGTCCAGCCAGACGAGCGCCTTTGGCTACCAATCGAGCGCGGAACCGTCGAGCATCGACGGCTACGGCATCTCGATGGGCGCAACGGCCCGATTGCCCCGCGACAACGTGCTCAACGTCGAGGGCACCTATTCGGAGAGCGATACGCAAACGGGAGCTTTCTATTCCCCTTCGCCGGCGCTGGCCTATCTGGAAAAGGTCAAGTCGGCGATCGTTTCGCTCGACGCCAATCTGGATGGCGTGCTCGCCGCCCTGCCCGCAGGCTCCGTGCGCTACGCGCTCGGCGGCCAGTTCCGCCGCGAATCTTTCGGACAGAAGTTCCTGATTCCGACCACGGAAGATCCGTTCGATCCCAGGCGCACCGTCGGTGCGGCGTACGTCGAGGCACACGTGCCGCTCGTAGGGCCGCGCGCAGCGGGCACGGACCAGCCGGTGCTGGAGCTCACATTGGCGGATCGGGACGAGCATTACAGCGATTTCGGCTCCTCCAACAATCCTCAAGCGGGTTTCGTCTGGAAGCCGCTGGGTAATTTTTTGTTGCGAGGCACGTACGGCACCTCCTTCCGGGCACCGTTGCTGTCTCAGCTCGACCCCATTCCGAGCGAGGTGGCCCCGATTCCGGGATTTCTGCTGAATCTGCCCCCCAACGACAACTTCCTCGCCGTCGAGGGGGGCAATCCGAACCTCGGCCCCGAGAAAGCGCGCGTGTGGACGTTCGGGCTCGAGCTGACTCCCGGCGACGTGCCAGGACCCGCAGGCAAGCTCACGGTCTATCACATCGACTTCTCCAACCGCATATCGGATCCCGGCACCATCGTAAACATCTCGGATCTGTTCACCGACGCACAGTTCCTCGGCCCTTCGATAGTCAATCTGCACCCGACGGCGGGACAGCTCCAGCAGCTCTACGCCGCGCCGACGCTATACAACCCATTCAATCTTCCGCCGTCGCAGATTCATGCGATCTACGATTCCCGCTTCAGGAATCTCACGTTTCAGAGAACCTCGGGGCTCGATTTCAGCCTTTCATACAAGGTGAACGTCCGCGACGTGCGCATCGATACCGGCGTCGACGGCACCTATGTGTTCGACTTCGACAACCAGTTCGCCGCAGGCGCGCCGGTCGACCTGCTCAACACGGCATTCAATCCGCTCAAGCTGCGGATGCGGGGACATGCGCTCGCGACCAGAGGGCCTCTGAGCGGCGGGTTCTACCTGAATTTCGCCAACGCCTACACCGACAACAACGTGTTCCCCTTTGCGCACATTTCGTCCTGGACGACGGTGGACGCGGTATTGAGCTACGAATTCCAGCAGACCGCGCAGCCTCTGTCCGGATCCTCTCTGGCGCTGGGCGTGATCAATGTGGCGGACCGCGCACCGCCGTACGTCTCCACTCCTCTGACGCAGGGAATCACGTTCGACGGCATCAACGCGAGCGCGCTCGGACGCTTCGTCTCGCTGCGTCTCCAGAAGAGGTGGTAGCCATGCAAACGAGAGCTCAGCGAGTCGGCGCGTTGCTGCCCGGCGTGCGCGCCTTGTTCCTGTCCGTCGGCCTGCTCTGGGGGTCGATGAGCTGCGGCGCCGCCGAGGCGGCGCGCCCCCTCACGGTGGACGACATCTTGAAGCTGTCCGATGTCGGCAGCGCCATTGCACGTCCGGGGACGGATGACTTCGTGTGGGAACAGTCGCCTCCGTACGACTCCCTGGGGGACTACGGTCAAGGAGGCGCGGCGACGTGGTTTCACGCGGACTATCACATCATGACGGCGGGTGATTCAGGAGGGCCGCCCCGCACGCTGTTCCAGCCGGCTCCGCACACGACCTACCGGCTGGTCAGCTTCTCTTCGGACGGCCGTTTCCTGACTCTGCTTGCGATCCACGACGGCGCCATGCACGTCGCGGCTTACGATTACGCCGCTCACACCGTGCGCGAGTACTCCATGAGCCCTCGTCTGTCGATCGAGGAGCTGTCGTTACCTGGCGTCGTCTGGCTGGACTCCCATCGCATCGCGGTCGCAACGGACGAGGGTGGCCTGGGGTCTTTCTGGTACGCGTTTCGCCGCGCGCGCGGCAACTATCTCACCGCGAGCTGGGATAAATCCTGGGCGGGCCGCGAGGCCTCGGTCGACGAATTCGACAGCCATGCCGCGAGCGAGTCGAAGCCGCTCGCGGGCGCGCTGGCCATCGTGGATCTCGCCTCGGGGCAGGTGGATCGGGTGGAGACCGGGCGACTCTCCACATTGCGCGTCTCACCCAAGGGACAATGGCTGGCAGCTGTCCGGCAATCATCGCTGCCGCAGGTCGCCGTCGATAAAGACCAATCTGTCGACTGGGTCTATGCGCGCTCGCATCTGACCCTGTTCTCGACACGATCACCGACCCCGCGCAGCCTCGCAGGGTCGCTGGACGTGCTGCCCGACAGCATCGTCTGGGATCCGGCCGGCGAACGCTTCGCTTTCTACGCCTGGGCGCTCGGCGCCGGCCTCCTGCAAGGTCATTTCTGGATCTGCGACGCCGCGACGGGGCGGCTCGAGATGCTTGCTCACGACGGTCTCGCGCTCGCGTCGCAACGGCCGCGCGGCGGCGGCGAGTGGCCCGAGCATGCGGCGTGGCTCGACGGGTCGATTGCGGTCTACGCCCGCGCCACGCCGGGTCGGCCCGGGACGCTGACCTACGAGGATCTCGGCACGCCCAGTGTGGTCGATCCCCGGGTTGCGCTTTCCTCGGTCAAGCCGCATTGGTTCCTGCTGCGCAAGAGCACGGCGCCCATCGACCTGACCCGGGGCTTGAGGTCGGTCGCCGCGCTTCCCCTTCTCGCCGACGGTGCACGCCTCATCGTGGCTGCGGACGGCGCGGCGTGGAGTCTGGCCACGGCGAATCCGCCGGTGCGCCTGCCGCAATCGTTTCCGGAAGAGATCGACATCCACGCAAATCAACACGTGCGCTTCGCGTCGAGCGTCGACAGCGGATTCGCCCCGCTCATGGGGGCGCCCGGGCGCTTCGCCTACGTCGCCGGAAAGGCCGCCGCGCCGCGCTTGGAGGCGTTCTCGACGCCCGGAAATAGTACTGTGCTCGCGGTGTCGGGAGCCCGGTCGGTGCTTGCGCTTTCCGGCGCCGGCAAGGGATCGAGGCTCGAGATTCTGCGCGCTGACGGCGCGGCCAGGCCCTTTCCCGAATTGAATCCGCATCTCGACGACGTGGCGGAGACGCGCTGGACGCCCTTCCGATATGCCGCGCCGAGCGGATCGACACGGCCCCAACTCGAGGGTTGTCTGCTGCTGCCGCCCGACTATCAAGACGGCGAGAAGCGCCCGATGATCGTCGATGTCTATCCGGACAGGCCCGGACAATGCGGCCCGGATTCGCGTCGCCGGACCGCGATGGCGGCGAGCGTGTCGTACCTGGATGAGCACCTGCTCGCCGCACGCGGATTCGTCGTGTTCATGCCCGATACCGGCGGAGGCATCGCCCGCAGCAGTGAAGGGCCGCAGGCCAATCTTGCAGCGGTGGTGGATCGGGGGATCGACGCCGTGGTGGCGGCGGGCTACGCGGACCCGTCCCGCCTCGGGCTCATCGGGGCCAGTCAGGGCGGCTTCGTCACGCTCTGGCTGAGCACTCAGAGCTCCCGCTATCGCGCCGTCGTATCCTTGAACGGCTGGTCGGATCCGGCGTACGAGTTCATGGGAATGTCTCCGGACGAGGAGTTCGATCCGCTCGAGCTGCCGCCCCTCGGCGCTTACGATCGCTACCTGGCTCCGGCCGGAACGTCCTTTCACATGGACGGGCCGCCGTGGGCAATTCCCGAAACCTATCTTCGCAACAGCCCGCTATGGCACGCCAAGGCCATCTCAGCGCCCCTGCTGCTGATCCATTGCGACATGGATGTCTTCGACGACGGCGCCTACAAAATGATGCTCACGACGCTGTATCAGCAAAAGAAAGATGCGAAGCTGCTGATCTACCGGGGCGAAGGCCACGCACTCTCCAGCCCCGCCAACATCCGGCATCTTTGGCGGAGCGTCGACGACTGGTTCGACCGGTATCTGGACATTCGTCGCAACGAGCAGGGACGGATCGTGTTGCCGCCGTGATCGACGCACCGCGGATGCTCATGACAAGCGCCAGCCCCCCGCGGACCACTTGCGCGCCCAGATCTCTGCGGCAAGGCACGAAAAGAACGGTCGAACCGCTCGCTCCACGAGCGGGCGGTTCGACATCAGATAGGGCATCAGCGCATTGCGGTCGAGGACGCGGGCCGCTACCAGCACGCCGTCGAGCAGCAATTCCCGCAGGAATGGCATGCTTTCGCGCACCTTGCTCATCATTCCCTGGCCGACGGTCGCCTTGTTCTCGCGGCGGATGATCTGCTCGGGCACGCAATCGCGAAACGCGGCGCGCTCGAGTGCGCGGTCGTCTCCACCCCGAAGCAGAACGTCGATTGGAATACGCAAGCAAAGCTCCACGAGGGGCTGTGAGAACAGAGGATGCACCTGACTCGCGAACTGGAGCTCCGGAATCGGCCGATGCCGGTGCAGCAGGAAGGCCAGGAGGCTGATCTGCCAGCGCTTGCCGGGGGCGATGTCGGCGGCATCGTTGGTCCAAGGCACCCAGATGTAGGCCGGCAAATCGCGCGGGATCGCCTCGGGATTCAGGAAGGTAAAAGCGCGGTCATATTCGCGCTCGGGCGTTCCACCCGGCCACAGCAATCCGAGCCGGATCGCGCGGCCGAGCACTTGCCAGTAAGATCGTCGCGATCGCCGCGCCGCGTCGGCAACACAACCGTAGAACCTGGGACCGATCCCATGCCGGAACACATAGTCGATGGCGCCGTACATGGAGCGCGTCTGGAAAAAGAGATGATCCCCGCCCT
>DATAYZ010000110.1:0-41316 GCA_036272295.1 Steroidobacteraceae bacterium
TCGGCGGGCTGATCCCAGGCATGCATCGCCAATGAAAACGTACCCCAGTGCACGGGCAGGAATACGCCGCCCAGCATGGCATGCGCCTTGAGCGCATTGTCGGGCCCCAGGTGAATGTCGCCCCAAGCCGGATAGAACGCGCCGATCTCCAGCATCACGAGGTCGAAGGGTCCGAGCCGCTCGCGAATCGATCGATACTCGGTGGTCAAGCCCGTGTCTCCGCTGAAGAACACGGCGTGTCCCGGCGACCGGATCGCGAGCGACGACCACAGGGTTGCATTGCGATCCTTCAACCCGCGCCCCGAGAAATGCTGCGATGGCGCGGCCGTCACGACCACATCCGAATTCGGCACGGCATAGGATTCCCACCAATCGAGCTCGGTGACGCGCTGCGCCTGCACGCCCCAATACTCCAGATGCGCGCCGACGCCGAGCGACGTGACGAACGGCACGCGGGTCTTGGCGAGAGCTCGGATGGTCGGGTAGTCGAGATGATCGTAGTGGTCGTGCGAGACGATCACGACATCGACCGGCGGCATCTCCCGCAGCGATACCGGCACCGGTTGAAAGCGCTTCGGTCCGACGAGCGCGGAAGGAGACGCCCGCGGCCCCCACACGGGATCTGTCAGCACGCGCACGCCGTCGATCTCGACCAACATCGTGGAGTGCCCGAGCCAGGTCACCCGCAACCCGCTTTGCGGCTTCTTCGCCCAGGCATCGAGCGGGCTCATGGAGGGCAGCGGGGCCGGCGGCACGCGCCGCTCGCCGCCGCACACGAACTCCTTGAGCGAAGGCATGGGGACGGTCGGGTCGCGCAGATTGGGCAATACCGGGTGCACGTTCTGAAAGCGATCACCCGCCCATAAGGGCGATGCCTTCATGCGCTCGAGGCGCGCGCCGGCCGCACGGGTACCCAGGGATTTCATGGCCCTAAGTCTAGCAAATCCACGATGCGCGCCCGCGTTGCGGCCGAGCCTGGCAAGCGCCGCACACGAATCTGACAAGCGCCCTGCGCCGGCCTGGCAAGCGCCCGTTCACGAGCCTGACAAGCGTCTGCTCATCGCGTCTGTACAGGCACGGCGCGGAGATATCTCAAGCGTTCGCGACGCGGGAGCGGCACCTCGCTCCTCTGGGGAAACATATGTCAGCATTCCGTCAGGCAGGCCTTCTGCTCGCGATCCTCGTTGCGGGTCTCGCGCCGGCGATCGCCTTCGCGCAAGACGTTCCCATCGGCGCCACCTTCATCTGCAACGGCGAGCACATCTACGTCGAGAACTGCAACGTCCGCGACCCTTCCGACAATGCCAACTGCATGGTCGCGCACCCCGACAAGCTCCTGCCGAACGGCATGAACTCCTATACCTATGTGGCCCGCGGAGCCCTCAAGAAACTGCTGCCGACCTGCACCCAGCCGAGCGCAAAGCAGCTGAACGCCGCCGCCGCGTTCCAGAAGCGGCAGCAGGACATCTACAACGCCAATGAGCAGAAGGCCGTTGCCCAGCTCAATGCCCCGCCGACCTCCCCGGGCGGCGCGGCGGCTCCCGGACAGCCCGCACCGCCCAAGAACGCAGAAGAACGGGCGATTCGCCGCTGCGTCACGTCGGGACGGCTCGCCGCGTCCTGCACCGGCAATTCGTTGCTGGGTGCCTTTGGCCAGATGCTGGGTTCCGTCATGCCCGGCGCCAACAAGGAGCCGGAGCCCGGCCCCGCCATGGCCGGCGTCTTCGAGGGGCCCGGCAACTGGCGGCTCGACTTCATCGACGGCGGCGTGCTCGTCAACTGCTCGTCCCTGTCGCCCAATCAGGAAGCCTATACGCTCGATCTCAAGACCGGTCGGGCCACTGTCACGATCAAAACCACGCCCCGCCCGCTCATCCTCGCCGTCGGTGCCGACAGCACCACGCTCACGGGCCCCGGCCCCGTCACTCTCGATGGCGTCGTTGCCGCGGGCTACGCCAGCGACGTCCCGTCCAACGCGACGCAGAAGGATACGGCCGGCAATCTCTACGACTCGAACGGCAATCGCCTGGTTGGCAACGCCAACTCGGGCCACACCGTCTTCAGTCCCAAGACGGTCACCTGCCCGGCGCTCAACCTGTCGTCGAAGGGCGCGAGCACCGGTATTCAAACCATGCAGACCGACCTGCTCAAGAACATGTTCGGCGGCGAGAAGGGAGCGCCGACGCCGCCCGGCATCCGCATGCACGGCATCTTTGCCTCCGCCGCGACCGGCTTCAGCGTGCAATTCTTCCCGGAGTCCGTGATTCTCGGTTGCGGCCCCGACGCCGCACGCGCCTATCCCTACATGGTCGTCGCGGGCGGGGCGGCTGCGTACATCAGAATCGACGCACCCGATCACCCGTTGCGTCTTGCCTTTCGCCCGGATGGCTCGCTCGACCCCGGCTCCACCGGCCCTTATCAGGTGCACGGCCGCTACGCCACGGGCCAGGACCAGAACGACGATTTCACCTTCGCGCCCATGGAGCAGAGCTGCAGCCTCGCCGCCCTTGCGCCGAGCCACGAGATTCCCACGACCGGCGGCGGGTCACAGGCCGCGTCCGCGGTTCCGACCGCCACTGCCGCCATGTCCACGTCTGCCGCCATATCCAGGACCGGGGCTGTGCCCCCAGCTGCGCCAACGCCTACGACCGCCGCCCGCCCCGACGCAGCGGCCTCCAACAACGCCGGCACGCTCTCCACGCCGGCCGCGCCCCTCGGCAATGCGACGCTTTCCATAGCCTCCGGCCTCGCGCCGCAGCCCGGTGCACCGAGCCCGCTCGCCGGCCGCCCCTACATCATTCTGCGCGACTCCTACGCCCACACGCTCGCCCGTGCCGGTGTCATGGTTCCCGCGGGAACATCTCCCTACAAATTCGCCGGCATGGCCTGCGGCAACACGACCGCCGACTGTCCGAAGATCAACGACGCCATCAAGGCGGCCGCGATCTCCGCCGCGCGCGCCGATATGTCGGGCGCCGCCGCTCTCCCGGGCGTGCCGCCCGGCACCTACTACCTCATGATCAGCGCGCGCATCGGCACCCAGTCTTTCGTCTGGGATGGCCCCGTCCAGCTCAAACCCGGCGCCAATTCGCTGCGGCTCGATCAGCGCAACGCTTCACCGATCGAGTGAGGCACCCGCCGCCTTGGCCGGCGCGTGCATGCCGGCGGCCGCCGGCACCCGCAGGGCAAGCAGCACCGTGGCGAATGACAGTCCCATCATGGCCCAGAACGTCAGGTTCAACGCGTGATCCATGGCGAGGCGCAGATGGGAGGCATCCGGCGTCAGCGTGGGCCCGAGCAGCAGCCGGCGCAGATCATCGGACGTGATCGGCTGCAGCGTGCCGGCACGTCTCAAGCCCTGATTGAGCACGGCGCCGAGCAGGGTCGCGCCGAGCGTGCTGCCGAAGTTGCGCGCGAAGAGATTCGATGCGGTGACGGTGCCCCGCTGCGAGGGCTCGACGATCTCCTGCACCAGCACGAGCGCGGATACGCTCATCAACCCCATGCCGAAGCCCATCACCAACGACCCCGCGGCGGCGACCAGCGGCGGCATCGCCGGCGTCAGCATCACGAACGCCACGGCGCCGACCGGCTGGAGCAGGGCTCCGCTCACGAGCAGCGAGCGCAAGGAGAGCCAATGAAAGAGCCGGGCCGCCAGGGTGGCGCCGACCGGCCACCCGACCAGCAGGGTCGTCAATGCGAGCCCCGCGACGGTCGGCGAGCGCTGCATGACGATCTGCACGTAGATGGGCAGGAACGTCGTGAGCCCGACGACCGCCATGCTGGCGAGCATCGAGACGCCGTTGGTCGCCGCGATCGGACGATGGCTCCACAGCGAGAAGGAGACGATCGGGTTGGCGGCGCGGCGCTCGACTAGCAGGAAGGCCACCGCCGCAACGGCGCCGACCGCCGTCGCCCCGATGAGGCGCAGCGGATGGCCGCTGCCGACCTCGGTGAGCGCGATCAGGACGGAGGTCACGGCGAGCGTGAAGGTCACCGCACCGGCCACGTCGATGGACCGCCGCACGTGCAGCGCGCTGTCCTTCAGGAACAGGATGTATCCCGTCGCCGCCAGGATGCCGACGGGAATGTTGATCCAGAAGATCCAGGACCACGAGGCGGAGCGGATGATCAGTCCGCCGATCAGCGGGCCGACCACCGCCGCGAGGGCCCAGACGCTCGCGAGGTACCCCTGCACCTTGCCCCGCTCCCGCGCCGGGTACAGATCCGCGACGATCGTCATCGCGACCGGCTGCATGGCGCCCGCGCCCGCGCCCTGGATCAGCCGACAGCCGATCATGACGGGCATGGACCACGCGAAGCCCGACAGCAGGGAGCCGAGCAGAAAGACGCCGATCCCCACCAGCATCATCGGCTTGCGTCCGTACACGTCCGCGAGGTTCCCGAACACCACCGTCATGCTGGTTTGCGCCAGCAGGAACGCGGAGAACACCCAGCTGTAGAGCCGCAATCCGCCGAGATCGCCGATGATCTGCGGCATCGCGGTGGATACGATGGTCGCCTCGATGGCGGTCATGGCCATCGTCGACATGACCGCGCCGATCACCAGCGCGCGATTGGATCTCAGGCTCGGCATTGACGGATCAGGACCCCACTACGCGGTAGGCGTCGATTCGCCCCACCTTCCGAACCGCGGCCTGCACGTCTTGCCGGGCGATGACCGCGTGCCACCGCGCTTCCAATTCCAGCTGACGCGGAGTCGAAGGCGCGTCCAGGTAGGTCTGCACCCCTTGCAGCGCTTCCTGGCGCTCGATGGGATCCATCAACAGCTCGACCAGATATCGCGCCGCCCGATCCGGTTGATCGGCCGCGATCAACGCGGACAGATACTCGAAGGGCGCATCCCCCCGACGGGCGCGCATCGCCTCGAGCAAGCGCCCCGCGCGCTTCACGTCTCCCATCTGGGTGGCCGCATCCACCCTGACGCCTTGCTCGACCATGTTGCCGTACGGACTGGCATCGGCCACCATGCTGGCGAGCGCCACCAGAGCGTCCTTGGGACGGCCGAGATCGCAGTAGAGGTTTCCGAGGTCGATGAGCTGGCTGACGTTGCCCGTCCCCTTCTCGAAACGGCGGCTGGCGGCGATCATCTGCTCCAAGGCCTCGTCCCATCGGCTCATTCCTTCGAGCGCCACCGCACGATCCTCCAGGAAAGCGGAGTAGTAGTCGCCGTAGTCGTCGAACAATTCTTCGGGAGAATTCGTCGAGCGGATCTGCTGGAGCACCGCGTCCGATGCGGCGAGCATCGCGGCATAGTGTTGCTGTATGCGCAGCGCTTCGATGGCGTCGACCTCGAGCTGGAGGGATTTCGGCGTCCGGTCGGACGCCTCCTGGTAATCCCTGACCTCCCGTTCCGCCGCCGCATCGATGTCGAAGTGAGCGGAACCGGCCGCGACCACCGCGTCGAACCGGCGGTCGGCCCGCATCGCAATCAGCACGTACACGTCCGTGACGTGAGCGGCCACGTCAGCCGCCTCGGCGGTTCGGCCACGCTCGAGCAGAAACAGCGACAGGTCGCGCCAGGCGGCACTCGGCTCGAAGCCCCACTTGACCTTCCAGTGCGCCCCGTACAATGCCTGCAAGAGGGGAAACGCGGCGGCGTGGGTCCGCCGGTCCGACTCGTAGATCGTCCGCGAGATGAAATCGGAATCGACCTTCGGCAGTTGCTCGGGCCAGCGCTCCGCGATGACGGTCAGGCCGCCGATCACATCGTCCTCCCGGTGCAGATTGACCGCCATGCGTACCTGCGCCAGGCGATCGTCGAAGCCCGCCTCGGGCATGGCGATGGCGCGCTCGAGGTAGCCGTAGGCGAGCCGGGTGTCGCCCACGGCATCGGAAACCTTTGCGGCTCTCTTCAACGTCTGGAATTGCGCATCGCCCGGGAGGCTCTTGAAGCTGCTGGCCCGGATCTCCGCTTGCAGCGCTCTGGCCTTCGCGCGGGCCTTCTCGTCCATCTGCTGCAGATCGTCGTCCAGCTGTTGCATCCCCGGGGAGGAGGACTCCGCGGATTGCCCGCCCGCGGCGGCCTCGCTCCGGTGCACGGCCGGCCTCGGTGGCGCCGTCGCGCCGCATGCCGCGAGGGCGATCCCGGCCAGCAGCGTGACCGCGAGGCCCGCCATCGATGACGCGGCCGCGAGGCCTGCCCTCGATGGATTGTCGAAATGATCCGTCAACTGATGATTGAAGCCGATGATGGGTGGGACAGCCGGAGCTACAGGCCTCGCATTTTACCCCATCTCGCGCACGCAGCCGGGCACGTACGCATCGTCGCGATGTTTCGAAACATGACGCGCAATTAATATGCCGGTGAAATCCCCCGGGGACTTTCAATCCATCTCCCGGAAGCCTTGCGCCGCCCCCTACAATGGCCCTCGGAGTCAGAACCCGGCGCCGCGGTGCGCCGGGTTCGAGGACGCGACCGGCAACGACAAACGATGAATTGGGGGTGCTCGATGACCATGCGGATCCGCAACGAGTGCACGAAGCTCGCGCTGATCGCCCTGCTACTGCCGACCGTGGCCTCTGCCCAGCAGTCCGCCGGTTGCAGCGCGGAGCCGGCAAAGTCCGGAATGTTCACCATGACGCACGGCGATGCGCTGCGCAACGTCGAGGTGCGCCTGCCCGCGGGCTATGATGGCCGTCACCCGCAGCGTTTGGTGATCGCATTCCACGCGTGGACCGGCGGCGAGCGCGAGTTCGTCGGCGAGCCGACGGTCGTCGCCGAGTCGAGCAAGCGCGGATACATCCTGGTCGCACCGCGCGGGCTCGGTGCCGGGCCGCCGGACAACAAGTGGAACGGCTGGGCCTTCCGCGGGTCCACCTCCGGCGTCATCGATGACGGGAAACAGCAGCTGCCGGTGTGCGATCCCGCGCACATGCCCGACTACTCCTATCCTTCGTGCCACGCGAAAGGCATTGCGGTGAACACCTGCGGGTGGTCGCATTGCCAGGACGATGATGTCGGGTTCGTGGTGGATCTCGTCAAGCGCCTCGAGTCGACGCTGTGCGTCGATCAGAGCCACGTCTATGCGGCCGGCGGCTTCAACGGCGGCATGTTCGCCTGGGAGGTCGGCCAGAACCCGCGCACCGCGCCGATGTTCCGCGCGATCGCCTCGATCATCGGCGTGCCGCACCGGGGCGACCTGCGTCCTCCCGGGCGACCCGGGCCCATGCCCGCGATCCTGATCACCGGCCGCGCGGACGCCGTGGTGCCGCCGGGTGAATGGGACGATCCGCACTTCACCACCTCCACGGGCAACGGCGAGGTCGGCTATTTCGCGGGCGCGACGGCCATCGTCCAGAGCTGGTCGAAGGCGGACAACTGCCCGGTGGCCGGCAAGGAGAAGCCCTTCAGCACCGCCTATGCGTCCGATGTCGACTGCCGCAGCTATTGCCCGGCGAACGGAGACAAGTGGCCCGCGGTGCTCGATTGCCGGTCACCGCTCGGGCACGTCTATGGGTGGCCCTGGTCTTGGAAGCTGGTGCTGGATTTCTTCGATCGGAATTAGCGAGGTGAACTGAGCCACCGGCGCGCTCGGACGGAGGCGGCGTGATCGTGTGTTCCCTTGCTCTTCAACCCGCCGCTTCCAGATAGGGTCGCATCACGCTCGACACGCGGCAGATCTTCGCGAAGCGCCACAGCGCATCGGCGCCGCGCGGATGCTGCTTGAGATCAAGGGGCAGCGAGTGGTCGTGAGCGCAAGTGATTGATTTAATGGTGGGACGGCTGGGACCCGTGAGAGTGGACTAAGCCCATGAATTACCTAGGATTCCCACGCTGACCTAGCTAGCGATACCCCAGGCGATACCCCAGGTATCGCTCCGCTACCGGGGTGTCTCTGTCGTGCCACACACGGCTGACGCCCACACCCCCTTCTTGCGCATGTACCAGGCACGTGCGCGCACCGCTTTGCAACCTCCTGCGCTGGACATCAAACGCAGGAGATTCCTTCCATGAAACAGCAAGCTCGAGCGGTCGCCTGGAACAGCGCCGCTGTCATCGCCTGGATGCGCGCCCGGATGGCCGCCGCCGGGGCGGACCCCGCCGCCATCACCGATGAGCCCGTCCGGTTCATGCGTCTGCCCGAAGTGCGGGAGCGCGTCGGCCTTTCGACCGCCACCGTGTACAGGCTGGTGGCCGCCGACAAGTTCCCCAAGCCCTTCGCCATCGACGGCCGCTCCTGCGGCGCGTGAACGATCCACAAATAAAACGCGCGCCAGCGAGATTGCAGTCCCGTGGCGCGCCAGGAGCAAAGTTATGGGTATTAACGAAGCTGATTTTACAGAGAAAACGCGTCGGTATCGACACCTGCCCCGAAGCGCCGACGAGGTGGCCGCTGCCGTCCAGAATCTCATTGGGCGCGGCTATAACGCGCTGGACGTAGCTCATCTGTTGGGACTCCATATCCGCGTCGTTGAGCAACTCCTTGCGGCCGACGGGTGCGCACCATGAGCGCCCCGAGGGTGGCCCGCCGCCGCGGCGCGGCGCTCGAGCGGGCCGTCAATCCGGAGACCGGACGCCCCGCGGTGGACTTCGCGGTGATCGGCGAGCCGCTCACGAAGCGCAACGCGCCTGCGGTAATCGAGACGTGGCTCACAGAGCGCGGCTGGACTTGGGCGGACGTGAAGACGGAGCAGCTCCGGGTGGAGACCGACTGCCAAGTCATTCACGAGCACTGGCCGGCTTCTTGGCGCGGCGACTGGCGCGGCGATGAGATCGTACACACGGACGCCGAGGGGAACGCTTGGCGTCCGCACGCGGCGATCATCTATGCAGACCCGGCCGATCCCGGATTCGCGATTGCCCGCCTTTTCTACGATCCGGGTTCAGGCGGCGATGCGCCGAAATACCTGACCCCAAAGGGTCAGCCGGTTCATCCAATCGTGCCGCGCTCCGCGCAAGCCGAACGGCTCGCGAACCCCGAGGAGCCGCTTTTCGTCGTGGAAGGCTACCTGAAGGCGGTTATCGCTTCTCGTCGCGGATTGAATTGCATAGGCGTCAACGGACATGCCGGCTGGAAAGTGAAGGAGGCGCACCTTGATCCGAAAGGCGATGCGGCCCAGGCCCGCTCCATCTTCCAAGAGGGGTTGCATCCCTACCTTCTGGAAGGCCGCGAGGTCATCCCGGCATTCGATGCCGACGCCGAGTCGAACATCGAGGTGGGCCGCTCGCTCACCACGTTCATGGACGGGACGTTCCGGGGCTTCGGTTGCCGGCCGGTGTGGTACGCGTTGCCCGATCTGGGCGACGGCAAGAGCGGGTTGGATGACTTCTTGGTTGAGCACTCGGCCGAGGATGTCCTAGCTCTGCCATCGTTTGAGCGAACTTCGCGACGCGTGAGGATTCTGCGCAGTCGCATTCATGAGCTTACGGAGAACGGCCTCGCCGCTCGATTCGTCGAGGTGCATGGAGACAACGTAAGGCGTGATCCGAAATCGGAAGAATGGTATGCCTTTGAGGACAACATCGGCTGGAATCGTGGTGATCGGTATGCCGAGCAAGCGATGCTGGACTCCGTCGAGCTGGTCAAGTCGGAGGCCGACGCCGCGCACGGCGAGGCGGCGAAGAAGTCCCGCACGATCTATTCAAAGACCGTCCAGCAACGTCGTACCTTCATGCCCGCACTCGCTACCGCATCCAGCAGCAAGAATATCGAGATCGATGGAGAGACCTTCGACAGCGACGCCAACCTCTTCGGGGTCCGTAACGGCATCGTGAACCTGAGCGACAGCCGGTTGCTCACACCCTCTCGCGAGCTGCGCGTCATCATGCGGGCGCCGTTCAAGTTCGATCCGACAGCGCGTTCGAAGCTCTTCGAGGAGTTCATTTCGAATGTCGTCGATGGGGACCGTGAACTACGGCGCCATATCCAGGAGGTGTGTGGGACGCTCCTGGCAGGAAGCGACATGCGCCGCGAGCTGCTGTTTGCCCACGGACCCGCCTACACCGGCAAATCCGTGCTGCTCGAAATTTTCCAAGATGGGCTCGGCGAGTACTCGATGGCGACGAAGGCGGCCATCTTGATGTCGGCGAGACAGAAAACGGACGCCGAGGGGCCCACACCGTTCCTGATGAGCCTTCGGAACCGAAGAGCAATTATTTGCTCCGAGCTACAGCGCGACGAGATGGTGAACGAAGCCCTGATCAAGGACTTGGTCGGTGGCGATACGATCTCCGCTCGCGACTGTCATGGGAAACCGGTGACGTTTCGCAATCGGGGGCAAGTGATCATCCGCGCAAATCACCTTCCGCACGTGATCAGTACCGACACGTCGATCTGGTCACGTCTGGGCGTCTTGCCCATGTTCGCGGTGATCCCCGAGGCGAAGCGCGATCCCGAGCTGCGCAGCAACATCGCTCGCGAATTTCCCGGTGTATTCAACTGGTCGCTGGTCGGGCTGCACCGCTTCATCGAACGCGGACATCGATTCGATTTGCCGAAGGTCTGCACCGACACGATGAGGGAGTGGCGTGCAAAGGCGGACACGCTTGGCGCATGGACCGAGGATTGCCTGGCGATCGATCCGGCGAAGGACACGGAGGCCCGCGAGCTACAGGCGGAGGTCACGTCCTGCTACATGCAGTGGGCCAAGGACAACGGCCACCAACCGTTGAGCGCGCCGAAATTCTGGGACCGCATGCGGGAGCGGCTCGGCCGCGAGCCCATCAAGAAATCGGGCGGCGAGAAGTTCGCGGTGGGATTCAGGCTCCGTCGCCCGACGCCGGTGATCAATCTGTATAGGATGCTGGAATCCCAGAATGACCAGCTCAAGGGCGAGAATGACCGGCTGCGGCGCGCGGCCATCGATCAGCAGGGTGGGACCGAAGGGACTCAGATAATCGGAAAGTTACCCCACTAATGGAAGGCAGAGTGGATGTTTATTTTTCTATAGAGATCAACTTCATCAGAAAATGAGTCCCTTGAGTCCCACCTATCGGAGGGCGCTGGCGTTTCGTACTCTGCTCGAATCGGCAAATAGCCGTTTACTGCCGTTGGAGTCAGTGAGTGCCAGCACCGAAAGGGACGATCATCAAGAATGCGCCGCGCGGTCATACGGGTCCCAACAAGACCACCAAGCACCTGAAGACAATCATGTGCGGGTTCGTCGCCGGCAATCGAGACAACGCTCAGGTTGCGATGAACGCACTCTGGAAGGACAACCCAGCCCAAGGTCTTGCGCTTTGGATCAAATGCGCGGAACTGGTATTGCCCAAGCCCGCGCCGCATATCGAGGTGAACAACGCGCCGCCCGCGCCGCCGCCCCTGTTGGGAATTTGTTTCGATGACGGCGGACCGGGCTTCCCGGTTGTCGAGGACGCCGTGACCATCGATCAATCCGTAGTGCAACACCAGGAGTACCCATGACCGTACGTTTTTGCATCGCTCGAGCGGATCTTGAAGCGGAGCTCGAGCGCCTTTCTGGCGATCTACGAGCACACGATCGGCGCGCCGCTGACATTGGCGCAGCCCTTGCGCGCCTGAAGGCGTCGCGGGTTTCGGCCGAGCTCGAGCGCGACGGACTGCGCCAAGGTCAGCGAGATCGCCTTGGCCAGGTAACGGCTGCGGTGGTCGCTAGCTTCCTCGCGGGTTCGGACAACGCCGATCGGGTGACCGCGGACGAGCGCACCTTGCTCGAGCTCGCGTCGCTCGACTCACGCATAGAGCTCATGCTGAGCGCGGAGGCGAAGCTCGAGGCCGATCTCGGGGCGGGCAAGCAGCAGATCGCCAGCATCATCGAGGCCATCGACCTGGCCATCGATAGGGAGATCGACGCGCGTTCCGCTCGGGCGCTCGAGACCGCGCGGAAGGCCAAGCGCGGGTACCTGGATGCGGTCGCCGATTTGCAGTGCTGGACTCCCGACGGTCTCACGATGCCAGTCAATCGGCAGGTGCCGGTCCCGCGCGAGATCGCACGCGAGATCGCCGAGGCCGGCAAGCTCCGAAATGATTTGCATGAAAGTGTGGTGACGCTGCAAGGCTACGCGCCTCGCGCGGATCACGGCGCGGCACTGCGGGCGGAATTTCGACGGATATATATCGACCGTGAGCGGCCGGCACCGGAGGTCGCAGCAGCATGAGATTTGCAGCCGCTCGCCTTGGGCAATTCGAGCGGGCCGCCGTCCATACCGGGCTTTTTTCGGCGGCAGGTCCAGATGCAGGTGACCGACAAAACAGCATCGGCGCGGCGGCGGCTGCCCCCTCGGGGGGCTTCCTTCCGCGTTTCGGCCGCGCACCGTCGCACTAGCTGTCGCGGCGGCGCCCCTTTTTTTAGTACAAACGAATTTCTAAGGAGATCATTGGTGAGCAGAATTTATTCGTGCAAATCGCTGTTGGCGACGGACGCGGCATTCCGCGTTGGCGAGGTTCTCCACGCTCAACAGGCCAGCAAGACGATTGCGTCAGGCAAGACATGGACCGGCAACGCGCTGCCCGATGAACCTGATGATGCCGTGATCCGGACGACGGTGGAGGGCATCAACGCGGCGATGAACCGCTTGAATCCGAAGGAGCGCGCGGCCGTCGCGGCGAGGACCGGGTTTTCCGGTTCACAGGGCTGGACGGCGAACGGCGCGGGCATTTCGACGGCGGTCGATGAGGGCGACACCGGTCACCTCGCGCCTGACGTGGCCGAGACCATGCGCACCATCAGCCAGATGAACGAGCGCAATCGGCAATTCCACGCCGCGGACAAGGATCGAAACGACCCGGCGGCAGGGATCGTGCACGATCACGCCGAGCCAAAGGACGCGCGCGCCCTCATACAGCGGATGAACGACATGGCGCGGCGCGCTTGGGGCCGATGATCGAGCGGGCCAGGTAAAAGCGGGCGATTCAGATTAGGGTTCTTCGGTCGGAGTATACTAACTGGGACGTGCCCACAGCCAAGGAGGCAGTAATGGCAGCAGGCGACAACCCGTTAGAGCCGGTCAAGGCTGATCGTCTAGATTGTCAGGCCAGTCGGTATTTTTGCATCACTTTGCTTTGTTCTCTGGCTATTGGTAGGGGTTGTTTTGCTGCTGATGCATCTACGACCGTCCCTATTCAAATCCGAAATAATTTTCCAATTATCATTGTGAAGATCGATGATGTCGATGTGCCTCTGGCGTTCGATTCGGGGGACAGGACCGCTGTGATCCTTTCACAGAGGGTACTAGATCGCGTAAAGCATTTGCCGATGGATGAAGTTAGCAGGTCGATGGACGTTAAAGGGAATTTGATCCAATCAGAGACGTTCAAGCTGCCGCTGCTGCTAATCGGCGGGGCAAGATTTACAGATGTAGTTGGTCATTCAGACGTTCATGACCCTTCGTATCCGGACAACGAAACTGTTGACCACGAAGGCCGGTTTGGGACATCGCTCTTGAAGTCGTACAAGGTGGTGCTGGATTATGCGCATCACAAGATGACGTTGATATCAACGGAAAGCGCAGGGAGCAAAGCTACTGAATGCAGAGGGGCTATCGTCCCGTTCTTACCAGATTGGAACGGCGATCCCGTCACCAAAGCGACCACTGAGTTCGGACAGCTCACGGCTGTCTGGGACACCGGCGCCCCGGTATCGATACTTCGGAAGGCGGGGGGCCAAGACATTGGCGGCAGCGTGCTTACTGACGCCGTCACCGCAAAGCACTTCCGCCTTGGCGGCGCGGACTTCGGGCCGTTGAGGCTAGTTGTAGCTAACTATGCGGAGCCTGCGGGGACCGACATGTTCGTTGGCTACAATTTCTTTGCAAATCACATTGTCTGCATAGACTTTCCAGGACACCGGTTCCTAATACGGCGATAGGCTCTGACCTGACAACAAAAAAATAACAGGGGTGGCCCCCGGTGCAGAGGTTGATCGGACGGCCCCCAGGGTATCTACGGGGGTATCGTCACTCCCCGAGCGCGCTGGCTGCTGAACAATTCTGCAACGGATCAACCAGATAGCGGCCCGACTGCGGGTCCTGCACCCGACGCCGCAGTGCCTACGGCGGCGGTTTTCGCAGTATCCGGTTGATCTGGGACTGGCTCAGACTTTCGCCCCTGGGATTCTTGACCTTCGGATTCGCCGCGATCTCGGCGGTTGTCCTCCCCCTCGCCCGTAGATCGTGGATCAGGCGGTCCCTGTCCGCATTGTCCTGCCGCTTGGTCTCCGCGCCCGCGTAGCCGCCTTGGGAGCTGTGTTCGCGGTGGCGCTCGGACACCTCTAAACCTGCCATGCGGACCTGCAGGGCGCGCTCCTCGGCGACGGTACGCTCGATCAACGCGGCACCGCGCTCGAACGCCTCCTTGCGGGTCTCGATCCCCTTCGCCAATAACGCAGCCCGCTCCTCCTCTCCGAGCCCTTCGGCGCGTCGGCGCAACTCCTCCTCTGCGACCTGCACGCGAACAGCCTCGCTCACCGCGTCGAATCGCTGCCGGAACGCCTCGACTCGGTTCGTGTCGTTGATCCGGCCAATTTGCGTTCGCAGCTCGCGACGCGACTTCGGCCGGTGCTTGGGCTCCGTCCACGTCGCGGGAGGGGTGAGTATCTCCTTTGCCTCCGTGCTCGCCACCGGAAACCCCGTCGTACTGTCGGTCGGCCTGTCCGTGCTCACGCCGAGCGCCGGATCGCGACCACGTTGTCGCGCTTGTTGGCTCGCAATCCGTCAAGCTCATCGGCCCACGCCGCCATGAGCGCCGTCCGCTCGGGGATGCGCTCCGACCTGTTGTAAATCGAGCGCACATCGTTGGACCGATGTGCGAGCGCCAGCTCGATCACGTCGCGGTTGTAATCGAGTTCATTCAAGCGCGTTGAAGCCATCGACCGAAAGCCGTGCGCGGTATGCACGTTGCCCGCGTAACCCATGGTCTTGAGCGCGACACCCAACGTGTTCTCGGAAATAGGTCTGCTCGCGGATCGGATCGAGGGAAATAGGTAGCGCCCGGTGCCAGTGTGGCGATGCAGCTCGCGCAGAAGCGTCACGACCTGCGGCGCGAGCGGCACGATGTGATCGCCCTTCCCTTTCACTTTCATTTTCTTGCTCGGGATTCGCCACACGGGTGCGGTCGGATGGTCGAGATCGAACTCCGACCACTCGGCATGCCGCAACGTGCCGGGCCGAACGAACAAGAACGGCGCGAGCTTGAGCGCGAACGTGACGGCCGGTTGCCCGACATACGTGTCAATGTCCCGTAAGAGCTGACCGATGCGCCGGGGCTCGACGATAGCCGCAAGGGATACCTTATGCGGCGTCTTGAGTTCCTTGCGCAGGGGCGAGGCGATGTCGCCTTGCGCCTTCTCCGCAATGACGGCGGAACGCCATATGGCCTCACAGAGCTGGAGGACCCTGCGCGCGGTCTCGATCTTGCCCTTCTCCTCGATCTTTTGGAGCACCTCGAGAAGTTCCTTGGATGTTACCGACCGAATGGGCCGGTCCCCCAGATACGGAAACACGAACGATTCCAGCCGGCGACGATGGCGGCGCAATGTGCCAGCCGTGATCCGTACGTTGCCCTTGGAATCGGGCTTCCCCTCCTCTTCGAGCCACGCTAGGCTGATCGCCTTCATCGTCTCCCGCTCGGCGGTCTCGGCCGCAGCCTTCTCCTCCGCGAGCTGCTGCATGCGCGCCGCCTCCTTCGCCTTCTTCTCGGCGCTGGGGTCCTTGCCTTCGCGGACGAGCTTGCGTTGGTTGCCGCGTTCATCTCGAGCCTCGGCAAGCGATAGCTGGTCGGCCTGCGAGCCGTACTCGCCCAGCGAGATCAGCTTTTCAATCTTCTTGCCCGGTCCGGCGCAGCGATAGGAGAAGCGCCAGAACGCCTTGCCGGCCGGGGTGATGTGAATCCACAAGCCCTCCGTGTCGTACAGCGCCACGGGCTTCTGCGTGGCTTGGGCGCGGCGTATTCCGGCCTGGATTCGGGTATCTGTGAGCTTGGACATTGGGGTATCGCTCCTGCGTGCTTCGGGGGTATTTCGACCGATACCCCAATAGATACCCCGCGATCTGAGGCGCAGTCAAGAGAATCAGCGAGAAGCGTGTAGAGCGAAAATACCGTAAATCATAGGGTTTTCTCACCACAGATGAGAACCCGAGAGAACCTTAGAGAAGTAGGGATTGTGGGACGGCTGGGACTCGAACCCAGGACCAAAGCCTTAAAAGGGCCTTGCTCTACCAACTGAGCTACCGTCCCCCAGGAGGCGCGCATGATAGCCGAACCCCTCCCCTGGTCGGCAAGCTATTGATAGCGCGTGGGATCCGGCAACCCCGCCGCCGCGAATCCCGCGGCGCGCAGGCGGCAGGAGTCGCAGCGGCCGCAGGCGGCGCCTTCGCCGTCGGCGCTGTAACAGCTCACCGTCATCCCGTAGTCGACGCCTAGCTTGGAGCCCGCGCGAATGATGTCGGCCTTGGACATCGCGATCAGGGGCGCGCGGATCTCGAAGCGCGCGCCCTCCACGCCCGCCTTGGTCGCAAGCGCGGCGAGGCGCGCGAAGGCCTCGACGAACTCCGGACGGCAGTCGGGATAGCCGGAATAATCCACCGCGTTCACGCCGACGAAGATGTCGTGCGCGCCCAGCACTTCGGCCCAGGCGAGCGCGAGCGACAGCAGCAGCGTGTTGCGCGCCGGCACGTAGGTGACCGGAATTCCGGCGCTCGGCGCCTCGGGGACGGCGATGGCCGCGTCGGTGAGCGCCGAGCCGCCGATGCCGGCGAGATCGACCCCCATGACGCGATGCTCGCGTGCGCCGAGGGCCGCGGCCACCTTGCGCGCGGCCTCGAGCTCGGCGCCGTGGCGTTGGCCGTAGTGCACGCTCAAGGCGTGGCAGTCGAATCCCTGCGAACGCGCGATGGCGAGCACCGTCGAGGAATCGAGCCCGCCGGAGAGCAGCACCACCGCCCGCGGCGTGCTCACTTGCCCGGCGTATCGCCCCACAGGACCTTGTGAAGCTGCACTTGGAAACGGACCGGCAGGCGGTCCGCGAGGATCCAATCGGCGAGCGCCGACGGCGAAAGCTCTTCGTAGCTCGGTGAGAACAGGACGCGGCAACGGGTCGGGAGGGCGTGCTCCTCGAGGTAGGCCTTGCTCCAGTCGTAGTCGGCACGGGAGCAGATCACGAACTTGAGCTGGTCCTGCTGCGTCATGAAGGGCAGGTTCTCCAGGCGGTTGCGCGCCGCCTCGCCCGAGCCGGGCGTCTTCACGTCGATGACGCGGGAGACCCGGGTGTCCACGCCGGACACGTCCATGGCGCCGCTGGTCTCGAGGGAGACCTCGAAGCCCGCGTCGCACAGCCGCTCGAGCAGCGTCAGGCAGTTCGGCTGCGCGAGGGGCTCGCCGCCCGTGACGCACACGTGCCGCGCTCCGAAGCTGCGGACCTTGTCGAGGATCTCGTCCAGCTCCAGCCAGTCCCCGGCATGAAAGGCGTACTCGGTATCGCAATACCGGCAACGCAGTGGACAACCGGTCAGCCGGACGAAGACCGTCGGGAACCCGACGGCGTCCGCTTCGCCTTGCAACGAATGAAAGATCTCATTGATGCGCAGACGTATGGGCTTGATCGAAACCTCACTCAATGCTTCTCTGCCGCCATCTTGTCGAGCCGCTGTTGTGCAAGATGACCGGCGGGGGCGTCGGAAAATTGCGTGGCCACCTGGGTCAGGGTCTGGCGAGCCTGGTCCCACTGCTTGGCCTCGTACTGGCAGTAGCCGATCTTGAGCAGCGCGTCCGGCCGCTTGCGCGACTGCGGATACTTGTCCACGACCTGCTGGAAGGCCGCCTGAGCCTCGGGAAAGGATCGGTTGACGTAGTAGGCCTCGCCGAGCCAGTACTGGGCGTTGTCCGCCAGCGAGCTGCTCGGATAGGTGGCCAGGAACTTCTGGAAGGCCGCGATCGCCCGGTCGTACTGCCCGTCCTTCAAGGCATTGAAGGCCGATTGATACGCCGTCTTGTCGTCACCGCCGGCCCCGGCCGGCAGGGCACCCTCGCCGCCCGCTCCCGCCGTGTCCGCCGATCCGGCCGCGACGCCACCTGCCGCGGCGCCGCCCGCCGCCGCGCCGCCCATCCCTGCGCCGCCCCGGGCCTCCAGCGCCTTCATCCGCCGGTCGAGATCGGCATACAGGTCCCGCTGCTGCTTGCGGCTCGCCTCGAGCGAGTTCGAGAGCTGATCCACGTCGTTGTGCATCGCACGCAGATCGCGGGTCAGGGCCTCGTTCTGATTGGCGAGGTCCAAGAGGCTCTGGTTGGCGACCACCCGCTCGATGCGCTGCAGGCGCGTGTCGAGATCGTTCAGCTTGATCTGCACCGGGTCCTCTTCAGGCGGGGTACTGGCGCACCCCCCGAGAGCGAGCACGGCCGCACAGGCCGCGCCCGCCAGGATCAAGCTCGACACGGTGCGCGAGATCACGGCAGATACACCAGTTCCACGCGTCGGTTCTTGGACCAGGCGCTCTCATCGTCACCCTCGACGGCCGGGCGCTCCGACCCGTAGCTCACGGTGCTGAGCTGGGATTCGGCGACGCCCTGCAGCATGAGCGCGCGGCGCACGGCTTGCGCGCGGCGCTCGCCGAGGCCGATGTTGTACTCGCGCGTGCCGCGCTCGTCCGTGTTGCCCTCGAGCCGCATCTTGAGGTTGGGATGGCCGCTCAAGTTGCGCGCGTGCGCGGCGATGATGCCCGCAAACTCGGGCCTGATCTCCGACTTGTCGAAGTCGAAATAGATCACGCGGCGCTCGATGCCGCCGGCCGCGCCGTCGGCGCCGTTGGCACCGTTGGTGCCGGCGCCGTTGCCGAGCGCGCGCGAGGACGTGGATGCACCGTCAGCCTCGCTGCCCGATCCCGCAACCTGGGTGCCGGCGTTCGGAGTCTCGACCACATTGTGCTTCTTGGGGCAGCCCGCGAGCAGCAGGGCTCCCGTCAACAGCAACGCGACCGACATCATTCGTTTCATGGTTATCTCCATCCGATTGGTAAAGCCAGAGCGCCGTGAACGCGCTCAGTATAGAAAATTGCTAGAACGGTGCCCATGCCGGCTCCTGCAGCTCGCCCTCGCTCGACACCAGCCGCTCCTGCACCCGGCCGTCCGAGCTCACCAGCGCGAGGACGCCGCGGCCGCGATCGCGGCTGGCGTAGATGATCTCGGCGCCGTTCGGCGCGTAGCTCGGCGAGACGTCGAAATGTCCCTTGGTCAGCACCTGCACCTCGTTGTGACCGCGCAGGTCCATGGTGGCGATGCGGTAGTCGCCATCCTCCTGCGTGACGAAGGCGAGCTGCGACTCGTCGGGCGAGATCCGGGGCCGGGCGTTGTAGCTGCCCTGGAAGGTCAGGCGCCGGGGCTTGTCGCCCGCCTGGACGCCGATGCGATAGATCTGCGGTCCCCCGGCGCGATCCGAGGTGAAATACAGGCTCTGGCCATCCTTGGACCATTGCGGCTCGGTGTCGATGCCCGGATCGTCGGTGATCCGCGTCAGCGCCTGGGTGGCGATGTCCATGACGTAGATGTCCAGATTGCCGTCGCGGGTCGAGAGCGTCAGCGCGAGCCGCTTGCCGTCGGGCGACCACGCCGGCGCCTGGTTGACCCCCGCCTTCGCGGACACCAGCCGCCGCTCGCCGGTGCGCAGGACCTGCACGTAGACCGACGGCAGCCGATTCTCGAACGATACGTAGGCGAGACTCTGTCCGTCCGGCGACCATGACGGGGACATGAGAGGCTCGGCGGATTCCATGACGACGCGCGGGTTCTCGCCGTCCGCGTCCGCGACGATCAGCCGATAGGTCCGCTTCGGCAGGGTGCCGAGCACCGAGATATATGCAATACGAGTCGCGAAGGCCCCGCGGATGCCGGTGATCTTCTGGAACACCATGTCCGCCACCTGATGGGAGGCCAGCCGCAGGCCCGGCTTGTTGGCGCTGATCTGGTAGTTGAGAAGGCGCTCGCGCGTCAGGAGGTTGTAGAGCTCGAAGGTGATGTTGAACCGATCGCCCTGCGGCTGGACCTGGCCGACCACCATGTAGTCGTTGGCGAGGCGGCGCCAGTCGTCGAAGGCGATCGCCGCGCCGGTGTGCGGCGTCTCGATCATGTCCTTGCGATCCATGGTCCGGAAGCGGCCGCTGCGCGCCAGATCATCGCCGACCACCTGTGCCACGTCGAACGGCGCCGGCTCGGCCGCGCCGAACGGCACGATGGCGATGGGAATGGCATCCGCCTGCCCCTTGGTGATCTCGACGACGAGCTCGGCGCGCACCAGGCCCGACCAGGCGAGCGAGGCGACCACGGCCAAACTGCAAAGTAATTTATTCATCGGGTTTGAACCTGAAAACGAAGTTTCGTTCGAACAGCGCCGGGTCCGGGGGCTCCGGCAGCGGCGAGGCGCGGTACACCGCGTTCTCGATGGATTGCCGGGCGGCGGCATCGCCGTTGCACTGGGTCACGCGGGCGCCGGTCACCTCGCCGCCGGGAATCTGCGTGACCTCCACCATGCAGTCGAGCCCGACCGTGGCGGACGGCGGCTTGATCCACGCATTCTGGATGCGGTTGCGGAGTTTGGCGATGTAGGCCTGGCTCAGGGGCCCCGTCGCCACCTGGTTGCGATGCTCCTCGTCCCCCATCTGGCGCTTGAGATCCGCCTCCCGATCCAGGCGCGCCTTCTCGTCCGCCGCGTGCTTCGCGTCCGCCACCGCCTTCGCCTCGGCCTCCGCCTTGGCGGCCGCCGCGGCCTTGGCTACGGCCGCTTTCCTCGCCTCGGCCTCCCGCTCCGCCTGTGCGGCGAGGTCGGCCGCGGCCGCCTCGCGCGCGCGCTGCGCCTTTTGCGCCTCGGCCCGCTGCGATTCGATCTGCTGCTGCTCGGCCGCCTTGGCGTCCACCTGTGCCTTGGCCTCGGCCGCCGCCTTGGCATCCTCGGCCGCCTGGGCCTGCTCCGCGGCCTTGGCGTCCGCCTGCGCCTTCGCCTCGGCGGCGGCCTTGGCCTGATCGGCGATTCGCTGGCGCTCCGCCGCGGCCTGGGCCTCCCGGTCGGCCTCGGCGTGCTCCGCCTGCCGCACCACCTGCGAATCCACGACCACGGCATCGATCGGCAATGGCTGCGGAGTCGCCGTGCGCCGCGAGGAGATCACCGCCGTCGCGATCAACGCGGCCACCAGCAGTCCGTGCAGGAACACGGAAAACGCGAACGAGCCGGAATAGTCGCGCAGGAACTCGCGCATTCAGGCGCCACCGGTCGCCGCTCCGCCGGGCCGCGCCCGCGCGGGCGGCGGCGGATCCGTGAGAAACCCGACCTTGGCCGCCCCGGCGTGCTGCAGAAGCACCATGGCGCGCACCACGGTGCCGTACGGCACCGTGGTGTCGGCCCTCACCAGTACCGGCGTTTGAGGATCGCGCCGCAGCAGCGCGGAGGCGCGCGCGCCGACGGTCTCATCCGGCGTCGGCTTGTCTTGATTCGGGCCGAAGTTGATGTAGAGCCGCCCGCGCGCATCGATGGTCACGATCAGCGGCTGATGATTCTTGAGGAAGTTCTGATCGATGGGCTTGGCGCCCGCCGTGGGCAGATCGACCTTGACGCCTTCCTTGAGCAAGGGCGCCGTGATCATGAAGATCACGAGCAGCACCAGCATCACGTCGATGTAGGGCACCACGTTGATCTCACCCATCAGCTTGCGGCGGCGAGGGGGTGCCGGCATCTTCAGGCGTACGCGGCACGCGCAGCGCCGTGCCGCTGCAGGATGTTGGAGAACTCCTCGACGAAGGTGTCGAAGCGCAGCTCGAGACGGCTCACCTGATCGGCGAAGCGGTTGTACGCCACCACCGCCGGAATGGCCGCGAACAAGCCCATGGCCGTCGCGATCAGCGCCTCGGCGATGCCCGGAGCGACCGCGGCCAGCGTCGCCTGCTGCACGTTGCCGAGGTTGTGGAACGCGCTCATGATGCCCCACACCGTGCCGAAGAGGCCGACGTAAGGGCTCGTCGAGCCGACGGTCGCGAGCATGGCGAGGTTGCGCTCCAGGCGATCCATCTCGCGCATCTGCGCCACCCGCATGGCGCGGCGCGCGCCCTCGAGCAGCAGATCGGTCGAGGTGCCGAGCTGGCGCAGGCGGCTGAATTCGCCGAAGCCGGACTCGAAGATGCTCTGCTCGCCGGTGCCGGCGCGGCCCTTGGTCTCGATGTTGCGGTAGAGAGTGGCGAGATCCCCGCCCGACCAGAACGCCGCCTCGAAGCGCTCCGCCTGCCTGCGGGATTGAGAGATGACCCGGCTCTTTTTCAGGATGATGGCCCAGGAGGCGATCGAGGCCACCATCAACAACACCATCACCCCCTGCACGATGGCGCTCGCGTCGATGATCAGCGCCCAGATCGACAGGTCATTGCCCATTACGCCACTCCATGAACAAGTCCTTCGGTATGGGGCGCGGCTTCAGCGAGGCCGAATCGAGACAGGCGATCCGCACGCTCGCGTCGACGAGCAGTTCCTCGCCGCGCATGATCGTTTGCTTGAAGGTGATTGTCGCACCGCGGAGGCGCTCGAGCTCGGCGGTGACGAGAATTTCATCATGCAGCACGGCCGGGCGCACGAAATCCACGGTGACGCTGACCACCGCGAATTGCAGCTCGCGCTCCGCGCGCAGCCGCCTCTGATCGACACCGAGGTCGCGCAGCCAGTCGGTACGGCAGCGCTCCATGAATTTCAGGTAGTTCGCGTAATAAACCACTCCGCCCGCGTCGGTGTCCTCCCAGTAGACGGCGATCTTGCTCTGATACCGGGGTAAGACCTCGGGCGGAGGCGCGGAGTTCACTGGCTCATGCGTCCCGGAACAGCGGCAGGCTCGGGTCCCTGTCCACCACCGGCGCCGGCAGGCCGAAATGCAGGTAAGCCTTGCGCGTCGCAACCCGCCCGCGCGCGGTACGCATGAGGAATCCCTGCTGGATGAGAAACGGCTCGATGACGTCCTCGATGGTGCCGCGCTCCTCGCTCATCGCCGCCGCGAGTGAGTCGACGCCCACCGGGCCGCCGTCGAATTTCTCGATGATCGTGAGCAGGAGCTTCCGGTCCAGCATGTCGAAGCCCTGCGGATCGACCTCCAGCAGGTCGAGCGCCGCGATCGCCACCTCGGCGCTGATGAGGCCGTCGGCCTTCACCTCGGCATAGTCCCGAACCCGGCGCAGCAGCCGGTTCGCGATCCGCGGCGTGCCGCGCGAGCGCTCCGCGATCCGGATCGCGCCCTCGGGCTCGAGCTCGAGCGCGAGAATCGAGGCGCTGCGGGCCGCGATCCGCGTGAGATCCTCGGTCGAATAGAATTCCAGGCGCTGCACGATGCCGAAACGGTCCCGCAGCGGCGAGGTCAGGAGTCCCGCGCGGGTGGTGGCACCCACCAGCGTGAACGGCGGCAGGTCGAGCTTGATGGATCGCGCGCCCGGCCCCTCGCCGATCATGATGTCGAGCTGCGAGTCCTCCATCGCGGGGTACAGAACCTCCTCGACGACCGGGCTCAGGCGATGGATCTCGTCCACGAACAGCACGTCGCGCGGCTCGAGGTTGGTGAGCAGCGCGGCGAGCTCCGCCGGACGCTCGAGAACCGGACCCGAGGTATGGCGCAGATTGACCTCGAGCTCATTGGCGATGATGCTGGCAAGCGTGGTCTTCCCGAGCCCCGGCGGCCCGAAGATCAGCACGTGATCGAGCGCCTCGCCGCGCTTGCGCGCCGCCTGGATGAAGATCTCCATCTGCGTCTTGACCGACGCCTGTCCGATGTAGTCGGCGAGGCGCTTGGGCCGCACCGCGCGATCGACGACCTCATCCTCCCGCCGCGCGGGCCCGGCCACGATGCGATCCGGCTCGATGGTCATGCATTGGCTCCCGCCGCGAACTTGAGCGCGCGCCGGATGATCTCGGTGGTCGAGAGATCGGGCTCCTCGACCGACTTGAGCAGCCGCACCGCCTCCGGCGGCCGGTAGCCCAGCGCGATCAGCGCGCTGTAAGCCTCGCCCTGCGCCGTGGCGGCCGCACCAGGGCTCAAGGGCGCGGCGGCGGCATCGGGCATCGACAGCTTCTTGACCCCGTCGCGCATCTCGATCACCACGCGCTCGGCGGTCTTGCGGCCGATGCCCGGGATGCGCGTGAGCAGTGCGATGTCCTCGGACTCGACGATGCGCAGGAACTCATCGACGCTCGCCCCGGAGAGTATGCCGAGGGCGATCTTCGGTCCGACGCCCGAGATCTTGAGCAGCGCTCGAAACACCCGCCGCTCCGCATCGCTCCCGAAGGCGAACAGGATGTGGGCGTCCTCCCTCACCACGAGGTGCGTGTGCAGCGCCACGGGCTCGCCGACCGCCGGCAGCCCGTAGAAGGTGGACATCGGCGCCTCGGCCTCGTAGCCGACGCCGTTCACGTCCACGACCAGCACGGGCGGCTGCTTGACGGCCAGCCGGCCCTTGATGAAGCCGATCACCCGCGGCTCGCCGCGCGCGGCCAGGCCAGCCGCACCCGGCCGCGCAGGGCATGGCAGACCGCGGCCGCGAGCGCATCGGCCGCGTCGGCGGACACCGGCCCGTCGAGCTTCAGGAGGCTGCGCATCATGAGCTGCACCTGGGCCTTTTCCGCGCTGCCGGTGCCCACCACCGCCAGCTTGATCTGGCGCGTGGCGTACTCGAACACCACGGCGTTCGCATTCACCGTGCCGCAGATGGCCGCACCGCGCGCCTGGCCGAGCTTCAGCGCGCTGTCGACGTTGCGGTTCACGAACACACGCTCGATCGCGATCTCCTGGGGACGGTATTCGGCCACGATGCTCTGCATGCAACGGAAGATCTCGCACAGCCGATCCGCGAACTCCCCCTTTTGGGTGCGGATGACGCCGCTCGCCACATAGGTGAGGCGCGCCCCGATGGCGTCGAGCACGCCGAAGCCCGTGCGCTCCGACCCGGGGTCTATGCCGAGCACCCGCACGCTGTCGCCTTCACCCCGCATCTTCGCAGTCGCCATTGGCGCGTATGATACCGACAATGGGCGCTTAAACCCACCGGCCACAGTCGCGCAATTCCAGTGGAAACAACGTCTTCTCCCCGGGTCACGGCGAGCGATGCGCTGCGCGCCGCGCTCGCGGCGGTGCGCGCTCTCGATCTTGCTCCCGAGGCGGAGCCGTCGCGCCGCCGCGCGCTCGAGACCGCGGAAATCGTGCGCGGTCTCGACGCCGGCGACGAGGTGGTGACGGCCGCGCTGATCCAGCCCTTGCTCGAGGCCGGGCTGCTCGGGCGCGAGCAGGCCGAAGGGCAATTCGGCGCCGACGCCGTGCGCCTCGCGCGCGACCTCTCGAGCCTCGGCGACTTCGGATTGCCTGCGGGCTGGACGCCCGAGCAGGGTCTCGAGGCGGGCCAGGCGGAGAGCCTGCGCAAGATGCTGTTGGCGGTGGTCGGCGACGTACGCCTGGTCATCGTGCGCCTGGCCGCCCGGCTCCACGAGCTGCGCTCGGCGAGGGCTCTCGATGCGGGCCGGCAACGCAAGATCGCGGTCGAGACGCGCGAGGTCTATGCCCCGCTCGCCAACCGGCTGGGCGTGTGGCAGCTCAAATGGGAGCTCGAGGACTTTGCCTTCCGCTATCTCGAGCCTGCCGAGTACAAGCGCATCGCGGCGGCCCTCAAGGTCAGACGCTCCGAGCGCGAGCAATACATCGACGAGCTGAAGTCGGAGCTCCAGGCCGCGCTCGCCGCGGCGGGCATCGAGGCGCGGGTCGAGGGGCGGCCGAAGCACATCTACAGCATCTGGCGCAAGATGCAGACCAAGCACCTCGAATTCGAGCAGCTCATGGACGTGCGCGCGGCGCGCATTCTCGTCGACACGGTGGCCGGGTGCTATGCCGCCCTCGGCGTCGTGCACTCGCTCTGGCAGTTCATCCCCGGTGAATTCGACGACTACATCGCGACGCCGAAGGACAACCTGTACCGCTCCATCCACACCGCCGTGATCGGACCCGGCGCACAGGCGGTCGAGATCCAGATCCGCACGCACGAGATGCACGCGGGCTCGGAGCGCGGGGTCGCCGCTCACTGGCGCTACAAGGAGGGCGGGCGCGGCGACCAGGCTTACGAGCGCAAGATCGACCAGCTGCGATCGCTGCTCGCCCCCGCTCAGGGCGGGGAGCCCGCGCACGACTTCCTCGAGCGCATGCGCATCGACCTGTTCCAGGACCGGGTGTACGTGCTCTCGCCCAAGGGACAGATCGTCGACGTTCCGGTCGGCGGCACGCCGCTGGACTTTGCGTACCAGGTGCACACCGAGCTCGGGCACCGCACGCGCGGCGCGAAGGTCAACGGCCGCATGGTGCCGCTCGACCATCGGCTGAAGAACAGCGAGATCGTCGAGATCATCGCCGCGAAGGAGCCGCACCCTTCGCGCGACTGGCTGTCGCCCCAGACCGGGTTCCTCGCGAGTCCCCGCAACCGCAACAAGGTACGGGCCTGGTTTCGCAAGCAGACCGCCGAGGAGCACAGGACCCCGGACCGCGAGCTCGACCGCGACATGCAGCCCGAGCCTGAGCCGCGGATGCGCCCGCTCGCGGCCGTCCGGCACGAGCCGGATTCGCAGGTGCAGGGCGTGGGCGACCTGCTCTCGACCTACGCCAAGTGCTGCAAGCCCGTGCCGCCGGAGGCCATCGTCGGATACATCACCGTCGGGCGCGGCGTCAGCATCCACGCGCAGTCCTGTCCGAATCTCGCGCGCCTGCGCGCTCGCTCGCCGGCCCGGGTGCTGCCGGTCGCCTGGGGCGGGGCCGGCGCGGGGGAGTTTCCCGTGGATCTCGACGTCCAGGCATACGATCGGCGGGGCCTCGTGCGCGACGTGAGCAGCGCCCTGGCCGACGAGAAGATCAGCATCCGGGGGATGAACACCGTGACCGACAAGCGCGACGGGGTCGCGCGCATGCAGATCCAGGTGTCGATCAGCGGCCTGCCGCAGCTGCGGACGGTGCTGGCCCGCATCGCCCGGGTGCCGAACGTGATCAGCGCGCGGCGGTTGAAGTGATCGCATGCGGGTGGCCCATGCGCGGCGGTTGAAGTGATCCGAAGGTTGCACCATCATGGCGCGCCATGCGCAACGGGTGGAGCATCATGACAAAAAGCGAATCAATCGTATCCTTGGGGGCCGCCGTCGCGATCGGCTGGGCGATGACCGCGGCCGGCCAAGCGGCGAGCCCGTCGACGGTCAGCGCGGGCGTTGCCCTGACGCGGACCGAGGAGCCGAAGCTCGTGACCTTCAAGCCCGAGCTCCAGGCGAGCAAGGGCAGCGTCACCGTCGCCGGCAAACGGCTGGACTACGACGCCTACGCCGGCACGCTGGTCGTGCACCTGAAGGGCTACGACGACGTTCCGCAGAACCTCAACCACGAGGACAAGGTCGGCCCGGCCGAGGCGTCGATGTTCTATGCCGCCTACTTCAAGAGCGGGACTGCGGGCGAGCACCGCCCCATCACCTTCCTGTTCAACGGCGGACCCGGCTCGTCCTCCCTCTGGCTTCACGTCGGCGCGTTCGGTCCGCGCCGGGTGGTCACCGCCGACGATGCGCACACGGTCGCGGCGCCCTACCCCTTCGTCAACAACGAGTACAGCCTGCTCGATGCCAGCGACCTCGTGTTCGTCGATGCGCCGGGCACCGGCTTCAGCCGCATCGCCGGCAAGGACCATGAGAAGGCCTTTTACGGCGTGGACCCCGACGCGCACGCGTTCGCCGAGTTCATCACCGAATTCCTGTCGCGGTGGGGGCGGTGGAACTCGCCCAAGTACATCTTCGGCGAGAGCTATGGAACCACGCGCGCGGCCAACCTGATCAACGTCCTGGAAACCGAGAAGGAGGTCGACATGAACGGCCTCATCCTGCTCTCGGTCTGCCTGAACTACGACGTGCTGCCCGACTACCCCGAGCTCAATCCCGGCATCGACGAGCCGTACGTGCTGTGGCTGCCCTCGTACGCGGCGACCGCCTGGTATCACCACCGCCTCCCCGATGCGCCCAAGGACCTGACCGCGCTGGTCGCGCAGGTGGAGCAGTTCGCGCTCGGGGAATACGCCTCGGCGCTCATCGCCGGCGCGAAGCTCGATCCCGCCGAGCGCAAGACCATCGTCGACAAGCTCCACCGCTACACCGGCCTGCCCGCGGAATACATCGAGAAGGCCAATCTGCGCATCAACCAGGGCGAGTTCCAGAAGACCCTGCTCGGCGACCGCGACATGACGACGGGTGCCCTGGACGCCCGATTCTCGGGGCCGACGCTCGATCCGATGTCCAAGGAGGCCGGCTACGACCCGCAGTCCGCCGCCCTGGGGTCCGCCTACGTCAGCGCCTTCAACAACTACGTGCGCAAGGACCTCAACTTCGGCCAGGACAAGATCTACAAGCCGTCCGTCGAGATCGAGTCGGACTGGGACTTCTCACACCGGCCGCCGGGAAGCCGCCACAACCTGGAGCAGCAGGTCAACGTCATGCCGGACCTGGCCTCCGCGATGAAGCACAATCCCAACCTCAAGGTCCTGGTGAACGGCGGCTATTTCGATCTCGTCACCCCCTTCTTCGAGGGGATGTACGAGACCAACCACCTGCAGATACCGCCCGAGCTGCACAAGAACATCGATTACAAGTACTACGAGTCCGGGCACATGGTGTACGCGCACGAGGCGGCGCTCAAGGCGCTGCACGACAACGTGGCGGAGTTCATCCGGCGCACGGACAACGTGGATCGCTAGACGCGGCCGGCGCGTCCGGGGCGGCGCGCCTATTCGCCGAGACGGCGGGTGTCGAGCAGCGAGGGAAGCGCAGGATCGGGGCTGCACCCGCCCGGGCGCTCGACGATGCAGAGGTCGTAGGGCGCGCCGTGGCCGAGACAGGCACCGGCGCTGTATTCGCGCCCGAGCTCGGGCAGCGCCGAACGCCGGGCCAGCACGAAATTGGCGGCCCTCTCCTCGACCGCGAGCGGCACCTCCGGGAGCGCCCGATAGATCGGGATGTGGCGGTGCAGGAACGCGTAGCCGCCGAGCTGATACCACGGGTAGCTGTACAGCAACAGTCCGCACAGCCCCGGCTGCCGATACAGCGCGAATTCCGCATTGACGAGATCGCGGTCCGTCACCCAGTAGAAGGCATAGTTCGGCCCCGTGGCCAGCGCCGCCGAGGTCCCGGCCCATGCAATGCACGCGGCGATCAGCGGCGCACGGCCCCATCGCGGAAAGCGTCCCCGCAGCCGCTCGACGCAGTCCGCGGAGCCGAAGGCCGCGACCAGCGCGAGACACGCGAACGCGGGATACACGAACCGGTATTCCTTGTGCGGCACCAGCGAGTGCGCCGCGATGATGGCCGCGGCCACCGCGATCCACATCGCCTGTGCACGCCATCGAACCACGACCAAGGCGATCAAGAGGGGGGCCAGCACCCACCAGGTGCGCATCAGCGTGATCAGGTACCAGTCGCGCGGTTCGACGCCGTAGAGAGATGCCTTGCCGGCGAGAAAGTTGACGCGGAACGCGCCCACCTGCGAATGAAACGGGGTGCCCCACCAGAGCCAATCCGAGATGCCGAACAGCGCGATCGGCAAAGCGGCGCCGGCCAGCAACGGCAGCCAGCGCGCGCGCCCGCGCGTCCCACACACCCACACGGCGAGCACGGCGAGGCCGGGGGCGAGCTGGACCCGCAGCATGAGGCACGCGCCGACGCAGGCTCCGATCAGCGCCAGGGTCCGAGGGCGCAGCTCCCGCGACCGCGGCGAAGCCAGCGCGAGCGCGGTCAGCAGGAAGTCCGTCGCGATGGCCTCCATCAGCGGCCGTCCCGAGAAATACACGAGCTCGAACCAGATCGCCGCGACCACGCCGCCGATGAGGGCGTGCGTCGGACCGATGCGCCGGCCGTAGTCGTACACGGACGCCACGACCACGAGCGACAGGCAGGCGAGCACCGCGCGCGCCGCGAAGATGTACGTGTACGGGGAGGCGCCGAGCGCGCCGAGCACGCTGAACAGCTTCGCGAACATCGATGGCAGCAGCATCGAGCGGATGCCGTCCTCGAACTCCCAGGGCAGCACGCCGTAGCCGAACGCCAGGCGATGCGCCTGTTCGAAGAACTGATAGTTCTCGTCGGGATGGTGCAGATTGGGAAAGCCGGCCGCCACGGCGAGCCGCAGCAGTGCCGCGACGATCAAGATCCAGAGGCGTGCGCGATCCATGCTCGGGCGTTTGCCTACCGGTTGATCGCGTCGATGGCTTTCTTGTCCGCCGCCAGGGCCGCCTCGTGGATGGCTTCCGACAGGGTCGGATGAGCGTGGATCGTGAGCTGGATGTCCTCGGTGCTGGCGGAGTATTCCATCGCGAGCACCGCCTCGGCGATCAGCTCGCCCGCCATCGGCCCGATCACATGGACGCCGAGCACCTCGTCGTCCTGGCCGGACACGATCTTGGCAAAGCCCTGCGCGGCCTCCATGGCCCGCGCGCGCCCGCTCGCCGCGAACGGGAACTGGCCGACCTTGTAGGGACGGCCGGAGGCCTTGACCTGCTCCTCGGTCTGGCCGACCCAGGCGATCTCGGGAGCGGTGTAGATGACCGAGGGGATGACCTCGTAGTTCACCTCGGCAAAACGCCCCGCGATGCGGTCCGCGACCATGACGCCCTCCTCCTTGCCCTTGTGCGCCAGCATCGGACCGCGCACCACGTCGCCGATGGCCCACACGTTCGCGGCGCCGGTGGCGCAATGCTCATCGACCTCGATGAAGCCCCGCGCATCCACCTTGACCTGGGTGCCCTCGGCAAGCAACGAATCGGTGAAGGGCCGGCGCCCGACCGCCACCACCAGCTTGTCCACCTGCAAGGTGTGCTCGCCCTGGGCATCGGAGTAGGTCACGACGACGGCGCCGCCGGAGGGCTCGGCGCGGGTCACCTTGGCGCCGAGCTTGATGTCGAGACCCTGCTTCTTGAAATGGCGCTGGGCCTCCCGCGCGACCGCCTGATCGGCGATGGGCAGGAATTGCTCCATGGCCTCGAGCACCGTGACCTCGCTGCCCAGCCGCCGCCAGACGCTGCCGAGCTCGAGACCGATGACGCCGGCGCCGATCACCCCGAGCCGCGGCGGCACCGCATCGAGCTCGAGTGCGTTCCAGGAGTCGATGATGGTCTTGCCGTCGTGGGGAACGTTCCTCAAACGGATCGGCGCCGAGCCCGAGGCCAGCACCACGTGCTTCGCCTGGAGGATCCTCTCCGTGCCGTCAGCCTGCTTCACCGAGACGCGGTTGCCGGGCAACAGGCGGCCGTGTCCCTGGATGCCGGTCACGCCGTTGGCCTTGAACAGCGCCGTGATGCCGCCGGTCATGGTCTTGACGATGGAGGCGCGGCGCTTCTGCATGGCGGCGAGGTCGAGCCCGAGATCGCCGATCTTGATGCCGTGGACCTTGAACTCGTCCTTCGCGCGCTGGTAGAGCTCGGAGGATTCGAGCAGGGCCTTGGAGGGAATGCACCCGGCGTTCAGGCAGGTCCCGCCGAATGCATAGCTGCCGTCGGGGTTCTTCCATTCGTCGACGCACGCGACCTTCAGCTTGTTCTGCGCGGCACGGATCGCCGCCGGATAGCCCGCCGGCCCCGCCCCGATCACCACCACGTCGAAGGCATCATCGCTCATACGCCGAGCACCATGCGCGCCGGATCCTCGAGGCACTGCTTCACGGTCACCAGGAATTGCACCGCTTCGCGCCCGTCGATGATCCGATGATCGTAAGTGAGCGCGATGTACATCATGGGCCGGATCACCACCTGCCCATCGACGGCGACCGGCCGCTCCTGAATCTTGTGCATGCCGAGGATGGCGCTTTGCGGCGCGTTGACGATCGGGGTCGACAGCAGCGACCCGAACACGCCGCCGTTGGTGATCGTGAAGGTGCCTCCGGTCAGCTCCTCCATGGTGATCGTGCCCGCGCGCGCGCGCGCGGCGAAGTTCGCGATCGACTTCTCGATGTCCGCGAAGCTCTGCTGATCCGCATCCCGAAGCACCGGCACGATCAGCCCGCGGTCGGTGGATACGGCGACTCCGACGTCGAAATATTCGTGGTACACGATGTCGTTGCCCTCGACCGAGGCGTTCACCGCCGGGAAGCGCCTGAGCGCCTCGACACAGGCCTTGGTGAAGAACGACATGAAGCCGAGCTTGGCCGCGTGCCGCTTCTCGAACGCGTCCTTGTAGCGGCTACGCAGCTCATTGACCGCCGCGAGATCGACCTCGTTGAACGAGGTCAGCAGCGCCTGCGTGGCCTGCGCCTGCACCATGCGCTCGGCGATGCGCGCGCGCAGGCGGGTCATCGGCACCCGCTGGTCGAGGCGCGCGCCGCGTGCCGCCGGCGGCGGCGCGACGGCGGCGGTCCCGCGATTGGCGGGTGCCCCGGTCGACGCTGACGTGGAAGGCGCCGCGGGCGCCGCGCGGCCCGGGGCCGCAGCGGCCGGCTCGCGTGGGCCGGGGCTCGGCGGCGCGCTCTCCTTCGCGGACAGATGCTGCATCACGTCGGACTTCGAGACGCGGCCGTCGCGGCCGGATCCGGCGACCGAGCGCGGATCGAGGTTGTTCTCCTCCGCGACCCGCTTGGCGGCAGGGCTCAGCTTGCCGCCGGCCTCGGCGCGAGCGGCCGGCTCCGAACGGGCTCCCGCCTCGCGGGCGGCGGCCTCCGCTCCCGTGGCCGCACCGCCGGAGGACGCCAGGATGGCCGGCGCGCTGGCGCCCGGCACCGCGGTGGCGCCTTCCTCCAGAATCGCGAGCACCTGTCCGCTCGTGACCGTCGCGCCGTCGTTGATCCTGATCTCCTTGAGCACGCCGCCCGTGGGGGCCGGCACCTCGAGGACCACCTTGTCGGTCTCCAGGTCGACGAGATTCTCGTCGCGGGCCACCACATCGCCCGGCTTCTTGTGCCAAGACACCAGCGTCGCATCGGCCACCGATTCCGGCAGCTGGGGAACGCGCACTTCAATGGTCATGAGCCCGTCCTGGTTTGAGTCGTGGACGCGCGCATGGTGCGCGTCGCCTCTTCCGGGGGAATTCCCTGCAGCGCGGCGGTGACGAGATTCTTCTGCTGTTGCTCGTGCAACGAGCTGATCCCGGTCGCCGGCGCCGCGGCGCCGGCCCGGCCCGCGTACAGGAGCTCGTGCCCCGCGCCGAGCTTGGACTGGAGCCGGTGCCGTATCTGATACCAGCCGCCCTGATTTTGCGGCTCCTCCTGGCACCAGACGACCTCGCGCGCGTTCGGATACTTGCGCAGCACCGCCTCGTACTCGTCCGAGGGAAATGGGTAGAGCTGCTCGATGCGGATGACGGCGGCGGTCGTCACCTTGGCTTCACGACGCGCCTTGAGGAGATCGAAATAGACCTTGCCGCTGCAGAACACGAGGCGCGTCACCTCGGCCGGCTTGAGGTCGTCGATCTCGTCGATGATGGTGAAGAACCCGCCGGTCGACAGCTCCTCGAGCCGGGATACCGACAGGGGATGGCGCAGCAGGCTCTTCGGCGTCATCACGACCAGCGGCTTGCGCAGCGGGCGCACCATCTGCCGGCGCAGCATGTGGAACATCTGCGCGGGCGTCGAGGGCACGCACACCTGCATGTTGTACTCCGCACAGAGCTGCAGGAAGCGCTCGAGCCGCGCCGAGGAGTGCTCCGGACCCTGTCCCTCGTAGCCATGCGGCAGGAAGAGCGTGAGCCCGGACAGCCGGCCCCACTTGGCCTCGCCGGAGCTGATGAACTGGTCGATGATGACCTGCGCGCCGTTGCAGAAATCGCCGAACTGCCCTTCCCAGATGGTCAGGCAATGGGGCTCGGTGGTGGAGAATCCGTACTCGAAGCCCATCACGGCCTCCTCGGACAGCACCGAGTCGGTGACCGTGAAGGTCGGTTGGCTGCTCGCCAGGTGTTGCAGCGGCACGTAGCGCCGGCCGGTGAGCTGGTCGTGCAGGACGGCGTGGCGGTGGAAGAACGTGCCCCGGCCGCTGTCCTGGCCCGTCAGCCGCACCGGGTAGCCTTCGCCGACCAGGCTGGCATAAGCCAGGTTCTCCGCGGCGCCCCAATCGAGCGCCAGCTCGCCGTTCACCATGCGCTCGCGCGCCTGCATGATGGCGAGCACCCGCGGATGGAGCACCCAGTCGGACGGATACGAGGTGATCGCCTTGCCGAGCGCGCGCAGGCGGCTCATCTCCACGGCGGTGCGCACCGGCTCGGACCAGTCCGCGCCGAGGTATTCGCTCCAGTCCACCGTGTACTTGTTGCCGATCAGCCCGAGCGCGGCACGGGCCTGCGGCTTGCCCTCATCGAGCCCGTTGCGGTACTGCTCGATCATGCCGGCGCCCTCGTCCGCGCCAAGCACGCCCTCGCCCACCAGCTTCTCGGTATAGATCTGCCGCGCCGTCGGCTTCTTGCGGATCACCTGGTACATGAGCGGCTGCGTGGCCGCAGGCTCGTCCGCCTCGTTGTGGCCATGCCGCCGGTAGCACACGAGATCGATCACCACGTCCTTGTGGAACTTCATGCGATAGTCGAGCGCGAAACGCACCACGAAGCACACCGCCTCAGGGTCATCCGCATTGACGTGAAAGATCGGCGCCTCGATCATCTTCGCCACGTCGGAGCAGTAGAGGGTCGAGCGCGCGTCGCGCGGATCCGAGGTGGTGAATCCCACCTGGTTGTTGATCACGACGTGCACGGAGCCGCCGGTATAGAACCCGCGCGCCTGCGAGAGCTGCATGGTCTCCATGTTCACGCCCTGCCCCGCGAACGCCGCGTCGCCGTGAATCTGGACCGGCAGCACCTTGTCGCCGCGCGTATCGCCGCGCCGCTCCTGGCGCGCGCGCACCGAGCCCTCGACCACCGGATTGACCACCTCGAGGTGCGAGGGATTGAAGGCCAGCGCGACGTGCACGTTGCCGGTCGCGGTCTTGAGATCGGAGGAAAAGCCCTTGTGGTACTTGACGTCGCCGGACCCGCGCAGCTTGGCAAGGTCGTACTGGCCCTCGAACTCGCTGAACAGGTCCCTGGGCGACTTGCCGAGCAGGTTCACCAGCACGTTCAAGCGCCCGCGATGCGCCATTCCGATGATGATCTCCTCGACGCCCTGTCCGCCGCCGTGCTGCACCAGTCCGTCGAGCAGAGCAATGAGGCTGTCGCCGCCCTCGAGGGAGAAGCGCTTCTGGCCCACATACTTGGTGTGCAGATACCGCTCGAGCCCTTCGGCGGCCGTCAGCTGCCAGAGGATGTTCCTTTTCTCGTCGGTGCTGAAACGATGCTGCATGCGCTGCAGCTGAAAGCTGTCCTGCAGCCACAGGCGCTCGTCGGTGTTCGAGACGTGCGCGAACTCGGCGCCGATGTTGTCGCAGTAGATGAACTTGAGGTCGGCGAGGATCTTGCGCAGCGTGGCCCGGTCGGCGAGCGCCACGTTGTGGCTGCCCGTGAAGAACTCCGTGTCCAGGTCCGCTTCCGACAGGCCGAAATATGCCAGCTCCAGCACGTAGGGCTTGGGCCGCTCCTGCAAGCCGAGAGGATCCACGTGCGCCGCGAGGTGTCCGCGATTCGCGTACACCTGGATCAGGCGCGACACCGCGCCCTGCTTCGCGCTCGCCGACGTCGGCGCCGAGGGGTGATCGGCGCCCGCCCGGGGCGACGCGGGACCTGCGCCGACGCCGCGCGAGCCGGAGCTCTGGGCGCCGAGTGAGGCGGAGGTGCCGGCGCCGCGCGAGCTTGGGGTCCCGGTCCCGCGGGCGACGCCCTGCGAGGCTGATCCGGCGGCCGGCCCGAGCGGCATTTCTCCTCTCTCGATGCGCGCGAAGCTCTCGGCCCACGCCGGATCGACGCTGCCCGGGTCCTTCCGATATTGCTCGTACAGATCCTCGAGAAGCGCGGCATTTCCGCCGGAGAGAGCCGACGCAGCAAGCTGGTCGGCGAGCGATGAGCTCATGGGGACCGCCAAGGGAAAAACTTCAAGCGCATCAAGGTGCTAAGAAGTGGGCGCACGCGGCGCAACAGCATGTTAGTTTAGCCGAAGGCGCCACAATATGGAATGTGACGCAGCTCCGCAGAATCAGAAGAATAATGGTGTCGCGAGCCGATTTTGCAACCGGATCTCGTAGCCGATGAGCGCGGCATACAGGACGAGCACGCCATAGAGCACCCAGGCCACCGGCAGCACGCGCATGAATCGATGACGCGCGAGGACCACCATGAGGATCACCCCGCCCCCGGTGAGGAACATCTTGACGGAGGCGAACACGACCGCGCTGCGGTAGACCACGGCGGCCATGATCGGATTCTCTTCCTGGGCCCCTCCTTGCAAGAGGCCCAGGGTGAGCAGTCCGTCCACCACGGAGAGGATGGCGATGCCGATGGCCACGGCAAGAAAGTGCGGCGAGTGCCAGTCGAGCGCGTGGAAGCGGTGCTCGTCCGAGCGCCGCGGGTGCGAGCGGCGGCGCGGGTTGAAGCTTCCGTACCAGATCGACCACCAGAGCCGGCGGCGACGGTCGGCGCCGGTGCGGCCGCGCCGCTCTTGCGGCGAGCGGACGAGAGGAGGATTTGCGCGCATTCCGCACACTAGCGTAAAGCGCCCGCGCTCCGGCAGGGCCGATGTGTCATAACGCGGGCAGCAAAACGATATTTTTACGAACTCACGAGCGGCTCACGCCGCGGTCACCAGCAACGCCACGAGATCGGACACCTGCATCGAGATCAGCGCCTTGCGGTCGGCGAACAGCGCCTTGATCGCCTCGGACTGGCGAGGCGCGAAGTGCGCCGCGACGCTGGCCTCGAACTTCGCGACCAGCAACGGGTAACCCTCCGCGCGGCGCCTGCGATGCCCGACGGGATAATCGACCTGCACCCGGCGCGTCGCCGAGCCGTCCTTGAAGAACACCTGCACGGCATTGCCGATGTAGCGCTTCGCCGGATCGTAATATTCCTTGGTGAAGGTCGCATTCTCGCCGACCCGCATCTTCGCGCGCAGCGCATCGAGGCGCGGATCCTGCGCGATCGCATCCTCGTAGTCGGAGGCCGCGAGCCGCCCGAAGATCAGCGGAACGGCGACCATGTACTGAATGCAATGATCCCGATCCGCTGGATTGGCGAGCGGCCCCGTCTTGTCGATGATCCGCACGCCCGGCTCCTGCGTCTCGATCTCCACCCGCTCGATCTGCTCGAGCCGCGGCGCGATCTCCGCGTGCAGCGCCATCGCAGCCTCGACCGCGGTCTGCGCGTGGAATTCAGCGGGATACGCGATCTTGAACAGCACGTTTTCCATCACGTAGCTGCCGAACGGCTGCGGCAGGGAGAGAGACTTCCCCTTGAACAGCACGTCCTGAAATCCCCAGGTCTTGGCGGTGAGCGCCGACGGGTAGCCCATCTCGCCCTTGAGCGCGAACAGCGCGTGCCGAACCGCGCGGCTGGTCGCATCACCCGCCGCCCAGCTCTTGCGCGAGCCCGTGTTCGGAGCGTGCCGGTAGGTGCGCAGTGCGCCGCCGTCGATCCAGGCGTTGGAGACGGCATTGATGATCTGATCGCGCGATCCGCCGAGCAGCGCCGTGACCACCGCGGTCGAGGCGATGCGCACCAGCAGCACGTGATCCAGCCCCACCCGATTGAAGCTGTTCTCGAGCGCGAGCACGCCCTGGATCTCGTGCGCCTTGATCATGCCCGTGAGCACGTCGAGCACGGCGACGCGCCTGCCCGAGCGCGACAGGTAGTCGGCGACCGCGAGTATCCCGCCGAGATTGTCCGACGGGTGGCCCCACTCCGCCGCGAGCCAGGTGTCGTTGAAATCGAGCCAGCGGATCATCGCACCGATGTTGAAGGCCGCGCTGATCGGATCGAGCTCGTAGGCCGTGCCGGGGACGCGCGCGCCGTTGGTCAAGGTCGCGCCGGGCACCACCGGGCCCATGAGCCGGGTGCACGCCGGATACTTGAGCGCCTGAAATCCGCACGCCAGGGTGTCCATCAGGCAGTAAGCGGCGGTCTCGTAGGCCAGGTCGCTCTTGATCACCGCGTCGAGCGCATAGTCCGCGATTGCGGTGAGCAGCTCATCGGGCGCCGGACGTTGCGCGGATTTTATGTCGTGGGACATGTGTCTCTCGATCAGGGCCGGCGTGCCAGCGGCACGAAAGCGAGGTTTTCGGGGCCGATGTAGTTCGCGCTCGGGCGGATGATCTTGCCGTCCTCGCGCTGCTCGATGACGTGCGCCGCCCAGCCGGAGGTGCGCGCGATCACGAACAGGGGCGTGAACATCGCCGTGGGAACCCCCATCAGATGGTAGGAGACCGCGGAGAACCAGTCGAGGTTCGGAAACATCTTCTTGATCTCCTGCATGACCGACTCGATGCGCTCGGCCACGTCATACCCCGCGGTATCCCTGGCATCGCGTGCGAGATCGAGAGCGACCTCCTTGATGACCTGGTTGCGCGGATCGAAGATCGTGTACACGGGGTGTCCGAACCCGATGATCACTTCCTTGGCGGCCACGCGCCGGCGGATATCCGCCGCGGCCGTGTCCGGGTCCGGATAGCGGCTCTGGATCTCGTACGCAACCTCGTTCGCGCCCCCGTGCTTCGGACCGCGCAGCGCGCCGATCGCGCCCGCGATGCAGGAGTAGATGTCCGACCCGGTCCCGGCGATGACGCGCGCCGTGAAGGTCGAGGCGTTGAACTCGTGCTCGGCATAGAGATTCAGCGAGGTGTGCATGGCGCGCACCCACTGCGCCGAGGGCGTCTCGCCGTGCAGCAGGTGAAGAAAATGGGCGCCGATCGAATCGTCATCGGTCTGCACGTGGATGCGGCGGCCGTTGCGCGCGAAGTGGTACCAGTAGCAAAGCATCGAGCCCAGCGAGGCGAGCAGCCGGTCGGCGAGATCGCGTGCGCCTTGGGCCGCATGCGCCTCCGCTTCCGGCACGACGCAGCCGAGCGCCGAGACGCCGGTGCGCAGCACGTCCATCGGATGGCTGGCCTGCGGCAGCTGCTCGAGCACCGTCGCAACCTCCGGCGGCAGGACGCGGAGCGCGCGCAGCTTCGCCTTGTAGGCCGAAAGCTCCGCCGCATTCGGCAGCGCGCCGTGAACCAGGAGATGCGCGATCTCCTCGAACTCGCATTCCGTCGCGATGTCCAGGATGTCGTACCCGCGATAGTGCAGATCGTTGCCCGTCCGCCCGACCGTGCAAAGCGCGGTGTTGCCGGCCGTGACACCGGACAGCGCGACCGACTTCTTGGGCTTGAACGTGGCGGGAGCCGGGGCTTCGGACATCGTCATCTCCTCATCTCGTCATTTCTCTTTGCCCGCCGCGAACAGCGCATCGAGCTTCGCCTCGTAGGCGTCATAGTCCAGGTACCGGTACAGGTCGGCGCGGGTTTGCATGAGCGCGAGGACGTTCTTCTGCGTGCCGTCCCTGCGGATCGCCTGGTAGACCGCGAGCGCCGCCGCGTTCATGGCGCGATACGCCGAGCAGCAATGCAGCACGATGTCCACGCCGACCGAGGCGAGCTCATCGCGAGTGTACAGCGGCGTCTGGCCGAACTCGGTGATGTTCGCAAGGATGGGCACCTTGACCGCGTCCTTGAATCGCCGGTACATGGCGAGATCGGTGATCGCCTCGGGGAAGATCATGTCCGCCCCGGCTCGAACGCAGGCGAGCGCCCGCTCGATGGCGCCGTCGATTCCCTCGACGGCGAGCGCATCGGTACGCGCCATGATCACGAAAGAGGCATCGTTGCGCGCGTCCACGGCCGCCTTGATCCGGTCGGTCATCTCCTCGCGCGACACGATTTCCTTGCCGGCGCGGTGGCCGCAGCGCTTCGCCTGCACCTGGTCCTCGATGTGCAGGCCGGCGGCGCCCGCCTTGATGAAGGACCTCACGGTGCGCGCGATGTTGAAGGCGCCCCCCCAACCCGTGTCCGCGTCCACGAGCAGGGGCAAAGGGCAGGCGTCCGTGATGCGCCGGATGTCGGTGAGGACGTCGTCCAGGGTGCTGATGCCGAGATCCGGCATGCCGAGCGAGTTCGCGGCGACACCGCCGCCGGAGAGATACAGGGCCCTGAAACCGCAGGCGGCCGCCATTCTTGCCGCGTAAGCGTTGATCGCGCCCACGACCTGCAACGGCCGCTCCTCGGAAAGAGCTGCGCGGAAGCGCGCGCCGGGAGAACTCTGGCTCATCGATGATCCTTTGAACCTCGAGACTATAGAAGCAAGCCGGCGCCGCGCCGGTGACCAAACCGCTCAAAATAACTGCGCGGATTTGCCACACTGCGTCGACTTGCCACGCCGCGCCGACTTGCCACGCCGCGCCGATTTACCACGCCGCGCCGATTTACCACATCAGTCCTGCAGGGTGCGGCGAAATTCGCCCGGCGATGCGCCGGTCCACTTGCGGAACGCCCGGTGAAAGGCGCTGCGCTCCGAGAACCCGAGCTCGAGCGCGATGTCCATGACCGTCCGGTCCGAGTGGCTGAGATATCCGATCGCAAGATCCCGGCGCAGCTCGTCCTTGATGGATTGGTAGGACATGCCTTCTTCGCGCAGGCGCCGCCGCAGGGTCGCCGGCGTCATGTTGAGATCCTCGGCCAGCCCGTCGAAGTCCGGTACCTCTCCGGGGAGGAACTGCCGCAAGCGCCGCCGCACCCGCGCAGAGAGACTGCTGCCGTTCTTGTACTTGACGAGGATGCTCTCGGGCGCGGTGCGCAGGAATTCCTTCACCGACCGCTCGTTCTGGACGATGGGCAGGTCGAGATGGCTCGCGTCGAACGCGATCGTGGTGTGCGGGCGGTCGAAGCTCAAGCTCGCGCAATACATCAGCCGATATTCGGCGCTGTGCTGGGGCTCGGGATAGCTGAACTCGGCCCGGAGGATCGGGATGCGCCGACCCACCAGCCAGCACGACACGCCATAGAGCAGCATCAACAGGAGCTCGTGCGCGAACACGCGGCGGTTGGCGCCGGGTGCACGCTCGTGCAGCACGATTCGCGCCTCGCCCGAGGACCGCTCCACGCTGCCCGAGATGTCGTCCAGGATGAGGCCGTAGAAGCGCAGGCTCCGGTCGAGCGCGTGCGCCAGCGTGCGGCATGGGAGCACCGAATGACACAGCATGGCGAAGCTGCCGGCCTTCATGCGCCGCGAATCCTGGCCGAAGAACTCATCGTCCAGCGCAAGCGCGATCGCCCGCCACAACGCGCCGTAGTGCTTCGCGGATACCCGCGCCTGCGGCACCTGCAACAGGCTCGAGGACAGCCCGACGGTGGCCAGCAGCTCGTCGGCGTTCAGATGGCGCGCCTGCACGCTCTCGAGCGCCGCGGCGACGAAGCAGATGGAAATGGTCCCCGGCTCCGCCGTCCGGGC
>DATAYZ010000111.1:0-3315 GCA_036272295.1 Steroidobacteraceae bacterium
GGATTTGCCGGCGTCCGGGGCGATGGCCACCTTGTTGTGCGACAGCGGAATTCTCAGGGTGAACACCGCGCCCTTGCCGAGGCCGGGACTCTCGGCGCTCACCGAGCCGCCATGCATGTCGGCGAGCTGCTTGACGATGGCGAGGCCGAGCCCGAGGCCGCCGCGGCTGCGGGTGATGCCGGCGTCCTCCTGGCTGAAGCGCTCGAAGATCCGCGGCACGAACTCGGGCTCGATGCCCCGGCCATGGTCGGAGACCACCACGCGCAGCGCCCCATCGTCGCGCCCCGCCTCGAGCAGCACCAGGCCGCGCTTGTCCGAGAATTTGACGGCATTGCTCAAGAGGTTGACCACGACCTGTTGAATGCGGGCGGCGTCGGCCTCGATGGCGAGCGGCTCCGCCGAGAACCGCGCCTCGATCGTCACCTCGGCGGCGTCCGCGGCCGGCCGGGCCACGTCGATGGCGGAGCGTATTGCGACATACGGGTCGATCGTCTCGCTGACCATGCGGATCTTGCCGAAGGTGATCCCGGCGTAGTCGAGGAGATCCGAGATCATCTGCGCCTGGAACCTCGAGTTGCGCGCGATCGCTTTCAGTCCCTGCATGACAGAATCCGGCAAATCCGTCTTGCGCGCGAGCACCGTCGCCCATCCGAGAATCGCATTCAAGGGGTTGCGCAGCTCATGCGACAGGGTGGCGAGGAACTCCTCTTTCAGACGGTTGCTGCGCTCGGCGTCGGCACGCGCGGCGCGCTCGCTCGCCAGCATGCTCTGGCGCGCCGCCTCCGTGCGGTGCCGAAGCGTCACGTCCGTCGCAACCACGATCCAGACGTCCGAGACGTCCTCCTTGACGATCTGCCACTCCACCTCGGAAATCGACCCGTCCCGCTTGCGAAACCGGAGCTCCTCGATCCAGGGTTGGCCTGCGGCGCCGCGCGAGGCGATGCTGGCCTCGAGAGGCTCGGCCGGCGAGGCCACGTGGCTGGATCCCGGCTGGCCGACCAGGTCGTCGATGCCATAGCCGGTGAGCGCGCAGTACGCCGGATTCACGCTCTCGTAGCGGAAGTCCTTGTCCATGATCGCGATCGCCACCGGCGCGGACGTGAACATGGCGCGAAACTTCGCGTCCAGCCCGCGCCGCACGGTTTCCGCGTGCCGTGCGAACAGCAGCGTCCTGACCGTGGCGACGAGCACCGGCGCCTCGACCGGCCGCGTGAGATAGCTGTCGGCGCCCGCATCGAAGCCGAGCGCGCGATCGCCCGCGTTGGTGAACGTCGCCGACAGGTGCAGCACGGGAATGCGCGCGGTGTCCTCGCGCGCACGCAACCGGCGGCAGACCTCGAATCCGTCGAGATCCGGCAGGTTCACATCGAGCACGATCAGGTCCGCGTCCCCGGCCGCCGCGAGCGCCGCGGCGCCGGTCCTCGCCTCGAGCACCGCGTAGCCCGCGGAGCGCAGCACCCGCGCGGTCGCGTAGAGGGCCGCCGGGTTGTCGTCCACCACCAGCAGTCGCGCCGGCGCGCCGCGCGGCTTGGGCTTGGCGGCGTCGATCACGGAGCGGGCCCAGCCCCGTAACGGCTCGGAATGAACACGGAGAAGCGCGAGCCCTTGCCGAGCTCGCTCTGCACCGCCACGCGGCCGCCGAGCAGCTCCGCGAATTTTTTCGCCAGCGACAACCCGAGCCCGGTGCCGCGCAGGCGCTTGTGAATGCGCGTATCGAGCTGCACGAAATCCGAGAACAGCGCCGGCAGGTGTTCCGCGGCGATCCCGATGCCGGTATCGCTCACGGCGAACTCGATCGTGTCGTGGGGCGCCCGCTCGGCGGTCACGCGCACCTCGCCCTCGGTGGTGAACTTGAGCGCGTTGGAGATGAAATTGCGCAGGATCTGCGACAGCTTCTTGTCGTCCGTATAGAGCCGCGGAATCGAATCCGGCTCCTCGAATATCAAGGACACCGAGCTGCTCCCGACGATGGGCCGGAACATGCCGCGCAGCGCCGAGAACAGGTCGACCATCTCGAACCACTCCGGCGAGATGGAGATGCGTCCCGCCTCGACCTTGGCCAGGTCCAGGAGATCGTCGACCATCTCGGTGAGCTCGCGCACGCTGCCCTGCACGAACTTGAGCTGCCGGTCCTGCTCCGTGGTGAGCGGCCCGTCGAGGCACGACAGCAGGATGTCCGAGATGCTGGTGATCGAGGCGAGCGGCGTCCGAAACTCGTGGCTCATGTAGGACAGGAAGCGGCTCTTGAGGTCCGCCGCCTCGCGCAGCTGCACGGCGTTGTCGTCGAGCTCGGCGTAGAGCGCCACCACGCCCCGATTCGTCTCCTCGAGCTCGGCCTGCAGCGCGTGCAGCTCGGAAGCCTGCTCGGCAACCTGGGCTCGCAGCGCGTCGACGGTGTCAGTCATGCCGGAAGCTCGCCACCACCACGGTGGCATCGTCGCGCCGGCGCACGAAGTCGCGATACAGCACGCCCGCGATCACGCCCGGATGATGATGCAGGTGCAGCCCCGGATAGACCGCGAGATTCCATCGGGCCGAAAGCCCGTCCGAGTGCATCACGACCAGGCTCCCTTTCGGCCACTCGTACTCGAACTGCTGGTTGCGGAGCAGCTTCACGCCGAGCGTGCCGTTGTGCGACACCATGCCGCGCGAGCGCTCCGCAGCGACCACCGCGCCCGAGATGTTGCCGACGCCCGCATAGTCGATCTTGAGATCCTGGGGCCGGAGCTCTGCGCACGCAACCGCGGCGCCGCGGCTGCCGGAAAGGATTCGGTGCATCTGCGTGAGCGCCGCCGCGGGCGCCTCCGCCGGCCGCTCCGCAAAGGCGGAAGCGGCGGATTGCGCGGCTGCCGCGGCCAGCGGGCCGTGGCCGAGGCCGTCGGCGACCATGAGGGTGATGCGTGAGCCCCGGTCGGATATCCGCCAGGTGTCCCCGCACTCGATCTCCGCCTCGACCGCCAGATTCACCACGCCGAACTCGAAGCGCGGCGCCTTTGCACGCCGGGCGTCCGGACGCTCCGGAGCGTCGCGCTCGATGCGAGACATCACCACCGTGCCGTGCTGCGGATGCGAATACGCGTCGAAGGTGCCCGAAAGCCGTGAGACCGCGCCGAGGCCCTGCCCGGCCGTTCCGCCGGTCGAGTATCCGTCGCGCATACAGGCCTCCAAGTCCGCCATTCCGGGTCCCCGATCGACCGCCAGCACCTCGACCTCGGCGTGCAGGCCGTCCGTGATGGATTGAACCAAGATCTCCCCGGTCCGGGCGTGGCGCACGATGTTGGTCGCGAGCTCGGTGGCGACGATGCCCGCCCGGCC
>DATAYZ010000112.1:0-67615 GCA_036272295.1 Steroidobacteraceae bacterium
GCCTCGTCATGGCGGTGCGTCCGTACATCCGCACCTTCGATTCGAACGACTATTGGCACCAGCTCGCCTCGAAGGAGGCCTGCCTGTCGATCGCCTGGTCGAGCGACTACTCCATCGCCCAGGCGCGCGCCCGGGAGGACGGCACCGGCGCACATCTGGCCTTCATCCAGCCCAAGGAAGGCTCGAACATCGCCTACAACGCCTTCCTGATCCCGGCGTCCGCCGCGCACGTTGAGGAAGCGCACGAGTTCCTGAACTTCATCCTCGAGCCCAAGGTGATCGCCGCCATCACCAACGACATTCACTACGGCAACGACAACCTCGCGGCGGCGCCTTTCGTGGACAAGAGCCTGCTGGATGACCCCGCCGTATATCCGCCGCCGGCCCTGCGCGGCCGCCTGTATCTGCCGGTCGAGCTCGGCGTGGACTACGACCGACTGCGCACGCGCGTCTGGACCCACATCAAGACCGGCCAGTAGGGCGAGCGCCCGCATCGGGCGGCGAGCCTGAGGGGGCCCGGCGGCGAGCGGCTGCGCATTAGCTTTGCTTAATCCCGCCGATTTGTGACCCACGCCCGAGGCCCGTTGCCCTTTGAAATGTAGAGTGCCGCCCCCATAAAGGACCCGGTCACTCATATTGTGGGGTTGGCTGGAAAAATTAGGAAATTCAGGAGATTAGTATGGTCGGAACGATAGCCCGGTGGGGCCACAACACCTTGTTGGCAGCGATGGCGCTGCTCACGCTGGCGGTCATTTTCGGCGCCTTCGCCGCCGGTTGAGCCGTCCGCTCCGTCAGGAGCCGTCCGCGGATGTGGGAGGCATCGGGACCCCCGGGGTCTCGAGATCCGACGGCTTGGGGTGCCGCGACTTCTGCAGCACCCGCAAGTAATAGCAAACATAGTATCCAACGAGCAGGAACAGCGGGGCCAAGGTGAGTGGGCTTTGCACCACCGCCGTGGCCCCCGCGTGCACGTGTGGGGCGGCCTGTGCCGCACGGGCGGCGGCGGAGCCCCCGAAGATCTGCGACAGTCGATACGCGATCCGGCCGACGACCAGCAGCGTCACGGCGAGACCGGAATAGGTGTGCGGCACGTAGTAGCGCCGGCCGTCGGCGTCCAGGAAGCGCGTGTGCTCCGCGCCCCAGAGCCCGAGCGCGATGCCGGCCGCGAGTCCGCCAAGGACGGCCGCGAGATAGGCCGGGGAGCGCGCCGCAAGCGGCGCGAGCAATCCGCCGACGAGCAGCAGCAGCGCCATGCGGAAGATCATGCGCTTGGGCTGCAGTAGCTGGCGGCCGAACGACCGCCTCACCCGCCGGTAAACCACCCACACGAGCAGCCCCGCGACCAGCAGGGATTGAATGGTCGAAACATCGCCGCGCATTTGGCGATACTAGCATCGATGGACACTGCGAATCCCGGGATGAGGGGCGCGCTCACGCGCGGTGTCGGCCTGTGGGCGGCGACGGCGGTGAACGTCGCTAACATGATCGGCACCGGCGTCTTTCTCAAGAGCCGCGTCATGACCTGCAACGTCGGCAGCGCCCGCGGAGTGCTGGCGGCGTGGCTCGCGGCCGGATTGCTGGCGCTCGCGGGGACCTTCGCCTACGCCGAGCTCGGCGCCATGATGCCCGAGGCGGGGGGCGACTACGTCTACCTGCGCCGCGCGTATGGCCGGCTCGCCGGTTTTCTGTACGGCTGGATCTCCTTCACGGTCGCGCGCGCGGGCTCGCAGGCCGCGCTGGCCGTCGGGCTCGCCATCTTCATGAACGTCGCGCTCGGCGGCGCGCTGGCCCGCTGGCACCTGGCGGCGGGACCTGTGAATCTCGGCGGACTTTCCCTCGTGGCGCTGGCCGCGATCTGGACGGTCGCGCTGGTCAACTGCGCATCCGTGGCCGCCGGCGGCCGTCTCGCGCTCATCCTGACCATCGCCAAGGTGTTCCTCGTGATCGGGGTCGGCGCCGGCGCGTTCGCGCTCGGCACCGGCGACTGGGCGCATCTCGCTCAGCGCGAGATCGGGGGGGCGTGCGAAGGCGTCGTGCAGAGCGCGCGGGGCGGGGTGGCGGGATTCGGCGCGGCCATGCTGGGCGCGCTCTGGGCTTACGACGGGTGGCAGAACGTTGCGCCGCTCTCCGGCGAGGTCAAGGACCCGCAGCGCAATCTCCCGCGCGCCTTGGTCGGCGGCACGCTGATCGTGATGACGCTGTACCTGTTCGCGAACCTCGGCTACTTCTATGCGCTGACGCCGACCGCGGTGGCGAGCGTGCCGGTGAGCTCGTCCGTGGCGACCGAGGTCCTGAAGCGCTTCCTCGGACCTCTGGCCGTGTCGCTCATGGCCGTCGCGCTCATGGTGTCGTCCTTCGGCGCGCTGCACTCGAGCGTGCTCGCCAACTCGCGCGTGCCGTTCGCCATGGCGCGCGATGGATTGTTCTTCCGCGCGCTGGGAAGCCTCTCGCCGCGCTCCAACGTGCCCGCCAAGGCCATCGTCGCGCAAGCCGTCTGGGCCAGCGTGCTTGCGATCTCGGGCTCCTACGACACCCTGACCGACTCGGTGATCTTCGCCTCATGGCTTTTCTACGGCTCGGTCGCGGCCTCCGTCTTCGTGTTTCGCATCAAGCAGCCGGACGCCCCGCGACCCTACCGAGCATTCGGTTATCCCGTGATCCCCGCGCTCTTCGTCGCGGTCACCGGCTTCCTGCTGATCAACACCTTCATCGCAACGCCCCGCCAAGCCCTCGAAGGCGTCGTCCTGCTCATCGCGGGCCTCCCGTTCTACGCCTACTGGTCCAGACGCGCCCCGCTCTAGGGTCTTCTCACCGGCTCGAATCGGCGCAGCGCCAAAGGCCGCAGCTCCCTGAGCCGGACCGGCAGACGCCGGTCAAAGCTATTCGGTCACTGCTACAGGTAAATGGACTCGCGACCGCGTGTAGGCCACGTTGCACTCGGCGGCCCGTGTATTCCCGTCGGACCTTTTTACGGGTAGCAGTGACCGCATAGCTTTGACCGGCGTCTGCCGGTCCGGCTCAGGGAGTTCCTGGCCTTTGGCGCTGCGCCGATTCGAGCCGGGGAGAGGACCCTGGAGCGGGGCGACTCAGCCGGGGAGATCGAAGACCAGAACTTCGGCGTTCGTGCCGGCGCCGAGATCGAGATGGGTCGCGTCGGTGGTGGCCAATGCGTCGCCGGCCGCCAGAGCCTCGCCGTTGACGGAGAGTGCGCCGCGCGCCACGTGCACGTAGAGACGGCGTCCCGGCGCCAGGGTCAGCTCAGCGTGCTCTGCGCCGTCGAAGAGGCCGGCGTAGATGCGTGCATCCTGATGGATGGCGACCGACCCGTCGCTGCGGTCGGGCGAGACGATCAGGCGCAGGTGGCCGCGCTTCTCCGCCGGCGTGAAGCGCTTTTCCTCGTAGCCCGGTGCAAGATTGCGCTCGGACGGCTGGATCCAGATCTGCAGGAAATGCACCGGATCTGCGGAGCTCGCGTTGAACTCGCTGTGCTGCACGCCGGTGCCGGCGCTCATGCGCTGCACGTCGCCGGGCTCGATGACCGAGCCGTTGCCAATCGAGTCCTTGTGGGCAAGTCCGCCCTCGAGGACGTAGCTGACGATCTCCATGTCGCGATGAGCGTGGGTGCCGAAGCCCGCGCCGGGGGCGACGCGGTCCTCATTGATGACGCGCAACGGGCCGAACTCGACGTGCTGCGGATCGAAGTAGCCGGCGAAGGAAAACGTGTGAAAGGACTTGAGCCAACCGTGGTCGGCGAATCCTCTTTCCTGGCTGCGGCGGATGGCTTGCATGGACACTCCTTCGCTCGTGGCCGGGCCTGCGCCCGGGGTCGGGGTGATATGGGGACCCCGCGGCTCGAGCGCAAGGGTAGGAGCGCCCCTACAGCAAGCAGTCGCGCCGGCCCGACGGCGTGGCGCCTTGATTCGGCTTAGCCTCGGGATGCATCTCAACCGAGGGAGAAGAACATGTCGCTGGGCACCATACTACTCATCGTCCTTGTCGTCCTGCTGCTCGGCGCGTTGCCCGCGTGGCCGTACAGCACGGGTTGGGGCTACTACCCGAGCGGCGGGCTCGGTCTCGTCCTCATCGTGCTGCTGGTGCTCGTGGTCAGCGGCCGGCTCTAGAGCTGGTGCGCGCTCACCGTAAATTCCACCCGCGGCGCGCACGTCATGCGCGCCGCGGGCTCGCGTGGGTGGGCGCACTCCTCGGCATCGCGATGTTCTCCGCCGCGGCGGGGCCGGCGAGCCCGGACGCGCGCACCGCTGCGGCGTCGCCAGGCTGCGCATCGCGCCGCCCGACGACGCTGGATTACATGGTGCTTGCCAGCATGGCGGAATCTTCGCAGCCACTCGGCATGGCGGGCTATCGCCCGTCGAAGGATGCGGGCAGGCGCGCCCGTCCGGCCGAGGGAGTCGGGCCGGCCCCGCGTGGCCGCACCGCGCTAGAAGAACCCGTGCGCCTCGAGGAAATAGAGCCGCTGATGCTCTGAGGGGTCCTGCGGGATGCCGTCGTTGCGGCGAAATCCCGCGCGGAGCTGCAGGAACTGGAACGGGGTCAGCTCGTAGACCACGCTCCAACGGTTCTCCTCGCCGTTCGCAACGGCGCGATTCGGGTTCAAGAATTCCTGGGTGATCTTCAGGTTGTTCCCGCGCATGATCAGCCAGTCCGCCTCGAGCAACGTGGCGAGCTGCCTGCCGTATCCCAGGGCAATGCTCTGATCGTTGGTGATCTCGCCCTGCGCCAGCCATTCGACCGGCCCCGTGCGCAGCCCGGCGAACACGCCGAGCGCGCTCTTCGCGCCTCCGGGCTGATCATTACGATTCGCCGCGGCGCCGACCCGCCAACGCGACTCGACGAAGGCGAGCTGCGTGCTGTACTGCTTGCCGTCGCCGCTGACCGCGCCGCCCGCCGTGCCGTTGCTCACGTCGAATTGCGCGTCCCAATGCCCGTTCTCCCACCCGAGCTCGACGCCCTGGTCGGGGTTGGTCATGTTGATGCCGGTGGCGGTGAGAATGAACGCGGTCTGATCCTGCAGGCGCAGCCCGAACGGCAGGTACATCTGGCCGGCCTTGAGATACCAGTCATGGCCCGCCGACCAGTAGAGCAGATACGCCTCGCGGTTGAGCGCGCCGCCGGGGGCAACCTGCTCATCGACGTACGCGAGCAGCCGATTGGGGATCACGTCCGCTTCGAGATATACCCGGGTTTGCTCGAGCGAGAATTCCTGCAACGTGCTCGCCTGGGGCGTCTGAGTGGCCTGCGCATCGAAGCGCAAATCACCGCCGGTGCGGAAATAAGGACCGAGCTGCCCGGTCCAGTTGTCGAGCGCGGTGTCGATGTGCTCCATGGGCAGCACCGTTTGCGCGAACGTGTCTCCGAAGGCCGTGCGCAGGCCGCCGCCGGTCGGGTTCACGTGGCACTGGCCGCACTTCAGGCCGAGCTGCACCGCGAGATAGGGCTCGGCTTGGGCGAGGCCGCCGGCGAAGCAGAGGAGCAGGGCGCACGCGCGCGCCCAATGTCGAAAGCCTCTCATCGTGCATTCTCCACCGTGAAGCGGATCGACAAATCGGTGCCCAGGGTGCGCGATGCCAGGCTCGCGAGGGGCGCGCCGCCGGTGCCGCGCAGCGTCACGCGATAGAGCCCGGGCTCGAGCGGCACCCGCGGAGTGATGATGAGCACCGAGGCGTTCTCCTGCGCCAGCCGGACACCGGCCGGCACTGCCGCGGCGCGCGGGGGCGGCGCCGGAACGTCGCTGTCGGCACCGGGCTCCTGCCCGGACGTGTCATCCGCCGCGGGTGTCTCGCGTTCCAGCATCACGGTCGTCCCATTGACGAGGGATGCATCGAGGTCTTCCGTGAACGTGACGATCACACGCATGACCGGAGCGCTCACGGTCGCGCCGGCGACGGGCGCCGAGCCTTGCAGCGCGAAGCTCTGCACCGCCGACACGCCGGCCGGCGCATTCGGCGCACCATTGGTGATCCATTGGCGGATGGCATTGATCGTCGCCTCCGGCAGAGGCGTCTCGCCGAGCGGCATCTGACCGCCGCTGATGCCCGCAAGGCCCTCGATCTTGTGCACCAGGTAGCTGTCGTCCGGTTCCCCGGCCTTCACGCGATCGAGATTCGGCTGCTCGTTGCTCGGCACGCCGACGAGGAGGTTGTAGCTGTGCGCCGCATCGAGCTGCAGGCCTTCCGGCGCACTCCCGCCGATGTGGCACCTGGAGCAGATCGGAGTGAAGACGTTCTCCTGGATCGACTCGAAGTCCGCGGTGACCTCGCCGGTTCCGCCGCCGCTGCTGCTGCCTCCACCCGCGCCGATGGGCTGACCGTTCGCATCCAGCCCCTGGCCATTGCCGGCGCATCCGGCGGCGCACGCCATCACCAGCGGTGCCAGCCATGATCGATGGCGGTCCAAGTTCATGCTCGCTCCCGAGATCCGTGACTCGGAGTAAGTACCTCGCGCGCGGCCACGAGGTTCATCGGGCTGCCCCGAACGGCGAGAAACGGTTAATCTGTCGTCCGAAGCGTGGGCGCGAAGGGGGTCGGGTTGATCGCGACGAGATGCATCGGGCTGTGACGTTGCGTTTGCTCGCCGCCGGCCTCGCCGCGCTCGTTGCATTGGCGGCCGGAGTGCGCACGAGCGCAGCGGCCGATGCGTGGGGAGGCTCGCTGGCGCTCACCAGCGACTACGTGGTGCGCGGCATCTCGCGCAGCAACGAGCAGCCCGCGCTGCAGCTCGACGCCCACCTTCTCACCACGTCGGGCTTTCTCGTGGGCGCGTTCGCCTCCAATACCCAGATGGCTTCCGGCGAGTCGAAGGACGCCGAGCTCGATGCCTTTCTGGGCTGGGTGTGGACGGCCGGCGACACCTGGCACGGGCGCTTTCTCCTCAGTCACTACGCCTATCCCTGGAACCAGACGGGCTCCGCCTATGATTACGATGAGCTCGATGCGGACGTGAGCCTCGCGGATTGGATGGGGCTGAGCGTGTCCTACTCGCCGAACGCGCCCCGCTATGCGCGCGGCTACGGCCTGTCGGGGGTCAGCCAGGAGTCGCTCGAGATCGACGTGCAGCACGCTCTTATCAAAAAGCTGCGGGGGTTCGCCGGGGCGGGCTATGCCCATCTGGGCGTGGCCGGCGATGCGGGCGCGAACGGCTACGGCTACTTCAGCGTCGGCGCGCAATATGACCTGTCGCCCGTCTCCCTGGCGGTGGCCTATGTCAACACCACCGCCGGTGCCAAGACGTTGTTTTATAATGAGGCGGAGCGCGGCCGGGTCCTTGCCACCGTCATCTGGCGCTTCTGACGGGCCGCCGCCCGCCCGGCGCAACCCTTCGAGCACCACCCGGTACTCACAGGCAGTCGAACGTACATCGAGGTGCAGCTTGCCGGCGATCGGAGTGGTCAGGACCTCTGCCAAGGAGCGCGACAGCGAGCTGTTGCGGTCGGTGGCCGCGGGCAGCCGCCAGGCGCTGGAGGAGCTGTACCTGGGCTATCACCGCCGGCTCGCGCGGTTCCTGTCCCGGTTCACGCCGCGCTACGAGAACGTGGAGGAGATCATCAACGATACCTTCCTAGTGGTGTGGCAGAGCGCGAAGGATTTCCGTCATGCCTCCCAGGTGTCGACGTGGATCATCGGCATCGCGTACCGAACCGCATTGAAGTCGTTGCGCCGGCAGAAGAATCATGCCAGCGCCCGCAGCCTCGATGAGTGTCCGGAGCAATCCACGGATCCGACCTTCGATGCGGAGATGCAGGATTGGCTGCGGCGCGGACTCGCGCGGCTGCCGACGGAACAACGGCTGACGTTGGAGCTTGCCTATCACATGGGACACTCGTTGGAGGAGATCGCGGCCATCACCGACTGCCCCGTCGGCACGGTCAAAGCGCGGATGTTCCACGCGCGCGAGAAATTGCGCGAGTATCTGCCCACGCTGGGCGGCTCGTCGGCATCCTTCGCCGCGAGGCTCGAATGACGCTGCGCGGCACCGCGCGCGAGCATGCGGACGTCTCGGCGCTGATTCCCTGGTACGCCAACGAGACGATCGGCGAGGACGAGCGCCGGCGGGTCGAGGCACACATCGACGGATGCGAGAAGTGCCGCCGGGAGCTCGCGGAGCAGCGGCGCCTGCGCGAGGCGATGAGCAGCGACACCGCGGTCGAATACATGCCGGCGGCCTCGCTCAACCGGCTGCGTGCGCGGCTGGACGGCATCGCGGCGGCCGAGCCTGAGAATCCCGCCGCGTCCCGCGGCCGGAGCGGCGCATCCCGCGGCTGGATCGCCGCTTCCCACGGCTGGATCGCCGCATCCCACGGCCGGATCGCCGCATCCCACGGCCGGATCCGGGCCATCTCCTGGCAGGGATTGATGGCCGCCTCCGTCGCGCTGATGGCCGTGGCATTGAGCTTTCTGGCGGCCGATCGCTTTCAGACGCGTGCGCATGCGGGCGCCGACTACTACACGGTCACGAGCAGCGCGCAGCGTCCGCCTGGCGAGGTCATTCGCGCCGTGTTCGCTCCGACGGCGACACTGGCGGAGCTCCAAGGCATGCTCGGGGAGGCGAAGCTGCGCATCGTGGCGGGGCCGACCGAGGCGGGGGTGTATTCCCTGGCACAAACCGATCCCCGCGGCTCGGTGAGCTCCTCGCTCGCACTGCTGCGCGGACACGCCAAGGTGCGATTCGCCGAGAGCACTCGGCCCGATCCGGTGCCGGGCGTCAAGCCCTCAGGACCGAGTCGCGACCCATGAGGCGCCTGGCGCCGCTGCTGCTGGCACTCGCGGCATGCGCCTGCAGCAACAACCCGGTGCGGATCGAATCGCGGGCACTGAGCCCGCAGATGGCCCGCTCGCCGGAGCACTTCATCATCGCCGCCGTCGACAACGAGCCTGCGGGCATCGTGGCGCACGCCGGCTCCTCGCCGCGCGGTTATGACGGGGTCGCGGGCTATGGCGCGACCGCGACGGCTCGTCAGACCCTGCACGCACTCGAGAGCGACTACGGCCTCATCGAGGTCAACGCCTGGCCGATCGAGCCGCTGCACATGCACTGTGCCGTGCTCGAGGTGCCGGCCGGTGCGGACCGCGCCACGGTGCTCGAAGCCTTGTCCCATGACCCGCGCATCAAGCTGGCGGAGCCGCTGCAGGCATTCGCGACGCGCACCGAGGGCTACAACGATCCGTACGTGGGCCTGCAGCGCGGCTTTCAGATGATGAATGTCGCGGATGCGCACCCATGGTCTCGGGGCGAGGGGGTGAAGGTCGCCGTCATCGACACCGGCGCGGACACCGAGCACCCCGATCTGCGCGGCAACGTCGCCTCCGCGGCCAACTTCGTCGATGCCGACGAGCACCAGTTCCAGCGCGACCGGCACGGCACCGAGGTGGCGGGTGTCATCGCCGCCGTCGCCAACAACCGCACCGGGATCGTGGGCGTCGCGCCCGGCGCACGCCTGCTCCTGTTCAAGGCCTGCTGGCAGACGGATCCCAACGCCGATGCCGCCCGCTGCAATTCGTTTACCTTGGCGCGGGCGCTGGTCGCGGCCTTCGACGCACACGCCCAGGTGATCAACCTGAGCCTGGCGGGACCGCCCGATCCCCTGCTGACCGGCCTGATCCGCGAGGGAGTGCGTCGCGGCGTGGTGTTCGTCGGCGCGGCGACCTCGGTGGATGCGAGCTCCGGCGGAGGCTTCCTGGATCTGTCCGGCGTGATCGAGGTCGCGAGCGCGGGTGGTGCGAAGCCCGAGGAGGGTGTGCCTCGCACGCCGCCGGTGTCGGGGGCGCGCACGGCCGCGTCCGCCGGGTCCCGGGCCGCGCCGCCGGCAGTCGCGCCCCTCTACGCGCCCGGCCGCGAAATACTGACCTTGATGCCGGGCGGCCGTTACGATTTCGCGTCGGGCGATTCGATCGCGACGGCGCAGGTGAGCGGCGTGGTGGCGTTGCTGCTCGCCAAGAACTCAGGCCTCACGTCGGCCGCCGCGTATCGTCTGCTCGCGGATACCAGTGCCATGCCGGAGGACAGCTCCGGCGGCAGGCAGGTGGATGCCTGTGCGGCGGTCGTTTCCCTGGTCGGCCACGGCTCCTGCGCGCAGGGCCCTATGGCGGCGGGCTCGCAGCTTCCAGCGCGAGCTGATTCAGCCGCCGCTCGTCCAGAATGATCACGATTCCGCACGCGATCACGATGGCGGCGCCGGCCACGAGGCTCGGCGAGGGCGAAGCGGACCAGAAGATCCAATCGATCGCGAAAGCCCACAGGATCGAGGTGTACTCGAAGGGAGCGACCACCGAGGGCGGCGCGCGGTGGAAAGCCTCGGTCAACCCGATCTGACCGAGCGCGCCGGTCACCCCGACGCCGACCAGCCAGCCCCAGTCCCGCACCGGTATGGGATGCCAATCCGGGGCCGCGAGCACGCCCGAGCCGACGCTCACGAACGCGAGATACCAGAACACCATCGACATGCTCGAGTTGTTGCGCCCGAGCGTGCGCACGGTGAGCGCGCTCAGCGAATAGGAGATCGTCGCGGCCGCCGCGGCGAGGGCCGCGAGCAGCGAGTAGCCGTTGCTGCCGCCCCAGGGGTGCAGGATGACGATCACGCCGGACAGCCCGACGGCGATCACCAGCCAGCGCTTGGGCGGCACCTTCTCGCCGTGGATCGGCACCGACAAGGTGGTCATCAGCAGCGGCGCCGCGAGGAACAGCGAATAGGTCTGGGCCAGCGAGAGACGATGCACGGCATAGACGAAGGAGCCCAGCATCGCCACGCCGAGGACGCCCCGGAACGCGTGCAGCGGCAGATTCCTCAAACGCACCAAACCCCACGATCGGCGCCAGGCGAGCGGGGCCAGGAGCAGCAGCCACGAGGACATGCTGCGCAAACACGAGATCTGCAGCGGAGGGTAGTGATCGGACAGGCGCTTCAAGAGCGAGTCCATCACCGAGAACACCGCCACGGCCGAGACCATGAAGGCAATGCCACGCAGGCGCTCGTGCGGCGCGGGGCGCGAGGCGGTGGTTTCGGTGGGGAGTGGCTGGCGGCTCATGGCGCGGAATTCTAGCAGCGAATCGGCCGGCCCCTGGGCCGCTCCAGGTATGGCGGCTGCTACCGTGTCGTCGGGGCGTGCATAGGAGATGAATTACCGCTTGCAGATATCCGTTAGATGCCCCCGCGCGAGATGACCCGCGGCGGCTGCGCGCCGAGGGCCCGCCGCTTCGCGTCCATGAGCTTCAGGATCATCGGCGTCAGGATGAGCTGCATCGCAAGCTCCATCTTGCCGCCCGGCGCGACGATGATGTTCGGCCGCGACATGAACGAGTCGTGGACCATCGAGAGCAGATAGGGAAAATCGATCCCCTTGGGATTGGCGAACCGGATCACCACGAAGCTCTCGTCCGCCGTCGGGATGTAGCGCGCGATGAACGGATTCGACGTGTCGACCGTCGGCACGCGCTGAAAGTTGACGTGCGTGTGCGAGAACTGCGGGCAGATGTAGTTCACGTAGTCCGGCATGCGGCGCAGGATGGTGTCGACCACCGCCTCGGTGGAGTAGCCGCGCGTCTCCCGGTCGCGGTGCAGCTTCTGGATCCATTCGAGATTGATGATGGGGACGACGCCGATGATGAGGTCCGCGTGCTGCGCGACGTTGACGGTGGGGGTCACCACCGCGCCATGCAGGCCCTCGTAGAACAAGACGTCGGTGCCCGGGTCGATGTCCTGCCAGTCGGTGAAGGTGCCCGGCTCCTGCCGGTGCGGCGCGGCCTCCTTGTCGTCGTGCAGGTAGCGCCGCACCTTGCCGCGCCCCGTCTCGCCGTAGCCCTTGAACAGCGCCTCGAGCTCCTCGAACAGGTTGTTCTCCGGGCCGAAGTGGCTGAAGTGCTGGTTTCCCTGCGCCGCAGCCTCGGCCAGCTCGCGCTTCATGGCTTCACGGTCGTGGCGGTGAAAGGAGTCGCCCTCGACCATCGCCGCCTTGATGCCCTCGCGGCGGAAGATCCAGTTGAAGCTGCGGGAGACCGAGGTGGTGCCGGCGCCCGAGGAGCCGGTGACCGCGATGATGGGATGCTTGGCGGACATGACGATCGGCCCTCTAGGTCTGCAGGAACAAGGAGCGCTCCTTGAAGAGCGGGGAGCTGTAGATGAGGTCCAGGCCCTGGTCGGCCTCGGCGTGATAACGCTCGATGCGCTCGACTTCCTCCCGGCAGCCGAGGATCAGGGGCACGCGCTGGTGCAGCGAGGCGGGCTCGACATCGAGGATCCTGCGGCGGCCTGTCGAGGCCGCACCGCCGGCCTGCTCGATCAGCATGGCCATGGGATTGGCCTCATAGAGCAGGCGCAGGCGGCCTGCCTTGCTCGGATCCTTGGTGTCCTTGGGGTACATGAACAGGCCGCCACGGATCAGTATCCGATGTACCTCGGCCACCAGCGAGGCGATCCAACGCATGTTGAAGTCCTTGGCGCGGACCCCGCCGTGCCCCGCGAGACACTCGGCCACATAGCGCTTGACCGGCGGCTCCCAGAAGCGCTCGTTCGATGCGTTGATGGCGAACTCGCTGGCCTCCTGCGGGATGGTCATGTCCGCATGCGTCAGGACGAACTCGCCGAAGCCCCGATCCAGCGTGAAGCCGTGCACCCCGCGGCCCACGGTGAGCACGAGCATGGTGGTCGCGCCGTAGATCGCATAGCCGGCGCAGAGCTGCTCGGAGCCCGGCTGCATGAAGTCCTCGAGCGTCGGGCGGTCCGTGCCGCGCGGCGCCTTGAGGACGGAGAAAATGCTGCCGACCGGCGCGTTGATGTCGATGTTGCTCGATCCGTCCAATGGATCGAACACCAGCAGGTACCTGCCGCGGGGGTATTCGGGCGGGATGTGGTAGGGCTCGTCGAGCTCCTCGGATACCATGCCGGCAAGATGGCCGCCGTATTCGCTCGTGGTCAGAAAGATCTCGTTGGCCATGACATCGAGCTTCATCTGGGTCTCGCCCTGCACGTTGACGTCCTCGGTCGCGCCGTGCGCGCCTGCGAGCGCGCCGCGTCCGATGATGAAGCTGATGCGCTTGCAGGCGAGGCGGACGTAGTTGAGGAGCGCCGTGAAGTCGCCCGTGGCCGCGGGGAACCGCCGCTGCTCCTCGATCATGAATTCGGTGATGGTCTTCTCGCGAGTGCTCATCTTCCCCCCGATTGGTGCGGACTCGTTCTAGGTATGTGTCTGCCGGTGGCCCGGGTGCACGCCTTCGTGCCCCGCGCGCTGGGTGCCGCGGCCGGCGGCCGGCGGTTCCGATTCGGCGCAGCGCGCCTCGAGCAGCCCCGCGATCGCATCCAACGTCAACAGGTCCGCGCCGATCGCCTGCGCCGCGCGCGGCGGCAGCGGACGCGCGGGGCTGCCGAGCGAGGGCAGCACCAGATCCGCCTCCGAGAAATCCTCATCGCGCGTCCAGTAGGTCGGGGTCACCACGGTGAGGAGACCGGCCGCCCTGGCTGCCGCGAGGCCGTGCGCCGAATCCTCGATGGCGACGCACGCTCCCGCCGGCTGCGCGAGCTCGCGCAGCACGAAACGATAGATCTCCGGCGCCGGCTTCTTGTGCCGCACCTGGTCGCCGGCGCCGATGACGGCGAAGCGATGAGGCGAGTAGCGCCCGAGCGTCGTGCGCAAGAGGGTCTCGATGTTGACCAGGGTCGTCGTCGAGGCGATGGCGAGCCGCACGTCGGCGGCCGCCGCCTCCTCGAGCAGGCGCTCGACGCCGTCCCGCAGCGAGACCGCGCCGTCCTCGACCAGCGTCGCGTAGATCTCCGTCTTGGTGCGATGGATGCCCGGAATGCGCTCGAGAAGCGCACGGCGGAGAGCGGGCGGGGGCGACAGCTCGTCGACGAATGCGGCGAGGCGCTCCTTGCCGCCGGTGGTCTTCAGGAGCTCGGCGTACTTGGGCCGGCTCCAGCTCCAGTCGAGCCCATGTTGCGCGAACGCCCGGTTGAACGCGCAGCGGTGCGCCTCCTCGGTGTCCGCGAGCGTGCCGTCGACGTCGAAGATCAGCGCCCGGAGCCTCATGCGAACACCCGGCTGGCGCGGATGTCCTCGCCTTCGATGGTCATCAATTGATCGCGCGAGATGTCGCGGCCGCGCGCGGCGAACAGGCGGTTCGCCTGCCGCAGGCGCGCGCGATCCAGGGCATTGCGTATCGAGCGCGCATTGGCGAAGTGCGGCTGGCGCATGCGCAGCGGGATGTAGTCGTGCAAGGCCGCCGATCCCGAGGGGCTCAACCGATAATCGAGCGAGGTGAGCATGCGCTCGGCGATGGCCTCGAGCTCTTCCGGCGCATAGTCCGGGAAATCGAGGTGATGCGCGATGCGCGAGGACATGCCGGGGTTCGAGCGGTAGAACGTCGCCATGCGGTCGGAATAGCCCGCGAAGATCACCACCAGATCCTCGCGCTGGTTCTCCATCACCTGCAGCAGGATCTCGATGGCCTCCTGGCCGTAGTCGCGCTCGTTCTCCGGCCGGTAGAGGTAGTAGGCCTCGTCGATGAACAGCACGCCGCCCATGGCCTTCTTCAGAACCTCCTTGGTCTTCGGCGCCGTGTGCCCGATGTACTGGCCGACGAGGTCGTCGCGGGTCACGGCGACGAGGTGGCCTTTGCGCACGTAGCCCAGGCGATGGAGGATCTGCGCCATGCGCAGGGCAACCGTGGTCTTGCCGGTGCCGGGATTGCCGGTGAAGGACATGTGCAGGGACGGCGAGCCGCCCGCGAGGCCGAGCTGCTTGCGGGCACGCTCGACGAGCAGCAGCGCTGCGATCTCGCGGATGCGGGCCTTGACCGGCGCAAGCCCGATCAGCTCGTCCAGCTGATCCAGCACCTGGGTCACCTGCGAGCCGGCGAGCAGGGCGTCGAGGTCGACGCCCGGGGTCGCGGGCGAGGGAGAGGGCGGTGAGGCCACGGCTTCGCTCATGCGGCTGCGCTACTGGTAGCGCCGCCCCTCGGGCGCGAGCGTGGCGTAGCTCTCGAGCGTGTACTGGATCTGGCGTCCGCCGACTTCGTTGCGCTTGAGCAGGAACCCGGGCTCATCGCCCGGGCGGTTGACCATGAAGGACAGGCGGGTGGTCTCGAAGCCGCGGCGCGAGTCGAACGCGCTCACCCGGATGTACTGCCGAGGATGTGCCTCGCGGCAGGCGAGCACCTCGGACATGACGCCCGCGGGATCGCGCAGGTCGAACATGGGGTTGCCCCACATCTCCCAGTAGAAGTTGCGCGGGTGCGGATCGTCCGTGTACTCGACGCCGATGGCCCAGCCCTGAGCCAGTGAATATTCGATCTGCGCGCGCACCTCGGCGTCCGTGAGATCGGGGAGGAACGAGAAAGCGCCTTGGGTGATTCGCATGATGAGGTCCTCGGCTTGGCGGGTGGTTGCGGCTGTTGAAGATGGATTTGCGTCGGTCGGCGATGGGGTGCTCTCGGCCCGGCGCTAGGCGACGGTAGCGGTCGGCAGGAAATCCGCCGTGTCGGTCGACTGATAGTTGAAGGTCACGTCCTTCCACGTGTCGAGCGCGGCTCGCAGCGGCGAGCACCAGCGCGCCGCCTCGGCGAGAATCTGCGGGCCCTCGTTCCAGATGTCGCGGCCTTCGTTGCGGGCCTTGATCATGGTCTCGAGCGCCACGCGGTTGGCGGTCGCGCCGGCCTGAATGCCCTGCGGATGGCCGATGGTGCCGCCGCCGAACTGTAGGATGACGTCCTCGCCGAGATAGGTCAGGAGCTGGTGCATCTGGCCGGCGTGGATGCCGCCCGAGGCGACCGGCATGACCTTGCGCAGGCCCGCCCAGTCCTGGTCGAAGAACACGCCCTGCTCGAGATTCCTCTGAGTGAAGTCATCTCGACATATCGAGTATATACCTTTGATAATGTTGGGATCGCCCTCCAGCTTTCCCACTACCGTGCCGGCATGGATATGGTCCACGCCCGCCATGCGCATCCATTTGGAGATGACGCGGAAGGAGACCCCATGCGTCTTCTGGCGCGTGTAGGTGCTGTGTCCCGCGCGATGCAGGTGCAGGATCATGTCATTGCGCCGCGCCCACTTGGCCATCGACTGGATCGCCGTGTAGCCGATGACCAGATCGATCATCACGACGCACGAGCCGAGCTGCTTGGCGAAATCCGCGCGCTCGTACATGTCCTCCATGGTCGCGGCCGTCACGTTGAGATAATGCCCCTTGATCTCGCCGGTCGCCGCCGCCGCCTTGTTGACGGCTTCCATGCAGTAGAGAAAGCGGTCGCGCCAGTGCATGAAGGGCTGGGAATTGATGTTCTCATCGTCCTTGACGAAATCCAGGCCGCCCTTGAGCGCCTCGTAGACGACGCGGCCGTAGTTCTTGGACGAGAGGCCGAGCTTCGGCTTGGTGGTGGCGCCGAGCAACGGGCGGCCGAACTTGTCCAGGCGCTCGCGCTCGACCACGATGCCCGTGGGGGGGCCCTGGAAGGTCTTGAGATAGGCCACCGGGATGCGCATGTCCTCCAGGCGCAGCGCCTTCAGCGGCTTGAAGCCGAAGACGTTGCCGATGATCGAGGCCGTCAGGTTCGCGATGGAGCCCTCCTCGAACAGGGCCAGGTCGTACGCGATGTAGCTGAAGTATTGTCCGGGCGAGCCCGGCACGGGATCGACGCGGAACGCCTTGGCGCGGTAGTTCTCGCACGCCGTGAGCCGGTCGGTCCAGACCACGGTCCACGTGGCCGTCGAGGACTCGCCCGCGACCGCGGCGGCCGCCTCGATGGGGTCGACCCCGTCCTGCGGCGAGATCCGGAACACCGCGATCACGTCGGTGTCCTTCGGGTCATAATCCTCGTCCCAGTAACCCATCTGGGCGTAGGGCATGACCCCCGATCGATAGCGCTCGGCCTGGCTTCTCATTCGCGGCTCCCCTCGTGGCTACGTGCAAATCCGTCGCAAAACAAGCTAGCGTTTTTGTTATATAAGTGATAATCAATATTACTGTCGGTATGAATAAGTAATTCCTTATGTCATAACCAGAAATAAGCATCGCCGGGCTCGCCCGCCCCAGGAGATACGCGAATGTCGCTGCAACATGTTTCGTTGCGCCAGCTGCGGGTGTTCGAGATGGCCGCCACGCTCGGCTCCTTCTCGAAGGCGGCCGAGACGCTGCATCTCACGCAGCCCGGCGTGTCGATGCACATCAAGGAGCTGGAGGCGAACGCCGGGCTGCCGCTGTTCGAGCGGATCGGCAGAAAGCTCCACGTGACCGAGGCGGGGCGGGAGCTCTTGTCGCGGGCGCGGGAGGTTCTGCGCACCCTCAAGGACGCCGAAGACGTGCTCGCGGGCTTGAAGGGATTGAAGCGCGGCCGGATCAATCTTGCGGTGGTGAGCACGGCCAAGTATTTCGTCCCGAGGCTGCTCGCCGAGTTCGGCAAGAGCTATCCGGAGCTCGACGTGCGCCTCGCGGTCGACAATCGCGACGCCGTGATCGAGCATCTGGTCGCGAACGAGGTCGACTTCGCCATCATGGGCCGCGCGCCGCAGTCGCTGAAGGCGATCGCCGAGCCTTTCGCGCAGAACCCGCACGTCATCATCGCCGCGCCCGACCATCCGCTCGCCGGCCGCCGCCGCATCCCCGCCGAGGTCGTCGCCAAGGAGACCTTCATCGTGCGCGAGCCCGGCTCGGGCACGCGCCTCGCCATGCAGCAGTTCTTCGACGAGCGGCAGATTCCGTTCAAGGTCGGCCTGGAGATGGCGAGCAACGAGACCATCAAGCAGGCGGTCATGGCGCGCATGGGCGTGAGCTTCATCTCCAAGCACACCCTCGACCTTGAGCTCGAGACGCAGCGGCTCACGGTGCTCGACGTGCGCGGCACGCCGGTGATCCGCTTGTGGCACGTGGCGCACCTCGCGAACAAGCGGTTGTCGCCGACGGCGGCGGCGTTCCGGGAGTTCGTCATGAAGCACGGAAAAAACCTTTTGCACGATAAGAGCTAGGAATACGGGCGGTAGGAAGGAGGCCGCAGTTCCCTCCGACCTCCGCTCGGGCGTCCCGCCCCGTCCGGGTAAGAGCTACGCGGGCACTGCTACCCGTTACATGTTCCGACGTCCACCTTGGGGCCGCCGGATGAGCAGCGGTCTAGCCGCGGCCTAGAGACCCACCTACGGGTAGCAGTGCCCGCGTAGCTCTTACCCGGACGGGGCGGGACGCCCGAGCGGAGGTCGGAGGGAACCGGGGACTCCTTCCTGCCGCCCGTACTCCTAGCGCATTCTCGGGCAGCGGGTATCATCAGCGATTTTCCAATCTGCATGGGATGTAAGCCATTCATGAGCCCTCGAAAGCCTCGTCACCGGACATCGATTGCGCCGCTCCGATCCGTCCGCGCGCTCTGTCTCGTGTCCGCCCTGTGTGCTCTCGGCGGCACGGCCGCGGCCAAGGACTTCGACGCGGTGCGCGGCGATCGCGCCAGCGGCTGGCTGCCGCAGACCCGCTCGGAGGTGCTGGCGCGCAACGGCATGGTCGCGACCAGCCAGCCGCTCGCCGCGGAGGCCGGGCTCGACATCCTCAAGCGCGGCGGCAATGCCATCGATGCGGCGGTGGCCGCGGCGGCGGTCCTCAACGTCGTCGAGCCGGCCAGCGCGGGTCTCGGCGGCGACCTGTTCGCCATCGTCTGGTCGGCGAAGGAGCACAAGCTCCTCGCCTTGAACGGCAGCGGCCGCGCGCCGACCGGCGCGACTCTGGAGCACTTGCGCTCCGTGGCCGAGAAGGGCCGCATGCCCCAGCACGGCATCAATTCGGTCGTGGTCCCCGGAGCGGTCGACGGCTGGGACGTGCTGCAGAAGCGCCTCGGCACGATGGGCTTTCGCGAGGTGCTCCAATCCGCGATTCGCATCGCGGATGAAGGCTTCGGAGTCAGCGAGCGCATCCGTCACGACTGGATCTACGGCGCGCAGATCCTGCGCGCCGACCCCGACTCGGTGAAGACCTATCTCGTGAACGGCCGCATTCCGGAAGCGAACGCGCTGTTCCGCAATCCGGACCTCGCGCACGCCCTGCGCGTGCTGGCCGACGGCGGACGCGATGCGTTCTACGACGGCGAGATCGCGCGCGCCATCGTGGCGAAGTCCCGGGCGGTCGGCGGCACGATGACGGCCGCCGACCTCCACGACACGCATGCCACCTGGGAAACCCCGATCACCACCAACTACCATGGCTATGACGTGTACGAGTTTCCGCCCAACACGCAGGGGTTCGCGGTGCTCGAGGCGCTCAACCTCCTCGAGGTCTGCGCACCCAGGCTCGGCGTCAACCTGGCCGCCGCCGGGCCGCATTCGCCGACCTATTGGCACCTGCTGGTGGAGGCCAAGAAGCTTGCCTACGCGGATCTCTACGCTTTCAACGGAGACCCGAAGTTCGCGCAGATCCCGGTCGAGCGCCTGATCTCCAAGGCCTACGCAGGCTCGCTCTGCGCGAAGATCGATCTGCGCAAGGCCGCCACCCCCGAGCCCAAGGGTGATCCGGTGGGCGGCACCGTGTACCTCGCCACCGCAGACCGTTTCGGCAACATGGTCTCGTTCATCTACAGCGTGTACGACAGCTTCGGCTCGGGGCTCACCGTGCCCGGCTATGGTTTCGTGCTGAACGACCGCGGCGGGCTCTTCTCGCTCGAGCCCAAGAGCCCGAACGTGATCGCGCCCGGCAAGCGGCCGTTTCAGACCTTGCTGCCCGGCTTCCTGATGAAGGACGGCCGGCCGCTCGCGGCGTTCGGCCTCATGGGCGGCAGCCAGCAGGCCCAGGGCCACGAGCAGGTGCTCGTCGACATGATCGACCTCGGCGCGAATCCCCAGGCGGCGAGCGACGCGGCGCGCTTCTCGCACGCGCAAGCCACCAACACGCTGTATCTGGAATCACCGCTCTATGCCGAGGTCGGCGCAGAGCTCACCAAGCTCGGCCATCACGTGGTGTCCGCGAACGGCGATGACATGGGCGGCTACCAGGCGATCTGGTTCCAGCCGTATCCTGGGACTCAGACCGACGGCCATGGGCCGGTGGGCGGCGTCTACCGCGGCGCGTCGGATCATCGCAAGGACGGAGAGGCGATGGGTTGGTGAGGCGCCGGGAGGTTGGACCCGTGCAGACGAGGATCGCAGCGATCGCTCTCGGCCTCGTGTGCGCCGCAGGCCTCGTGCGCGCGCAGGATCCGAACGCGCCGGCAAACTCACCGGCAGAGACACCGGCGAGCCCGCCGGCAGCGACACCGCCAAATCCACTTCCGGCCGCGAGCGAGGCGAAGCCCGCGCTCGGCACCATCACGGTCGAGGCGCGCCGGCAGCTCGGCGAGGCGGTGAGCCATTTCGTGTCGGGCGTCGTGGCGCATTACGGCAATGATTCGCTGGCGCGCTGGGACGTGCCGGTCTGCCCCCTGGTCGCCGGCCTGCCGCGAGAGCGCGGCGAGTACATCCTGTGGCGCATCTCGCAGATCGCCGCCGCCGCGCACGTGCCGCTCGCGGGCGAGAAGTGCAGGCCGAACCTCTACGTGGTGGTGACCGCCCAGCCGGATCTCCTGCTCAAGAAGTGGTGGCGCCGCGACCCGAACCTGTACGACACCGGCAACGGCATGGGCTACGTGAGCGCCTTTTTGCGCAGCACCCATCCGATCCGCGGCTGGTACAACGCGGAGCTGCTCGCGGCCGACGGCGGCGCGGTCACTCCGGACGCGCTGATCGCGGGGCTCTCGGGCGCCGCGCTGGAGACCATGCAGGTTCCCGCGATCCAGATTTCCACGGCGACGCGTCTCGAGCACTCGGCCCTGAAGGGCCTGTCCTCGGTGATCATCGTGGTCGACACGAATCGCGCGCGCGGAGTCACCGTCGGCCAGTTGGCGGACTACATCGCCATGACGGGTCTCGCCGAGATCCGCATCGACGCGGATCCCGGGAGCGCGCCCTCGATACTTTCGCTGTTCGAGCCCTCCGGCAAGCATCCGCCCGGGCTGACCTCGTGGGACCAGGCGCTCCTCGAGTCGCTCTACGCAACCGATCAGGCGAGCGTGCTGCAGATCTCAAATATCAAGACCGACATGTTGAAACACATCGCTCCGTAGCTACACTACCGACGATCGCATACCGCAACACCGGGGTCACTCGTGCTCAAGCGCTTCGCCATTCCCGCCTCGAGCCTTCTCTGCGCCGCGATGTCCGCCGTGGGCGCGAGCCAGCCCGCCGACATCAACGGCTTCCACGTGGGCATGCAGCAGGAGGAATTCAGCGCCCGCTATCTCGGCTTTTGCTATACGCAGCAAACCTGCGAGCGGACGCACAAGGCGCAGTTCAACTACGGGGGCGTGACGGGCGCATTCCTGACCGCGACCTACGATTCCACGGGCGGCCTCGATTCGGCGGAGTTCGCGTTCGAGGCGGGCGGGTTCGATGCGCTGAAGCGTACGCTCCTCGAGCGTTATCCGGATGCCCGCTGCGCCGATACCGGGGGCATCGACTTCCAGGGCCAGCACGTGCCGCAAGTCATCTGCCGGCGGGAGACCGCGACGGACGGCATCTACCTGCTTCGCGTGAGCGGCAGCGTCAATCGATCACTGCTGTTCGTCGCCTCGGCCGCCAAACGCGGCGATGTGGCCGAGCGCCTGGCGGCGGCGGCCACGAGCCTGTAGCGAAGCTCTGAGCTGCCGCGAGCTTCCCTGGTGTCCTGAATCGGAAACCCGCCGGCTTTCGAGCGCCGCCGCGGGCATCGCGCCGCTCATTCGTGGAAGGGCGGGCCCTCCAGCCTCTTTCCCCGAGCGAACACCTCCGCCACCAGTGCGAACGGGCGCAGGTCGACGTCGCTCGCCCCGCGGCGAAGGAGCGCCGCGAAATGCGCGTAGAGCGCGGCGTACTCGCTCGCAGGCGCGACCTCGATGCTTCGCCCGTCGAGCTCGAGCTCGCGGCCGCCTCTCGAGAGAAGCAGCCTGCCGCGATCGGTGTCGAGCGCGATGCTCCAGGTCGGCGGCCCGGTCTGCAGGAAGTCGAGCTCCATGTCGATCGTGCCGCCGCCCGCGGCATGCAGCCGGACCTTCGCCGCGCTCGGCGCCCCGCAATTGCCCGGGTAGCGGAGCTCGGCATTCTCGACGCCGAGACCGGCCGGGGCGAGCAGCGTCAGTATGGACAGCGCATTGATGCCCGGGTCGAACACGCCGAGCCCGCCTTCCTTCCAGATCCATGCCTGGCCGGGATGCCAGACGCGCACATCCTCCTTCCAGGCAACCCGGCCTCCCAGGATTCGGCGCGTCGCGAGCCACGCCCGCGCAGGCTCGACCGCGGCTCCGTAGCGCGAATGCCACGAGGCGAACAGAGATGCACCTCGCGCATGCGCCAGGGCCGCGAGGCTCTCGGCTTCGGCGACCGTGACGCCGGGAGGCTTCTCGAGCAGCACCGAGAGCCCGCGCTCCAGTGCACGCGCGCGACCTCTCGCCGCACCTGCGGCGGCGTGCACACCGAGACGGCGGCGATGCCGGGTACCGCATCGAGCAGCGCGTCGAGACTCGGAAAGCTCGGCACGCCCTCGAGCGTCTCCTGCGGGCTCGCGATGCCGGCGAGCCGGAACTCCCCGCTCGCGAGAATGGACGGGACATGCCGGCCGCGCGCGATCTTGCCGAGACCGGCAATGGCGATCGGGATTGGGTCCATGCTCATGCGCCCGTGTCCTTCGCCGGGACGCTGCCGGCGAGCGCGCACACGAGCGCGCGGGCGCGGTGCGCGATCTCCTCCACCGTGTAGCCGGGACGGTAGAGCTCCGACCCGAGCCCGAAGCCCGCAGCGCCGGCCGCAAGCCACGGCGCAAGGTCGGCGGTGCCGATGCCGCCGACGGGATAGACCCGCACGTCGGGCGGCAGCACGGCGCGCAGCGCCTCGAGGTGGCGCGGCCCATAGCTTGCCGCGGGAAAAAGCTTCAGATGGCGCGCGCCGGCGGTGATCGCGCTGAACGCCTCGGTCGCGGTGGCGATTCCCGGCATGACCTCGAGTCCGAGGCCGAGTGCCCGCCGGATCACGACGGGCTCGCAGTTGGGCGCGACGATGAGCCGGGCACCGGCTTCGCGCGCGCGGCCCACGTCCGCGGCGGACAGCACCGTCCCGGCACCGACGGTCCAGCCGGTGCGCGACGCGAGCGTGGCGATGCTGCGGTAGGGTTCCGGTGAATTGAGCGGTACCTCGACCTCGCGGATGCCGGCCTCGTAGAGAGCGGCGCCCACCTCGGCGGCGCGCTCGGGGGCGAGGCCGCGCAGGATGGCGATGAGGCGCGGAGCGTCGGCCCTCGCTTCAGCTTGCATGCACGCACCCGGAGCGGGAGAGCTCGAGATGAATGGCGGCAAGCCCGGCGAGTGCGGCGGCATCGCCGTCGATCACCGCGGCGGTCCGTCCGTGCGCCGCGAGCGCCTCGGCGTACAAGCGCGTGAGCGCGGGCGCCCCGATCAGGGTGATGGCATCCGCGACGCCGGACGACCCGGTGAACGCGAGCTCCAGGGCGCCGTGCACGTCGCTTGCGATGAGCAGGCCGGACAGATAGGCGGCGGCCTCGCGCGCATCGAGCTCCCCGGTCAACTGACGGCTGCGGCACTCGAACAGGCGATGCACGAGCTGCGCCTGCGGGAACTCGTTGAATTCGGCGACGCCGCGGGCGAAGGCGGCCGCGTCGAGCGTGCCGGGCGCATCGAGCGTGCCGGCCGCGTCGGGTGTCCCGGCCGCGTCGGGTGTGCCGGCCGCGTCGGGTGTGCCGGGCGCATCGAGCGTGCCGGGCGCATCGAGCGTGGCCGGTGCCGCTGCGGGCACGCGCACCAGCACGCTGTGGTCGCGGAGCGATGCGTAGATCTCACCGGTGGGCGCGGAGAGGATCTCGCGAACCGTGCCTGCCTCGAGCATCACCCATTTGGTGTGGGTGCCGGGGTGGCAGAGCACGCGGCGGCCTCGAGCCAGGCGTAGATCGAGCCTGAGGGCGCCCACGATCTGGGTCTCCTCGCCGCGCATGGCATCCGGCGCCCGGAAGCGATTGCGGCACGACAGGCCCGGCACGATGCGGATGCGCCCGTCGCGCAAGCTGGCGCAGGCATCGGCCAGGCGTGCGGGAGCGACCGGGCAGGGGAGATAGGGCACCTGCGTCCAACCGATCGATGAGCCCACCATGCCGCAGAGCACCGCCGGCAGCGGTCCGTGCCGGTCGATCCAGCCTCGGGTGAGCTCATCGAAGATCTGCGCGAATCGGCCGGATGCCGCGGCGGCGCCCGGACCCTCGCGCGTCTCGAGCGCCGCGGCGCGCGCGTCGCAGAGGGTCAAGCGCAAGCGGGTCGTGCCCCAATCTCCCGCAATGAACGGCGCTCCCGTCACCACACCTGGAAGCCTAGTTGGCCTGGGGGCGCTTGAGCAGCTCGGAGCGGTCGACCGAGCGGACGTTCAATTCGAGGCGCGTTCCGCCGCGGATCGCGGTCAACGGCACGCCCGTTCCGGCCGGCCCGATGGCCCACAGCCGGCGATAGAAGTCGGGGAGCGTCGCAACCTCGTGGTCCGCGACCTGGCTGATGAGATCGCCCTCCCGCAAGTCGGCCTTGTGCGCAGGGCCGCCCTCGGCGACCCCGGTCACGTAGATGTTGCCGGTCATCTCGACCGCGTACAGGCCGAGCCATGGCCGCGGCGCGCGCGAGGTATGCCCCTTGGTGCGCATGTCCTCGAGAATGGGCTTCAAGAGATCGATGGGCACGAACATGTTGGCGTTGACTTCCCGCCCTTTCAGCTCCTCGCGCAAGAGCAGCGAGCCCGAGCCGACCAGGCGGCCCTGCGCGTCGACGAGGGCGGCGCCGGACCAGTGCGGGTGCGCGGGGCTCGTGAAGATCGCATCGTCGAGGAGGTACTCCCAATAGCCGGCGAATTCGCGCCGCGCCAGGATCTGGACCGGCTGAGGCTCGGCGAATTCCGGCGCGCTGACCACGTAGGCGCGGGAACCGGGCACGAGATCCGAGGACACGCCGAATGGAATCGGCGCGAGATTCAGCTTCTGCAGCGGCACCACCAGCCCGAAGCCCGTGACCTGGTCGTAGGCAAGGGGGTGCCCCGCGACCTCGCGACCGTCGGGGGTGGTCAGCCACACATCCCGGGCCTCCGTCACGAGATACCCGATGGTCAGGACCAGTCCGTCCGGACCGATGACGACCCCGTTGCCGGTGCGCTGGGACCCGAGAACGCCGGCGGTGAACGCATCCTCGGGGACCTCGGCGCGCAGGCGCACCACGGACCGGCCGATGGCTTGCAGGTCGAGATCAGGCATTCAAGCCCCCGATTTCACACCCTCAGCTTCCAAGAGTATGACCAAACTGGCCCAAGTACCATTGCTGGAACGTAACGACCCGGCGCTCGTGATCCGAATAACGGCCGGGTCGATAGCGCTTGGACAGGATTCCCGCCTGATTGTTCTCGGTGATCTCCTTGTCCTGCTTGGTCGTCGAGTCCCAGCCCCAGATCATGCGTGGAATGTCCACCTCGGCCGCCTTCCCGTCCACCAGCCAGTAGAGATCCACGTCGGTATGCAGGGTGCTCCGCGGAGTGAACAGGAACAGCACGGCGAAGTCGTTGGTCGCAACGAGCTGCGTGAACGGGCTGAACGACAGGTACATCCGGCCCTGATCGAAGCCCAGGCGCTTGCCCATCAGGGAGGAGGCGGGCTTGCCGTCCTGGGTCTCGCTCTCGTTGCCGCGGCGTACCGTTCGCTGCAGCACCAGGCGCAGGTGCGAGGAGCCCGGGCCGTCGTCCACGGTGCCGATCGGTCTGCCGAGCGTGGCCGCGCGCTCCTCCCAGGCCCGCAGCTCGGGCAGGTACTGATCGACCGCACCGGCCGGACCGGAGCTCGGTCCCGCGCCGAAGGCGATCAGCGCCTCGGGGTCGTGCATGGAGCAGAACTCCGGGTGCGCCGGCGCGCAGTGGTAGCACTCGACGAAATTCTCCACGACCAATTTCCAGTTGGCGCTCGTGGGGTACGACTGGGAGTAGGCGATCTTGGCGGTCGCGGTCCCGTGGAAATCGAGATACGGCGCGAGGTCGCCGAACGACGCATCGAAGTCCACGGGCGGCCCATCGGACAGATTGATGAATATGAAGCCGAAGAACACCCGCAGGTGGCAGCGATGCAGCCCGTTCTCGGCCTTGTTGAAATCATCGGGCATGAGCCGCGCGTTGAGCAGCGCGCCGTCGAGGCCGTAGCTCCAGGCGTGGTACGGGCAGGTCAGGCGGGCGGCGCGGCCCTGCGGCTTGGTGCAGATGAGCGAGCCGCGGTGGCGGCACACGTTGTACAAGGCGTTGACTGTGCTCTCGTCGCTGCGGACGATGATGATGGATTCCATGCCGACGTTGAAGGTGAACCAGTCGCCCTTGTTGCGCACGCGGTCCACGTGGCCGGCGACGATCCACTTGCGGCCGACGACCTCATCCATGTCGGCGGCGAACACCTCGTCGTCGCAATAGAACTTCTGATCCAGGCTGTAGCCGAGCCTGGTGTCGGCGGCCAGCCGCCCGATCACTCCGTTGCTGCTCATACCGGGGTCCTCCACATGATTGCCAATCGCCATCCGCTCAGCGCTTGATCCGCTCGGATTTCGGGTCGTACATCGGCTTGAGCGAGGCGGCCGCCGGATAGCGCACGCCCGCCACCTCGATCTCATAGCCCTCGAGCTCGACGCTGCCGGGCGTCGCGCCGGATGCGGCCGACCCCTTCGAGACATCGACGTAGCCAAGCCCCACCGCAGCGCCGAGGGTGTGGCAGAACATGCCGGAGCGCACGAATCCGACGATCGCGCCGCCCCGCCAGATGGGCTCGTTGTGATACAGCAGGGGCTCCGGCGCGGCGAGCTTGAATTGCAGCAGCCGTTTGCCCAGCCCGCCCTCGCGTTGGCGCAGCAGCGCGTCCCGTCCGATGAACCCGCCGGACTTTTCCCAACCGACCGCGAAGCTCAAGCCTGCCTCGAGCGGCGTGTCCTCATCGGTGATGTCGTGTCCCCAGTGCCGATACGCCTTCTCCATGCGCAGGGAATTGAGCGCATGGTAGCCCGCGTGGGTCAGACCGACCTTCGCGCCGGCCGCGACGATCTCGTCGTACACGCCCTGCATGAACTCGGTGGGGACGTAGAGCTCCCAGCCGAGCTCGCCCACGTAGGTGATGCGCGAGGCGCGCACCAGGGCGAGCCCCAGCTCGATGATGCGGCTGGTCGCGAAGGGGAAGGCCTCGTGGGACACGTCGTCCGGGGTGATCGAGGCCAGCAGCTCGCGCGAGCGCGGGCCCATGAGCGACAGCACCCCCATGCCCGAGGTCACGTTGGTGAGCACGCAGTGCGCATCACGCGCAATGTGGCGCTCGAGCCAGTTGAAGTCGCGGCTCTCGGTCTCGGCGCCGGTGACGACCAGGAAGGCCTCATCGCCGAGGCGCGTGACCGTGAGGTCCGCCTCGATGCCGCCCCGCTCGTTCAGCCATTGCGTGTACACCATCCGGCCCGGCGGCACGTCCACATCATTGGCGCACACCCGGTTCAACACGGCGAGGGCATCGCGGCCCTGCAGGCGAAACTTCGCGAACGAAGATTGATCGAACAGGCCGACCCCGCCGCGGATCGCGAGATGCTCGCGGGCGCTGTGCTCGAACCAGTTCTGCCGGCCGTAGCTGTATTCGTACTCCGCGGCCACGCCCGGCGGCGCGTACCAGTTGGCGCGCTCCCAGCCGAACGCTTCTCCGAAGCAGGCGCCGGCCGCGTGCAAGCGGTCGTGCACCGCGGATTTGCGCGCGCCGCGCGCGGTCTCGTACTGCCGGAACGGCCAGTGCGTCGCGTAGAGGAGGCCCAGGCTCTCGGTCACGCGCTCGCGCAGGTACTTGCGGTTGATCTGGAAGGGCATGTTGCGCCGGACGTCGACCTCCCAGAGATCGACCGGCGGGTGACCGTCGCGAATCCACTCGGAGACCACCTTGCCGATGCCGCCGGCGGATTGCAGCCCGATGGAGTTGAGGCCCGCGGCCACGAAGCAATGGCGCAGCTCGGTCGACTCGCCGAGGTGATAGCGCACGTCCGGCGTGAAGCTCTCGGGGCCGCAGAAGAACTTCTGGATGCCGGCCTTCTCGAGCGCCGGGACGCGGCGCATGGCATCCATCAGCACCGGCTCGAAGTGGGCGAAGTCGCCGGCGATCTCGCCGAAGGAGAAATCCTCGGGAATGCCCGCGACGCCCCACGGGCGCGCGTGGGGCTCGAACGCGCCAACCAGGAGCTTGCCCGCATCGTATTTGAAATAGCTGCAGTGATCGTAGTCCCGCAGCACCGGCAGGTCCGGGCGCAGGCCCGGGACGTCCTGGAACAGGACGTAATAGTGCTCGCAGGCGTGCAGCGGCACCGTGACCCCGGCGCTCGCCGCGAGATCGCGGGTCCACATGCCGCCGCAGAGCACGACGTAATCCGCCCCGATGGCGCCGCGGTCCGTCATCACGCCGATGGCGCGCCCGTCGGCGTGCAGGATCCGCGTCACCTTGAGGTCCTGGAAGATCGACGCGCCGCGCGAGCGCGCACCCTTGGCGAGCGCCTGGGTGATGTCCACCGCGTTGGCGTAGCCGTCGCTCGGGATGTGGATTCCGCCGATGACATCGTCCAGGTTCGCGAGCGGATAGAGGGCGTGGATCTCCTCGCGGCTCACCACGTTGACCGGCAGGCGAAACACCTTGGCCATCGAAGCGTTGCGCCTCAGCTCCTCCATGCGCCCGGGTGTCGTCGCGAGCGAGATCGAGCCGCACTGGCGATAGCCGGTGGCCTGGCCCGTCTCGGCCTCGAGGCCGCGGTAGAGCTCCGCGGTGTAGCGCGCGAGCTGGGTCATGTTGATGCTCTGGCGGAGCTGCCCGACCAGGCCCGCGGCGTGCCACGTCGTGCCGCTCGTGAGCGTCTTGCGCTCCAGCAGCACCACATCGCTCCAGCCGAGCTTGGTCAGGTGATAGGCGATCGAGCAGCCGATGACGCCGCCGCCGACGATGACCACCCGCGCCTGCTTGGGAAGGTCCGCCATGCTAGTCCCTCATGCGCGAGTTGGATGGGTCGAAGGCCGGGCCGCCGAGCACGTGAGCGGCGGCCGTCTCGCCCTGAATGAGCACGTCCAGACGCGTACCGGGCGCCGCGAAGCGGGGCTCGACGCTCGCGAAGCAGAGGCTCTTGCCGGTGCGATGGCCGTACGCGCCCGAGGTCACGAGGCCGACGCAGCGCTCATCGACGGTCACGGGCTCGCCGCCGCGTGCGTCCGCGCCCTTGGCGTCGACCTCTGCATAGACGATCTTGAAGGGCCGCGGCGCCTGGTTCTGCGTCGCTTCCTTGCCGACGAATTTCTCCTTGCTGAAGTCGATGAAGCGCGGCATGTCGGCTTCCAGCATGTTGATCTCGTTCGTCAACTCGGTGGACCAGGCCTTGTAGGCCTTCTCCACCCGCATGCTGTTGACGGCATACAGGCCGTAGTTCGCCACGCCGAGCTTGCGGCCGGCGTCCCAGAGCGCATCGTAGAGCGCGGACATCGTGCCGATCGGCGGATGCAGCTCCCAGCCGAGCTCGCCCACGTAGCTGACGCGCAGCGCCCGCAGCGGCTGGCCGGCGACCATGATCTCGCGGCCGCGCAGCCAGGGAAATCCCTGGTTGGTGAGGTCGGCGTCGGTCAGGGCGGAGAGCAGGGCGCGCGAGCGCGGGCCGCTCACCACGATGACGCCGCGCTCCTCGGTGATGTTGGCGACCTGAACGTCCTCGCCGGGCATGATGCTCTGCTCGAGATGATCCAGGTCGCGCAGCTCCGCCGCCGCCGCGGACAGCGCATAGAAGTGGTCGTCCGCGAGGCGCGTCACGGTCATCTCGCCGCGGATCCGGCCGCGCGGCGAGAGCAGATGCACCAATGCGATGCCGCCCGGCTTGCGCGGCATGCGGTTCGCGCAGATTCGATTCAGGAACGCCTCCGCGCCGGCACCGCGGATCTCGTATTTGGCGAAACCGGTGAGATCGAGCAGCCCGACGCGCTCGTGCACGGCCATCACCTCGGCGCGCACCACGTCGAACACGTTGTTGCGCCGGTACGAGGATTCCTCGGTCCGGCCGTCGAGAGAGAACCACTTCGGCCGCTCCCACCCAAAGGTCTCGGTGTAGACGCAGCCCTGTGCCGCGAGCCGGTCGTAGAGCGGGCTCTTTTTCTTCGGGCGGCCCGCGGGCTCTTCCTCGCCGGGCAGGCGCGTGGTGAAGGTCAGGCGGTAGTCCTGGAACACCTTCTCGTGGACGTACGCGGCATCCGCGAATTTACCGAAGCGCCGCGGATCGAATTCCGTCATGTTGATCTCGGCGTCCCCGTGCAGCATCCACTGCGCGAGATACTTGCCGCAGCCGCCGCCCTGGGCGATGCCGAAGGAGGTGCCGCAGCACATCCAGAAATTGCGCAGGCCGGCCGCCGGCCCGAGCAGCGGCGCACCGTCCGAGGTGTGCGGAATCGCGCCGTTGATGACGCGGCGGATGCCGACCTCGCCGAAGATCGGCATGCGCTCGATGGCCCGCTCCAGCCAGGGCGCGATGCGATCGAGATCGTCCGGGAAGAGCTCGTTGGTCGATTCCCATTCGGGATGGCCGCGCGATCCCCAGGCTTCCGTGAGGCCCGTGCTCTCGTAGATGCCCATCAGCCCGGACTTCTGCTCCTGGCGCAAATAGCCCGACGTGTACGAGTCGCGCATCACCGGGATCTCGCCGCTGCGCTCCTGGAAGGCGGGAATCGGGTGCGTGATCACGTAGTGGTGCTGCATGTTGGTGATCGGCGCGTCGGCCCCGACCATCTCGGCGACCTGACGCGCGTAGCAGCCGGCCGCATTCACCACCATCTCGGCGATGATCGAGCCTTGCTCGGTGACGACTTCCCACTCGCCGTTGCGGCGCGGTTGGATCGCCGTCACGCGGCAGCGCTTGATGACGGTCGCGCCCAGATCGCGCGCCGCCTTGGCGAGCGCGTTGCAGATGCCCGCCGGATCGCCGTGGCCGTCGTCGAGGGTCCAGGCTGCGGCGATCACGTTCTCGGTGGTCAGGAACGGGTTCAAGCGCTTGATCTCGTCGAGCCCGACGATCTCCATGCGAAAGCCGATGCTCTTCGAGAAACCGTAGACGTACTTGAGCCATTGAAGCTCGCGCTCGTCGTTCGCGAGCCGCAGACCCCCGCATCCGTGCCAGCTCGTGTACTGGCCGGTGAGGGCCTCGAGCTTGGGATAGAGCTCGTTGCTGTAGGCGTGAATCTTCGCGAGATTGTAGCTGCCGGTGATGCTCGGGCACTGACCGGCGGCATGCCAGGTCGAGCCCGAGGTCAGCTCGCCTTTCTCTACCAGCACCGCATCGGTGCAGCCATCGAGCGCGAGGTGGTACAGCAGGCTCGCGCCCATCATTCCGCCGCCGACCACGACGACACGGGCGTGTGTTTTCATAGGACCTGGTTGAGGGTTCAAAGGAGCATGACCACAATAAATTGACCCCAATGAGGCTTCAAGGCAATATTTTAGATGCTTTGGCCCCAAAAATTTATAAGGAAAAGGCTGCAATGCAGCCCCCAGGCTTGCCGCCGGTGCGGCCGGTCGCGGGCCTGCCGACCCTTGCCTGGCTGCGTGCATTCGAGGCGGCGGCGCGCACCTCGAGCTTCAGTGCCGCGGCGGCCGAGCTCAGCCTCACCTCGGGCGCGATCAGCTATCAGATCCGTGCGCTCGAATCGCATCTCGGGTTCGCCCTGTTCGAGCGCATGCCGCGCGGGGTCAAGCTGACGCCGATGGGCGTCGCGTACCTGCCGCCGGTGCGCAAGGCCTTCGAGGAGCTGGCCGACTCGACCGTGGGATTGTTCGGCGGGTCAGAGCGCGTGCAGATCACCGTGCACGCACCGGTGTCGCTGGCGGCGCTCTGGCTCGCCCCCAAGCTTCCCACGTTCATGGCGGCGCACCCGAGGGTCGACGTGCGGCTCGCCTCGGTGATCTGGGACAACGCGATTCCCGATGTGGCGACCGACCTGGAGATCCGCTACGGCAACGGTCAGTGGCACGGCTACCGCTCGGAGCGCCTGCTGCACCAGGATCTCATGGCGGTGTGCAGCCCGGCGCTCGCCGCGGCCGGCGCGCCGCCGCTGCCCGGGCGCCTCATCCGCATCATGGGTTACGAGCAGCACTGGCTCACGGTGCGCACCGCCCTCGGGCTCCCGGATGGGCCGAGCGCGCAGCCGACGGTCGATACCACGGTCTCGGCGCTCGAGCTCGCCGCGGCCGGCGCCGGCGTCGTGCTCGCGCATCCCCTGTTTCTCGATGCGTATCTCGCCACGGGCCGGCTGGTGCGCGCGTTGCCGCAGAATTTTCCGGACGACCATTGCTACTACGTCATCACGCCCGAGCGCCCCCAGCGCATCCGGCGCGAGGCGCGCGTGTTCTGCGAGTGGCTGCTGACGCTGTCGGCGAAGCTCTGATCGGCGCGCCTCGAAAAGCCCGATCGATTGCGCCGCAGGCATCGGCACCCGCGACCGCACGGGCATTCCACACGATGGATGCTAGTGAGAATCGTTCGCGTATACCCGCCCGATTAACGTCTTTTATGACAAACGCACTCGGAAATGCGGGAAAATATTCTTCAGTTCCCACTGAAAGGATCGAAGCGATGCAAAACAAAATTTCCCGTCGAGACGTCGTCAAGGGCGGCCTGATCGCCGGAGCTCTCATCCCCGCCTTGGGACTGGTCGCCGGCTCCGCGGATGCGGCCTCGCTTCCCGCGTTGGACCCCAAGGATCCCACGGCGCAGGCGCTCGGCTTCACCACCGACGCGAGCAAGGTCGACAAGAGCTCGAACCCCACCTACAAGCCCGATCAAAAGTGCGGCACGTGCGCGCAGTTCCAGGGCAAGGCGGGCGATGCCAGCGGCGGTTGCAACATCTTCGCGGGCAAGAGCGTCCCGTCGGGCGGCTGGTGCCGCGTCTGGGCGCAGAAGCCCGGCGCTGCGTAACGATCGAAGTCACGCGCTCGCCGCGCGCAGCGACGGCCCACGCGTCGCGACCGCGCCACGCGTCGTGCGCGGTGCCTCGGTGACGCGCTCCAGCGTCGGTGACGCGGCGCACGGCCGGCGGGCGCAGATTCCCGCGCCGGGCGCTTATTGAACGGCGGTCACGGAAAGACCGCCGGGGTTGCGCCACATTAGGCGCATGCGCAACCCCTTGCTGGTGCTGCCGCTCGCCGCCTACTGCCTGTGGGGCGGCTGGGACTGGTGGGCACATCGGCCGATGCATCCCGCCGACGGCGTGATTGCCGCAGATGATCCGCGCCAGAGCGACGTGACCGCCGGGGCCCGGGTCAAAGTGGGGCGCTGGATGCTGACGATGCGGGCCGGCTACGTCATCACCGCGCGCGTGCTGTCGCGCGAGAGCTATCGCTTCGACGCGCTGTCCGATCTCGTTCCGGAGGATCTCGCGCTCGGTTGGGGCCCGATGTCCGACAATCGCGTGCTGCGCACGATGGACATCTCCCAGGCCAACCGGTTCTATTTTTGGCGGGCGCCGCATGGCGCCCCCATCGGCAAGGACGCGATCATCACCCACAGCGCCAACACCCATGTGATCCCCGCGAGCCAGGCCGTCGCGCACCAGCTCGCCAGCCTGCGGCCGGGACAGGTGGTCACCCTGTCCGGCGAGCTCGTCGACGGCGTGCGCGACGACGGCATGTCGATCAAGACCTCGCTGGTCCGCTACGACACCGGCGCCGGGGCCTGTGAGGTGATGCTGGTGGACGACGTCACGACCTGATGCGCTCCGCCGCCCGCATCCCGAACTTCTCCCTCTACGGCGAGACCGACGTGCCGGCGGCGCGCACCGACCTCGTCCATATCGAGGACATCCCCGCGCGCAGCCGCAAATATCTCTGGCGCATCCGCACGCATCGACACAGCATCCTGAGCCAGTGCCTGCTGATGACCGGGGGCGGCGTCACCGCCGTCCTCGACGACACCCGCACCACGCGCTCCGCGCCGGCAGTCATCATCGTGCCGGCGGGCACCGTGCACAGCTTCAAGTTTCGAGCGGACACGCAGGGCTACGTTCTCACGGTGGATCTCGCGCGCCTGCTCGGCGGCGCGGCGGCCGCCGACCGGGCACCGATCGAGTCGCTGTACATGGCGCCCCGCAGCATCGACCTGCGCGAGAGCCCGGCGCTCGCCGCACGGCTCGCGCCGCTGCTCGAGCTGCTGGCGCGCGAGTTCGCCCGCCCGGAAGCGGCGCACGGACCCGTCTGCGGCTGGCTGGCATCGAGCGTGCTCTCGATGCTCGCGCACGAAGTGCGCGGCGGCGCGGGGGGCGTGGCCGGTCCCGATGGCGCCCGGCTCAAGAGCTTCCGCGGCCTCATCGAAGAGCACCATCTCGAGCACTGGCCCGTGCGGCGTTATGCACGGAGGCTCGGAGTCTCCGAGGCCTCGCTCAACCGCCTGTGCCGGCGCACCGCGGGCTGCACCGCCTTCGATTTGATCCAGCAGCGCCTCGCGCTCGAGGCGCGCCGGCGCCTGGTGTACGGCACGAGCGCGATCGGCGTCGTGGCCGCGGAGCTCGGCTTCAAGGACCCGGCCTATTTCTCGCGCTTCTTCCGCCGTCAAAGCGGGACGAGCCCGCACGAGTTCCGCGCTCGGCACCACGGCGAAAGCACCGATGACGGATAAGTACCAGCGGGTTCCGTGATCGTGCCATAGCCGCCCGGCGGCGCTGCTAGGCTTCCCCGCATGAGGCGCACACAGGTCGCTATCGTCGGCGCCGGCCCGTCGGGCTTGCTGCTCGCCCAGCTCCTCGGTCGCAGCGGCATCGAGAGCATCGTGGTCGAGCGGCGCAGCCGCGAGCACGTCGCCGGCCGGGTGCGCGCCGGCGTGCTCGAGCCCGGCACGGTCGAGCTCCTGGAGGAGGCGGGCGTCGGCGAGCGCATGCGGCGCGAGCGCCTGGTGCATCGCGGCTTTCGCCTGGCGTTCGACGGCGGCGTCGTGCGGGTCGACCTCGATCGGCATGCCGGGAGCTCGGTGTCCATCTACGGGCAGACCGAGATCACGCGCGATCTGATCGAGGCGCGCGCCGCCGCGGGCGCCGAAGTCCGGTTCGACGCCGCGGATGTCTCGATCGGCGGTCTCGGCGGCGCGCCGCGGGTGAGTTTCCGGCGGCATGGAAGGACCGAGGAGATCGCCTGCGATTTCGTCGCAGGCTGCGACGGCTATCACGGCGTCTGCCGGCGCAGCGTTCCCGCCGGCGCCTTGCACACCTTCGAGCGGATCCACCCCTTCGGCTGGCTCGGCGTGCTCGCGGATGTCCCCCCGGCTGCGCAGGAGCTCATCTACGCAAGCCATGAGCGCGGCTTCGCTCTTTGCAGCATGCGCTCGGAGAGCCGCAGCCGCTATTACCTGCAGTGCGGCGCGGCGGAGCGGGTGGAGGAGTGGAGCGATGAGCGTTTCTGGGAGGAGCTGCGTCTGCGCCTGCCGGCCGAGGTCGCGCGCAACCTCAGCGTCGGGCCGTCGGTCGAGAAGAGCATGGCGCAGCTGCGCAGCTTCGTGGCCGAGCCGATGCGGCTCGGGCGGCTGTTTCTGGCGGGCGATGCCGCGCACATCGTGCCGCCCGCGGGCGCGAAAGGCCTCAACCTCGCCGCGGCCGACGTGCGCGTGCTGCACCGGGCGCTGACCGAACACTACCGGACCGGGCGCTCCGATCTGATCGAGCGCTACTCCGAGACCTGCCTCGCACGCGTGTGGAAGGCGGTGCGATTCTCCTGGTGGTTCACCGCGATCACCCACGTGCTCGACGATGATGCGTTCAGCCGCCGCATCCAGCTCGCGGAGCTGCGCTATCTCGCGGAGTCGACGGCGGCGCTCTCGAGCCTCGCGGAAAACTACGTGGGACTGCCCTTCGCCGCGGCCTGAAGCTGCTGCTCGAGGCGGCCGAGCGTGCGCATCGCCGGCAGGCACTGCGCGAGGCTCGCATTGGGCTCGCGCCGCTCGCGGATGGCGGCGAAGAACTCCCGGTCCTGCAGCTCGATGCCGTTCATCGACACGTCGACCTTGGACACGTCGATGGGATTGTTCTTGCCGTCGACGAGCTCGTCATAGCGTGCGATGAAGGTGCCGTTGTCGCAGATATAGCGGAAAAAAGTGCCGAGCGGCCCGTCGTTGTTGAAGGACAGCGACAGCGTGCAGATCGCGCCGGACGCGGCCTTGAGCCCGATGCTCATGTCCATGGCGATTCCCAGGGAAGGATGCGTCGGCCCCTCGAGCGCGAAGCAGGATTCGATCGCCGCGCCGGTCTGGTAGCCGAACAGATCCACCGTATGGCAGGCGTGGTGCCAGAGCAGATGATCCGTCCAGCTGCGCGCCTTGCCGAGGGCGTTGGTGTTGGTGCGGCGGAAAAAATAGGTCTGCACGTCCATCTGCAGGATCTGCAGCTCGCCGGCGCGAACGCGCTTGTGGATCCACTGATGGCTGGGGTTGAAGCGCCGGGTGTGTCCGGCCATCGCGACGACGCCGGTTTCGCGCTGCACGCGCACCAGACGCTCCGAGTCGGCCGTCGAGTCGGCCATGGGGATCTCGATCATCACGTGCTTGCCGGCGCGCATGCAGAGCTCGCCCTGGGCCGCGTGCATCTGCGTCGGCGTGGTGAGGATGACCGCCTCGACGCCGGGCTGCGCGAGACACTCCCCCAGGTCGCCGCTCCAGTGCGGGATCTTCCATTGCAGGGCGACTTCGCGCGCGGCCTCGGTGCTCGAGCCCGCGAGCGTCGCGACCTCGATGTCCGGTATGCGCGCGATCGCTTCCAAATGCTTGATGCCGAAGGCTCCTTGTCCGGCGACGCCGATTCTCATCGGGGGGCCCCGTTCTCCAGGATCAGGACTGCGGCGGCCGTGTTCGAGGCCGGCACGTGATAGTGGCGGTAGACCTCGATGGCCTGCTCGTCGAGCGCGCCCCGCATCACGTGCCACATCACCATCTCGACGCCTTCGGAGCCGGCCTCGCGCATGTACTCGGTGTGGGTGATGCGCGTGAGCGAGCGGGGATCGCGCGTCATGCCGTCGAGGAACCGGGTGTCGAACTCACGGTTGATGAGCCCCGCGCGCTCGCCTTGCAGCTGGTGCGACATGCCGCCGGTTCCATAGATCACGACGCGCAGATCCTGATCGAAGGCGTCGACGGCGCGGCGGATCGCCTGGCCGAGCTTGAAGCAGCGCACGCCGGTCGGCGGCGGGTACTGCACCACGTTCACGCAGATCGGCACCACCGGAAAGGGCCAGCTCGCGGGCTGTCCGCAGGTGACGGACAGCGGCACGGTCAACCCGTGGTCGACCGGCATCTCGTTCGCGATCGTCATGTCGAACTCATCGAGGATCAGGGACTCGGCGAGATGCCAGGCGAGCGCCGGATGCCCTTCCACGGCTGGAACGGGCCGCGGCCCGAAGCCCTCGTCGGCGATCGGAAAGCGCGGGGCGACGCCGATCAGGAAGGTCGGGATGATCTCCAGCGAGAGGGCGCACGCATGGTCGTTGTACACCACGATGGCCACATCCGGCGCGAGCTTGGCGAGCCAGTCGCGGGCCGGGCCGTAGCCCTTGAACAGCGGCGCCCAGTAGGGGGTGTCGGTCGTGCCGCGGTCCATGGCGACGCCGATGGCCGGAACGTGCGAGGTGGCGATGCCGGCGACGATCTTAGCCATGTTTCGCACCGCTCCCCGGCGTCGGCCCGGACGGCTCGGTGCCGGGTTTGTAGCGGTTGCCCGCGGCGCTGCGCCCGCCGTTCAGCATCATCTGGGCGTAGGTCTCCTTGGGGACGCCGGACATCATCCCGGCCACGTCCTGAAACGTCAGGCCGTCGCAGAAGGCGATCTTGATGGTGTAGTAGATGTTGCCCCCGGCCCTGAGCATGCCGATCCAGTCGCGCTCGAGCACCGTGCGGCGCTGCTCGGCGCTCAGGGCGAAGCCATCGAGATACGCGGCTTCGTCCTGCTTGAAGGCCCGGCGATTCTCGGCCTTGTTGAGCGACATGCAGAACATGTTGAGGGGGTAGCCCACGCGGCCGCGCGCCGCGTCGTAGACATAGGTACCCGGAATGGAGTCGTAGTCGCGGGGCTTGCTCATGCGGCGATCCCGGTGGCGTGCACCTCGCGGGCCACGACCTCGCGGATGACCTCGATCGCCTTGCGCATCAGCGGGCTCTTCGGCCGCTGCGACGAGGTGGCGATGGACAGCGGCGTGCTCAGCGTCGGGCGCAGCACCGGCAGGAGGCGCACCTCGTCCCACCATTGCGTCGAGCGTACCGCGTGCATGGGCAGCACCGCGTAGCCGTGGCCCTGACGCACCAGGTCGATGACCGCGGGGATGCACTCGATCTCGTGCGCCACGGTGATCTTGCGGCCGACTTGAGCCAGGGCGTTCTCGATCGACATGCGCATGGCATGAGGGCGGCTGGGAATGATCAAGGGATGCTCGGCGAGCTCGCTGAGCGAGATGGATTTGCGCGCGGCCGGCGGACGCGCCCCTCGCGGGCGGTTGCGCGGCGCGACCAGGAACAGCTGCTCATCGAGCAGGGGTGTGAGCTCCAGCGCCGGCGCCGCGGAAGCGTTGTACACCAGCGCGCCATCGATCCGGCCCATGCTGAGCCACTCGAGCATGTAGGTCGACAGCCCCTCGACCGTGACGAGGTTGGCGTTCGGCAGGATGCGGCGGAAGGCCGTGACCAACGGCACGGTGACGCTGCGGCCGAGGCTCGGCGGCAGCCCGAGCGCCACGTGGCCGGAATCGCCGTTGCGCTGATCCTCGAGATCCTGCCGGGCGCGCGCGATCTGCGTGAGGATGCCGCGCGTGTGCTCGAGCAGGCGCGTGCCGGCCTCGGTGAGCGCGACGCCGCGCCCGTTGCGCTCGAACAGGGTCTGTCCGAGCTCGGTCTCGAGCTGGCGCACCTGGCGGCTCAAGGCCGGCTGCACCACCGAGAGGAAGGTCGCCGCGCGGGTGAAGCTGCCGAGCTCGGCCACGTGACGAAAATAATCCAGCTGCCTCAGATCCACGAGGTATGCCCAATCGGTATAACAGGTATGCATCTCATTCCTTGATATTATATATCATCGATTCGACCAGCGAGGCGGCCGATGCAGCGGTCCATTCCCTGTCTGTTCATGCGCGGCGGGACCTCGCGCGGGCCGTTCTTCGTCGCAAGCGATCTGCCCGCCGATGCCGCGGAGCGCGATCGCGTGCTGCTCGCGGCCATGGGCTCGCCCGATCCGCGCCAGATCGACGGCGTCGGCGGGGCCGACCCGCTGACCAGCAAGGTGGGCATCGTGCGTCCCGGCCGCAGCCCCGGCACGGATCTCGAATTCCTGTTCGCGCAGGTCTCCGTCAAGGAGGCCCGCGTCGACACCACCCCGAATTGCGGCAACATGCTGGCGGCGGTCGTGCCCTTCGCGATCGAGACGGGCCTAGTGCCCGCACGCGGGAACGTGACGACGCTCAGGGTGCTGACGCGCAACACCGGCACGCTGAGCGACATCGAGGTGCAAACGCCGGGCGGCGCGGTCGAGTATGCGGGCGAGGCGCGCATCGACGGCGTGCCCGGCACGGCCGCGCCGATCAACATCAGCTTTCTCGACACGGAGGGATCGGTGTGCGGCGCGCTGCTGCCGACGGGCAAACCTGCGGACCGGATCGACGGGGTCGAGGTGACCTGCATCGACAACGGCATGCCCGTGGTGGTGATGGCGGCGCGCGACCTCGGCGTCTCCGGCTACGAGACCCGCGATGAGCTCAACGCCAACACGGACCTGAAGCGCCGCATCGAGGCGATCCGGCTCCTCGCCGGGCCGCTGATGCGCCTGGGCGACGTGGCCGCCAAGGTGGTGCCGAAGATGTGCCTGGTCGCGGCGCCGCGGGCGGGTGGCCACCTCTCGACGCGCACGTTCATTCCGCACGACTGCCACGCCGCCGTCGGCGTGCTCGGCGCCGTCACCGTGGCCACCGCCGCGGTCATGCCCGGAACCGTCGCGAATCGCCTCGCGGTCGTGCCGCCGGGCGTGCACAGGACGCTCTCGGTGGAGCATCCGAGCGGTGAATTCAGCGTGCGGCTGCGCATGAGTCCGGACGATCCCACGCGGGTGCTGAGCGCGGCGCTGCTGCGGACCGCGCGCCTCATCATGCGCGGCGAGATCTTCGTTCCGTCTTACTCGAAAGGTGCCACATGATCGGACGATCCGGAATCGCAGTGAGACGCATCGAGCGCGCCGACCCCGCGAGCGTCGCCGCGCTCGCGGCCTTCGGCTCGGCCACCGTGCACGAGGCCATGGGCAGGGTCGGACTGATGCAGCCGTGCCTGCGGCCCGTGTATCCCGGGGCCCGGATCTGCGGCACGGCCGTGACCATCTTTGCGCACCCCGGGGACAACTGGATGCTGCACGTCGCCGCCGAGATGCTGCAGCCCGGCGACGTGGCGGTCATCGCAACGTCCGCGCACAACGCGGACGGCATGTTCGGCGAGCTGCTCGCGACGTCATTCAGGGCCCGCGGCGCGCGCGGCCTCGTCACCGACGCCGGCTGCCGCGATGCCGCGGATCTGCGCTCGATGGACTTCCCTGTCTGGGCCCGCGCGATCCATGCCAAGGGCACGGTCAAGGCCACGGTCGGCTCGGTCAATACGCCGATCGTGTGCGCCGGCGCGCTGGTGCACCCCGGCGACGTGGTGATCGCGGACGACGACGGCGTGGTGATCGTGCCCAAGACGCGGGCGGCGGACATCGCCGCGGCTTCCCGGGCGCGCGAGGCCAGGGAGGCCGCGACGCGCAAGCGCCTCGCCGGCGGCGAGCTGGGCCTGGACATCTACGGCATGCGCGACGCGCTCGCCAAGGCAGGCCTGCGCTACTACGAGGACGAGGCCGCGTTGGAGCGCGAGGGCGGGAAATGAACGGCGCACCTGGGAGCAGGGCACAGACGCCCGCGAGGAATCCCCTCAAGACCTGCCTGCCGCCGGATCCGAATCCGATCCGCCCGTCCGTGGACCTGCCGCCAGGCGCGTGCGATGCGCATTGCCATGTGTTCGGGCCGGCCGCGCGGTTTCCGTACGCGCCGGATCGCAGCTACACCCCGCCCGATGCGCCGGTCGAGGCGCTGCGCGCCCTGCACGCACGCCTCGGCATCTCTCGGGCGGTGATCGTGCACGCGAGCTGCCACGGGACGGACATGGCCGTGACCCTCGATGCCATCGCCTCGAGCGGCGGCGCGTACCGCGGCGTCGCCTGCGTCGAGGATGGGGTCACCGACGCCGAGCTTCGTGCGCTGCACGAGGGCGGCATCCGGGCAATCCGCTTCAACTTCGTCAAGCACCTCGGCGGCGTGCCGGATCTCGGCGTGTTCCATCGCCTGCTCGGGCGCATCCGGCCGCTCGGATGGCACGTGGTGCTGCACTTCGATGCCGAGGACATCCTGGCGCAGCAGGATCTCCTGCGGCGCATCGAGGTGCCTTTCATCATCGACCACATGGGGCGCGTCAAGGCGGCCGACGGGCTGGAGCAGCGGCCTTTCCAGCTCCTGCTGGAGCTCTACTCGCGCAATCCCCTCGCCTGGATCAAGGTGTGCGGGTCCGAGCGCGTCTCGGCGGGCAGGCGTCCGTTCCACGACGCCATGCCGTTCGCGCGGGCGCTGATCGACGTCGACGCGCGCCGCATTCTCTGGGGGACGGATTGGCCGCATCCCAACATCAGCAAGGACATGCCGAACGACGGGGAGCTGGTGGAGCTGTTCGGCGCGATCTGCCCCGCTGCCGGGGAGCGCGCGCAGATCCTCGTGGACAACCCCACGCGCATGTATTGGGCCGATTGAGGAGCACGCATGATCATCGATTGCCACGGCCACTACACCACCGCCCCCGGCGGCCTGCAGGCCTTTCGCGACCGGCAGATCGCCGGCCTGAAGGCCGGCCGGGACGAGATGCCCGCCGGCGATCTCGGCATCGGCGACGACGAGATCCGCTCGAGTCTCGAGAATGCGCAGCTCAAGCTGCAGCGCAGCCGCGGCACCGATCTCACCATTTTCTCCCCGCGCGCGTCGGCCATGGCGCACCACGTCGGCACCGAGACCACCAGCCGGAGCTGGACGCGGGCCTGCAACGACCTCATTCATCGTGTGGTGTCGCTCTATCCGGAGAACTTCGTCGGGGTGTGCCAGCTGCCGCAATCACCGGGCGCGGCGCCGGCGGCCAGCGCGGCGGAGCTCGAGCGCTGTGTGCGCGAGCTCGGCTTCATCGGCTGCAACCTGAATCCCGACCCGTCCGGCGGCCATTGGACCTCGCCGCCGCTCACCGATCGGCACTGGTATCCGCTCTACGAGAAAATGGTCGAGCTCGACGTTCCCGCGATGGTGCACGTCAGCTCCTCGTGCAATGCGAATTTCCACGCCACCGGCGCGCATTACATCAACGCCGACACCACGGCGTTCATGCAGCTCCTGACCGGCGACCTGTTCGCCGATTTTCCCACCTTGCGCCTCATCATTCCGCACGGCGGCGGGGCGGTGCCGTACCACTGGGGCCGGTACCGCGGGCTCGCCCAGGACATGAAGCGGCCGCTGCTCGAGGAGCACGTGCTCAAGAACGTGTATTTCGACACCTGCGTCTATCACCTGCCCGGGATCGAGCTCCTCCTCAAGGTGATCCCCGCGGACAACATCCTGTTCGGCTCGGAGATGGTGGGAGCGGTGCGCGGCGTCGACCCGCAGACGCAGCATTACTACGATGACACCAAGCGCTATCTCGATGCGTTGCCGCTGAGCGCGGGCGACCGCGAGCGTATCTTCGAAAAGAATGCGCGGCGCGTGTTTCCGCGCCTCGACGCGCTGCTGCGCAAGCGCGAGTCGCGCGCCTGACGGCGATCCGGTTTCCGCGCCGGCACTAATCCGCTGCGCGATAGACGATCTTGCCGCCGACCATGGTGGTGAGCACGCGCGTCTTGCCGATGGTCTCCGGGGCCACCGTAAAGAGGTCCTGGGAGAGCACCGCGAGGTCGGCCAGCTTGCCCACCTCGAGCGTCCCGACCTGGTCCGAGAAGGCCGCGTAAGCGGATCCCTTCGTGTAGGCGCGCACGGCGTCCTCGACCTTGATGCGCTCGGCGGGAACGTACACGCCTCCGGTGAGCCTGGCGCCTCCCTGCGCCGCGCCATCGAGCGGCGCCCCGGTGACGTTGGCCGTATCGGCCGACTTCCAGGCCTGTCGGGTCGCCGTTTCCTGGATCGACACGTATGGGCTGGGCGGCCAGGTGCAGGGCCAGTCGCTGCTGAAGGCGAGCGTTGCGCCGCTCTGCTCGAGCGACTGCCAGCGGTCCGACGGGATCTCCTCCGGGCCGTAGTTCATGCCGCCGTCCCCGCAGCAGAAGGTCGGCTGCATGTCGGCGATGACCTTGAGCCTGGCGAAGCGCGCGATGTCATCGTTGTCCACCAGGTCGGCGTGCTCGATGCGCAGGCGCCGGTCGCGCTCGCCATGCGCCTGCTCGACCTTCTCGTAGGTGTCCAGGATCATGTGCACCGAATCGGCACGCAGCGCATGGGTCATGATCTGATAGCCGCGCGAGTCGAGCTCCATCACCAGCTTTTCGTAATCCTGCGCCGCATATACGAGCGGAGGAATCAGCCCGGTGCCGCCGTCGGCGAAGAACTTGACGAGGTTGGCCGACACCCAGTCGTCGTGATAGAGCCGCCGGGCCTTGTCGAGATCGGCGAGGAGCTCCGGGGTCAGATGGTGCTGAACGGCGACGGCCCCGAAGCTCGTGCGCGTGCGCACGGTGAGCGCGCCGCGGTCGCGCAATGCCGCATAGAGCTGCATCTCGGTCAGATCGCCCGTGGCATTGACCACGCTCGTGATGCCGTAGCTGTTCAGATAATGGGCGGCGGCTTCCACCATGGCGAGCTGGTCGGCGACCGGCACGCGCGCGGCGACGGCCCGCGCCGCGATCTGCATGCCCGCCTCGAGCAGCACGCCGCTCGGATGACCGCTCGCGTCGCGGATCACGCCGCGCTCTTCGTCGGCGTCCGGCACCGGCCGGTCGGTGAGGCCAGCCATCTTGATCGCCGCAGCGTTCAGCCACACCGCGTGCTCGGAGGTGTTGTGAACCACGACCGGCCGGTCCGGAACCGCGCGGTCGAGGAGCTCGTGATCCGGCGTCGTCGGCGGGACGGTGCTGAAGTCGGCGCGAGCAAAGAGCACGGCATCGGCCGGATGCGCGGCAGCATAGGCCTTGAGCCGCTCCACCATCGCGTCGGGCTTGTCCGGCGTGATGCTCGCCTCCGGCGTCGACAGGTTGAGCCCGTGCAGGGCGAAGGCGCCGTAGAGCAGGTGCATGTGCGAGTCGACGACGCCCGGAATGACCGTCCGGCCCTGCAGATCGATCACCTTGGCGTGCCCGGCCTGCCTGCGGACCGCGGCATCGCCGCCCACCGCCGCGATTCGGCCTCCCGCGACCGCGAGGGCGGTGGCCCAGGGCGCCGCCGGGTTACCGGTGAAAATGTGCCCGTGAACCAGCACGGTATCGGCCGCGAGCGCCGTGGTTTGCCAGGCCAAGGCCGAGAAAGCCGCCCACACGGCGGCACGTCGAGTGCGAGTCATGGTCATCCCCCTTTGGTCGAAAAGTATAACCAGAAGCCGTCCCGCTCTCACCATCGGCGCCGGCGATGGCATGGATGCCAAAAAACGTTTTGGCGGCCCAAGCTCGATCTTGTATGGTCCGCGGGCCATGGCCCTCATCGAAAAAGCGCTGATCGTCGGCGGCGGCATTGCCGGAATGTCGGCCGCCATCGAGCTGCGCAAGCGCGGCATCGCGGTGGACCTCGTCGAGCTCGATCCGGAGTGGCGGGTCTACGGCGCCGGCATCACCATCAACGGCGCGGCCCTGCGCGCCTTCAAGACGGTCGGGGTCGTGGAGGAGGTCATGGCCCGCGGTTGGATGAGCGACGGCTGCGACATCTGCGCGGCGGGCGGCTCCGTGCTCGCCAAGATCCCGACCCCGCGCATCGCGGGACCGGACATTCCCGGCGGCGGCGGCATCCTGCGGCCGGCGCTGGCGCGCATCCTGTCCGCGGCGACGCTCGCGTCGGGGACGCAGGTGCGTCTCGGCACGTCGTACGAGTCGATCGAATCCGCCGGCGACCGCGTCCGCGTCGGCTTCACCGACGGCACGCGGGACGAATACGATCTGTTCATCGGCGCGGACGGGCTCTTCTCCAAGGTCAGGATGTCGATGTTTCCCGAAGCGCCGAAGCCGCGCTACACGGGGCAGGGGTGCTGGCGTGCGGTGGTGCCGCGGCCGGCCGAGATCGTCGCGGCGCGCCTGTTCATGGGCGCGCGAACCAAGGCCGGGGTGAATCCGGTATCGCGGGAGGAGATGTACCTCTTCTGCGTCGACGGCTACAAGAGCGCCGAGCGCATCCCGGAGAAGGACTGGGCCGCCATCCTGACCGGCCTGCTCGCGGAGTTCACGGGGCCCATCGGCGCGGTCCGGGACGGGCTCAATGCCGGCTCGCGCATCCTCTATCGGCCGCTCGAGTCGGTGCTGGTCGCGCTGCCGTGGCATCGCGGCCGCGTGGTCCTGATGGGGGACGCGGCGCATGCCACCACCCCGCACCTTGCCTCGGGCGCCGCCATCGGCGTCGAGGACGCCATCGTGCTGGGCGAGGAGCTCGATCGGGCCGGGTCGGTCGAGGCGGCCCTGCGGGCATACGGGGCGCGGCGCTTCGCGCGCTGCAAGATGGTGGTGGAAAGCTCGCTCAGGCTGGGCGAGCTCGAGGTCACCGGCGGCTCGAAAGAGGAGCATGCGCAGGTCATGCGCGACTCGATGACCTCGCTGCTCGAGCCGATCTGACCGACCATGAGCGCACGCCCCATGAAGCGAGTGGTCACCATCGGGGCGCGTCGCTAGATGTTCCGCTACTTCCCCACCAACTACGTCTGGAATCTGTCCGTCGACCTCGCCATCGAGATGGGCGCACGCATCGGCGAGATCGAGGAGATGTGCGCACCGCTGGTCGAGGCATCGAAGCGGCCGGACGCCGAGGGCACCCGCGCGTTCGCGCAGAGCTGGGTGAGCATGGCGGACAAGCTCGGCGTGCTCGCCGACGAGGACGAGGCGCGCGGGCGGCTGATCTCCGCGGGCGACAAGCGTCAGCGCGCCGCCATGTATCTGATCACCGCCGAGCGCATGCAGAGCCAGCGGTCACCCGGCCGCGCGGAGCTGTACGCCCGATTCCAGCGCGAGTTCCTCCGCGGCATCGCGCTGTCCGGCGCCCGTTGCCGGCGGGTCGAGATCCCCTACGGCAACGCGCACCTTGCGGGACTATACGTGCGGGCCGAGGGCGCGCGGGGACGGGCGCCGATCCTCGTTCAGGTCAACGGCCTCGACAGCACCAAGGAGATGAAATACTTCGTGGGCCTGCCCCGCTGGCTCGCGCAGCGAGGGGTGTCCTCGCTGGTGGTCGATCAGCCGGGGACCGGCGAGGCGCTGCGGCTGCACGGCATGAAGGCGGTCTACGACAGCGAGAGCTGGGCCAGCCGGATCGTCGACGCGCTCGAGGGCTGGGATGAGGTCGACCCCAAGCGTATCGGGCTCGAGGGCGTTTCGCTCGGGGGCTACTACTGCCCGCGCGCGGTTGCGTTCGAGCCGCGCTTTGCGCTCGGCGTCGCCTGGGGCGCGAATCACGACTGGCGCGACGTGCAGAAGAAGCGCCTGCAGCGCGAGGGCAGCTTTCCGGTGCCCCACTATTGGGAGCACGTGTGCTGGGTGTGGGGTGCCAAGGACATCGATGATTTCATGCGCATCGCGCAGAACGTGCACCTGGACGGGGTGCTGGACCGCATCCGTGTGCCGTTCCTGGTCACCCACGGCGAGAAGGACTCCCAGATCCCGGTGCACTGGGCCGAGAGGACCTACGAGCAGCTCGTCAACAGCCCGCAGCGCGAGCTCAAGATCTTCACCGCCCGCGAGGGCGGCGTGCAGCATTCCAGTTTCGACAATTCGGCCAATGCGGGCGCCTACATCGCCGACTGGGTGGCCGAAAACCTCGGCGGCCATGTCGGTGCAGCGGCTCCGTCCACGCCGCCGCCGGAGGGCGAATGAACATCCTCGGACCCGATTCTCTGCTGTTCGGCGTCGACGACGTGGACAGCTGCGTCCAATACCTGACCGATTATGGCCTCGCTCCTCACGACGTCTCCCCGGGCGGGGCGCGTCTCGAGGCGCTCGACGGGACCTCGATCGTGATCCGCCGGCGGGACGATCCTGGTCTGCCGCCGCCGATGGAGACGGGCACCATGCTGCGCAAAACGGTCTATGGGGTCGCCGATCGGGGGACGCTCGAGGCCATCGCCGATGAGCTGCGCCAGGATCGCGACGTGCGAAGGCTCGCGGACGGATCGCTGGAGACCGTCGATGACATGGGATTCGTCCTCGGCTTTCAGCTGACCATCCGCCGGCCTTTGAGCCTGCCGGCGGAGCACGTGAACGCGCCGGGTGCCGCGCCGCAGCGGCCCGTCAACGTCATCGGCGCGAACGAGGATGCGGTCATCCGGCCGCGCACGCTCTCGCACGTCGTGTATTTCGTGCCGGAGGCCGCGCGCGCCGAGGCGTTCTACCGCAGGATCGGTTTTCGCTGCACCGATCGGTTCATCGGGGCCGGACCATTCCTGCAGCCGGCGGGCTCCCTCGATCATCACACGCTGTTCCTGATCCAGACGCCGCCGGCCATGAAGGGCTGCGAGCATTTCACCTTCCATCTCGCGGGACCGACCGAGCTGATGCAGGCCGGCGATCGCTTCGTCAACAAAGGCTACCAGTCGTTCTGGGGTCCGGGCCGGCACAAGATGGGCTCGAACTGGTTCTGGTACTTCAACAGTCCGCTCGCCTGCCACGTCGAGTACGACGCCGACATGGACCTGCATGACGACACGTGGGTCGCGCGCGAGGTGCCGATCGATGCGGACAGCTCGCAGCTGTTCCTGTTCCAGCAGCGCGCCAAGTGGTCGCCGGGCGGCCCGCCCAAGGCCGGAGAAGGGCATTGAGCGCACGGCGCATCCCCTGCATCGGCCGCGGGCCGGAGGCGGGGCGGTCACCCGCGCGACCCTCATTGAGCCGGTGAGCGGCTCGGGCGCGGGGGTGCGCCTGTGCCGCCTCGAGGAGCTGGCGGACGGCCGCTCGCGGGGCTTCGATCCGCTCGGACAGGGCCGCGATACGCTGTTCCTCGTGCGGCAGGGGAAGACGATCCACGCGTGGTCGGACTCGTGTCCGCACATCCCCGGGACCTCATTGGCCTGGCGCAAGGACGCCTACCTCAACTTCGATCGCGACCGCATCGTGTGCAGCGCGCACGGCGCCCTGTTCGACATCGTGAGCGGGGCCTGCCTCCTGGGTCCCTGTCTCGGACAGGCGCTCGAGCGGGTGCCGGCGTGGGTCACGGAGGAGGGCGAGGTCCGGGTGCGCAGCGCATGACCCTCGGACCTTGCTAAAGTGCGTCTTGACGCGGCCCGGCAACCGCGAGAGGACCACGACACCATGCACTCGAGCCTCGAACTGCGCATCCTCGCCCTGGGCGTCTGTACGTTGCTCGCCCAGGCCGCGGGCGCCGTCGGCACCGCCGCCTCTCCCGCGCCGACCCACGACATCATCATCCGCGACGGCCTGATCCTCGACGGGTCCGGGCGTCCGGCCTATCGCGGTGATGTGGCGATCGACGGCGACAAGATCGTCTACGTCGGCAGGCATGCCGTGGGAAAGGGCCGCGAGGAGGTCGATGCGCACGGCAAGGCGGTCGCGCCCGGATTCATCAACATGCTCGCGCATCCCGAGGAGTCCCTGCTGGTCGACGGCCGCGCCTTGAGCGACCTCTCCCAGGGCGTCACGCTCGAGGTCATGGGCGAGAACTCCATGGGCCCGCTCACGCCCGAGATGCAGCAGCACATGCGCGAGCGGCAGTCGGACGAGCACTACGACGTTGATTGGACCACGCTCGGCCAGTACCTGCACGAGCTCGAGACGCGCGGCATCGCGCCGAACATCGCGTCCTTCGTCGGTGCGGGCACGGTCCGGGTGAACCTGCTCGGGGAGAAGGACGTGCAGCCGACGCCGGCCCAGCTGGAGCGGATGCGCGGGCTGGTCCGCCAAGCCATGGAGGAGGGCGCCCTCGGCGTGACCACCGCGCTCATCTACGCGCCGAATACGTATGCCAGGACCCCCGAGCTCATCGCGCTCGCCTCGGAGTCGGCACGCTGCGGCGGCATGTACATCGCGCACATGCGCAGCGAGGGCCGCCAGCTCCTCGAGGCGACGCAGGAGACCATCGACATCGCCAAGGCCTCGGGCGCGCCGGCGGAGATCTACCACCTCAAAGCCGCCGGCAGGGAGAACTGGGGCAAGCTCGATGCCTTGATCGCGCTGATCGACAAGACCCGTGCTTCCGGCGTGCGCATCACCGCCGACATGTACACCTACACCGCCGGGGCGACCGGGCTCGACGCCGCGATGCCGCCCTGGGTGCAGGACGGCGGTCTCGAGGCCTGGATCGCAAAGCTCAAGGATCCCGCGATCCGCGCGCGCGTCATCGCCGAGATGCGCGACCCGCATGCGAAGTGGGAAAACCTGCTCTCGAGCGCGGGTGCGAAGGGAATGCTGCTGCTCGCTTTCAAGAACCCGAAGCTCAAGCCCTTGACCGGCAAGACGCTGGCCGAGGTGGCCGCGATGCGCGGCGTGAGCCCCGAGGATGCGGCCATCGACCTCGTGATCGAGGACGGCAGCCGGGTCGGCGTCGCGTATTTCCTGATGTCCGAGGACAACGTGCGGCGCGAGACGGCGCTGCCCTGGGTGAGCTTCGGGTCGGACGAGGAAGCACCGGCGCCCGAAGGCGTGTTCCTGCTGTCGAACTCCCATCCGCGCGCCTATGGCAACTTCGCGCGGCTGCTCGCCAAATACGTGCGCGAGGAAAAGGCGCTCACTCTCGAGGACGCGATCCGCAAGCTCGCCGCGATGCCGGCCGAGAACCTCTCCCTCGCGGATCGGGGCCGCCTGCGCGCCGGATACTTCGCGGACGTGGTGATCTTCGATCCCGCGACCATCCAGGATCACGCGACCTACGAGAAGCCCGCGCAGCTCGCGACCGGCGTGGAGCAGGTGTGGGTCAACGGCGTGCGCGCCCTCAAGGACGGGAAGGCGACCGGCGCCCCGAGCGGACGGTTCGTGCACGGCCGCGCGTGGACGGGCGCGCCCGGCGGCGGGTGCCGGGCCTCCGCCTCCGCTTGGACGTGGAGCAAGTAGCGATGCAAGGCGTGCGCAGGGTATGACCGATGGCGCGTGACACCCGTACGGCCGTGCGCGAGAGCTGCCTCTGGCTGCCCGAGGCCGAGGAGCTCATGTCGCACGGCTCGCCGAACTTCCGCGTGCGCGGCAAGACTTTCGCCACCTTCGTGGTCAATCATCACGGCGACGGGCGCGTTGCGCTGTGGCTGCCCGCGCCGCCGGGAGCGCAGGACGCACATATCCGTGCCTCGCCCAAGCACTTCTTCGTCCCGCCCTACGTCGGACCGCGGGGCTGGCTGGGCGTGCACCTCGATCGGGGCATCGACTGGAGGCGCGTGACCGGGCTCGTGCGCGAAGCCTACGAAAAGGTCGCCCCGCCGGCATTGCGCGCCGCCGTCGGCGAGACGCCGGACGTGAAGCCGCCCGCCAAACCGCTGACGCGGGACGAGGTCGATCCATTCACGGCGCCGCGCACCCGCAAGGTGCTCGAGCGCTTCCGCAAGCTCTGCTGCGAATACCCCGAGGTCAGCGAGACCACGCAGTTCGGGCACCCGACCTGGAAGGCCGGCAAGAAGACCTTTGCGATCGCGCGCCACGACCCGGGCCTCCTGCTCTGCTTCTGGGTCGGCATCGAGGCCCAAGGCATGCTCACCGCCGATCCCCGTTACCGCATTCCCATGTACATCGGGCACAACGGTTGGATCGCACTCGACGTAAGTAAGAGCTGCGACTGGAAGGAAGTGACAGCGCTCACCGATCAAAGCTACGGGCACTTCGCGCTGAAACGCATGCTCGACAAGCTTTGACGGCTGCAGGAAGGAGGTCCCGGTTCCCTTCGACCTACGTTCTGGCGTACCGCCCCGTCTGGGTAAGAGCTAGTCGGGCACTGCTACCCGTAGGTGGGTATCGAGGCCGCGGCTAGACCGGTGCTCATCAGGCGGCCCCAAGGTGGACGTCGGAACATGTAACGGGTAGCAGTGCCCGCCTAGCTCTTACCCAGACGGGGCGGTACGCCCGAGCGGCGGTCGAAGGGAATCGGGACCTCCTTCCTCCGGTCTACAGTCCTAGGGCGGTGACGTTTTCGGGCGCGCGATCCTGGCCAGCAGATCGTCGGTTCCCGACAGGCGCCAGAGGTTTGGGTAGCGCTCGCCGCCTGAATACTTGAGCTCGAGCGTCTTGAAGGCATCGTCCTTCTGCACGAGCAGCGTGATCGTGCCCGAGGGATCGGGCGGCGCGCTCAAGGTGTCGTGCAGCAGCTCCTTCGACCACTTGTAGCCGTCGAGCGCGACGATGTGCGAGCCCGGCGAGGCGCCGGCGAGGTCCGCGGGCGAGCGGGGGATGACATCGCCGAGAGTGGCACCCTCGTCGTCGACGTAGAAGCCGAGCGAGTAGCGCAGGTCCAGGTCGCGATCGTCCGCCTCGTGCGCGAGGTGCATGGTCGAGGGCGTGTCGTTGAGGACCAGCGACCAGCCGGCCGCCTTGAGGCCTTCGAGCGGAGCCCCCGGGCGCAGCCGGTCGAGGCGCTCGTTCCAGAAGCCGGCCCAGTCGTAGGGCTGGACGTCGTTCAGCGCCTTGACGAGGTCGTCGAACGTGTAGGGCACGACGCGGGGCGGCGTGCTCTCGCCGCCGTAGAACTCCTTGCAGAAATCGTCCAGGCTCTTGCGGCCCTTGCTCTCGCGCCGGATCAGCGTGTCGGCCTCCAGCCAGAGCAGCGCCGGCTCCCAGTAGAAATCGTCCTGACGCCTGAGGCGCGCGGCCCAGGCACGCGACTGGTAATAGAGGAGCTGCGCGGCGGTGGTGGCATCGCGCAGCGAGCGCCATTCTCGGCCGCTGTGCGAGTCCAAGGCGGCGGCGTCGCGCGCGAGCTCCTCGCGGAATTCCTGCTCGGTCAGAAGCCCGCTGCGCGCGGCGAGCACGTCGCCGAGATATTCGGTCAGGCCTTCGTACACCCAGAGCATCTCGCCCAGCATCGGCGCCTGATAGTCGGGCGTCGCGAGCCCGGCCGGGCGCCGATATTTGCCGTTCCACGAGTGCGTGTACTCATGCGGCAGGAGGTTCGCCTCGGCGCGGCGGGTGGGGTCGTCGAGCAATGCGCGCAGCGGCGAGCGGTCATCGCTCGACTCGTGATGCTCGAGACCGTCCGGCATGATCTGATCGGTGAGGGCCCACAGGAAATCGTAGTGCTCGTAATGGGTCGCGCCAAAGAGCATCGTCGCCTCGCGCACGAGGCGCTGGTAGTGTCCGAGGGTCGCGGGGCTCATGTCGAGCGCGGCCTCGGTGTCGGCGGCGATGTGCAAGGTGACGGGCGGATTGCCGCCCAACGGGATGTCGCGGAAGTGCCGGCCCGCGAGCAGGGTCGAATCCACCAGGGTGGTCAGCGACACCGCGGGGAACTCGGCGCCGTCCGGCGTCGGGCGCACGGCCCGCAACGCCGTGGCGAACTTCCAACCCGCCGGCAGGTGCACGGATGCCTGGTAGGGCAGGTCGTCGGTGCGAACGCCCGCGGGATACAGCACGAGCTGATTCCACTCGAGGATGAGCAGCGATTCGGTCGCGGTGCGCGGCGTCTCGAGGCCTTGCACGACGCCGTCCGGCGCAGGATACGTCAGGATCTCGAGATCCACATCGAGCCGCGTGGCGCCGGGGGCAACCTCCACCATGAAGGACGCCATGTCCACCGGGTCGCGATGCCAGGGCACGCTCTTGCCGTCGACGCTGAAGCGCTGTCCCCCGAGCGAGGTGAGCGGACCGGCGGGACTGTGCCGGCCCGGCAGCCACTTCGGATACACGAGGTGCAGCGTCCCGCCGCTCACCGGGAGCTCGAGGTGCGCCTTCATGATGCCGCGCGGCGCCTCGCGCGCGTCGACGTCGATGCGGGCGGCCGGGGTCCCCGCGGCGCTCGCCGCCGTGGAAAGCAGCCCGAGACAGGATATCCACACCGCGATCCCGAGCTTGCTCATGATGTCCTCAGTATTTGTAGCTCGCACCCAGCTCGAAGAACGTGCCCACCGCCCCGGGCTGATCCAGCGACGGATTGTAGTTGGTCCCGCCGTAGGTTGCCGTGTCGAGCGGCGCGAGGCGATTGGTCACGTTGCTGACCGTGGCCGTGACGCGCAGCTTGGGCGAGAACTGGTATTGCCCGTACATGTCGAGGTACGTGAACGAGGCCACGAAGCAGTGCGGATTGGGGTCCGTGAGCTGCAGGCACGCCGGGCCGTTGGAGGGGTCGACCCCGTTCATGTGGCTGCGGTAATTGAGCGTGGCTCCGATGGTCACGGGCTCGAGGCTCCATTCCAGCGTGAAGGAGCCCCGCGTGCGCGGCGTGCCGGTGGCGCCGCTCAGCGCCGTCGGGCCGACCGTGCCCGCGTAGTCATATTGGGTCCCGTCGATGATCTGGGTGGACTCGATCAGGTAGGTGGCTTCGGCCTTCGCGGTCAATTTGCCGAAGGCTCCCAGGGAAAAGACGTTGCGCAGCTCGCCGTCGTATCCCGAGGTGATCGATTCGGAGGCGTTGATGTACGGGGTGGCGTAATAGATGATCGGCCCCGGATAATCGGTGCCCGCCTGCTGCGCGCCGCGCACCGCATTGCTCAGCTCGAGCGGCGAGCTGACGATCTCGTTGGTGCGCTTGATGTTGAAATAGTCCGCCGTCAGATTGATGCCGCGCCACGGCTCGAGGATGAAGCCCAGCGTGTACTGGCGCGAATGCTCGGGCTTCAAGTCCGGGTTCGCCGTGGACAGCACCGCCACGTAGCCCTGGCCGCAATCGGAAGGCTTGTTGGCGAGCCCCGGTCCGCAGCGCGCGGGATCGACCGGCGCGAAGGTGCTCGATGCGGCGCTCGAGTTGCCGCTCTCCGCAATGCCGGGCGCGCGGAAGCCGCGCTCGAAGGTGCCGCGCAGCGCGAGCTGCGGCACGACCTTCCATTTGACGCCGAATTTCGGCGTGAATGCGCTGCCGGCCGCGTTGTAGTGATCCACGCGCGCGGCCGCGTCGACCTCGAGAGTCGAGAGCACCGGAGCATTGAGCTCGGCGAACGCGGCGTAGACGTCCTGATGTCCCTTGGCATAGAAGCTGCCGTCCATGACGATGTCGCCCTCCACGGCGTACGGCTCGCCGGGATTGTCGAGGCGCGTCCAACGCGCATCCGCGCCGACGGCAAGACCGAGATCGCCGCCGGGCAGCGCGGTCAGCGAGCGCGAGGCCGTCGCGGACAGGAAGCCGAGCGTGGACGTTGCGGTGTCGTGCGTCTCGGGTGCGAGCGCCTCGTAGAGCGAGGGCGGATTGAGATCGGCGTTCTGGCCGATGCGCAGCTGATCATCGGCGAGATCGGCGTCCAGCACGCTCGCGCGCACGTATCCGGTGTAGGTCACGTGGGTCGCGACCTGTACGAAGCCCCCGCTCAGCGTCGTATCCCAGCCGCCGAGCTGCGCGGTGAGATCCTCGACGATGCGGTAGACGTCCGTCTTGTACCGGCTGATCTGCACCGGGATGTCGGTGAAGGCGATGTTGAGCAGCGCCGGCTTGCCGACGTAGCCCGCGAAGGCCGCGCCGTAGAACGCCCGGGCCGCGTCGAAATAGGCGCTGGCCGGGTTGAACGGGTTGTCGGGGTGATTCGCGGGCAGCACGATCTGCGTGGTGGCCGGATTGGTCTGGTCCACCAGCGTGCCGTTCGCGCCCGCCCAGGTGTATGGAACGAGCGTGGTGCCGTCGAGATATTGGTTCGGCTGCCGCCACTGCTCGGACTCGGAATGGTAGTAGGAGGTGGTCGTCGCGCTCGTCCAGGTGTCGCCCAGGCTCTTGGTGAGCTTTGCGGTGAGGTCGTCACCTGCGGATCGCGGCTGGATCTTCTTGTAGAGATTCGGGTCCCAGGTGCAGCCGCCCGAGTAGTTCAGGTTCTGCGGCGCGCACCCCGGCAGCAGGAAGTACTGGTCGAGCTGGGCCGGAGCAGTCCCGCCGGGCGGCACCCCGAGCGGGGCGACCTGTCCCACCGCCGTGTACGCGCCGTTGTTGGGCGGCGCCTGCTGCACGATGCCCCCGCGCAGATCGTTGCCCCCATAGGGGCGCAGGTCGAGCTGGTTCAGATACGAGCCGCGGTCTTCCTGCTTGATCTCGGCCTGATGGTGATACTCGGCGTTGACGTAGAAGTTGTAGCCGTCGCTCGCCAGGTTGCCGAAGCCATAGGTCGCGGATGCGCGTTGCTCGAGGCCGTCGGCCTTGGACGAGGAGCCGAGGTTCCCGGAAGCCTCGAAGCCGGTGAATTCCTTCTTGGTGATGATGTTCACGACCCCGGCGATCGCGTCGGAGCCGTAGGCCGAGGAGGCGCCGTCCTTCAGCACCTCGACGCGCTCGACGACGCCGAGCGGCAGCGACCCCACGTCGACGAACGGACGCTGCCCGTCGTCGGCGAGCGGATAGGTGGCCATGCGATGTCCATCGACCAGCACCAGCGTCGCATCGACGGTGAGGCCGCGCAGGCTCACGCCGCTCGCACCGCCCGCCATGGCCCCGCTGAAGTTGGAGGTGAGGGTGCCGCTGTTGTCGGCGGAAAAGGCATGCAGCACGTCGGCGATGGTGGTCAGCCCGCTCTTGACGATGTCGTCGGCGCTGATCACATCGACGGGCGAGGGGGTCTCGGTGTCGGTGCGCCGGATGTAGGACCCGGTCACGACGATCGCCTCCAGCGAAGGGGTGCCGGAGGAGGCCGCATCCTTGCCCGGACCCTGGCCGCCGGCATCGGCCGCGCTCGCGGCCAGGGGAATCAGCAGGCATAAGACGGCGGCCCGGCCGGAAAGGATTCGGCTCATCGAAGTTCTCCCATGCTGGAACGCGGGACGCCCCGCGCTTTCCCCACGGAAATGTAAGCTTCTTTACAATTCATTGCAATGACATACTGAATCGCTACGGCGTATCATGCCCTGCCAAATACCGCGCAAAAGCGGGAATGGACGTAGAATTCCTGCGTGAAATCCCTGTACGAAAAGACCATCGCCTTCATCCTGCAGTACATCGACGAGCGCAAGCTGCGGGAGGGGGATCAACTTCCCACCGAGGCCCAGCTCTCGCAGCTTGCCGGGGTGAGCCTCGTGACCGTGCGCCGCGCGCTGTCGGAGCTCGCCGCGCAGGCGGTGGTGCGGCGCGAGCAGGGACGCGGCACGTTCGTCTCGCGTCCGCGCGTCAAGGCCGAGACCACCAAGATCGGGGGCCTGCGCAACGGCCTGCACCTCGATGCGCACTCCAAGCTCCAGACGCGGGTGCTCCACTGCGAGACGCGGGCCTCGACCGATGAAGAAGCACGCCGGCTCGGGCTCGCCGCGCACGCGACGGTGTGGGAGGTGTCGCGGCTGCGGCTCCTCAACAAGCAGCCGGTGATCTGGGAGTCCTCGGTGATCCCGAAGATCCTGGCGCCCGATCTCGGCTCCCGTCTCGAAGGGTCGGAGAAGCGCTCCTTGTACGACCTGCTCGATGAGGTCTACGGGCTCAAGGAGACGCGCGAGGAGCAGACGTTGGTGTCGCGGCCGGCGTTTTCGCACGAGCACGAGCTGCTCGATCTCATGAGCTTCGAGTGGGTGGTCGAGGTCTCCGGCGTGAGCTACTCGGCCCGGCATCAGCGCATCGACGCCTTTCGCATGGTGTTCGTGGCAAAGGCGTTCGAGTTCAGGCTGGAGACCGCGCCGAGCTTCTTCGTCGAGGCGGTCGAGGTCGTCGATCAGAAGCTGCGCAAGGCGCAGTGAGCCGCGCCGGCCGCGCCCGCGCGGTCATCCGCCGGGCCGCCGCTCGCGACACCGCTGCGTCACTCGCACAGCCCGGCAAGGCCGACGTAGCGGCGGTAAATGTCCGAGTAGGCGCGCGCGCTCGCCTCGTCGGGCCGGAGCGCGTTCGCGCGCGCGCGCGGCGCGAGGTCCGGCTCGATGCCGGTGGCGCGCCGCGCCATGATGGCCGCGCCGATCGCCGCGGGAGAGCGCTCGGAGATGCCGCCCACCGGTCGATGCAGGATGTCCGCCAGCATCTGCATGCTGCTCGGGCTCGAGACCAGATTGCCGCTCACCATGATGGTCTCGACGGGCGCGGTCTCGGCGAGCACCTCGATGCAGCGGCGCACCTCGAAGAACACGCCCTCGAGGAACGCGCGGGCGATGTCATCGCGCGAGTGCCGCAGGGCCAGCCCGAAGATCGCACCCTTGAGGCGCGGATTCCACAGCGCGCCCTGCTCGCCGCCCGCGAGATAAGGGGGGAAGGTGAGGCCCCGCGCGCCGGCAGCCGACTGCGCGGCGCGCCGGTCGAGCTCCCCGTCCGGCCAGGAGAAAAGGTGGCTCAGCCAGCGGTAGCCGGTGCCGGTCGCCAGCAGGTCCATCTCGCGCCCATACCAGGCGTCGTTCACATGAGGCGTCACCAGATAGCGGGCGGCCGTGTCCCGGCGCGGCTCGGACGTGGCGCCGACCACGACGGTGCTCGAGCCGAAGCTGATCGAGACGGTGCGCTCATCGAGCCCGGCCATCGCGAAGGAGGCGCACACCGAATCGGCGGCGCCCGTGCTCACGGGAGTTCCGGTCCGCAGGCCGAGGAGCGAGGCGCCGTCCTCGGTCAGCGGGCCGGCGAGCACGTTCGCCGGGCGGATCTGCGGCAGGATGCTCATGGGCACCTGCCAAAATTCCGCGAGGCCGGCGCTGAAGCGGCGATCCTCGAGGTCGTAGACGCCGTAGCCGGCCGCGGTGGAGGGCTCGGTGAGCTTGAGGCCCGTCAATTCCCAGAGCAGATAGTCCTTCGCCGACAGCACCGAGCCCATGCTCGCGACCCGGTCGGGAAAGTGATAGCGCAACATCGGCGCGAGATACCGGCCGTCGATCGGCATGCCGGTGCGCGCATACATGAGCGCGCGGCGCCCGGTATCGAGCCGCGATGACGCCCACGCATCGGCGCGTCCGTCCTTCCAGGTGATCGCCGGACCGATGGGCTTGTCGCCCTCGAGGCACACGAGCGTCGGCAGCTGTCCCGTGAGCCCGACGGCCACCACGCCCTTGGTCCAGAGATGGCCGAGCTTCTCACCCGAATCGCGGGCGAGGGTGTGCATGGCGCCCGAGGCGGCGCGCAGCCAGTCGCTGGTGTGCTGCTCGGCCTGCAGGGGCAGCGTGCTGTCGGTGCCGAAGCTCGCCGACGCCTCGCCGAGGACCTCGCCGTCGAGCCCGAGCGCGACGACCTTGACGGCCGAGGTGCCGAGGTCGACGCCGATCGTGAGCGGGCGCACCGGCGTATCAGGCATGGGCACGCAGCTCGCCGGCGACCTCGTCGGCGGCCTTCAGGGTGCGATCGATGTCCGCGTCGGAATGCGCGAACGACACGAACAGGTTCTCGAACGCGCCCGGGTGGAACAGCACGTCGCGCTCGAGCATGCCTTCCCACCAGCGGCGGAAGATCTCGTGATTCGCGTAGCGCGCGGCGTCGCGGTAGTTGCGGATCGGCTTCTCGGAGAACCACACCTGCAGCACGGGACCCAGGCCGATCACGTGCGCGGGCAGGCGGTGGCGCGCAAATGTCTTGGACAAGCCGGCATAGAACCGAGAGCATCGTTCGGATAACGCCTGGTACTTACCCGGCGCGCTCAGCTCATCGAGGGCCGCGTTAGCCGCGGCAACCGCGATGACGTTGGCACTATATGTTCCGGCCATGGATACCGTTCCGTCCGCCACCAGCTTCATGATGTCGCGTCGGCCGCCTAGTGCGGCCACGGGGAATCCTCCCCCCAGCCCCTTGGCGAACACGCTGATGTCCGGCTTGATCCCGTAGATGCCCTGCGCACCGCCCAAGCTCAGCCGAAAACCGGTGATGACCTCATCGTAGATCAAGACGATGCCGCGGGAATGTGCGATGTCGCGCATCGCGGCGAGATAGCCGGGCTCGGGCAGGATGCAGCCGGTGTTGCACATCACCGGCTCGGTCAGGATGGCCGCGATCGAATCTCCGTCGCGCTCCACCGCCTTCTGCAACGCGTCGATGTCGTTCCAGGGCAGGATGATGAGATGCTGGCCCACATCCTTGGACATGCCGGGACCCTGCGGAACGGCGAGCGGCCGGCTGTCAGGGCCCGCCTCAGCGAGATTTGGGTGCTTGCTCCAGTACACGCCGTCGGAGAATCCGTGGTACATGCCCTCGAACCGCACCACCTTGTCGCGCCCGGTGAACGCGCGCGCCAGCCGCAGGGCATAGAGCACCGCTTCGGTGCCGGTGTTGCAGAGGCGCACCTGCTCCACGCTCGGCACGGCGGCGATGATTTTTTCGGCGAGCTCGGCCTCCTCGGCCGTGGGCAGCGCGAACACCGTTCCGCGCTTCTGGATCTGCTCGACCACGGCCGCCGTCACCTTGGGAGGACGGTGCCCCAGGATCATGGGTCCGAGCCCGAGCAGATAGTCGATGTACATGCGGCCGTCGACATCGTAGAGGTAGGCGCCCTCGCCGCGCTCGACGAACAAGGGGTAGGGGTCCCAGCCCGACCAGGTGGCGCGGGCGGTGCTGTTGACGCCCGCGGGAATGGGACCGCAGGCTTTCTGGTAGAGGCGGGCGCTCTTCGCCGAGCGTTCGGGATGTCGATACTGGGTCAAGGCCGTTCCTCAGGCCGCGGAGCGCGGCTGTCTCGATGAGTCGAAGAAACCGATGTGCATGCAACGGTGCAGAATGAGCGCCACGGCCGCACCCACGAGGATGGATCCGAAGCCGTAGAGAACGACGGTGAGCGACACCGCGCCGGTGAGCAGCGACTCCACCGTCACCCAGGCGCTGAACGAGACGCCGACCAGCGGCAAGAGCCCGCCCAGGATCAGGTTCGCGCGCGTGTCGAGCAGCGTCTTGCGCTGCTGCCAGAGTGCGGCCGCCGCGGTCAGCCCGTAGAAGACCAGCGATATCAGGCCCAGGCTGCTTGCGGCATTCGAGAGCGCCGCGGCGATGCCGGACGTGCCGAGCGCGAGCGCGAGCAGGCAGAGGTTGACGGCGCTCATGGTCAGGGTCGCGGCCCACGGGCCGCCCCGCGCGAGGCGCTGGAAAAAAGCCGGCATGACGCGGTCGCGGGACATGGCGAGCCCGACGCGCGCGGCCGAGATGATGGCGGCCTGCAGGGTGGCGAGCGTGCCCGTGAGCACCACGAGCGACATGATGGAGCCCCACGGCTTGCCGAGCAGCCGGCTGCTCACCGCCGAGAGCACGTTGGCGGCGTGGGCCTGCATGTCCGGGCCCGAGAGCACGGCCTGGAACGCGAAGGTCACGGCCGAGTACACGAGCGCCAGCATGACGACGCTCGCGAGCGCGGCCTTGCCGGGGTTGTTGGCGCGGTCGGTGGTCTCCTCGTTGACGTAGATCGCCGCGTCCCAGCCTGAATACATGAAACAGGCGATCAGGATCCCGCCGATCAAGCCCTTCATGCCGCCGAGGCTCGCCCAGGAGAACCAGGCCCACGAGAACTCGACCGCCGCCCGCCCCTGAGCGAGTGCGCGCAGCGCCACCACCGCGACGATCAGCAGCACGGTGTACTGGAAGACGACGGTGAGCCACTCGAAGCGCGCGACCAGCCGGAGGCCGAGGATCGCGAGCACCGTGATCAACGTATTCCAGAACGCGCCCGCGGTGAAAATGGCCCAATGATTGTCGATGAGCGCGGGGTCGAGCAGATCGACGGTGTAGATGCCGGCCGGGATGGTGAGGGTCGTGGTGCCGAGCGTGTAATAAAGGAGGATCATCCACCCGGCCAGAAAGCCGAGGTAGGGGTGAAACACCTTGGCCACCCAGGTATAGGTCGCGCCGGCGCTCTGATCCCAGCGGTTCAGACGCTGATACGCGATCGCGATGCCGAGCATCGGCACGAAGCAGATGAGGATCGGCAGGACCCCGCCGTAGCCCGAGACCGCCACCAGCCCGGCCAGGCTCACCGCCAGGGTCTGGGCGGGACCTGAGCTCGAGAGACCGAGAACGATGGCATCGCCGAGGCCGACGCGATCGCGGTGCCTCGAGCCGGGTCCTTCGATGGGTCGAGTGGACATTAGGTCATTATAATGATTGCTTCTCGGACCGGCAAATCGAAGGGCACGCCGCCGTGCCTGTTAAAATGACTCCTACCGCAAGGGACGGCAAGGAGCGTGCTCTCACCATGGTCGAACCGACCGCTGCCACGATCGTCAAGGGCGCCTGCCCGCACGATTGTCCCGACACCTGCGCCCTCGAGATACTCGTCGAGAACGGGGTGGCCAAGCGCGTCTCCGGCGCCGCCGCGCACGGCCCGACGGCCGGCGTGCTCTGCACCAAGGTCGCGCGGTATACGGAGCGGACCTATCATCCCGATCGCCTGCTCCATCCAATGCGGCGGGTGGGCCGCAAAGGCGAAGGCCGCTTCGAGCGCATCGGCTGGGAGGAGGCGATCGCTCTCGTCGCCGAGCGCCTGTCCGTCATTGCGCGGCGCGATCCCGAGGAAATCCTTCCATACAGCTACGCGGGTACCATGGGGCTCGTGCAGGGCGAATCGATGTCGATGCGCTTCTTCCACAAGCTCGGTGCGAGCCTGCTCGACCGCACCATCTGCGCCACCGCGGGAAGCGCGGGTCACGAGCTCACGCTCGGAGGGCGCATCGGCGTCGACATCGAGTGCGCCGATCAAGCACGCCTGATCATCTTCTGGGGCTCGAACGCCATCACCTCGAGCGTGCACTTCTGGGCGCGCGCCCAGGCCGCCAAGCGGCGCGGCGCGACCCTCGTCGCGATCGATCCATACCGCTCGCTGACCGCCGAGAAATGCCACCTGCACGTCGCGCTCCTGCCGGGCACCGACTCCGCGCTCGCGCTTGGAATGATGCACGTGCTGATTCGAGACGGCCTCATCGATCGCGATTACATCGACCGCTACACCCTGGGGTTCGAGGCGCTCTGCGAGCGCGTGCGGGACTACGATCCGAAGCGGGTGGGCGGTCTCTGCGGCATCGCGCCGGGTCAGGTCGAGGAGCTGTCGCTGCTCTACGGGCGTACCCGCCCGGCGCTGATCCGCGCCAACTACGGCATGCAGCGCGTGCGCGGCGGCGGCATGGCGGTGCGCAACGTCGCCTGCCTGCCCGCGCTGGTGGGCGCGTTCCGCGACGCCGCGGGCGGCATGTTCCTGTCGACCTCGAGCAACGTGAAGGTCGACGTCCGGGCGCTGTCGCGCCCCGATCTGCTCGGCGACCGCACCCCGCGCACCATCAACATGTCGACGATCGGACGCGCCTTGCTCGACCGACGGTCGCCGGTCAACGCGCTCGTGGTATACAACTCCAATCCGGTTGCGGTCGCACCCGATTCCAGGCGAGTGGCGGAGGGATTCGGCCGCGAGGACCTGTTCACCGTGGTCCTCGAGCACTTTCAGACCGATACCGCGGACTATGCCGACATCCTCCTGCCGGCGACCACACAGCTCGAGCACCTCGACGTGGTCAAGCCGTACGGCCATTACTACATGATGGCCAACAATCCGGCGATTTCACCGCTCGGCGAGGCCCAGCCGAACACCGAGATCTTTCGCCTGCTCGCGCGCGGAATGGGCTTCGATGAGCCGTGTTTCCGCGACTCCGACGCGGCCATTGCGCAGGCGGCGCTCGCCGAGGATTGGGATTTCGATGCCGTGCGTGCCGCGGGCTGGAAGCGCTTCGGGCCGCCGAAGGGCACGGCGCGCTTCGCTCAGGGGGGCTTCGACACGCCGTCCGGCAAGGTGGAGTTCCTGTGCGAGCGCGCTCGCGCGCACGGCCTCGATCCGCTGCCGGACTACATCGCGCCCAACGAGGACACGCGGAGCGCCGCTGCGCAGCGCCACCCGCTCGCGATGATCTCGCCGCCGGCACGGCACTTCCTGAACAGCTCGTTCGTCAACGTGCAGAGCCTGCGCGCCGTGGAGGGCGAGCCATGGCTCGACATCCACCCGCAGGATGCCGAAGCGCGCGGCGTGTCGGCGGGCGACTACCTGCGGGTCTTCAACGATCGGGGCAGCGTGGAATTGCGCGCCCGCGTGACCGAGCGCGCGCGGCCGGGCGTGGTCGTGTGCTTGTCCGTGTGGTGGAAGAAACTGACTCGCGACGGCAAGAACGCCAACGAGCTGACCAACGGTGAGGTGATCACCGACATCGGCCGCGGCCCGACCTTCTACGATTGTCTGGTGGAGGTCGAGGTGGCGTCGAGAGGCGACGGGGCCGTCGCGCACGAGCCGTCTGAGGCGAAAGACGCGCACGCGCTCGAGCCGGCGACGTAACGATCGTGCAGACGGCAAAGCCCGTCCTCCGACCGGACCGAGGCGAAGGCCGAGCTCAGCGACGACAGGCCGGCGAACGCGGCCTCCAGCGCCAACGGCTCGCCGGTGAAGTGGCGGCAGTCCGCACAGAACCCGCGCCGCGGCCACGCGTCGCCGCGGGTGAGCGGCACCGGGCTCGCGGCGGAGCTCATTGGCCGAGCCGGCTCCAGAAGTCGCTGAACACCTGGGTCGAGAGCACGAAACCGAGCACCACGTTGATCGCGACTCCGGCCGCGAACGCGTAGAACGGCCGTGCCCCGACCGAGACGAGCTCGCGCACCTTGGTGGTGAGACCGATGCTCAGGAAGGCGAAGGTGAAAGCCCAGGTGCGCAATCCCTGCAGGGGCGCGACCAGGGAGGGCAGCACGTCCTTCTTGTATTCCGGGTACGTGTAGCCCTTCGATACCAGCGTGACGACGGCGGAGGCCGCCAGGAATCCCAGCACGAACTTGGGAAAGCGGCGCCAGATCTCGCCCGCATCGGCGCGCGAGTCGATGCCGGTGCGCTCCCAGCGCGTGGTGGCGACGAGGGACAGCACGAAGGCCCAGACCCCGATCCACAAGTCGCGTCCGATCACCTTCATGAGCGTGAATGCATTGACCGCGGCATCGGGGGTCCCGGCGATGCCTGGGACGTTTCCGGCATAGCCGCCGTAGGTCTGCGCGGCTGCGAGCCCCGCGGCATCCGCGAATTCCGAGGTGCCGATCCAGGCACCGGCGACGCCGGTCGGAAGGTGCAGCGCGCGTGCCACGAGCGGCAGCGCGAAGATCATCACGATCGCCCAAAGCACGACGAGCGAGATGGCGATGGAGACCTGCTCCTTCTTTGCCCCGACCGCTCCGCCGATGGCGATCGCGCCGGAGACGCCGCACACCGCGCCGCCGGTGCCGAGAGTGGCCGCGAGCCGCCGGTCGAGGCCCAGCTTGACGCCGATCCCATAGATGGCGCCGAACGTCGCGATCGACACGATCGCCGCCTGCACGATGGCCACGGGGCCGGCCCAGGCGATCAGGGTCAGCGGTAATCCGGCACCGAGCAGCACGATGCCCGTCTTGATGTAGAGCTCGACGCGCAAGGCGGGCTTCAGCCAGCGCGGCACGCCGGCCGTGTTCGAGATGAGCAGGCCGAGCGCCAGGGCGACCAAGGGCGGCTCGAGATTGTAATGAGCGGCGCGGTCCCACATGCCGAGCACGTAGATGGCGCCGGTGACGACGAACAGCGCCAGGAACGCCGGCAGGAAGCGCGACAGCCGGAGGCCGAGCGCCGCGGCGCCGACGCCCAGGGAGATCGACCACAACAGGAGCAATGCCGCGTAGCGGGTGCCGTGCTGCGCGAGCTGCGCCGCGAGACCCGGCGCATCGGCCCATTTCTGCGGCGCGACCGCGATCCACTTGATGCTGCTGCCGCCGGTGAACAGGGCGATCGCGACGGCCACGAGACCGAGGCCGATCCAGATCGCCCACCAATCGTCCTTGCGCAGGAGGCCGCTCCAGCGCGAAGCGGTGGCGAGGCGGGAGCTCGAGGACTGGGCGATTTGGCTCATGCGGGTACGCTAGGCGCGCAGGGCCAGGCCGTCGAATAGCGAGTGGCTATATGTAAGGTACCGTTGGTTATGAGGCGGCGCGTTGCCCCGGCGGCGACGCGGCGGCGGAGCGTTTGCCGGCACGCGCCGGAGCGCCCCGACCGGCCGCAGCCGCCATCGTCATCATTGTAAAAGTTACAACGTATATCCTTGACGACATTGGACTTTTAAATTCGCGTTTGCCACCATCCTTGCGCCTTGCGTCACCGTGAGGGCGCAATTCCCCGGGAGATTCACCATGGACGCAAACGTTGGCGCTGTGCCCCGTAAGAAGAAGGGCAACGGGCACCGCGCGCCTGCCGCCGTCGCACCCGATACGCTGGATCTGAACCAGCTGCTGTCGGTATTGCGCTCCATGCAGGCCGGGGATTTCTCGGTGCGGCTGCCCGGCGCGCAGATCGGAGTCGCAGGCAAGATCTGCGATGCCTTCAACGTCATCGTCGCCTCCAATCAGCGGATCGCACAACAGCTCGAGCAGGTGGGCGAGGTGGTGGGGCGCCGCGGCAAGACCCGCACGCGCGTGCGCTTCGGCCTGTCCGACGGCTCGTGGGCCGACATGGAGGCCTCCGTCAACACCCTGATCGACGATCTCCTCTGGCCGACCACGGCGGTCACGCGCGCCATCGCCGCGGTGGCGCGCGGCGATCTGCTCGAGACCGTTCCGCTCGGGGTCGACGGGCGCGCGCTGGAGGGAGAGTTCCTGCGCGCCGCCAACATCGTGAACACGATGATCAAGCAGTTGAGCGTGTTCACCTCCGAGGTCACCCGCGTCGCGCGCGAAGTCGGCACCGACGGCAAGCTCGGCGGCCAGGCGCAGGTCCGCGAGGTGACGGGCGTATGGAAGGACCTCACCGAGAGCGTCAACTCGATGGCCTCGAACCTGACTGCCCAGGTGCGCAACATCGCGGAGGTGACCATCGCGGTCGCGAACGGCGACCTGTCGAAGAAGATCACGGTGGACGTGCGCGGCGAGATCCTGCAGCTGAAGGAGGCCATCAACACCATGGTCGACCAGCTGCGCTCGTTCGCCGCGGAAGTCACGCGCGTCGCGCGCGAGGTGGGCACCGAAGGAAAGCTCGGCGGCCAGGCGCTGGTGCCGGGCGTTGCGGGCACGTGGAAGGATTTGACCGACTCCGTCAACGCCATGTGCGGCAATCTCACCGCGCAGGTGCGCAACATCGCCCAGGTCACGACCGCGGTCGCGCGCGGCGACCTCTCGCACAAGATCACCGTGGACGTGTCCGGCGAGATTCTCGAGCTCAAGCAGACCATGAACACCATGGTCGACCAGTTGAACGCCTTTGCCGGCGAGGTCACGCGCGTGGCGCGCGAGGTCGGCACGGAAGGACGGCTCGGCGGACAGGCGCAGGTGCCGGGCGTCGCGGGCACGTGGAAGGATCTGACCGACAACGTCAACTCGATGGCGCAGAACCTCACCGGCCAGGTGCGCAACATCGCCGAGGTCACCACGGCGGTCGCGAACGGCGACCTCTCCAAGAAGATCACCGTGGACGTGAAGGGCGAGATCCTCGAGCTCAAGGACACCATCAACACCATGGTGGATCAGCTGAATGCGTTCGCCTCGGAGGTCACGCGCGTCGCGCGCGAGGTCGGCACCGAGGGCCGCCTCGGCGGCCAGGCGAACGTGCGCGGCGTCGCGGGGACCTGGCGCGATCTCACCGAGAACGTCAATTCCATGGCCTCGAACCTGACCGGCCAGGTGCGCAACATCGCCGAGGTCACCACGGCGGTCGCGAACGGCGACCTGTCCAAGAAGATCACCGTGGACGTGAACGGCGAGATCCTGCAGCTCAAGGACACCATCAACACCATGGTGGACCAGCTCAACGCCTTTGCCGGTGAGGTCACGCGCGTCGCGCGCGAGGTCGGCACCGAGGGCAAGCTCGGCGGCCAGGCCCAGCTCAAGGGCGTCGCGGGCACGTGGAAGGACCTCACCGACTCCGTCAATTCCATGGCCTCGAACCTCACCGGCCAGGTGCGCAACATCGCCGAGGTCGCGACGGCTGTGGCGCAGGGCGACCTGTCCAAGAAGATCACGGTGACCGTGTCGGGCGAGATCCTGCAGCTCAAGGAAACGCTCAACACCATGGTCGACCAGCTGCGCTCGTTCGCGGGCGAGGTCACGCGCGTGGCGCGCGAGGTCGGCACCGAAGGCCGCCTCGGCGGCCAGGCGCAGGTGCCGGGCATCGCCGGAACCTGGAAGGATCTCACCGACTCGGTCAATTCCATGGCCGGCAATCTCACCGCGCAGGTGCGCAACATCGCCGAGGTGTCGACCGCGATCGCGAACGGCGACCTGTCGCGCAAGATCACGGTGGACGTGCGCGGCGAGATCCTGCTGCTCAAGGAGACCTTGAACACCATGGTCGACCAGCTGAACCGCTTTGCGTCCGAGGTGACGCGGGTGGCGCGCGAGGTCGGCACCGAAGG
>DATAYZ010000113.1:0-21648 GCA_036272295.1 Steroidobacteraceae bacterium
ACCACCACGAACAGCATGATCTTGAACGGCAGCGACACCAGCACCGGCGACAGCATCATCATGCCCATGGACATGAGCACGCTCGCCACCACCAGGTCGATGACCAGGAACGGGATGAAGACCATGAAGCCGATCTGGAACGCGGTCTTGAGCTCCGAGGTGATGAACGTCGGAATGAGCACGGTCAGCGGCACGTCGTCCGGAGTCTGGTATTGCTGCCTGCCCGACAGCTTGGTGAAGAGCTGCAGATCGTTCTCGCGCGTTTGCGCCATCATGAAGTGCTTGATCGGCTGCATGGTGCGATCGATCGCCACCTCGCCAGCCATCTGGCCGTCCATGTAGGGCTTGACGCCGTTCGCATACGCCTGCTGCAGCGGCTCCGCCATGACGAAGAACGTCATGAAGAGCGCCAGCCCGACCAGGATCTGGTTGGACGGAGTCGTCGCCATCCCGAGCGCCTGGCGCAGGATGGAGAGCACGATGATGATGCGGGTGAAGGCCGTCATGGTCATGAGGACGGCGGGCAGCAGCGTCAGCACCGTCATCAGGATGAGGACCTGGAAGGTCAGCGAATAGGTCTGCACGCCGCCCGCGGCGGAGGTGATCGCGAGGGCGGGCAGCCCAGCTTGAGCCTGCGCGAGCACCGTACCGCAGGGCAGGAGGACCAGCACGGCCGCCGCCGCCGCAAGCAGCCGCGACTGTGCGCGCGGCGCTGCCGCCCTCGCCTCGGGCGCGTCCGCCTCGGCCGCCATGCCGGTCGCGCATCTCACGGGCGCCTCATGAGGTCCCGCAAACGATCGGCGAACGCGGGCGAGCGCGGTTGACCCTGAACCTCGATCGGCGCTGCCAGCGGGGTGAGCGGCACCATGCTTCCGGCGCTGAGGCCGACCAGCACCTGGGCGTCGCCGACCCGCACCAGCACGATTCGATCACGAGGCCCGAGCGCGAGCTCGTCGAGCACCGCAATGGCGCCCGAGCCGCGCGGACCGGCGAGGCGCAGGCGCTTCAGGGCCCAGCTGATGGCGAAGATCAGCGCCACGATCGCGATCAGGCTCAAGGTGAGCTGCGACAGGCTGCCCACGGAAAGCGGCGAGGCGGGTTGCGCCATCGCCGTCACTTGGCGTGCTCCATCCTCTCGGTCGCGCTGACCACGTCGGTGAGGCGGATGCCGAACTTCTCGTTGACCACCACCACTTCGCCGCGCGCCACGCGAACGCCGTTGACCAGCACGTCGAGCGGCTCGCCCGCCAGGCGGTCCAGCTCGACCACCGCGCCGGCGGAGAGCTGCAGCAGCTCGCGCACCGACATCTTGGACCGCCCGACCTCGAGCGCGAGCGTCACCGCGACGTCGAGGATGAGGTTCAAGTTCACTTCGCCCGTGCCGACGCCGGCGGCATTCGCGCCCAGCTCGCCGAACTGCGCCTTGGCGATGGCTGCGTTCTTGGGATCGGGCGTGCTCATGACTCGGCTCCTGAAATGATTTTGAGTGCGTTGCGGCCCTGGGAGACCCCGAAGCGGCCGCGATAGATGGGAACGTCCCCGACCAGCAGCGAGACGTCGCGCGGCGGCTCGATGGGAATGATGTCGCCCGGCTGCAGCCGCACGAGCTCGCGCAGGCTCAAGCGGGCCTCCGCGAGGACCGCGCGGATGTCGATGCCCGCATCCTGGAGCGCCGAACTGATCGCGGGAGCCCACGCCTCTTGCTTGCGCGGTGCGCCCCGGCCGCCGTCGGCCGCCAGCGCTTCGCGTATAGGGGCGAGCAGGCTCTCGGGCAGGAGCCAATCCATGCGTCCGCTCATCGCGGCGAATTCGACGGTGAACCTCAGCACCAGCAATGACTCGTGTGCCGCACCGAGCTGCACCAGCCGCGGATTGATCTCCTGTTTGACGAGCTCCAGCTCGAGCGGGGTCACCGGGCTCCAGGCCGCCTGCAGGTCCGGAGCGAAGCTCTTGAGCATGAGCGCGAGGAAGCGCTGGGCGGCCGGCGCGATCGCCGCCTGCGGGTCGCTGTTCGGCCGGCCTTTCCCGCCGAAGAAGGCGTCCATCAGCGTCAGCAGCAGATTGGGCTCGACCGAGACGAAGGCATTGCCGGGCAGAGGCTTCAGCTTCACGGTCGCGAGGCTCGCGGGCACCGGCAGTGCGGCCTGCAGGTCCGGGCTCTTGCCTGATTCGAGCGAGGTGAACTGCAGGGATGCGTCGCGGCTCAAGAGCGCCGACAGCGACGCGCTCGCGCGATCCGCGAACGTCTTGGCGACCACCTCGAGCAGCGGCAGCTGCGTGCGGTTGATGCGCTGCGCCGCAAAATCATAGGGTCGCACCGCATCGGTGCCGTCCTTCTCGAGCAGCGCCGAGACTTCCTCCTCGGAGATGTTCTCGCGCGGGGCCTCGGCCATCACTGCACCACGAAGCTCGTGAACAGGACATCGTCCACGTCGGGGCCGCCGGTCTTCTTCTGCACCGCCTCCACCTCGGCGAGCGCCTCCTGTCGGAGCTTTTCCTTGCCCTCGCGCGACATCAGCGTCTGATAGTCCCGATTGCTCATGAGCAGCAGGAGGTTGTTGCGGATCAGAGGGACGTTCTTTTGAACGCTCTCGATCGCCTTCTCGTCGTGCGCCTCGATCTCCATCGTGATCTGCAGGAAGCGCACGGCCTGGCCCTCCTCGAAATTCACCACGAGCGGCGGATCGAGGGCGTAGTAAACGGCGGCCCTGGGCGCGCCCGACCCTTCCTTGCCGTGTCCGGAGGCGCTCGGCGGCGGGGGAACCGCCTTGATCTTCCCGTCCTTTTCGAGCTGCAGCTCCGGCATGGGGTGCAGCGAGGCATTGATGTATCCGCCGACCACCACGGCGGCGAGGGCCATCGCGAAAACCACGATCCCATTCATGAGCGTGCCCATGAGGCCGCCCGATTTCTTGGGCGCTGGAGGAGGTGCGTCGTCGGCTGCGTCTGCCATTGGCTTCAATCCCATGCGGCGAAGTGCCGCAATGGGTCGAGCAATTTCTATGCCACGGCTTGGGTCTTAGTTCCTCCCCAAGAATTATCGTTTATATTCAGCGGCTTATGCGAGCGCCGAACTCCTGCTCGCTCGAGGAGGGTCATTGGCCGCCATTAAATTGACGCCCATCGGGGGGTCCACCCACTATCGGACGGGGCCGCTTGGGCCCCGTAAGTCCGCGCATCAGCGCTGGAAATCCAGCGCTAAAATTTGAGCGAGACCCGCAGGCCAGGCGCCGCGTCGTCGAGGACCAGCCGCGCCCCATGCAGCTTGGTGACCGCGGCCACGAGCGAGAGGCCCAGGCCCGACCCCGGCACCTTGCGCGCCTCGTCGAGGCGCACCCGGCGGCCCAGCACGAGCTCGCGCTTGTCGGAGGGGATCCCGGGCCCCGAATCCTCGACCACCACCTCGGAGGCGGAGCCGCTGCGGCGCAGGAGCACGCGGATACGGCCCCCGTCGGGGGTGAACTTGATGGCATTGTCGAGCAGGTTCGCAAGCGCTTGCGCGAGCAGCTGCCGGCTTCCCAGAACCTGGGCGCCCGGCGAGACCTTGCTGTCCAGCTTGATGCCGCGCTCCTCGCTGACCGGCGCGTACAGCTCCACCAGGCTCGCGACGAGCTCCGAGAGGTTGACCGGCTCGCGCGCCACCGTGCCGGTCTCGGCGAGGGCGATGCGCAGCAGCGCATCCAGGGTGGAGCGCATGTGGTCGACCTCGGTGCTGACCCGCTCGAGCACACGCCGCTCCGGAGACCCGGGGACCAGCTGGGTCATGGCGCCCTCGGCGGTGGACTGCAGGCGATTCAGCGGCGTGCGCAGGTCATGCGCGGCGCTGTCGAGCACCGTGCGCATGCCCAGGGTGAGCTGCTCGATGCGGTCGAGCATGCCGTTGATCTCCCGCGCCAGGGTGTTGATCTCGTCATCGGCATTGCGGACCGGCAGGCGCTGCGAGAGGTCGCCGCGCATGATCTGGGTGGCGACCGCGGAGATGGCGCCCGCCTGGGCGAGGATGCGCCGCCCCATCCAAAATCCGCCGCCGAGCCCGAGCAGGAGGGTCATGACCACGGCGGCGATCAATCCGCGCATCATCAGGCTCTTGACGTCCTGGCGCTCCTGCACGTCGTGCCCCACCAGCATGCGGTAGCCTCCCGGCAGCGGAAAGCGCTGCGCACGCATCTCGTGGACGCGTGTCACATCCCCGAAAGGCACCGACACCCTGAACATGAACCACTTGCCGCTGGCGGCCTCGAGCTTCGGCCACGCGGGCACGTTGCCCGCCACCGGACGCAGCTGGGGATCGACCATCAGGTAGACCGCGCCGCGCACGTCCTGGTCCTGCGAGCGCTGCTCGATCAGCTCGATGAAGTCCGAGCGCGACAGCACCGCCATCTGCTCGCGCAGGCCCTGAACCTCGGCCTCGATCAGGTTGTCGGTGCTGCCGTCGACCACGCGGGACACCGCGAAATCCACCGCACCGAGCAGCGCGGCCGCACCGCACGCGAAGGCGATGGAATAGACGATCGCGATGCGAAACGGCGAGGTGTCGAGAACGCCGAAGATTCTCTGATCCGGAGACATCGGCTGCAGCGTCGCGGCGGCCACGGACACGGCTATTCGTCTTCGCGCAGGCTGTAGCCCGCGCCGCGAACCGTGTGCAGCAAGGGCTTGTCGAAGTCCTTGTCGATGGCCTGGCGCAGCCGGCTGATGTGCACGTCGATCACGTTGGTCTGCGGGTCGAAATGATAGTCCCACACGCCTTCGAGCAGCATGGTGCGCGTGACCACCTGGCCGCTGTGACGCATCATGAACTCGAGCAGCTGGAACTCGCGCGCGGTGAGCTCGATCTTCTTGCCGTTGCGGGTCACGCGCCGCGTCATGCGATCGAGCTCGAGATCGGCGAGCTTGAGCTTGGTGTTGCTCTCGGCGTTGCCGTTCTCTCCGCGCCGCGCGAGCGCGTCGACCCGCGCCAGCAGCTCCGCCATGTGATAGGGCTTGGTGAGGTAGTCGTCGCCGCCGGCCCGCAGCCCGGTGATGCGGTCATCGACCTCGCCGAGCGCGGAAAGGATCAACACCGGGATCTTCCGTCCGGTGGCGCGCAGCGATTGAACCAGCGCAAGGCCGTCCATCTTCGGCAGCATCCGGTCGACGATCGCGAGATCGACGGCGATGGAGGAGGCGAGATGCAAGCCTTCGAGACCGTTCCCCGCGATGTCGACCGTGTGGCCCACCTCACGCAGCGCCTTGGCGAGATAGTCGCGCGCAATTTCGTCATCTTCAACGATCAAGATGTGCATGGCTCGCATTTTACAGCCGTTCGACGGCTGCGGACCTCCGCGAAAGACTTTGGACCGCCATGGCCCCAAGCGATAGACTAAAGCAAATGGTTGAGACCACTGCGCAGAGCTGCGATGTGTTGGTGATCGGCGGCGGCCCGGGCGGATCGACAGCCGCGGCGCTGCTCGCGGAAAAAGGCCATCGGGTCGTGCTCCTGGAAAAGGCTCGGCATCCGCGCTTTCACATCGGCGAGTCGCTGCTTCCCGCCAACCTTCCCATCATGGACCGCCTGGGCGTCACGGCTCAAGTGCGCGCGATCGGAATGGAGAAATGGGCCGCGGAATTCATCTCACCGGCCGACGGGCGGCACCAGGAATTCAGCTTTTCGCGCGCCTGGGACAAGTCGCTCCCCATGGCCTACCACGTGCGGCGCTCGGAGTTCGACCACATCCTGATCCGCCGCGCGGCCGAGTTGGGCGCCCGCGTGATCGAGGGCTGCCGCGTCCGAGACGTGGCTTTCGCGGACGGCACCTCGGGCGCCGCGCCGGTTTGCGTACATGCCGAGCACGAGAACGGCGCGACCGAAGTGTGGCACGCGGACTACCTCGTCGATGCCTCCGGGCGGGACACCCTGCTCGGCAACCGGCTGCTGATAAAGGAGCGCAACAAGAAGCACAACAGCGCGGCCCTCTATGCGCATTTCTCGGGCGCGCGGCGGGAGTCCGGCCGGCGCGAAGGCAACATCATCATTTTCTGGTTCGAGCACGGCTGGTTCTGGTTCATTCCGCTTGCGGACGGCGCCACCAGCATCGGCGCGGTGGTGTGGCCGCGCTACATGAAGTCGCGCAAGACCTCGGCGCGCGAGTTCTTCATGGATACGATCGCGCTGTGCCCCCCGTTGGCCGAGCGGCTGAGCGGGGCGACCTTGATCTCGGACGTCGAGGCCACGGGAAATTACTCGTACACCTGCACGCAGACTCACGGCGCGAACTATCTGCTGGTCGGCGATGCATACTCGTTCATCGACCCCGTGTTCTCCTCGGGCGTGATGCTGGCGATGGTGAGCGGCATCGCGGCCGCCGACGCCATCCACGTCTGCCGGACCGAGCCCGTCCGGGCGCGCGCCGCGCTGAAGCGCTTCGACCGCATTTCGCGGCACGGACCGCGGGAATTCTCCTGGTTCATCTACCGTGTGACGAATCCCACCATGCGCGAGATGTTCCTCGGACCGAGGAACGTGTTCCGGGTCGAGGAGGCGTTGCTGTCGCTGCTGGCCGGCGACATCTTCGGGACGACGCCGATCTGGGGAAGGCTGCGCCTGCTGAAGATCATGTTCTACGTGGTCTCGGTGGCAAATCTGGGCCGCACCGTCCGCGCGTGGCTCGACCGTGCGGGCAAGATCCGTTCCGAGGCGGAACACGTGACCTGACGCGTGCGGGCCGCACCCACGTCCCTCCGCCGCTCATGCTCCGCCGCCTGAAAACCCTCTACGAATACTTTTCGTTGTACAGCTCGCTGACGCTGCTGGCCGTCATTTGCCTGACGTGGTCGGTGTTCGCCCTGCCGCTCTACTTCATCCTGCCGCGGCGCATCGGTACCATGGTGGGACGCGCCGGCATCACCTACGGCTTTCGTCTCTACGCCTGGTCGCTCGCGATCACGCGCACGTACCACCTGGACATCGAGGCCATCGACACCTTGCGCGGCGGGCCTCCGTTGATCCTGGCGCCGAACCACCCGGCGCTGATCGACGCGCTCCTCATACTCACGCGCCACCGCAACCTCGTGTGCGTGATGAAATCCGAGCTGATGCGCAACGTGTTCCTCGGCTCCGGCTCGCGCCTCGCGCGCTACGTGCGCAACGACTCGTCGCGCCAGATGGTCAAGGAGTCGGTGACGCACCTGCGCGAAGGCGGTCTCCTGCTGCTGTTTCCCGAGGGAACGCGCACGGTTCGCAATCCCATCAATTCGCTGGTCGGGAGCGTCGGGCTGATCGCAAAGCATGCCGGCGTGCCGGTGCAGACGCTGATCATCGAGACCGACTCGCCGTTCCTCAGCAAGGGATGGCCGCTGTTCCGCCGCCCGCGCCTGCCGATCGTGTATCGCGTCCGGCTGGGCCGGCGCTTCGATCCGCCGGCCGATGTCGCGGCGTTCACCGCGGAGCTCGACGCGTACTACCGCCGTGAGCTCGAGTGGGCGCTGCAGTCGCGTTGGCTCGAGAGCCGCGGGCAGCCCTGACGCCATGGGCATGACCTCCGGCACCCACCTGGTGCTCATCCCGAGCTACGACCCGGGGTCCAAGGTGTACGCCACGGTACGGGCGGCGCTCGCCGCCTGGACACCCGTATGGGTGGTTGTCGATGGGAGCACCGACGGCACCCTCGAGGAGCTCAAGGCCATGGCCCGCGAGGAGCCGGGGCTCACCGTCCTCGCCCTGCCGAGAAACCGCGGCAAGGGCGCCGCGGTCCTGTTCGGGCTCTTGGAGGCGCGGTCGCGAGGTTTCACCCACGCTCTGACCATGGACTCGGACGGCCAGCATCCGGCCGACCGCATACCCGCCTTCATGCAGGCCTCGAGCACGGCGCCGGACGCCATGGTGCTCGGTTGCCCGGTTTTCGATTCGAGCGCACCCGCCTTGCGGGTCAAGGGGCGCCGAATCTCCAACTGGTGGGCCAACCTCGAGACCCTGGGTGCGGGTATCGGTGACTCCCTGTTTGGATTTCGCGTCTACCCGATCGGACCGCTGATCTCCGTCATGCGGACGCAACCTTGGATGCGACGCTTCGACTTCGACGTGGAGGCGGCGGTGCGCCTCTGTTGGCGCGGGGTGCGCCCGCTGAACCTTCCGGCCCCGGTGCGCTATTTCAGGCCCGAGGAAGGCGGCGTGTCGCACTTCCGCTACTGGCGTGACAACGTGCTGCTCACCTGGATGCACTTCCGGCTGTTCTGGGGATTCGTGTGGCGCCTGCCCTGGCTTGCGGCCCGGCGCCTGCGAAATTGACCGGGAGGACGCCAACCCCGGCAAAGACCTCCGGCCGAGGCCCCGCCTGAGCCTTTGGGTTGCCGGAGGGGTCTGCACCTATATAATGCCTGCAAGTCCGAAAACTCTTTAGAAAACGACTATGTCCGACCAAGCGTCGCTCAAGCAACAGCCGGCGCCCGCGACCGATGTCGGTCTTACGCGGGAGCTCGCCGGCCTATTCGTCCAAGCGCTGAATCTCGAGGTCGAGCCTCGGGATATCGATGCCGATGCCCCCCTGTACGGGGAGGGGTTGGGGCTCGACTCCATCGACATCCTGGAAGTGGCTCTGATCGTCTCGAAGCAGTACGGCATTCAACTGCGGGCCGACAGCCAGGAGAACCAGCAGATCTTCCGGTCCTTGAGGCACCTCGCGGAGTACATTGCGGCCCACAGGACCAAGTAAATGCCCGCGCGGTCCCGACTGCAGCTCGCTGCAATCGCCCTGTTCGTGGTGGCCTACGCGATCCTGTCCTATTACGCCAACTCGGCGGTCGAGTCCCGCAACTTGAGCGTCGCGGTCGCGCTCGGCCCGGTGGCGCTGATCGGCTTCATCGTCATCTGGCGCTCCACGCATCTCTGGACGGTGCTGTGCGCGCTCGTCGCGGGCGCGTTGCTGGCGCGCGCATACTGGTCCACGATGGCGACCAACTTTCGGGTGGTCTACCTGATGCAAGAAGCCGGCTTCTACAGCCTGATGGCGGCGAGCTTCGGCCTCTCGCTGCGCCCGGGTAGCGTCGCGCTCTGCACCATGCTCGCGGACAAGGTGCACGGCCCGTTGAGCGCGCGGGAGGTCACCTACACCCGGCGCGTCACCGCCGCCTGGGCGGTGTTTTTCGCGACGATCACCGCAATCACCGCCGGTTTCTACCGTTTCGCGCCGCTCCGCACCTGGTCGCTGTTCGCGAACTTCTGCGTCGTGCCGCTCATGGCGCTGATGTTCATCGGTGAGTATGCCGTGCGCCGGCGCGTGCTGCCGCAGGTCGACAGCCGCGGCATGCTGGCCGCTCTGCGCGTCTATTTTCGAGCATCGCGCCCGGCTCCGTGAGCACCCTCCCGCTCCTGTCGCATGCCTCGCCCACGGCGGCCGTCGCCTATCGCCACGGCGCGCCGGTCACGGCGCAGCGGTTCTTGTCCGACGCCGCGCAACTGGCGGAGACATTTCCGGCCGGCACGCACGTGCTCAACGTCTGCGGCGATCGCTACCGCTTCACGGTCGGGCTCGCGGCGTGCCTGATGACCGGGCGCGTGAGCTTGCTGCCCTCGACCCACACGCCGGAAGTCATCACGCGGCTGCGTGAGTTCGCGCCGGATTCGTTCTGTCTGACCGACGATCCGCGCTGCGACATCGACCTGCCGAGGCTGCGCTATCCCGACCCGCCCGCCGCAACGCGCGCGGGGCCCTGGGCCGTGCCGGAAATTCCGACCACCCAGACGGCCGCAATCGTGTTCACCTCAGGCTCGACCGGAACTCCGCTGCCCTATAAAAAGACCTGGGGACGCCTGGCGCGCTGCGTGCGCGACGGCGCTCCGCGGCTGGGATTGCTCGACGGGCGCTCGTACGCAATCATCGGCACCGTGCCGTCGCAACACATGTACGGCTTCGAGTCCACCGTGCTGCTGTGCCTGCAGAGCGCCAATGCCTTCGGGGCGGAGCGACCGTTCTATCCCGCCGACGTGGCGTCCGCGCTGGCCGCCGTGCCGCGGCCCCGGGTCCTGGTGACGACGCCGGTCCACCTGCGCACGCTGATCGCCTCCGGAGTCGACATGCCTCCGATCGATCTCGTGGTATCGGCCACCGCACCGCTCGCAGCCGAGCTCGCCCGTGAGGTCGAGGCGCGCTTCGGCACCATGCTGCTCGAGATCTACGGGTCCACGGAGACCGGTCAGATCGCGACGCGCCGCACCGCAGCGGCGGCCCTCTGGAAGCTCTGGCCCGAGGTGAAGCTCAGCGTCTCCAAGGATCAGGTATTCGCCCATGGCGGCCACGTCGAGCAGTTCACCCCGATGTGCGACGTGCTCGAGCTGATCGGGGAAGACGAGTTCCTGCTGCACGGGCGTACCGCCGATCTCGTCAACGTGGCCGGCAAGCGCAGCTCGTTCGGCTATTTGAACGCACAGCTGAACGCCATCCCGGGCGTGGTCGACGGCGCGTTCTTCCTGCGTGAGGAAGCCACGGGCTCGACCGGAGTCGCACGCTTGGGCGCCGTGGTCGCGGCACCCACGCTGACCGTCGGCGCCTTGACCGAACAGCTCCGGCACAGGATCGACCCCGTATTCCTGCCGCGGCCGCTCATCATGGTCGACCGCCTGCCGCGCAACGCCACCGGCAAGCTGCCTCAGCACGAGATCGAGAGCATCGCGAGCCGCCACCTGCGCGCGAGCGACGCGTCATGAGCGCGAGCGCCGGCGACGGCACGGGACCCGGCGACGGCACGGGACCCGGCGACGGCACGGGACCCGGCGACGGCACGGGACCCGGCGACGGCACGGGCGCGCGCGCTGCCGCCCGGCCAGTGGCGTGTGCGACGCTCGATGTGCCGCGCGATCATCCGGCGTTCGCCGGCCACTTTCCCGCCTTCCCGGTGCTGCCGGGTGCTTCGTTGCTCGACCAGGCCCTCGAAATCATCTGCCGAGAGCGCGGCATCGATGTGACCTGCTGGCAGATCTCCTCCGCGAAATTTTTGGGCGCGGTGCGTCCGGGAGAGCGTCTGACCGTCGAGCACGAGGCCGCGCGCGACGATGCAGTGCGCTTCACCGTCCGCTGCGGCGATCGCGTAGTCGCGATCGGCAGCCTGAGCGCACCGTAGGCCGCATGAGCTCGCCCACCCCCAAGGCGGCCGGCTACCTCGAGCGCGACAAGGCCGACTGGGCGGCCCATCGCGAGCGCGGCAGCGGCACGCTGCTTCGCCTCATGGCCTTCGTCTCGCTGCATCTCGGGCGCACGGTGAGCCGGATTCCGCTGCTCGGGATCGCCGTGTACTTTTTCCTGTTCGCGCCGAGCGCGCGACGCGCATCGCTGCGCTACCTCCGCCTCGCGCTGGGACGGCCGCCCCGCGCCCGCGACCGGTTCCGGCAGATCCTGAGCTTCGCGACCACCATCCACGATCGCGTCTATCTCGTGAATGGGCAGTTCGACTCGTTCGACATCACCTTCGACGAGAGCGAGCTGATGCGCTCGGCGCCTCCTGGCGGGCGCGGGGTCCTGTTGCTCGGGGCGCATCTCGGCAGCTTCGAGGTCATGCGCAGCCTCGGCCGGCACCGGGCCGGGGCGTCGGTGGCCATGGCCATGTACGAGGTGAACGCCCGCAAGATCAACGCGACGCTGGCGGCGCTCAACCCCAATCTGACTTCGGACATCGTGCCGCTCGGCAAGCTCGATGCCATGTTGAATATCGCGGAGCGTCTGGATCGGGGCGTACACGTCGGGGTGCTCGGCGACCGTACCCTGGGTCAGGAGCCCGTGCAGGCCGTGACGCTGCTGGGCGAGCGCGCGCACCTGCCCACGGGCCCGTTGCGCGCCGCGGCCATTCTTCGCTGCCGGGTCTATTTCATGGCCGGGCTGTACCTCGGCAAGAATCGCTACCACGTGGTGTTCGAGCCTCTGGCCGACTTCACCGCGACGCCGGCGGGCGCGCGCCAGAAGGAGGTGCACGCGGCGATCGGGCGCTATGCCGGCCTCCTCGACCGGTACTGCCGCCAGAACCCCTACAACTGGTTCAATTTTCACGACCTGTGGACGCAACCGGGCAAGGAGCCGGTGCCGTGATCGGCCGCGCGCCGCTCTTGGCGCTGATGTTGGCCGCCTGTGCCGCGGCGATCGGAGCCGCGGGCGATCTCGACGAGGTGATGCGCCTTCTGGCGATGCGCCAACACGGCCGGGTCGAGTTCGTCGAGCAACAATTCCTCAAGGTCCTGGACCACCCGCTCGAATCGTCAGGGGAGCTGCGCTACGAGGCTCCCGACCGGCTGGAGAAACGCACGCTCGAGCCTCGCCCCGAGACGTTGGTGCTCGCAGGCAGCACCCTGACCACGGAGCGCGGCGGCCATACGCGGACACTGGACCTGCACCGCTATCCGCAGGTGCTCCCCTTCATCGAGAGCATTCGCGCGACCCTTGCCGGCGACCGCGCGGCGCTCGAAAAGGTGTTCCACGTCGAGTTCACCGGCAGCCTCGAGCGCTGGACGCTGACGCTCGAGCCCTTGGACCGCGAGCTCGCGCGCAGCCTCGCGCAGGTGCGGATCGACGGGATGCGCGACCGTCTCATCCGGATCGAGATTCGGCAGCCCGATGGCGACCGCTCCTTGATGACCCTGCGCACTCCGCCCGACGCATGAGCGTGCGGCGCTGGGTGGCTCCGGCGCTGTGGCTGCTCGCCGCCGCGATCGCGGCCGTCGTGGTGGCTCGCGCCCGCTACGTCACCGACATGTCCGCCTTCCTGCCCGCCCGGCCGACTCCCGCGGAGAAGCTGTTGGTGGAGCAGCTGCGCGACGGGCCCGCGTCGCGGCTGATCATCGCGGCGATCGAAGGCGGCGATCCTGACGGCCGGGCCCGCGTCTCCTCGGCCATGGCCGCGCGCCTGCGCGCCGATCGGCGCTTCGCGAGCGTCAACAACGGCGAGCCGGTCGCCGCCCTGCGGGACCGGGATTTTTTGTTCGAGCATCGCTACGTATTGAGCGATCGCGTCACGCCGGCGCTGTTCACCGTCGCCGGCCTGCACGATGCGATCGCCGACACCATCGAGGACCTGGCCTCGCCGGCCGGCCTGCTGCTCAAATCGCTGCTGCCGCGGGACCCCACCGGCGAGATGCTCCACATCGTCGACGGGCTCGAGCGGATGCCGGCCCCCGCCTCGCGCAGCGGCGTGTGGTCTTCGGCGGACGGCTCGCGCGCCCTGCTCGTCGCCGCGACCGCGGCGGGCGGATCCGACACGGACGCGCAGCAGAGGGACATCGGCGCAATGCGTGCCGCCTTCGCATCGGCGCAGCCCGGATCGCTCCGGCTCACCCTGACCGGACCCGGCGTGTTCGCGGTGGCCGCGCGCGACAAGATCGAGCGTGCCGCCATCCGCCTGTCGATCGCGAGCGGCATCCTCGTCATCACGCTGCTATTCGCGGTGTATCGCTCCGTGCCTGCGCTGGTGCTCGGCTTGCTGCCCGTGGCAACCGGCGCGCTGATCGGCGTCGCCGCCGTCGCGCTCGGCTTCGGACTCGTCCACGGCGTGACGCTCGGCTTCGGCGTCACCCTGATCGGCGAATCGGTGGATTATTCGATCTACTTCTTCGTAGCGTCGCGCAGCCGACGAGCCACCGACTGGACCCGGACCTGGTGGCCGACCATCCGGCTCGGCATGCTGACTTCGGTGTGCGGTTTCGCCTCGCTCCTGCCCTCCGGTTTTCCGGGTCTTGCACAGCTCGGCGCGTACTCGATCAGCGGGCTCATCGCCGCGGCGCTCGTCACGCGCTTCGTGCTTCCCGCGCTGCTGCCCCGCGACTTCGCCATTCACGACGTGGGCCCGCTGGGCGCCCGCATCGCGGGTGTGCTCGCGCCGGCCCGGCGGATGCAGAGGTCGTCGCGGGTCGCGCTGGCCGCGGGTCTGGCGATCGTCGCGATGCTCTGCCTGTACCGGCACTCCTCCACGCTCTGGAACCGCGAGCTGTCCGCATTGAGCCCCGTATCCCGGCAGGTGCTCGATCGCGACGCCGCGCTGCGCGCGGATCTCGGCACGGCGGACGTGAGCGACCTCGTGACCGTCACCGGCGCCACGCTCGAGGCCGCGCTCGCCGGCGCAGAGCGGGCCGGCGCGGCGCTCTCGCCGCTGGTGGGCTCCGGCGTCATCGCCGGCTTCGACAGCCCGGCGGTCTACCTGCCCAGCGAGGCGGCCCAGGCGCGGCGGCGCGAGAGCCTGCCGGACGCGGCGGAGCTCCGCGGACGCCTCAATCAGGCGACGGCCGGGCTCGGCCTGCGCACGGACACGCTGGCTCCCTTCCTGGCGGACGTCGAAGCAGCCCGCCGCGCGCCGCCGCTCTCATCCAAGGATCTCGACGGGACCTCGATGAAGGCCGGTTTCGATGCACTCACGCTGCGTGAGGGCGACCACTGGGACGCGCTGCTGCCCCTGCACTTTCCCAAGGGCGCGCAAGCGATCGATGTCGCCGCGGTGAGCAAGGCGCTCGGCCCGTCGGCCCAGGTCATCGATCTCAAGGTCGAGTCCGATGCGCTCTACGCGCGCTATCTCGGCGAGGCGCTCCACCTGTCGCTGGCCGGCCTCGCCTCGCTCATCGTGCTGCTCGCGATCGCGCTGAGGAGCGTGCAGCGGGTTGCCACCGTGCTGGCACCGCTGCTCCTCGCGGTGCTGTGCGTCGCTGCTTTGCTGACGCTCGCCGGCGTCGCGCTCACCATACTGCACCTCGTCGGAATGCTGCTCATCGTCGCGGTGGGATCGAACTACGCGCTGTTCTTCGACCGCCGCGCGCAGGTCCACGAGGCCGGCGGCGAGTCCCTGACCCTCGCCGCGTTGGGCCTGGCCAACGCGAGCACCGTCATCGGTTTCGGCCTCCTGTCCTTCTCCCAGGTGCCCGTGCTCGAGGCGCTCGGGACCACCGTCGCCCCGGGCGCGTTCCTCGCACTCGTGTTCAGCGCCTGGCTGTCGCGTGCCTGAGACCGCGATACCGGCACACCCGGGCGCCGCGGCGCCGGTCAGGGTGCTATGGCTGCCCGGCGCCTATCACTCGCATCGTGACTTCATCGACGCCGGATTCGCCGAGGCCGTGCGCTCGCGCGGCCTCGACATCGACCTCGTGTTCGTGGATCTCGCGATGAACCACGTCGGCGATCGCAGCCTCATCGGGCGGCTGCGCTCCGGGCATGTCGCGGCGGCCCGCGCGGCCGGGCGCCGGCTCTGGCTGTGCGGTATCTCCCTCGGAGGCCTGTTCGCCCTGGATTACGCCGACAGCCACCCCGGCGAGCTCGACGGCCTGTGCCTGCTTGCGCCGTATCTCGGCAACCGCATGCTGAGCGCCGAGATCGCCGCGAGCGGGGGGCTCGCGGCCTGGCGCCCCGGCGAGCTTGCCGAGGGTGACACGGAACGTCGAATATGGCGCTACGTGCAGGCGCGCGGCCAGCCGTGGGGGGCTGGCGGCGGCTCTGCGCGGGGGGCCGCGACCCGGCTGCACTTCGCCTATGGCCGCGATGATCGATTCGCCGCGGCACACTCGCTCATGGCGGCCGCGCTGCCGGCGGACTGCGTCGATGTGATCGACGGCGGGCACGAGTGGAGCACCTGGCGCAGGCTCTGGGAGAGATTCTTGGATCTACGCATGAACGCCGGCTCTCGGGCATGAGCGCACGCGGGACATCGGGCACGGGCCCGCGCTGGGCACCCTCGCCGCTCCTCTACGCGACGGCCGCCGTGCACGCCGGAGCCGCGGCCGCAACGCTGCTCCGGCCCGCACTCTGGCCCTGGATGCTCGGCGCGGTGGCGCTGAACCACGCGGTGCTCGCGGCCGCGGGACTGGTGCCGCGCAGCCGCCTGCTCGGACCGAACCTCTTGCGCCTGCCGCACGATGCGGGTGCGCCGGATCGCATCGCCATCACGATCGACGACGGCCCCGATCCCGAGGTTACACCGCGCGTGCTGGAGATTCTGGCGGCTCATCGCGCGCGGGCCACATTCTTTTGCATCGGCGCGCTGATCGAGCGCCACCCGGACGTCGCACGCGCGATCGTGCGGGGCGGCCACGCCGTCGAGAATCACAGTCAGCGGCACCGCCACGATTTCTCGCTCATGGGCCCGACGCGCATGAGCGCGGAAATCACCGCCGCGCAAGCGACGATCGCGCGGGTCACCGGCCGGACCCCGCGCTTCTTCCGTGCGCCGGCGGGACTGCGCAACCCCTTCCTCGATCCCATCCTGGTGCGCCTCGGGCTTTGCCTCGCTTCCTGGACGCGGCGCGGCTTCGACACCGTGACCTCGAGCCCGGATCTCGTCTACCTGCGGCTCACGAGCTCGCTCGCAGCCGGCGACATCCTGTTGCTGCACGACGGCCATGCCGCGCGGGCGGCGAACGGCGCGCCCATCATCATCGAAGTGCTGCCGCGGCTGCTCGAGAACGTCGCGGCCCGGGGCTTCGAGACCGTCACGCTGGACGCGGCACTCCGGACGGCCGTGTCCGGCGCGCCGTTGTAAGCTATGGCCATGACACCGCTGATTCTGGACCGCTATACCGCCACGAGCTGCATCGGCAGGGGCGTCGAGGGAACGTGGCAGAGCCTGCTCGCCCAGCGCAGCGGCCTTCGAGCCTGCGAGTTCGAGACCGTGTCGATCGAGACCCACATCGGCGAGGTGGACGGTGTCGACCGCCAGCTCATACCCGCGGAGCTCTCCGCGTTCGAATGCCGCAACAACCGCCTCGCCGAGCTGGCGCTCCGTCAGGACGGCTTCCTCGACGCGGTGCGACGCGCGGTGGAACGCCGAGGACCGCGGCGCATCGCGGTGCTCATCGGCACGAGCACCGCGGGCATCCTGGAGACCGAGCTTGCCTACCGCCGGCGTGATCCGGCGACCGGCGCGCTGCCGGACGGATTCCGCTACGGCTCGACCCACAATGCATTCTCGGTCGCGGACTACGTGCGCCGGCGCTGCGGCCTCGCCGGGCCCGCCGTGGCCGTATCCTCGGCCTGCGCTTCGAGCGCCAAGGTATTCGCCTCGGCGCAGCGGATGATCGCGGCAGGGTTCGTCGATGCCGCGCTCGTCGGCGGAGTCGATTCCCTGTGTCTGACGACGCTCTACGGATTCCACTCGCTGCAGCTCTCCTCCCCGCAGCCGTGCCGGCCCTTCGACGTCGCCCGCGATGGAATCTCCGTCGGCGAAGCGGCGGCGTTCGCCTTGCTGGAGCGCGCGCCGGAAGCCGATGGCCAGGACGCCATTCTCCTGCTGGGTGTCGGCGAATCGAGCGATGCCTACCACATGTCAGCGCCGCATCCCGAGGGGCGCGGCGCGCGCCAGGCGATGCAAGCCGCGCTCGCGAGCGCGGGACTCGCCGCCGACGACATCGACTACATCAACCTGCATGGCACCGGCACCCCGAGCAATGACCGCGCCGAGAGCCAGGCGGTCACCGGCATCTTCGGCGCCACGACCCCCTGCAGCTCGACCAAGGGCGCGACCGGCCACACGCTCGGAGCGGCCGGCGCGCTCGAAGCGGTCATCAGCGCGCTCGCGATCACCCATGGGGTCATGCCCGGCGGCGTCCACACGACCATGATCGATCCGACCTTGACGGCACACTATATAAAAGACAACCGCGCGGGCAGGGTGAATCGCGTGCTCACCAATTCGTTCGGCTTCGGCGGCACGAACTGCAGCTTGATCTTCGGCCGCGCGGCATGACGCTTGGCGCGTACGTGAACGGCCTCGGCTTGCTGGGGCCCGGCTTCTCCAATTGGGGTCAGGCTTCGGCCGTGCTGAGCGGCACGGAAGAGTATCGGCCCGCGCCGACCGTGCTTCCGGTTCCGACCATCCTCGCGGCGGCGGAACGGCGGCGCACCGGCCGCGTGGTCAAGCTCGCGCTCGCGATCGCGCTTGAGGCCGCCCACCAGGCCGGCGAGGATCCGGCGCAGCTCGCCAGCGTGTTCTCATCGTCCGGCGGCGACGGGCACAACTGCCACGAGCTCTGCCACGCGCTGTCGCTCGCGTCCCGGGAGGTGTCTCCCACCCGGTTCGCCAACTCCGTACACAATGCCGCCGCCGGATACTGGAGCATCGGCACGGGTGCGACCGCCGAGTCGAACGTGCTGTGCGCTTACGATGCCAGCTTCGGTGCCGGGCTTCTCGAAGCGCTGACCCAGGTCGCGACCGGCCGCAATCCGGTGCTCCTGGTCGCATACGACACCGAATATCCGGAGCCGCTGCATTCCAAACGGCCGATCCCCGACGCCTTCGGCGTCGCCATGGTCCTGACATCGAGCCGGTCGCCCGCGTCCATCGCCCGACTGACGTGCGCGCTCGACGGCGGTGATCCCGAGCGCATGCCGCAGCCCGCGCTCGAGATCTTGCGCGCATCGATTCCCGCGGCCCGCTCGTTGCCGCTGCTCCGGCAGATCGCCGCGCGCAAGCCGGGGCGCGCGGTCGTCGAGTACCTCGATGTGTCGCCTCTGACGATCGAGGTGGACCCCTGTGCGCCGGCCGCGGGCACGGATCCGCCATGAGCCTGGATCGGAACTGGATCGCACAGCACATTCCGCATCGCGGGCGCATGGTGCTCCTCGACGAGGTGCTGGAGTGGGACGCGAGCCGCGCGCGCTGCCGGAGCGCCTCGCACCGCGCGCCGGATCACCCGCTGAGGGCGCACGGTCGTCTGGGAATCGCGGCGGGCATCGAGTACGCCGCGCAGACCATGGCGGTGCACGGCGCGCTCTGCGCGGGCTCGGGCACGCCGCGGCCCGAAGCCGGCTTTCTCGCCAGCCTGCGCAACGTGCGATTCCGCGCGCCGCGGCTCGATGACCTGCCGGGCGATCTCGAGTCGCGCGTCACGCTGGTGGCGGGCGACGGCGCCACAGCGGTGTACGAGTTCGAGCTGCGGTCCGAGGCGCGCGTGGTGCTCAGTGGCCGCGCCAGCGTGGTATTCGACGTGGGAAATCGGTGGCAACCATGAGCGAGACGATCCGGGCACTGGTCACGGGCGGCAGTGGCGGCATCGGCGCCGCCATCTGCAGGCGTCTCGCCGCCGACGGGCGCTTCGTGTACGTGCACGCGCATCGAAACGCCGCGGCGGCGGCCGGCATCGTGCGGGACATCGAGACCGCCGGGGGGCGCGCCGCGAGCGTGGAGTGCGACTTGACCGACCTGACCGGCACACGCGCGGCGATGGATCGGCTGCTCGAGGACGGCCCGATCCAGGTCCTGATCAACAACGCGGGCACTCATCAGGACGCCGTTTTTCCCGGGATGAGCCCGGACCAGTGGCGCCGCGTGCTCGACGTGTCGGTGAACGGCTTCTACAACGTGACCCAGCCGCTGATGCTGCCCATGATCCGCACGCGGTGGGGCCGAATCGTCAACATCACGTCGGTGACCGCGCTCGCCGGCAATCGCGGCCAGGTGAACTATGCGGCGGCCAAGGGCGCGTTGAATGCCGCCACCAAGTCCCTGAGCCTCGAAGTCGCGAGCCGCGGCATCACCGTCAACGCGGTGGCGCCCGGCATCATCGCAAGCGGCATGAGCGAATCGGCGTTCGATGCCGACCGCATCGCCGCGCTCGTGCCGATGAAGCGCGCGGGCAGCGCGGCGGAGGTGGCCGCGCTCGTGGCCTTCCTCACATCGAGCGAAGCGGCCTACATCACCGGTCAGGTGATCTCGATCAACGGCGGGATGTACTAGGAGCCCGGCCGTCCCGTGACGCGCCGGCCGGGGCGATCATGACCCGGGCCGGGCTGCTTCTAGGCGTACGCGTCGACGATGCCGCTCGAGAGGGCCGCGGCCGGTGCAACCGCCGACACCGACGCCGGCTCCTGGCTCCGGTTCGTTGCGGGAGTCCATTCGTAGGGCTGTGACTGCGGCGTGCGGTCCTGGAACGAGCGCTGGGAGATGTCGACGCTGACCTGGGCGAATCCCTGCGAGCCGAGCATCTCGCGCAGCTTCGGCGAGCTCGATTCGAGCGCATCGCGCGTCACCGCGCTGTGGCTGATCATCGATACCATGGCGTGATCACCCTGGACGGCGATGCGCACCTCGATCGGACCGAGCTGCGGCGGATTCAACTGGAGCTTGGCGCTGCCGAGATTGTTCTCGACCATGTAGGACACGCGATCGCTCAGGCCCTGCGCGAATTCGGGCGAGTCCACCGCGGCGGGAACCTTGAGGGTCGCCGTCGCGGACGGATCGGTCGATGTCGTGGGGGATCTCGACTGAACGCCGCTCGCGCCGGCGGCGGCGCTGGTGCCGGCGTCCGTCGTGCCGGACCCGTCGGCGTCGCGCGAATGCTTGTCGGTGCCGGCGGCGCCGTTCAACAGGGCCGTTTGCGCGTCCGCGGACGCCGCTGCCGCGGCGTGTTGAGCCGTGACTGCGGCAGCCGCGGCGGCGCTCGCCGCGGTGGGCGCGAGCCCGGCGATGGTCGCGACCGCGGCCTGCTGCATACCAGCCGCCGCCGCCCCGATGGCCGGCGTGGCGAGATCGTCCGGCGCCGCATCGCTGGAATCGTCCGTGGGTCCGGCCTGCGGCTTGCCCGCGCTGGTGGCTGCTGCGGCAACGGCCGCGGCGGCAGCCTGGGTCGCACCGTCCACGGCGGCGCCGGCGGCGGACGCGGCCGGGGACGCATCGGCCGGGCCGCTGCCCGGCGCGGAGGTGGCTGCACGAGCTTCCGCCCGCGCATCCTGCGGCGACGCCGTGCGGGCTGCGTTGCCCGATGCGGCTGCGGCGGCGGCCTGGGCGGCGCGGGCGGCGCTCGCGACGGCCGAAGCCGCCGTCGCGCCCGCACCCGGCTCCGTGCCGGCGGTGACGGTCGGTGAGGTCGCCGCGACGCCCCCTTGAAGTGCGCCCGCCGGCGGTGCGGCGGGGCCACCCGTCGCCGGTTTGCCCGGCGCGGCGGGAGATGCCGTGCCGGGCGCCGCGGTGCCCGCCGTGGCGGACAAGCTCGCACCCGAAACCAAGCTCTCAGCCACGGCCGCGGCTATGGCGGCCGCGGCCGCGGACTGCGGCGCGGGCGAGCCATCGGCGCCCGCCGCACCGAAGGCGCCCGTCGCGCTACCGGGCGTCCCGTGGGCCGCCCCGGAGGCATTCGCGGCGCCTGCCGCGCCGTTGGCGGCAGCCGCAGGGCCGGCTGCGGCGGAGCCGCCCGCGGAGGTCGGTACGGTCGCCGCCGGCCTTTGAATGCCGCTCGCAGGCAGGGGTCCGGACGCCGCCCCCGAAGGAGGCGGGGTCGCCGGGCTCGGCGGCACATTGCCGCTCTGCGGCAAACCTGCGCCGGCACTGCCATCGTCCCCCGGCTTGTGCGACGACGCCTTGCGGAAGGATTTGCCCCCGGCGCTGGTCAGCGCTGAGGCGAAATCCTGACTGGAACCATCGGATGTCGGGGAATTCACCGAAGGATCGGTGGAGGCCGGGGCTTGTGACGGTGCCGGAGGGCTCGGCGGAATGATCAATGAGGCGTTCATGGGGGCAGGCCGTCTTCAGGAGTATGTGTTCTCCTCCGACGGAGCAAGCGACGTGCCAACAGAGTGTGGGCGCCAGGCAGGAGGCCCCGGTTCCCTTCGATCGCCCTCCGCTCGGGCGTCCCGCCCCGTCTGGGTCAGAGCTACGCGGGCACTGCTACCCGTTACAAGGTCCGACGTTCACCTTGGGGCCGCCTGATGAGCAGCGGTCTAG
>DATAYZ010000114.1:0-15342 GCA_036272295.1 Steroidobacteraceae bacterium
GGCACGATTCAGCACCCGGTGCGGGAGGAGTCCTGCGAGTATTGCGTGGTCATCGCGATCACCAACGAGCGCGGCGAGAAGGTCGCGCGGCACGTGGTCGGGGTCGGTGCGCTGCAGCCCGGCGAACGGCACAAGTACAGCTTTTCCGTCGACGTCATGCCCGACCGCCCCGGCCCCAAGCGCTGAGGCCCCTCCCCTCCCGGGCGCATACCGCCCTGCGGACCGCCCCCGGGAAGCCGGTGTCGCGCCGGCTCCTCCGGGTAAGAGCTATTCGGTGACTGCTACCGGTAAGGGGTCCGACGGACGATGTCCGGCCGCCTAATGACGGTCGGTCTATTTGCGGTCAATAGCCCATTTACCGGTAGCAGTCACCGAATAGCTCTTACCCGGAGGAGCCGGCGCGACACCGGCTTCTTGGGGGCGCTCCGCAGGGCGGTATGCACCCGGCAGGGAGGGGAGGGTCAGCCCCGAACGCTGCCCTCGATGTCGATGAAGCGCAGGAATTCGGCACGAGTGCTGGCGTCCGCGCGGAAGGTGCCGAGCATCTTGCTGGTGATCATGGAAACGCCGCGCTTGTGCACGCCGCGGGTCGTCATGCACTGGTGTACGGCGTCGATGACGACGCCGACGCCCCGCGGCTTCAGCACCTCGTTGATGCAGCCCGCGATCTGCGCGGTCAGCTTTTCCTGCACCTGGAAGCGTCGGGCGAAGCCGTCCACCACGCGCGCAAGCTTGGAGATGCCGACCACCCGCGCCGTCGGCAGGTAGCCGACGTGCGCCCGGCCGATGATGGGGGCCATGTGGTGCTCGCAGAACGACTCGAAGGCGATGTCGCGCAGCACCACCATCTCATCGTAGCCCTCCACCTCCTCGAAGGTGCGGCGCAGGTAGGCGCCAGGGTCCGCTTCGTAGCCCGAGAACCAGTCCGCGTACGCGTTGACGACGCGCGCCGGCGTGTCGGCCAGGCCCTCCCGCGCGGGATCGTCTCCGGCCCAGCGCAGCAGCGTCCGCACCGCCGTCTCGGCTTCCTCCTGCGATACGCCACCCCGGCTCTTGATGTTCATGTCCCCCCCCGCGCGCTCGTGTCGAATACCACCCGCCCGCGCACCAGGGTCATGTCGCACTTCAGGTTGCGCAGCTCGGCGGCAGGCATGGTGTACATGTTCTGCTGCCACACGGCTATATCCGCTTCCTTGCCGGGCTCGAGCGTACCGACGCGGGCATCCAGGAAGAGCTGCCGCGCCGCCCAGATCGTGTAGGAGCGCAGCGCGGCGTGGATGTCGACGGCTTCGGCCGTGCCGAAGGGATGGGCTCCATAGGTGCCCTTCAGTGCTTCGCGCTCGACGGACGCCCAGAGGCCGTAACGTGCCGGAAGCGGCGTCACCGGATAGTCCGAGCCGCCGCCCCAAAGGATGCCGCGCTTGAGATACGTATTGAACGGCATCAGACGTGCCGCCCGCTCGGGGCCGAAATTCCCCGCGTAGTTGTCCCCGATCCACCACATGAAAGGCGCCTGCGCCTCGGGATAACCCGCGTCGTAGCGCTTTTGCAGGTCGGCCATCACCTGGATGGCGTGATCGCTCGGGATGTTGGCGTGGATGATGCTGTGGCGAAGCCCGGCGGTCGGCGTCTCGGCGAGAACCCGGGCATAGGTGTCGACGACGTGGTCGATGGCACGGTCGCCGATGGCGTGCGTGCCGACGTGCACGCCGGCACGGTGGAACAGCCGCACCATTTCGGTGTAGACCGTGGGGTCCGTCGAGGGATAGCCGCTGTTGCCGTGATCCACGTCGGTGGAGTTCTTGTTCCACTCGCGGCTCATCCATGCGGTACGGGCCCCGCCGCTGCCGTCCATGTAGATCTTGGCGCCGCACGACAGCAGCATCCCGTCGCCCAACGATTGCGGCGGCCGCGGAGCGGCCTCGATCGAGGCGAGCGCGGCCCGGGCGGATTCCAAGGTGGTGCCGGCGTGCCAGAGCACGCAGATGCGCTCGGACAGCTTGCCTGCGCGCTGCAGCGTCACGTACGCATCCCATATCGCCGGACTGATGTCGGGATCCTTGACCGCCGTCATGCCCTCGCGATGCAGGTCCTCGATGCTTCTCTCGATCCCCGCGCGCTGCTCTTCGGGGGTGACCGCCGGGATCAGATCGATCACCGCGCCCTGGGCCGCCTCCTTGAGAACGCCCGTGGGCCTCCCGCCCGGATCACGGTCGATGGTCCCCGCCGGCGGGTCCCGGGTATCCGCGCCGATGTGCGCGAGCTCGAGGGCGAGCGAGTTCGCGACGCCGTAGTGACCCGTGGTCTGGGTCAGCCATACGGGATTGCGCGGTGAGACCGCATCGAGATCGGCCGCATGCACGTAGCGATGATCGGAGAGCTTGCCTTCGTCCCATCCGTCGCCGAGCACCCAGGCGCCCGGCTTTGACCCGGCGGCGCGCCGGCCCACCCGCCGGACGACCTCCGCCACGCTGGACGCATCGCTGAGATCGACATGGTAGAGCTCCACGACGCCCGCGTCGGCAATGTGCGCATGGCTGTCGATCAGCCCCGGCGTCGCGGTCCGCCCCCCAAGGTCGATGCGGCGCGTATGCCCATCCGCGAGCTTGACGATGTCCTGATCCGAGCCCACCGCGAGGATCCGGCCGTCGCGGATCGCGAGCGCTTCCGCCACCGCGTCGTGGCCGTCCACCGTGAGCACATGTCCGTGATAAAGGATGGTATCGGCCGCGGCGGCATGAGCCGTGCCGGCGGACATTCCCAGGGCGGCGGCCAGGAACCCGGCGGCGAGGCGGGCGATCGCGAGACGGGCGGCAGCGGGACGGGTCGGCATGGTCGATCCTGGCAAAGGGTTCTGCACGGGTAGGGCGCGAGGCTTTTGTTGTGCGACTATCTTGCCGAACCGGCCCGCAAGATGCGAGGAGAGCGAGAACCATGGCCCTGCAGCAAATGATCGACTCGCGCGAGCGAGATCTCGGCGGCTTCGTCGTCCGTCGCGTACTGCCCTACGAGAACCGTCAGATGGTGGGGCCGTTCATCTTTTTCGATCACCTGGGGCCCACGCAATTTCCGCCGGGGCACGGCATCGACGTGCGGCCTCATCCGCACATCGCGCTGGCGACGGTGACGTACTTGTTCGAGGGCTCGCTCGAGCATCGGGACAGTCTGGGCAGCGTGCGCGAGATCCGGCCCGGCGACGTCAACTGGATGTCCGCCGGCGCCGGGATCGCACACTCCGAGCGTACCCCGCGTGCGGCGCGATCCGCCGGCGAGCGGGTTCACGGCATCCAGAGCTGGGTCGCGCTGCCCGACGGTCTCGAGGACGGCGAGCCGAGCTTCGTGCATTACCCGTCGGCCACGCTGCCGCGGCGCGCGCTCGAGGGCGTCGACCTGACGCTGATCGTCGGCAAGGCATGGGGCCTCGAGTCGCCGGTCGCGACCTCTTGGCCGACGGTGTATGCGGAGTTGGTCTTCGCGCCCGGAGCGTCGCTTCAGGTCCCGCCCGACCACGGCGAGCGCGCGGTGTACGTCGTGCAGGGGGAGCTGCAGGTCGGTGGAGCGCCGGCGCACACCGGTCAGCTGGCCATTCTCGAGCCCGGCAGCGCGGGCTGTCTCCGCGCCGAGGGCGCGGGTGCCCGCGCCATGCTCCTCGGCGGCGCTCGATTCCCGTCACGACGCTACATCTGGTGGAATTTCGTCGCGTCCTCTCCGGAGCGCATCGAGCGCGCCAAGGAGCGCTGGCGGCGGGGGGGATTCGCCGCCGTACCCGGCGACCCGGAGTTCATCCCGCTGCCGGAGCATTGAGCCGCCCGCGAGCCGCTCATCGCTTCGTGCGCCTGAAGGCCACCATCAGGGCGCCGATCCAGAGCGCCATTCCAATCAGGAACACCACCATCCCGAGTCCGAACGCCTCGTTCGACAGGTGCGGCAGGGCGAGGCGGTTTGCCTTGAGCTCGAGCCAGTGCATGAAGCAGATCAACAGCACCATCAGCGAGCCGAACCAGACGCCGTGCGCGACCAGGAATGCGCGCGTCCCGGCGATGCGCTCCGGCGCCAGCCAGTAGTCGCGATTCGGCACCTTGAGGTTGCTGGCGCGCGAATAGACGGCGGTGAGAACGGCCACGATCGCCACCGGCATGCCGAGCCCGAGCGCGAGCACGAACCGCAGATAGCCCGCCCGCGGCATGAAGGCATTCGGATATCCCGCGGCATCGAAGTGCGAGGCCACGACCGGAGGCAGCCCGGCGGCGGTGCCGAGCATGAACACGAGCGCGAACAGGAGCAGCGTCCCGAAAACGATCCAGCTCCCCTTGTACGAGGTCATGGGGATCGCCACAGCACGGGGAACAAGGGGTGATCCATCGGCGCGCCGACGGGAAGCTCGCCGCTCAGTCCGGGGAATTCCGGCGAGGTGCGCCAGCGGCGCGGCGCGTGCGTGACGTCATCGCCCAGGAAGCGCACCGAGAACACGCGGCGCCGATTCGCGCCGGTCACGCCGCTCGAGGCGTGCAGGGTGAGCATGTGAAAGCACACGGCATCGCCGGGCTCGAGCGCCCAACCGAGGATCGGAAAGGCGTCGCGCCGCTCCTCGATCCTGGGCAGATCGGCGAGGCTTCCCTCGGGAAACCACCTGGCCTGCGCGTCCATGAAGGAGCGCGGCATCAGCCATGGTCCCAAGTGCGAGCCCGCGACGAACTCGAGCGTCGACTCGCGGTTCACGGGATCGACCGGGATCCAGAAGCTGATGTTCTGCCGCCCCTCGACGTTGTAGTAAGGCTGGTCCTGGTGCCAGGGCGTGCGCTGCCGGGTGCCGGCCTCCTTGGTGAGCATGTGATCGTGGTAGAGCCGCGCGATCGAGCTCCGCATGAGCCGGCCGGCGGCCTCGGCCAGCCGGGATTCGAAGATGAAGCGCCGATAGCTCGCGTTGTCCTGCCAGTTGCAGAAGTCCTCGACGAAGCGGCCCGGATCTGCCGCGTTGCTTGCGATCTTCGCGCGCGGGCTGAGGTGCGCCAGGTTCGCGTCGATTCCGGTGCGGAGCAGCGCCATCTCTGCCGGGCTGAACAGACCCCGGATGCAAGCAGCGCCGTCGCGCTGGAATTGCTCGATGGCGCCTGCGTCGATCATCGGGCCCCAGGCCCGCGCGGGCCTCGCGGGTCCGGTGTCGCTCGTGGTCACGGGTGGCGGGTCGCTCATGGTCAAGGAGTCAGCGCATCGATGACGTCGTCGATCAGCGCCGGGCCCCGATAGGCGAAGCCCGTGTAGATCTGAATCAGGCTCGCGCCGGCGCGCAGCGTGTCGAGCGCGGCGGCGGCGTTGACGATGCCGCCGACGCCGACGATCGGGAATCCGGGGCCGAGCTCGGCTCGAAGCTGCGAGACCACGCGTACCGACAGCGCGTGCAAGGGTGCGCCGCTCAATCCGCCCGCCTGACCGGTCGCCGGCGATGCGGCCAGGCCATCGCGGCCGGTCGACGTGTTGGTCGCGATGACGCCGTCGATCCCGAGGGCGCGGATGGTTTGTGCCACCGCCGAGATCTGGTCGGGCACGAGGTCGGGCGCGACCTTGACCAGGAGTGGAACGTGCCTGCCGGCTTGCCGGGCGAGCGTCGAGCGCTCCTCGAGCAGGGCGCCGAGCAGTCTCTCGAGACCGTCCCGCGCTTGCAGCTCCCGCAGGCGCGCCGTATTCGGCGAGGACACGTTCACGGCGACATAGTCGGCGTACGCGTAGACCTTGCGCAGACAGATGAGATAGTCGTCCTGCGCCCGCTCGATCGGCGTGTCGAAGTTCTTGCCGATGCTGATTCCGCGCACCCCGCGGTACCGGCTCGCGGCGAGGCGCGCGACGAGGTGATCGACCCCCTTGTTGTTGAATCCCATCCGATTGATGAGCGCGCAGCGTTCGCGGATCCGGAACATGCGCGGCTTCGGATTGCCGGGCTGCGGGCGGGGCGTGACGGTGCCGAGCTCGACGTGGCTGAAGCCCATGGCGCCGAGTGCGTCGAGATAGTCGCCGTTCTTGTCGAAGCCCGCGGCGAGGCCGAGCGGGTGCGCGAAGTCCAAGCCGAAGCAGCGTACCGGCAGGTCGGCCTCGCGCCGGCGGCCGTTGCCGTGCTCCGCCGTCTGGAACGGCTGCAGCAGCTTCAATCCCGCGAGCCCCCAGTCATGGGCGCGCTCGGGATCCAGCCGCGTCAGGATCGGGAGAGAGGCTCGCGCGAGCGCCGCGACCGCCGCGCCGCTCATGGATTGCCGTCGCGCGCCGTCGGCGTACCCGGAGCGGACGTACTTTGAGCGGGCGTACCGTGATCGAGCGTACCCGGAGCGAGCGTACCTGGAACGAGCGTACCTGGAACGAGCGTGGGGACGGCCGGGGCGGACGTCGGGGCCGGCCGCTCGAGGACGCCGGGCAGCGCGGCCACGTGCACGGCCAGCGCATTGCCCAGCATCTGGTGCTGGTCCGCGTCCAGATGGATGCCGTCCATGACGCTCGCCGGGGTCACGCCGCCGGCATCGAAGTAATGGCAGCCGAGCTCGGTTGCCGTGGCGCGCAGCATCTGCGCGAGGCCGACCGCCTTCTCGGCGGCGCCCGCGAACTTCACCGCGATCGGCCCGCGCGGATTGACCAAGGGCGGCGGGGCGACCACCAGGATGGGGGGTACCGGCATCCCGGGCTCGATCGGCGCCTGCCGGATCGCGCTCACCAGGGCGGACAGCCCGAGCGCGGAGTGCACGGCCGTGTTCGCATGGGTGAACTGGAAATCGTTGGTGCCGAGCATGAGGAGCACGAGACCCAGGGGCGAGTTGATCTCGATGCGCTGCGCGAGCCCGATGAGGCCGTTGCGCCCCGGCTTGAAGGGGTCTTCCCAAGCCGTGCGGCGGCCGTTGAGGCAGTCCTCGATCACCCGCACCGAATGACCGCCGGCATTCAGCGCGATCTCCATCACTCCGGGCCAGCGGGCATCGAAAGGCAGGCGCTTCCGGGTGGTGGGAATGATGCCCCAGGACAAGGAGTCGGCGTATACCAGCAATTGCTGCATGCGGACATTATAGACGACCGCCGTTTCGTACCCTCTCAGATGAAACTCCACGCCGCGAGCGTGCCGAGGTAAAAGCCGATCTCGGCCGCTTTCATTACCACCCCCACGGCCCCGTCTGCGCTGCCGGGGCTGCGGCGCAGGAACGCCACGAAGGCCATGCGCGCAGCAATGGCCGCCGCCACGCCGACGAGACCGGGAACGCCGATGAGCGCGGCCGGCAGGAACCCGATCACGAGCGCGATGGCCAGGTCGGCCGTCGAAGGACCGTGCACCTGCGGCTGACTCTGTCCAGGGGTCACCGAGAGGGCCAGCGCGCGGGCGACGGCGTGCCCAGCGGCCATGAGGATTCCGAGCGAGACGTTCGGGGGCAACGCGTAAGGAAGCTTCGCGGCCGACAACGCCATGAGCGCGTTGTACTCGAGCAGGACCGTCAGCACCGCGAGCCACGGCCGCCGGCCCGGCGCGACGCCCCCGGGCGATTCGGCGATTCGGAGCGGCGATGATGGCGCGATGCCGCGCGGGGGATCGAGAGCGGCCATGGTGAGCATGGCCAGCGCGACCGCGATGCTCGACGGCCAGACCTCGGCCGCGCCCCAGTAGAGCAGGCCCCCCGCGCCGCCCACGGCCGCCCCGATCAACGGCGAGAGTCGGATCGCCGCCGCGCCGGGGCGGGGCCCCACGGTCATGCGCGCTTGCGCGCGGCGGGCTGCGCCAGGGTCGAGCGCAGGTACGCCCCGGTGTACGAGGCCTTGTTGGCGGCGATCTGCTCGGGCGTGCCGACGGCAATGATCCGCCCGCCGCCCTCGCCGCCCTCGGGCCCGAGATCGACCACCCAGTCGGCGGTCTTGATCACGTCGAGGTTGTGCTCGATCACGATGACGGTATTGCCTTCGTCGCGCAGCCGCTCGAGCACGGCGAGGAGCTGCGCGATGTCGGCGAAGTGCAGGCCGGTGGTCGGCTCGTCGAGAATGTACAGCGTGCGCCCGGTCGCGCGCTTGGAGAGCTCCTTGGCGAGCTTGACGCGCTGCGCCTCTCCGCCGGAGAGCGTGGTTGCGCTCTGGCCCAGCCGGACGTAGGACAGCCCGACGTCGAGCAGCGTCTGCAACTTCGGCTGCACGGTCGGGACGGCGCTGAAGAACGGCAGGGCGTCCTCCACCGTGAGGTCGAGCACCTCCTGGATGGTCTTGCCCTTGAAGCGGATCTCGAGCGTCTCGCGGTTGTAGCGCTTGCCCTTGCACACATCGCAGGGCACGTAGACGTCCGCGAGGAAGTGCATCTCGACCTTGATCACGCCGTCGCCCTGACAGGCCTCGCAGCGGCCGCCCTTCACGTTGAAGCTGAAGCGTCCCGCCTCGTACCCGCGCGTACGCGCCTCGGGCACCGACGCGAAGATCTCGCGGATGGGCGCGAACAGCCCGGTATAGGTGGCGGGATTCGAGCGCGGCGTGCGGCCGATCGGACTCTGGTCGATCTCGATCACGCGATCGATGTGCTCGAGCCCCTCGATCCGGTCGAAGTGCGCGGTGCCGGGCGCAGCGCGGTTGAGCTGGGTCGCCACCGCCCGGAACAGCGTGTCGTTCACCAGGGTCGACTTGCCCGACCCCGACACGCCGGTCACGCAGGTCATGAGCCCCAATGGAAACTCGGCCGTGACCTTCTTGAGATTGTTGGCGGTGGCGCCCGTCACGCGCAGCATGCGCCCGGGATCGGGCGCGCGGCGCTTCGCCGGAATCTCGATGCGGCGGCGTCCGGAGAGGTACTGCCCGGTGATCGAGTCGGGATTCTCGGCGACCTCGCGTGCGGTGCCCTGCGCCACGATCCTGCCGCCGTGCACGCCCGCGCCCGGACCGAGATCGACGACATGGTCCGCCTGCCGGATCGCGTCCTCGTCGTGCTCCACGACGATCACCGTGTTGCCGAGATCGCGCAGGTTCACCAGGGTATCGAGCAGCCGCTGATTGTCGCGCTGATGCAGCCCGATCGAGGGCTCGTCGAGAATGTACATGACGCCGACCAGGCCGGAGCCGATCTGACTGGCGAGGCGGATGCGCTGCGCCTCGCCGCCGGACAGGGTGTCGGCGCTGCGGTTCAATGTCAGGTATCCCAGGCCGACGTTGGCGAGAAAGCCGAGCCGATCGGCGATCTCCTTGACGATCTTGACGGCGATCTCGCCGCGCCAGCCCGGGAGCTGGAGCGCGGCGAAGAACTCGACGGCGCGGTCCACGGACTGCGCCGAAACCTCCGGAATGGCGCGTCCGTCGACGAACACGTTGCGCGCCGCGCGGTTGAGCCGCGTGCCCCCGCACTCGGGGCAGGGGCGCGACGAGCGGTACTTCGCCAGCTCCTCGCGCACCGTCGCGGATTCGGTCTCCTTGTAGCGGCGTTCGAGGTTCTTCACGATGCCCTCGAAGGCGTGCTTGCGGCTGACGGTTCCGCCCTTGCCGTCGAGGTACTTGAACTCGATCTGCTCGCCATCGCTGCCGAACAGCACGAGGTCCTTGATCTTCTGCGGCAGGCTCTCGAACGGCGCCTCGATGTCGAACCTGGTATGGCGCGCGAGCGATTGGATCAGCTGGAAGTAGTAGGCGTTGCGGCGGTCCCAGCCGCGCACCGCGCCTCCCGCGAGCGAGAGGTGGGGGTTTGCGACGATCTTCTCCGGGTCGAAGAACTCCTGCGTCCCGAGGCCGTCGCACACCGGACATGCGCCGATCGGGCTGTTGAACGAGAACAGCCGCGGCTCGAGCTCGGGCAGCGAGTAGTTGCAGATCGGACAGGCAAATTTGTCGGAGAACACGAGCTCGGCCCGCTCCGGGTCATCCATGAAAGCGATGCGCGCCACGCCCACGCCGAGCCGCAGCGCCGTCTCGAACGATTCCGCCAGCCGCTGGCCCAGCTCCGGCCGCACCCGGAAGCGGTCGACGATCGCTTCCACGGTGTGTTTGCGGCGCAGATCGAGCGCCGGCACGTCGTCGAGCTCGACCACCTTGCCGTCGATGCGCGCGCGCACGAAGCCGCCGGCGCGAAGATCCTCGAGCAGCTCCGCATGCTCGCCCTTGCGCTCCTGGATGGCGGGCGCCAACAGCATGAGCGCCGTGCCCTCCGGGTGCTGGAGGACGGCGTCCACCATCTGACTCACGGTCTGGGCGGTCAGATCGATGGCGTGATCCGGACATCGGGGCGTGCCAGCGCGCGCGTAGAGGAGGCGCAGATAGTCGTAGATCTCCGTGACCGTGCCCACCGTCGAGCGCGGATTGTGGGAGGTGGACTTCTGCTCGATCGAGATCGCGGGAGACAGCCCCTCGATGGTGTCGACGTCGGGCTTTTCCATCATCGACAGGAACTGGCGCGCGTACGTCGACAGCGACTCGACGTAGCGGCGCTGGCCCTCGGCATAGATGGTATCGAAGGCCAGCGAGGACTTGCCCGAGCCCGACAACCCCGTGAGCACGATCAACCGGTCCCGCGGCAGGTCGAGATCGATGTTCTTGAGGTTGTGGGTCCGGGCGCCCCGGATACGGATGATTTGCATGTAACCGATTACTATACCCCCGCCGTCAAGGGTCGTTTGGGCACGAGGCGCGCGGCACCGGGCTTGAATCTCCGACCCGGTCGCGGGCGGGGAGCATTTGGGAGATCGGCCCGGACGCCGGTGCTTTTGGCGCACAACGGGATGATTTCCCCGAATTTGGGGGCAGTTCCAGCGTGTACAATACCGCCCCTGCAACGATAGGGGACAACCATGGCGCGTGGCGTAAACAAGGTCATTCTGGTGGGAAATCTGGGCGCGGACCCCGAGACCCGCTCCATGCCGAGCGGCATGACGGTCACGAACATCCGCATTGCGACCAGCGAGTCCTGGAAGGACAAGTCGTCGGGGGCGCAGCAGGAGCGCACCGAGTGGCACAGCGTCGCCCTGTTCGGCAAGCTGGGTGAGATCGCCGCGGAGTATCTGCGCAAGGGATCGCAGGCATACATCGAGGGCAAGCTGCGCACCCGCAAGTGGCAGGACAAGCAGGGCAACGACCGCTACACGACCGAGATCATCGCCGACAACATGCAGATGCTGGGCGGACGGGGCGGCGGCAGCGGTGGTGGCGGCGGTGGTGGCGGCGGCGGCATGGGAGGCGGCGGCGGCGGCGGCGGCCCCCGCGACGAATACGACCAGACCCCGGCGCCCGTCGGCGGCAAGGAAGATTTCGACGACGACATCCCGTTCTAGCCGCGAGCGGATGGTGCGCCGCAGTACGAGGGCGGGATAGGAGCATCCATGCACCTCGAATTCACAGACGAAGAGCAATCCTTCCGCGCGGACGTGCGCGCCTTTCTCCGCGAGCAATTGCCCGCCGACATCAGCGCCAAGGTGCTCGGGGCCTACGAGCTCGGCCGCGAGGACCTCGTGCTCTGGCAACGCAAGCTGCACGAGCGCGGCTGGGGAGCCTTCAGCTGGCCGAAGGAATTCGGCGGCACCGCGTGGAGCTCCGTGCAGCAGTACATCTTCGAGGAAGAGTCGGCGCTCGCCGGTGCGCCGCGCCTGCTGCCCTTCGGCACCAAGATGGTGGGTCCGGTGCTGATGGCTTTCGGCAGCGCGGCCCAGCAGGAACGGTTCCTGCCGGGCATCCGCTCCGGCGCGGATTGGTGGTGCCAGGGCTATTCGGAGCCCGGAGCGGGATCGGACCTGGCGTCGCTCAAGACCCGCGCGGTGCGCCAGGGCGGTGACTACATCGTCAACGGCCAGAAGACCTGGAACACCCTCGGCCATTACGCCGACTGGATATTCTGCCTGGTGCGCACCGACCCGGCCGCGAAACAGCAGTCCGGCATCTCGTTCCTGCTCATCGACATGAAGAGCCCGGGCATCACGGTGCGGCCGATCATGCTCATGGACGGCGGCCGCGAGGTGAACGACATCTGGTTCGAGAACGTGCGCGTGCCGGCCGAGAATCTCGTCGGCGAGGAAAATCGCGGCTGGACCTACGCCAAGTTCCTGCTGGGACACGAGCGCACCAACATCGCCGGGATCGGAATCGCGAAGCGCGAGCTGCAACGGCTGAAGCGCATCGCGGCGAGCGAGCGCCGCAACGGCCGGCCGCTGAGCGACGATCCGCTGTTCGCGGCGCAGATCGCCCAGGTCGAGATCGACCTCTGGGCGCTAGAGATCACCAACCTGCGGGTGCTGTCGGGGGAGCGGCACTCGCCGGCCGCCGGACCCGAGGCCTCGATCCTGAAGATCCGCGGCACCGAGATCCATCAAAGCATCTCCGAGCTCCTGATGCGCGCGGCCGGCCCGTACGCGCTGCCCTTGCGGCGCGAGGCGATGGAGGCCGGATGGCAGGCGGACCCCGCGCGCGAGCCCCCCGGGCCCCGCTACGCGGCGACGCTCGCCGCCGCGTACCTGAACCAGCGCAAGCTGTCGATCTTCGGGGGCACCAACGAGATCCAGAAGAACATCATCTCGAAGATGATCGGGCTTTGAATACCCGGATGGCGACCTTCCTGCAGAGGCGGCCCTTCGCGGGGCGCGCCGGACTTCCCTAGGAACGGACATGGATTTCGAATTCAGCGACGAGCAACGGCAACTGCGCGACGCGGTTGGGCGCTACCTCCGTGAGCAGTACGATTTCGACCGCTATCGGGCGATCAGGCGCACGAGCGAGGGCTGGAGCCGTGAGGCATGGCGCGGACTCGCCGAGATCGGCGTGCTCGGCCTGACCGTTCCCGCGGAGCAGGGCGGCCTCGGGTTCGGTCCGCTGGAAACGCTGATGGCCCTGTCGGAGTGCGGCCGAAGCCTGGTGCTCGAGCCGGTGCTCGCAAGCGCGGTCATCGCCACGGCCGCGCTGCGTCCATTCGCGCGCGACGGCGGCGCGGCCGCCGCGGCCCTGCTCTCGCGCATGAGCGCCGGCGAGCAGGTGGCGGTGCTCGCGCACTTCGAGAGCGATGCCGGCTACGACGGCGGGCGGGTGACGACCTGCGCGCGGCGGGCGGGCGAGGTTTACCGGCTCGACGGGCACAAGGGCGTGGTGATGCATGCTCCGGCCGCCGATGCACTGCTGGTCTCGGCGCGCGTCTCCGGCGAGCCGCCCGATTCGCGGGGGGTGTCGCTGTTCATCGTTCCGGCCGCCGCGCGCGGGGTCTCCATCGATGCCTACCCGACGCTGGACGGCCAGAGGGCGGGGGACGTGTACCTCGCGGCGGTCGAGGTGCCCGCGGCGGCACGGCTCGGTGCCGAGGGCGAGGCACTGCCCGCGATCGAGTCGGCGCTCGATGCGGGCCTCGCGGGTCTCTGCGCCGATGCGGTCGGAGCCATGCAAGCGCTGCTCGATGCCACCGTCGAATACGTCAAGGAGCGCCAACAGTTCGGTCAGCCGATCGGCCGCTTCCAGGCGCTGCAGCACCGAATCGCCGACATGATCGTGAGCCTCGAGCAGGCGCGCTCCATGAGCTACCTGGCCGCGCTGCGCTGCGAATCGGGCGACCTCGACGAGCGCCGGCGCGCGCTGTCCGCGGCCAAGGCGGTGGTCGGACAATCGGCCCGCTACATCGGCCAGCAGGCCATCCAGCTGCACGGCGGAATGGGCATGACCGAGGAGATGCGCGCGAGCCATTGGTTCCGCCGCCTCACCGCCGCGCAGATCCTGTTCGGCGACAGCGATTGGCACCTGCAGCGTTTCGCGGCGCTCAGCCGCAGCTGACGGCGCCGTTCAGACCGATGGTCGTCACGGCGCGCGATGCCGGGGACGCGCCGGCGCGCTCAATCGAAGCTGACGCCGCGCGGCGCCGGGGCGCGGGGGTCGTACTCCAATAGCTCGCCGTTCGCCACCGATCTGCCGGTGAGCGCGAGTATGAACGCCCAGTGGCTCACGAGCAGGGTGGTGGCACCGTCGGCGCGCGGCGCCATGCTCGCGCGGAACGCATCGGCGCGCGCGACCGTCTCCTCGAGCGGCTCGACGCCGTCGTTCCACCATCGCGGCGGCAGGTGGCCGAAGCGATGATGCGGAAAGCGGCTGGCGAGAAGCTGGGGATGGCTGCCGACATCGCAGGCGTAGGCGGTGCGCTCGCGTACCTCGTGCATGATCTCCGCCGGCACGCGATGCACCTCGAGAACCGGCTCGGCGGTCTGCAGTGCGCGCAGGTATGGCGAGATGATGATGCGCGTCAGCGGCTCGCCGGCGAGCGCGGCCGCCGCGGCCTTGGCCTGCTGCACGCCGAGCGGAGTCAGCTCGGGGTCCTCGATGCCCGGGTCGACCTGGGTGCGATTGAAGTGCAGGTTGAAATAGCTTTGGCCGTGGCGAAGCAGGAGCATCGAAAGCCTTTGGGTGGTGGCGGCGATCGAGCGCGATCGCGCGGCTGCTCAATCGTCGCTCAGCTCTTCCCCGGGGAACAGCGCCGCGGTGAATCCGAACTGGGTCAGGTCGCGGATTCGCCGCGGATACAAGATGCCGTCGAGATGGTCGACCTCGTGCTGAACCACGCGGGCATGGAAGTCGCTCACCGTACGGTCGATGGGCGCTCCGGAGGCATCGATGCCCGTATAGCGCAAGTGGCGGTGGCGCGGCACCAGCCCGCGCATGCCCGGCACCGACAGGCAGCCTTCCCAGCCCTCGTCCTCTTCCGGTCCGAGCGCGGTCAACTGGGGGTTGATCAGCACGGTGAACGGCACGGGATCTGCGTCGGGATAGCGGGGATTGACCTCGAAACCGAAGATCACGACGCGCAGGTTCACGCCGATTTGCGGCGCAGCGAGGCCGGCGCCATCGAGATGCCGCATGGTATCCCGCATGTCGGTGAGCAGCTCGTCGAGCTCCGGCGAGCCGACCCGGGTGACGGGCTGCGAGACCTCGAGGAGTCTCGGGTCCCCCATCTTGAGAACTTCGCGTATTGCCATAATCCTATGCTGGTATCTTAGCGGCCTTTTTCGTGCGAGCCTATGACGTAGATATGTCCGGTTTTCTATACATAAAGACCTTCGGCTGTCAGATGAACGAGTACGATTCCGGCAAGATGCGGGACGTGCTCGAGGCGGCGCACGGGCTGAAGGCGACGGACGACCCGGCGCAGGCCGACGTGCTGCTGGTCAACACCTGCTCGGTCCGCGAGAAGGCGCAGGAGAAGGTCTTCTCGCTGCTCGGCGAATGGCGGCAGCTCAAGCAGCAGCGGCCTCACGTCGTGATCGGCGTCGGGGGCTGCGTCGCCAGCCAGGAAGGCGAGGGCATCACCGCCCGCGCACCCCACGTCGATCTGGTGTTCGGCCCGCAGACCTTGCATCGGCTGCCGGCCATGCTGGAAGGGCTGAAGAAGTCGGGCCGGCCGCA
>DATAYZ010000115.1:0-3221 GCA_036272295.1 Steroidobacteraceae bacterium
GTGTCACCGAGCATCGTGGTGGCGCTCCGCGCGCGCCACCGCGTTGTCGCGCGCGCACTGGCACAAGGCAAAGGTAGCCCAGATCACGATCATACCGAGCACGCCGGCGAGCAGCACTCGCCACCACGGAGTCCGCGACACCCATGTCGTGGCTGCGCGCGCGTTGGCCGAGGGCCCCGACGTCGGGAACGGTCGATCGCCATGCCCGAGCGGTCCGATCGCGAGGCGAGGACCACTGCCCGGCACAGCCGGCGACATGACCGGGCGAGGGCGGCGGTAGGGCCGGAGCGGCGTGGCCACCGGGAGCATGGCGCCGGCGGCGGGCAGGGGGAGGTGCGGTGTGCGCGTGGTGCGCAATGCGGACATCTCGAGCTTGGGGATCGAGACGGTGACCGCGGGGGCGCGCGGGACGAACGGCCGCAGCGCCGCGACCAGATCGGCGACGCGCTGAAACCGGCGCTCCGGGGCGGGCTCCAGGCAACGCGCCACCGCCGCGGCAAAGCCCTCCGGCACCCCGGCCAGCCGCGGCGGCGGCGAACACTCCACCTCCATCGCGACCTCGGTGGGCGACGCTCCCCGGAACGGCAGGCCGCCCGACGCGAGCTCGTAGAGCACGACTCCGAGCGACCAGATGTCGCTGCGCGCATCGGCGTGCTGCGCCGAGCGCATCTGCTCGGGCGCCATGTAGGCCGGCGAGCCGACGATCATGTCGACGAGCGTGAGCGCCTGCTCGCCCGCGTCGTGCACCTTGGCGACGCCGAAGTCGAGCACCTTGATCAGCGCATCGCCGTCGCGCCGCCGCGCGAGGAACAGGTTCGCCGGCTTGAGATCGCGGTGCACGATCCCCGTGGCGTGGGCCTCGGTGAGCGCGTCGCACGCCTGGACGACGTACTCGGCCGCGGTCGCGACGGCGAGCGGCCCATGCGCGGCCAGCACGTTGGCCAGGTCGCGGCCCTCGAGCATCTCCATGACGATGTACGGGACGCCGCTCTCGAGCCGGCCGAAGTCCGAGACCCGGCACGCGTGCTCGCTGCGGAGCTGCGCGCACACCCGCGCCTCGCGCAGGAACCGCTCGACGACGTCGGCGCGCCCGGCAAACTCCGGCGTGAGGAACTTCAGCGCCACGCTCGCCCGCAGCGCCTGGTGCTCCGCCGCCACGACGACGGCCATCCCGCCGCGGCCGAGGATCCGTTCGACCCGATACTTGCCTGCGAGCAACGTCCCCACCTCGTACACGCTATTCATCGTGGTGACGGTCTCTGCATGACCGGTGCCTGGAAGAACCGCCGCGCACTGGCAATCGCAAGCAGCCTGGCGAGTGCCTCGCCGACGCAGAGACGCGAAATGCGAGTGCCACAATGGCGATGTACAGCGGAGTTGTCACTCCAGCGTGCCAACTCGGCAGCGTCTTGCGCATGGTGCGTACGGCGCGCGCCGTCAGCCGGGGCTCACTGCGAACGCCGCCGCACAGCGAACGCGGCAAGTAGCGGACATCCTCGACGATCGCCGGAGCCTCGGGGGAGTTCGGCCGCAGCTCACGCGACCGATCGCGACACGCGGGTCATGATCGCGGCGCGTGATCTTCGCGTGAGGTGTCGCCCGGGCTCGCGTGAGGCTTGCTGTGTGAATCGGTATCCACTGCAAACAGGAGTGCGCGGTGTATTTCTTGTGCATCACTGTGCTCTCAATGAAGAACTGTAAACAATATCGAGTTCCGGAAGGTGCCATGATGCTGGCGGGAGGATGTCGATGCGCCGATGGGTAGTATGGGCATGAGGGAACAGAAACAGATTGCTGGAAAGCGCGCTTCGCATGATGCGGAGAGTGCCGGTTCGATCAGCCCGGTCGTGGGAAAGACAACACTGACGGAGCGGCTCGAAGCCTCGCCCCGGACCGCGGCCTCGCTCCGGGCCGCGGGGCCGGGCTCCTCGCCGGCGCCCGCAGGGCTACAGGCGTCCCCGCCCGAAGCCGATCCGCACAAGACGCACGATCTCTCCGGCTACCACCCCACAGGGCACGCCGGACTCGATCAGGTGAAGGCGCTCGTCGCGCACGACAAGCTTGGCAAACCACCGGTGGCGCGCGTCGCGGAGTTGATTGCGGAGCACCCGGACGATAGGCCGAGCATCTTCCGCCTGTTTCGTGCAATGCCCCATCTCGGCAAGCCCTACGAGAGGGAAGTGGAGCACGCGGAGCCGGCGGCGAAAGCGGCCCACAAGCTCGATCTCGACTTGAAGGGCTTCAACTCGAAGCATGCGGGCGAGACTCGTGATCATACGATTGACCCGAATCGGCTAGCCAAGGCCGGCTCCAAGGAGCAAGCCGCGCTCGCCCTCGACACGAAGATCTACACCAGCGACGGCTCGCCGTATTCGATCGGTGACGCCAAGGCCGGCGCGACCGTGGCCATGAACGCAGGCGGCGCCAAGGATCTGAAGCTCACCGGCGATTCGACAGCGACGCGGTGTGTGATGGCGTTTTATGTAGGCCCACCATTTTCATCCGGAGACAAGCGGTTTGACCCAACGAGGCCGTGGCGGCCAGCGCCCGAGACCGCCGTCACCGGGTGGATCCCTGTGGTGAAGCTCAATTCTCTGGGGCAGAGTCTCGCAGTCGTCGATGGAAACATCGCGAGCGCGGTCGACAAGCAACACGCCAACGTCCAGTTCTCCAAGACGGCTCAACTCGTGACTCCCCTCGCGGTGCCGCGTTCGTTTGCGCACTTGCGCACCGCACCTCAACACCGGAGCGCCAAGCCCGATGCCAACCTGCCCGAGCACTACTTCGGTCGCCCCGGTGACGTCGTCAACCTCATGTTGAACGCGCCGAACACCGGCGGTGCGACCCGGTTCGGCGCGGCGATCGACGCGCTCGTGGGAAAGACAGCGTTCTACCAGGCCAATCCGCCTCTCGAGATACAGACCCCGCTGTGGGAAGCTGGCACCGACAAGCTCACCGATCAGGTGATCACCTTCGTCTACGGTAGGGCTGATAGCACCGCAGGCGCGCCGAGCTACGGCTGGATCAACAAGGAGCTGCTGACATAGCCAACCAGAACTCGGTGCTTGTCCTGAGATCGCCCGGATTTCGGGCTCTCCGCCAGGTTCTCCCATGTCAGTTTACTGGTCGCGTCGTCGTTGTAGCCCCGGCGGGTCAGCGCTGCTCGAAGCCGTCGCCGTAGTGGCTCGCCGCGAGCAGCTTCACGGGATCCTCGACGAGGA
>DATAYZ010000116.1:0-101437 GCA_036272295.1 Steroidobacteraceae bacterium
TTTGCGATATACGAAGAGTCACGAGTGGCTGCGTGCGGCGAAGAACGGCGCGCTCGAGGTCGGCATCACCGACCACGCACAGGGCGCGCTCGGCGATCTGGTGTTCGTCGAGGTGCCGGAGGCCGGCCGCGACTTGAAGGCGGGTGAGACCAGCGCCGTGGTCGAGTCCGTCAAGGCGGCGTCGGATGTCTACAGTCCGGTCGCGGGCAAGGTGCTCGAGGGGAATGGCGCGCTCGCGGCACATCCCGAGCTCGTCAATCAGGATCCCTATGCGGCGGGCTGGCTGTTCAGGATCCAGCCGGGTGCGGCCGACGGCGCCGGTCTCATGAGCGCGTCCGAGTACGCCGACTATCTCGCCGCCGAAGCGCATTAGCCGTGGCCTACATTCCGCACACATCCGAGGACATCGCGCAGATGCTGGATTCGATCGGGGTGCGCTCGATCGACGATCTGTTCGACGAGATTCCGCCCGGGCTGCGCGCCCGCGCACTCGAGCTGCCGGCTGCCGTCGGCGAGATGGAGATCGCCCGCCTGATGTCGGAGCGGGCGGCGGCCGACGGCCGCCCGATGAGCTTCATCGGTGCCGGCGCCTACGAGCACCACATCCCGTCGCCGGTCTGGGCGATCACCTCACGGGGGGAGTTCTACTCCGCCTACACGCCGTATCAGGCGGAGGCGAGCCAGGGCACGCTGCAATTGATCTACGAGTATCAATCCATGATGTGCGCCCTCACGGGCATGGAGGTGTCGAACGCATCGCTCTATGACGGCGCCTCGGCGCTCGCCGAAGCGTGCCTGATGGCGGTGCGCGCGAATCGAGCCTCGAGCGCTCGCCGGGTCCTGATGCCGCGGACTGTCAATCCGACCTACGCCGGGGTCGCGCGCGCGATCGCCGGAAATCAGGCCATCGAGCTCGAGACCGTGGCGCTCGACCGGGCCACCGGCCGCGTGAGCGCGCAGGCGTTGGAGGATCTGTCCGGCCAGGACATCACGGCGCTGGTGGTGCAGCAGCCCAACTTTCTCGGCAACCTGGAGGAGGTCGACGCGCTCACGGAGTGGGCCCACCGAAACAAGGCGCTGCTCATCGCCGTGGTGAACCCGACCTCGCTCGGGGTGCTGAAGGCGCCCGGACAGTGGGGTGCGGGGGCCGCAGCGGCGCCCGGCGCCGACATCGCGTGCGGCGAAGGCCAGCCCCTCGGCGTGCCGTTGTCGATGGGCGGCCCGTATTTCGGCTTCATGGCGACGCGCATGCCGTACGTGCGCCAGATGCCGGGCCGCATCGTCGGCCGCACCCTCGACGTGGACGGGAGGCCCGGCTTCACCTTGACGCTGCAGGCTCGCGAGCAGCACATCCGGCGCAGCAAGGCCACGTCGAACATCTGCACCAACCAGGGACTGCTGGTGACGGCCGCGACGATCTACATGGCGCTGCTCGGCCCGCAAGGGATCGCGCGCACTGCGCAGGCGTGCATGGCGCGCACCGCGGAGCTGGCGGCGGCGCTTGGCCGCGTGCCGGGCGTCACCGCCGCATTCGATGCTCCGCGCTTTCACGAGGCGACGCTGACGCTGGACCGTCCCGTGGCGCCCGTGCTCGAGGCGCTCGCCCGGCGCGGCATCCTCGGGGGCCTGGATCTCACCGACCGCTATCCGGAGCTCGGGCATGCGCTGCTCGTGTGCGCGACCGAGACGAAGACGCCATCGGACATCCGCGCCTATGCCCAGGCGCTGGCCGACGTCATGAGCGCTGCGCGCGACGCAGCTTGAGAGGACCATGAGCGAACTCAAATCCCGAGAGCCGTTGATCTTCGAGCTGAGCAAGCCGGGCCGGTGCGCGCCGACCCAGTTCCCGCCGCCCGCGGCCGGAACCTCGAGCATTCCGGCGCATCTGCGCCGCGCGGCGCCGCCGGCGCTGCCCGAGGTGTCCGAGCTCCAGGTGGTGCGCCACTTCACGCGCCTGTCGCAGATGAACTTCTCCATCGACACCCACTTCTACCCGCTCGGCTCGTGCACCATGAAGTACAACCCCAAGGTGTGCCACACCCTGGCGATGCTGCCGGAGTTCCTCGGCAGGCACCCCCTCGGGCCCGAGCCGCAGGGCTTCCTCGAGTGCATGCACGAGCTGCAGGAGATGCTGCAGGAGATCACCGGCATGCAGGCCGTATCGCTCACCCCGATGGCGGGCGCGCAGGGCGAGTTCGCCGGCGTCGCGATGATCCGGGCGTATCACCGCGCCCGCGGCGATCTGGCACGCACCGAGATCATCGTCCCGCAGGCGGCGCACGGCACCAATCCCGCGACGGCGGCGATGTGTGGATGCAGCGTCAGGGAAGTGCCTTGCGATGCGAACGGGGACGTGGATCTCGATGCTTTGAAGGAGGCGGTCGGGCCCGCGACCGCGGCGCTCATGCTGACCAATCCCTCCACCCTCGGGGTGTTCGAGCACCGGATCGCCGAGGTGGCGCGCATCGTGCACGGGGCCGGCGGGCTCCTCTATTACGACGGCGCGAACTTGAACGCCATCCTCGGCAAGGTGCGCCCGGGCGACATGGGCTTCGACGTGATCCACATGAACCTGCACAAGACGTTCTCGACGCCGCACGGCGGCGGCGGCCCGGGCTCGGGTGCCGTGGGCGTTTCCGCGCGCCTGCGTCCGTTCCTTCCGATCCCGATCGTCGGCAGCGAGAACGGCCGGTTTCGGTGGCTGACGGAGCGCGACCTGCCCCAGTCCATCGGCCGGCTGTCCTGCTTCATGGGCAACGCGGGCGTGAACCTCCGGGCCTACGTCTACATGAGGCTCCTGGGGCGGGACGGCATGATCCGGGTCGCGGAGTTTGCGGCACTGAACGCGAACTATCTGTCCAAGCGTCTTCAGGCCGCGGGATTCGAGGCGGCGTATCCGGGGCGGCGCGCGAGCCACGAATTCATCATCACGTTGAGGCAGGAGCATCGCCTGTACCAGGTGTCGGCGATGGATGTGGCCAAGCGGCTGCTGGACTACGGCTTCCATGCGCCCACCACGTATTTCCCGCTGCTGGTGCCGGAATGCCTGTTGATCGAGCCCACCGAGACCGAGGCCAAGGAGGACCTGGATCGGTTCTGTGACGCAATGATCGCGATCCGCCGCGAAATGGAGCAGGATGCCGACAAACTGCGCTCGGCGCCGCATACAATGCCGGTGCGCCGGCTGGACGATGTCCGCGCCGCGAAACAGCTCGATCTCGCCTGGAAGCCCGCGATGAATGGATCGTAGACACAAACCGACCGGCCTCGTCCGACTCCTCCGCGCCTTTCGCTACTCGTTCCAGGGTTTCGGGTACGCTTGGCGGGAAGAGGCGGCATTTCGACAGGAAGTGCTGCTGTCCCTGGCGGTCGTTCCCGCGGGCTTGTACCTCGGCCGTTCCGGCGTGGAGCGGGCCCTCCTGGTTTCCCCGATGTTCTTGATCCTGGTGGTCGAGATCCTGAACAGCGCGGTGGAGGCGGTCGTGGACCGCGCCGGCCTGGAGCGCCATCCGCTCGCCGGGATGGCCAAGGACATGGGCTCCGCCGCCGTGATGCTGAGTTTCGGCTTGCTCGGAACCGTATGGTGGCTGATCTTGTCCGATCCCCGACATTGAACATTCTCGACCCGTAGGATCGGCATGCCAAGAACCGTACGCCTCAGCTGCTTTCTCGTCTGCGCCCTGGCCCTGGGGTCCGCGACCGCCGCCCCCGCGCCGCACGCGCCCGGGATTCCGAACACCCCCGCGAACTGGGCCCAGACTCTGGAGCGCATCGCGACCGGCGTCGTGACCATCCAGATCGACAGCACGCGCGCGTTCGACACCGAGTGGAACACGACCGCGCAGGCGACCGGCTTCGTCATCGATGCGAAGCGCGGGCTGATCCTGACCAACCGGCACGTGGTGACGCCCGGCCCGGTGACCGCTCAGGCGATCTTCCTGAATCGCGAGGAGGTGCCGCTGTTCCCGGTCTATCGCGACCCGGTCCATGACTTCGGCATCTATCGCTACGACCCGGCCAAGCTCAAGTTCATCCAGCCCGCGGAGCTGCCGCTGTATCCCGCGGGCGCCGTGATCGGCCGCGAGATCCGCGTGGTCGGCAACGATGCCGGCGAGCAGCTGTCGATCCTCGCCGGCACGCTCGCGCGCCTCGATCGGGAGGCGCCGGAGTACGGCTACGGCAAGTACAACGACTTCAACACCTTCTATTACCAGGCCGCCTCGAGCACGTCGGGCGGCTCGTCCGGATCGCCGGTGATCGACATCGAGGGGCGCGTCGTGGCGCTCAACGCGGGCGGCGCCACGGGCGCGGCCTCGAGCTTCTACCTCCCGTTGACCGCCGTGGTCCGGGCGCTCAAGTATCTGGAGGCCGGGGAAACGGTGCCGCGCGGGACGCTCGAGACCGTGTTCAAGTACACCCCGTACGATGAGCTGCGCCGCCTGGGCCTCAACGCGGACACCGAGGCGCGCATCCGCAGCGCCTATCCCAGGTTGACCGGCATGCTGGTGGCGGACGACGTGTTGCCGGGCTCGGCCGCGGACGGAATCCTGTCGCCGGGAGACATCCTGGTGGCGGTCGACGGCAAGCCGATCCCCGAGTTCTTCTCCCTCGAGGACGTGCTCGACGCGCACGTCGGGCAGGAGGTCACCGTCGAGGTGCAGCGCGGGCGGGAGACCCTGAAGCATTCGATCAAGGTGCAGTCGCTCGACGCGATCACCGCCGACGAGTTCATCGAGTTCGGCGAAGCCGTGGTGCACACGCTGTCCTATCAGCAGGCAAGGCACTACAACCTGCCGATCAAGGGCGTGTACGTCGCGAATCCGGGCTACGTGTTCACGAGCGCCGGCATTCCGCACGCCGCGTTGATCAGCTCCTTCGACGGCAAGAAGGTGGACAACCTGCGGGACTTCGAGAACGTCCTCGCGGGCCTCTCCGACGGTGCCCGCGTGCCCGTGCGCTACGTGACGCTCGAGGATCCGCGCGCCGGGCAGCTGAAGGTCATTCGCATGGACCGATTGTGGTTCCCGGCGCGCAAGTGCAAGCGCGACGACAAGCTCGGCACCTGGCCCTGCGTCGCCATCAGTCCGGGGCCCCCGCCGACGCCGGAGAAGCCGGCCTCGACCCAGTTCGCGAAAACCGGCGATCCGCGCATCGACCGGCTCGCCCCCTCGCTGGTGATGGTGACCTTCGACATGCCTTATTCGGTGTCCGGCGTCACCGAGAAGAACTACCACGGCACCGGCGTCATTCTCGACGCGCAGCGCGGTCTGGTGGCGATCGACCGCAATACCGTGCCGGTCGCGATGGGCGACGTGAGGATCACGTTCGCGGGCACCGTCGAGGTGCCGGGCAAGGTGGTCTTCATCCACCCGCTGCACAACCTGGCGGTGGTGTCCTACGATCCAAAGGCCATCGGCACGACCCCGGTGCGATCGGCGACCCTTCTGCCCCGGCCGCTGAAGTCGGGCGACGACGTGTGGGTGGTGGGCGAGCGTGCCGATTCCAAGATCCAGTCGCAGCGGACCCAGGTCTCGAGCGTCGACGCGGTGGCCTTTCCGCTGTCGCGCACCTTGAGGTTCCGCGACAGCAACCTCGAGGCGGTGAGCCTCATCAACCCGCCGGGCGACTATGACGGCGTGCTGGCGGACGAGAAGGGCGACGTGCTCGCGCTCTGGTCGAGCTTTGCGTACGAATCCGCACGCGACGTCGAGCAGGTGAACCGCGGCGTGCCCGCGGATCTCGTCGCCGAGATGCTGGGCGTGGTGGACGAGGGCAAGCCGCTGTACTCCTTCGAAGCCGAGTTCGACGTGCAGTCGCTCGCGAGCGCACGCGAGCTGGGCCTGCCCGATGAGTGGGTCAAGCGCCTGGAGGACCACAATCCCCAGCGCCGGCAGGTGCTCGGCATCGATCGCCTGGTGGCGGGCTCGCCCGCCGCAGATCTGCTCGAGCCGGGCGATCTGGTGCTGGCGGTGGACGGCAAGGTGGTCAACCGCTTCCGCGAGGTCGAGACGGCGGTGCAGAAGCCCGAGGTCACGGTGAGCGTCTGGCGCGACGGCGCCGAGAAGACGCTGCAGATGAAGACCGTCGCGCTCAACGGACGCGACATCGACCGCGTGCTGATCTGGGCGGGCGCGACCCTGCAGGCGCCGCACCGTGCGATGGCGGCGCAGCGCGGCATCGCGCCGTATGGCGTGTTCGTGTCGTTCTTCTTCTACGGCTCGCCGGCCACCCACTACGGGCTGTACGCGGGCCGGCGCATCACCGAGGTGGACGGCCAGCCCACGGCCGACCTCGACGCCTTCATCAGGGCCGTGAGCGGGAAGGGGGACCACGCGTCGCTCCGGCTCAAGACCTTGAGCTGGAACGGCATCACCGACGTGATCACCTTGAAGCTCGACAAGCACTACTGGCCGGCGTACGAGCTGCAGCGTCAGAAGGACGGCACCTGGGTGCGTACCGCGCTCGATCCCACGGACGTGACGGCCTCGGCCGAGCCCGAGGCGAGCCGCGCCGCGAACGGCGGAGCCCCGTGACGGGCGGAGCGCGCTGCCGATGACGGCCGGCGGGCCCGTGATCACCGCCGCCGGCCGCGCCGATCTGCCCGAGATCCTGGCGATCTACAACGAGGTGATCCGCAATTCGACCGCCGTGTACTCCGAGGAGGAGCTCTCGCCGGCACGCGGCGAAACCTGGCTCGAGACCAGGGCGCAACAGGGATTTCCGATGATCGTGCTGCGCGATTCCGGCGGAATCGCCGGCTTCGGCACGTTCGGCGACTTTCGCGCGTGGCCCTGCTATCGGCGCACCGTCGAGCACAGCGTGCACGTGCGCGTCGACCGGCGCGGGCAGGGCGTGGGGCGCCGGCTCGTGGTCGAGCTCATGGCGCGCGCGGCGGCAATGGACAAGCACGTCATGATCGCCGGCATCGACGCCGACAACGCGGTCTCGATCGGCCTGCATCGGAGCCTCGGCTTCGCCGAGGTGGGCCGCTTTCACGAGGTGGGGTTCAAGTTCGGGCGCTGGCTCGACCTGACCTTCATGCAATGTATCCTTCCGCCGACAGTCCGCGCCTCTGCGCAGTAAAGTGAAGGGCGTGTAACGCAGCCGGCGCGGCGCGGCGCGCCGTCACCGCTTCGTAGTGTGCGTACTGCGACGCAGATCGCGATTCGGTCGCCGCTCGCGGCCCTCGTGGCCGGCACAGTCTTGATATCATGCGCGCGTGGTACGAGCGACACAGAGCGAGATCGAAGAGGCGGTGGCAACGCTGCGCGCGGGCGACCTGGTGGTATTTCCCACCGAGACCGTCTACGGGCTCGGCGCGAACGCGGCCGACCCCGATGCCGTGCGCAAGATATTCGCGGTCAAGGGGCGTCCCCCCGACCATCCGGTGATCGTTCACCTGGACGATCCCCGCTACCTGCACCGCTGGGTATCCGAGGTTCCGCCGGTGGCGGAGCAGCTTGCCGCGAAGTTCTGGCCGGGCCCGTTGACGCTGATCATGCCCAAGGCGGACAACGTGAACGACATCGTGACCGGGGGCCAGAGCAGCATCGGCATCCGGGTGCCGTCCCATCCCATCGCGCAGCAATTGCTGAATGCCTTCGGAGGCGGCCTCGCCGCTCCGTCCGCCAATCGTTACGGACGCCTCAGCCCCACCAAGCCCGAGCACGTCCGCGACGAGCTCGGCGATGCCGTCAGGGTGATCCTGGACGGCGGCGATTCGCCGATCGGCCTCGAGTCCACCATCGTGTCCTGTCTCGACAACGAGGCGCGCCTGCTGCGCCCGGGATTCGTCACACGCAGCCAGCTCGAGCAGGTCGTCGGCAAGCTGGCAACCGGCGGTCCGGCGCCGCGCGTGCCCGGGGACCGGATGACCCACTATGCGCCCGCCACCCCGCTCGAGATCGTGGCCTCCGATGACCTCGAGGCCCGCGCCACCGAGATGACGGCGCGGCAGGAGAAGGTCGCGGTGCTCGCCATGCGGCCGCCGGTGCAGACGCAGCGCCACATGACCTGGATCAATGCCGGCAAGCGGCCCGACGTCTACGCCCACAATCTCTACAACCACCTGCGTACGCTGGATCGTGCCGGCTGCGCCCGAATCTTCGTGCAGAGCCTGCCCGAAGGCGAGCGCTGGGCCGCGATCCTCGACCGCCTGCATCGCGCGAGCGGCGTCGATACGAGCGCGCTCGAGCTGTCGGTGAGCTGATGGCCCGCGCCTCCGCCAGCCGGCGCCGCCCGGCGTCCGATGTGCCCGATCTCGATGCGATCGCGCAGGATGCCCTGGAGCTCGCCCCCGACGTGGACCCGTTCTGCGAATCCGCGATCCGGCACCTGGTCGGGCGCTACGGCTCGCCGCTGTTCCTGATCGACGCCGAGCGCGTGAGGCGGCAGTACCGGCGTCTCGCCGCGGCCCTGCCGGGCGTCGATCTGCATTATGCTTTGAAGCCGCTGCCGCATCCCGCCGTCATCGAGACGCTGCAGGCGGAGGGCGCATTCTTCGACCTGGCGACGACCGGCGAGGTCGAGCTGGTTCGCCGCCTCAAGGTTGCGCCGAAGCGCTGCATCCACACGCACCCCATCAAGCGCGAGAGCGACATCCGCAGCGCCCTGAGCTTCGGCGTCGACCGGTTCGTGGTCGACAATCCCGACGAGCTGCGCAAGTTCGTGAAGTACCGCGCCCGTTGCTCCCTGCTGATCCGGGTGTCCTTCTCCAGCCCTGACGCGCGCTGCGACCTGTCGCGCAAGTTCGGGTGCGAGCCCGAGGCGGTCGCGGGGCTGCTGCGCCTCGCGTCGGAGCTGCGCGTGCGCATCCAGGGTCTGTCGTTCCATGTCGGCTCGCAAGCCGCGGGCCCCGCCATGTTCGTCGAGGCCATCGAGCGCTGCCTCGCGCTCCTGGCCGCGGCGAGGAGCGAGGGACATCCGGCGGACGTTCTCGACATCGGCGGCGGGTTTCCGGTCGACTACCGTGAGCCCGCGATGCCGATCGAGGAGTTCGCCGTGCCCATCCGCGCGGCGCTCGAGGCGCTGCCCGCCGGCACGCGCGTGATCGCAGAGCCGGGCCGTTACATCGCCGCACCCGCGGTCGCCGCGGTGTCGTCGGTGATGGGCCGCGCCGAGCGCGGCGGCCGCTGGTGGTACTACCTCGACGACGGTCTGTACGGCAGCTATTCCGGCCAGATGTACGATCACACGGTATACCCGCTCGAGGTGCTCGCGCCGGCGGGCGGAAAGACCTACCCGTCGGTGCTGGCCGGGCCCACCTGCGACAGCATCGATGTGATCAACGACCACATCGAGCTCCCGAAGCTCGATGTCGGGGACCTCGTCGTCGGGCACGTCATGGGTGCGTATACCTGGGCATCGGCCACCGACTTCAACTTCTTCCCCCGCGCCACGGTCCTCGCGCTCGACCGCGGGCGCCTGATGAGCGAGCGATGAGCCCGCGGCGGCGCCTGATACTGGCTGGGGGTGCGTTGGCCGGGCTGTCGGCGGCGGGGCTGCTGCCGGCGTTGGCGCGAGGCGGCGGCCAGGGGAGTCGTGGAGAAGCGGCGAACGCGGCGCGCGGATCCTCCGGCTCCCAGGGGCAGGGCGCCGGCGGCCCGACGGGGAGAAGCATCACCCTGATCAGCCTGCACACCGACGAGCGCCTGCAGGTCGAGTACTCACGCGACGGGGCCTATGATTCGGCCGCGCTCGACAGGATCGAGAACGTGCTGCGGGACTTTCGCACCGGCGGCCGGCACACGATCGATCCGGCGCTCATGGATTATCTTTGCGACGTCGCGCAGGCGCTCGGCGTCGAGCCGAAGTTCAGCGTGATATCGGGCTACCGCTCGCCGCAGACCAACGCGCAGCTGCACGAGCGCAGCGCCGGCGTCGCGCAGCACAGTCTGCACATCGAGGGCCGCGCCATCGACGTGCGCCTGGCGGGCATCGACTGCGCCACCCTCGCCACCCGTGCGATCGAGATGCAGCGCGGCGGCGTGGGGTACTACCGCGCGTCCGATTTCGTGCACCTCGATACGGGGCGGTTCAGGACCTGGAAGGGCTAGCGAGCGGCGGGCGCGCCCCGTCCGTGGTCCCTGCCGGCCGATGCGCCTCCAGCGCCTTCTCGAGCCGTCGGTCGTGCCCGTAGATGTCGTCGAAGAACAGGATGTCGCCCTGCTCGCGCGCGATCGCGGTGCCATAGACGATGAGCACGCGGATCTTCTTCTTGAGCGTCACGGTCTGCGGCTTGCCGCCGTTCATCGCGGCGAGGATCTTGTCGCGGGTCCACTCGGGCCGGTCCCGGAGCACGTACTCGGCGAGGCCGACGGGGTCGACGACGCGCACGCAACCGTGGCTGAAGTCGCGGCGTGATTGCGAGAACAGCGCCTGCGCCGGCGTCGAGTGCAGGTACACGTTGTAGGGATTCGGCAGCATGAACTTCACCAGCCCGAGCGAGTTGTCGGGGCCGGGCTTCTGGCGCACGCGCAGGGTTCCCCTGGCGACGAGCTCGATGTTCTCGGGCGTGCTCGGCATGATCGGGGCGGAGTCGCCCGCGCCGCGCACGATCTCCATCTGGTGTGTCTCGATGTAGTTCGGGTTCTTGCGCGCCGCGGGCACGATCTCCTTGACGGCGATGCTGTACGGCACCTCCCAGTAGGGCCGGAACACCACGTAGCTCATGTCGGCGGCGAAGACCGGGGTCTGCGTCTTGTCGAACGACTTGCCGACGATCACGTCCATCTGGCGAATGTGGGCCTCGGAATCGGCCGTCGTCTCGAACGCGTAGAGCCGGAACTGCGGGATGTTGACGATGATGGGCGCCGAGGACACCGCGGGCAGCCAGCGCCAGCGCTCCATGGTGAGCTCGATCTGCCGCACGCGAGCGCTCAAGGGCCGGGTGAGCTCGGCGAAGGTCGCAGCGCCCAAGGCTCCATCGGCCTTCTCGCCGTGCCGGGCTTGGAAGCGCTGGAGCCCCTCCGCGAGCGCGGGCGTGAGCGTATGCGGTGCGGGTTCGCCTGCCGTTGCGGCGGTCAGGTCGCCCAATGCGATCAGCAGACGCTGAAGCTGGGCGGCGCCGGTGTAGGCTTCGCCGGGTTTCAAGGACTTGCCCGCCGGCCTCGGCAGGCTGTTCAGCCCGTCCTCGGCGGCGAGCGCGCGGTAATGCGCCAGCTCCTTCTTGAGGAGGGCGTAGTGGGTGAACGGCGGCTCGAGCGCATCGAGCTCCGCGGGGACATTCTGTGAGGCGGCGAGCCGCGCCAGCGCGGCCGGAATGTCGAGCGAGCCGCGCTCCACGGTGAGATTGTGGCCGACGGACGCGGGGTCCACCCGTCCGAAGTGCAGATCCGACGCAAATCGTAATCCGGCGATCGAGAGCCGGGCATCGAACAGGGCCCATTGCCCCGGCCCGGCCGCCGGCGATCCCAGGGCTTGCGCCGCCGCCGACAATGGCGCGGTGTCGTAGTCCTCGGGCGTGAGCGCGCGATCGGCCGCGAGCCGAAGCTGATCGAGGAGGGCCGAGGCCGCCGGCGTGAGCTTGCCCCCGCTGCTCCAGAGCATGCGATAGCCGTTGCCCTGGTAGAGCCGGTCGAGGCGCTCGCGATCCGTGGGCGTCGCGAGTCGTCCACCCGAAAGGCCTGGATCGCCTTCCTCGATGATCTGGCGCAGGGCATCTCCGGAAGGCGGCTGGGCCGCGGGCGCGGCGCCGGCCGATGCGAGCGAGAGGAGCGCGGCCGGCACGCAGGCCGCGAGGCTACGAAGGAGGTTCATTTGCTAGCATTATCCAATGTCGACCCGTTTCGCCATCGTGATTTTTGCGTTCGCAGCGGTCGCGGGCTGCTCGCAAAGGGCGGTGCCCGGCGGCCGGCAGCCGGCGACACCTGGGCAGCTGCCGCCGGTCGCGGTGGTCGCGCAAGCAGGTCGGGCGGAGGCGCAGGCGGGCCAGGCCGAGGCGCGGGCAGGCCAGGCCGAGGCGCGGGCGGGAGGCGGCTTCTCGGGGGCGGATACGGCCGCCGGCCGGCGTATATTCGGCGGCACTTGCATCGCCTGCCACCAGGAGAATGGATTGGGAATCACCGGGGTCTACCCGAGCCTCTCGCGGTCGCCGGTCGTCCTCGGCGACCCCGGGGTGCTCGCGCGCTGGGTGATCCTCGGCCAACGTCCTGCCACGATGCCGGCCGGACGCTATGCCGCGCAGATGCCGAAGTTCGGATGGCTCTCGTCCGAGGACGCGGCTTCGCTCTTCACCTACGTCCGCTCGAGTTTCGGCAACGATGCTGCGCCCGTGGATGCGGCGACCGTAGCCAAGGCGGTCGGGGATTGATCGTGAGTGCGACGGCGGGCGGGCGATGAGGACGGCGATTCATGCGATGGTGGAGCGATGCCGCGCGGGTGAGCATCCGGCGCTGGTGGCGCGTGTGCCGTCGGGCTGGGTGATCTTGGGGGAGAGGCAGGTTCTCGAGGGGTACTGCCTGCTGCTGCCGGATCCCGTGGTCCCGCACCTCAATGCCTTGACGCCGGATGCGCGCGGCCGGTTTCTCTCGGACATGGCGCGAGTCGGAGATGCGCTGCTCGAGATCGCCGGCGCCGAGCGCATCAACTATGCGATCTATGGCAACGTCGAGCCGGCGCTCCACGCGCATATTTTTCCGCGGCGGGCGAGCGAGCCCGACGCGGTCCGCACCGCACAACCATGGGCGCTCGACTGGGGCGCCGCGCCGGCGTACTCGCTGGCGGCCCATGGGGAGATCAAGCGCAGGTTGGCGGCGTCGCTCGGCTCGATGCTGCGCGATTAACCGGAGCCGCGCGGTTGGCCGGAGTCGGGGGATCATGAGGTGACGCCCGATGCCCGGGTCGTCGGGTGGTCAAACGTCCAACAGTCTCCGCGTCAGCAACGAACCCATGTCGCGCCGACCGTCGGCAATGACGTAGACGATCGCCCGCCTGGCGTGGACCCTATAGATCACGCGAAAGGGCTTGAAGAGGATTTGCCGATATTCCGCGATACCAAGAGAGCGCAGCTCGCTGACGGGAGCATCAGGCGGTCGTTGCGTTGGAGCAGCGCAGTCGACTCGCGACCTCCCTGATCGGCTTGATTTCCCCGCGCTCAACCTGTGGGCTGCCGAGCGCGAGCATTTTGAGCAGGGCGAGCGTCTCCTGGGTTTCCTCATAGGAGGCAACGTCCTGAAGCACCGCCTTGGCTTCGCCGTTTTGCGTGATGATCATGGGCTTACGTCGTTCCTCCAGCTCTCGTAGAACGTCGGCGGCATTGGCTTTCAAATAGCTGATGGGTCTTATCTGCGTCGAATATCGCACGGTGCCTCCCAAGGTCAGAGGACTTAATTTAGTCTTTATATGGTCTGTAGCAACATCCTGCGGCTGATGGGCACCGCGATCATCCGGGCTCATGCGGCACGCGCAGGGCCTCGAAGCCCCTGACCCGGCCATTCTCGATCTGCACGCCCTCGGCGCGCAGGCGCCGAGCCTGCTCACGGTGCTCGCGCGAGGCCTTGGGAAACACGATGCGGCCGCCGGCGCCGAGGACTCGGTGCCAGGGGAGCTCGAGCTCCCGCGGGGCCATCTTGAGCGCGTAGCCGGTCTGGCGCGGGCGGCCGGGAAATCCGGCGGCGGTCGCGACGGCGCCGTAGGTCGATACCTGGCCGCGCGGAATGGCGTAGACGGCGTGCCAGAACGCCTGCAGGGCCGGGTTGTCGGCCTCGTCGCTGCGCTTGCGCGCGCCGACGCGGCGCACCCTCGATGAGGGCAGCAAGGCCTTTGGCTTTTTCCTGGAATGCTTCATCGTGCGGTGACCGTGATTATGGACGAGCGGTCACGGCCGGTAACTATTCGAATCTCACGCGATTGCCCAGATTTCGCACGAGTTGCGCGAGGTCGTCGATCGGCGCGGAGCAGGCCATGCCGGTACAGAGGTAGGCGAGGACCCCCGCGGCCGGCGCAGGCTTCTCGGCGAGGGCGGGCGGCAGATCCTCGGCCTCGGCGGGGATGGCCAGGATCATGCGCGTCGGCGCGTAGAGCCGGCCGAGCTCGCGCGCCCAGCGCCGCGCCTCCTCGGCCTCGCCGCGAATGATCAGGACCTGCAATGGGGCGAGATGATCCTCGAGCGCGCTCAACAGCGTCATGTGTGCCAGCGGGTATTCGCGCAGCCCGGACCACCCGGCGCGCAAGGTACGCTCGGCCGCATCGAGATAGCGCGGCTCGGCGAGCAGGAACCCCAGCCGGCAGAGTGCCGATGCCGCCGCTCCGTTGCCGGAGGGGATCGACTCGTCGGCGAAGGTTTTGCTGCGGTGGATCAGCTGCTCGTGATCGCGCGCCGTGAAGTAGAAGCCGCCGGCCGGCCGCGCCGGGGCCGCGGCGTCGCCCCGTTCATGCGCTGCGTCCACAGCCGCCGTGCCCCCGTCCTCGAACTGCGCGAGCAGGACCTCCGCCAGTCTGCGCGCGAAGTCCAAATCCTCCCCGCGCCACCGCACCTGCAGCAGCTCGAGCAAGGCGTCGATCAGGAACGCGTAGTCGTCGAGGTAGGCCGCGAGATGCGCACGGCCATCCTTGGCGGTGGCGAGGAGCCGGCCCTCGCGCCACAGATGATGCCGCACGAAATCCACGGCGCGGGCTGCGGCCGCGCCGAGGTCGGGCCGCTGCAACGCACGCGCGGCGAGGGCGAGCCCCTTGATCATGAGTGCGTTCCAGGAGGTCAGGACCTTGTCGTCGCGCCCGGGCCAGACGCGCGAGTTGCGCTCCGCCAGGAGCTTGGCGCGCGCTCCGTCGATGAGCGCGTGCACCGCGGCCAAGTCCTTGTCCTTGCCCGCGATGTCCTCCACGCTCTCGACGACGTAAAGATGCCACCGTCCCTCGAAGTTGGGCGGCCGGTCGAGCCCGAAGCGGCGCGCGAACACCTCGAATTCCCGCGGGCTCAACTGCTCCTCGATCTCGGCGCGGGTCCAGGCGTAGAACCTGCCCTCGTGGCCCTCCGAGTCGGCGTCGAGGCTGGAGTAGAAGGCTCCGTCCGGCGAGCGCATGTCGCGCAGCACCCAGTCCGCGGTCTCGGCCGCGACCCGCGCGAACAACGGCTCGCCGGTCGCAAGGAATGCGCGGGCATACTCGCCGAGCAGCGCACCGTTGTCATACAGCATCTTCTCGAAGTGCGGGATCATCCACCGCTCGTCGACCGAGTAGCGTGCGAACCCTCCGCCGAGCTGGTCGTAGATGCCGCCCTCGGCCATGCGGGTCAGCGACAGCGTCGCCATGTAGAGGCTCTTCAAGTCCGGGTCCTCGCCCGCGGACGTCGAGTGCCAGTGGCGCAACGCGCGCTCGATGCCCGGCGCGTGAGGAAACTTGGGCGCGCGCCCGAAGCCCCCGAGGGCGGGATCGAATGCGCTCTCCAGCGCGTCGCGCGCGTCGCGGAGCGGCGCCGCGTCGATGACGGCGTCGGCCGCGGCGGAGGCGGGCTCGACCGACGCCAGCGCCTGCCGGAGCTCGGCGCCCTGGCTGCCGATCTCGGCGCCGCGCTCCCGGTAATAGGCCGCCACGCGCTTCAACAGATCGGTGAAGGCGGGCATGCCATAGCGCGCCTCCTTGGGGAAATAGGTGCCGCCGAAAAACGGCGTCTGGTCGGGCGTCAGGAACATGGTGAGCGGCCAGCCGCCGGCACCGCGGGTGATGAGCTGCTGGGCGGTCTGGTAGATCTTGTCGATGTCCGGCCGCTCTTCCCGGTCCACCTTGACGTTGACGAACAACTCATTCATGAGCGCCGCGGTGGAAGGATCCTCGAACGACTCGTGCGCCATCACATGGCACCAGTGACAGGCGGAGTACCCGATCGAGAGCAGAATGGGCTTGTCGTCCCGGCGCGCGGCAAGCAGCGCCTCCTCGCCCCACGGGTACCAGGCCACGGGGTTGTCGGCGTGCTGCCGGAGGTAAGGACTGGTTTCGTCGCCGAGACGATTGCGTTGCACCGAGGTACTATAGACCATACCCCATGTCAGACCCGAGACCGGCGGCGGAGTTGCCCGCGCTGCGCTTGAAGCGCAATGAAGATCGACGGCTCAATGCCGGGCACCTCTGGATCTTCAGCAACGAGATCGATACGGCCCAGACGCCGCTGCAGCGCTTTCAACCGGGCGACGTTGTGCGCGTGCTCGCGCACAACGATCGCGCGCTGGGCCTTGCGTATGTGAATCCACGCTCGCTGATCGCGGCGCGGATGCTGTCGACCTGGACGCCGCCGACCGCCGCCTGGTTGACGGAGCGGATCCGGATCGCGCTCGAGCTCAGGGAAAGGCTGTATTCGCAGCCGTACTATCGGCTGGTCTACGGCGAGTCCGACGGCTTGCCGGGGATCGTGATCGACCGCTACGGCACGACCTGCGTCGCCCAGATCGGGACGGCCGGGATGGAGCGGCTGAAGCCGGAGATCCACCGCGCCCTGGAGGAGGCGGTGGGCTGCGAGACGCTGATATTCAAGAATGACGGCTCGGCGCGCGAGCTCGAAGGACTGCCGGGCTACGTCGAGACGGTCGGGGGCGCCGCGCCGGCGGCGGCCGCGGTCATCGAGGACGGGCTCGAGTTTCTCGCACCCCTCGCCGAAGGCCAGAAGACCGGATGGTTCTTCGACCAGGCGGCGAACCGGCGTGCGCTGGGGAAATATCTGCGCAAGGGCGCGCGCGTGCTCGACGTATTCAGCTACGTCGGCGCCTGGGGCGTGCGTGCAGCGAGCGCGGGGGCCGGCGAGGTGCTGTGCATCGACAGCTCGGAGGCCGCGCTGAATTTCGCGGCGCAGAACGCGGAGCGCAACGGCTTCTCGGTGAGCATCTCCAAGCGCGACGCCTTCGACGCGCTGGAGGATCTGGCGCGCGGCGGCGCGCGCTACGACGTGGTCATCATCGATCCTCCGGCGTTCGCCAAGCGCAAGAAGGACCTGCCGAAGGCGCTCGCCGCCTACAAGCGGCTCAACCAGCTCGCGATCAAGACGCTGGCCCCCGACGGGATCCTGGTCTCCTGCTCCTGCTCGTATCACGTGAGCGCCGAGGAGCTGCAGGACGCGATCGGCAAGGCGGCGAGAGCCGCGGATCGGCATTTGCAGATACTCGAGCTGGGCGGGCAGGCCCCGGATCATCCGGTGCACCCGGCGATCCCCGAGACCCGCTATCTCAAAACATATTTCTGCCGCGTGCGCGACGGTTTAAAGTAGCCCGCATGCTCACCTATCCCCACATCAATCCCATTGCCGTCAAGATCGGCCCCGTTGCCGTGCACTGGTACGGCCTCATGTATCTGATCGGCTTCGTCGGCGGGTGGGCGCTCGCCCGCTACCGGGCGCGGCGGCCCGGATCCACCTGGAGCTCCCTGGACGTCGACGACCTCATTTTCTACTGCGCCATGGGCGTGATCCTCGGCGGCCGGATCGGGTGGTGCATCTTCTACGGCCGCGACGTCATCGCCCAGAGCTGGCTCAACGTCTTTCGCATCTGGGACGGCGGCATGTCGTTTCACGGCGGCATGACGGGCGTGCTGATCGCCGCAATATTGTTCGCCCGGGCAAAGCGCAAGCGCATCGCCGACGTGGTCGACTTCGTCGCGCCGCTGCCGGGTATCGGCCTTTTTTTCGGCCGCCTCGGCAACTTCATCAACGGTGAGCTCTGGGGTAAGCCGACCGATCTGCCTTGGGCCTTTCGCGTTCCCGATGCGGAGACGGGACAGCTGGTCGCACGTCACCCCTCGCAGCTCTACGAGGCCTGCCTCGAAGGATTGGTGCTGTTCACCATCCTCTGGTGGTTCACCAGCAAGCCGCGGCCGAGGCTTGCGCCCACCGGGTTGTTCCTGCTGGTATACGGCTGCGGGCGCTTTGCCGTGGAGTGGGTGCGGCTCCCGGACCGGAACATCGGCTATCTCGTGGGGCAGTGGCTGACCATGGGCATGCTGCTCACCATGCCCATGATCGTGATCGGCGCCGGAATGCTCATTTTTGCCTACAAGCGCGGCGACCCGAGCGGAAACCTCAGCACAGCGGCAGCTTGATGCGGGCATACCTCGAGTTTCTGGAGCACATCCGCCGCAACGGTGCGCGCAAGGAGGACCGCACCGGCACGGGTACGCTGAGCGTCTTCGGCCACCAGATGCGGTTCGATCTGCGCGCCGGCTTCCCGCTCGTGACCACCAAGAAGCTGCACGTGCCCTCGATCATCCACGAGCTCTTGTGGTTCATCCGCGGGGACACCAACGTGCGCTACCTGCATGAGCACGGCGTCAGCATCTGGGACGAGTGGGCCGATGCCGACGGGAATCTGGGCCCGGTCTACGGCAAGCAGTGGCGCAGCTGGCCGGCCCCCGACGGGCGCGACATCGACCAGCTCGCGAGAGTGGTCGCGCAGCTCAAGGCCAATCCGGACTCGCGCCGCATCCTGGTGAGCGCTTGGAATGTCGGCGAGCTGGACCGGATGGCGCTGCTGCCGTGCCACGTGCTGTTCCAGTTCTATGTGTCGGCCGGCCGGCTCTCGTGTCAGCTCTATCAGCGCAGCGCCGATGCGCTCCTCGGCGTTCCCTTCAACATCGCCTCGTACGCCTTCCTCACCCACATGGTGGCGCAGCAGTGCGACCTCGACGTCGCGGACCTGATATGGACGGGCGGCGATTGTCACCTGTATCTGAATCACCTCGAGCAGGCCGGGGTGCAACTGGGCCGCGAGCCGTTTGCCCTGCCGCGGCTGCATTTCCGGCGCAGGCCGCCGAGCCTGTTCGACTACGCCTTCGAAGATTTCGAGATCATCGACTACCGTCATCACGCCGCCATCAAGGCCCCCATCGCCGTATGAAAAAATCTGCGACTTCCCGCCGCACTCCCCCGATCGAAGTGCGGCACTCCCCCATTCACGGCTACGGCGTGTTCGCCTCGCGGCGCATCCCCAAGGGGGCCACCGTGATCGAATATCTGGGCGAGCGGATCAGCCACGCCCGCGTCGACGAGCGCTACGAGGACAAGGCCGCGGACGACGGCCATACCTTCCTGTTCACGGTCGATGCGCGCACGGTGATCGATGCCGGGGTGAACGGCAACGAGGCGCGCTTCATCAACCACAGCTGTGATCCCAACTGCGAGAGCAGCATCGTGCGCCGGCGTGTGTTCATCGACGCCATCCGCACCATCGAGCCCGGCGAGGAGCTGTCCTACGACTACAGCATCGGCCGTGATGAGGACGATGAGCCCAACGTCGACGAGATCTTCGCGTGCCGCTGCGGTGCAAGCGCGTGCCGGGGCTCGATGCTCGAGCCGCGCAAGGAGCCGCGCGCGCAGGCGCGGAGCGGGAAAGCGCGGGGTGGGAAGACGCGGAAGAAGCCCCGCAAGAAAGCGGGCGGGGAAAAAGGACGGACCAGATTCTCGAAGCGATGAGCGCGAGCCGCGGGGCCGAGATATCGCCGGATCGCATCGCGGACGTCGTCACGAGCCTGGCCGCGGAGGAGCTCGCGATCCAGGATGGATTTCTGACTCCGGCGGCGTCGCGCGAGCTGGTGAGCTGCATCCGGGAGCGCGGCGAGCTCGCTCCCGCGCGCGTCGGCGGACCCGGTGCTGCCCGGCGCAGCACGGAGATCCGCGGCGACTCGGTCTGCTGGATCGAGGCACCGCTCCTGGCCGCGGAAGAGCGGCTGCTCGCGAGGCTGGAGGAGTTGCGCCTGGCCTTGAACCGGACGCTGCAGCTCGGCCTGTTCGATCTCGAGCTCCATTACGCCTGCTATCCCGCCGGCGCGGGCTACGCCCGTCACGTGGATCAGCCTCGAGGGAGGGAGCGGCGGTGCGTATCGCTGGTCGTTTATCTCAACGAGACGTGGGCTTGCGGTGCCGGCGGGGAGCTGCGCATCGCCGAGCCGAGCGGCGGACATCGAGATATCGAGCCCATCGCCGGACGATTGGTGTGCTTCATGAGCGCGGGGCGCGAGCACGAGGTGTTGCCGGCGCGGCGGGAGCGGCTGAGCATTTCCGGCTGGTACAGCACCCGCGCCTGACGCGAGGTCGCGGCTGCATCTGCGCCGTTCAGTTGCCTTCCGCGAGGCAGCATCTTGCGTGGGGCCGGTGCCCGCCGCAAGGCGGTATCTTGCCGAGGCGCCGGTGCCCGCCGGGCGACGCAATTCCGGGCTCGCCGCGGAGTTGAACATAATCAACTCCGGCCCGTGACCCAGACAGCGTCCCGGCCGCTCCTCCGGGCTCCTCCCTCTCAGTTCGCGCGCGCGCGGGTCAAGTCCCACGCATTGCGTGACGCAGTTAACTCCGCGGTTGTCGGGCAATGCTTACCTTGGGGGCGAGCTCTCAGGTGTTTCCATGATCTCGGTCCGCCATTCGCTGCTCGCAGCCGCCTGCGCATCGTTGCTCCTTTCGGGGTGCGGCTCGAGCTCCTATGGCGTCGATACGGGCGCCACGCCGCCGGCGGGCGGGGGCACCTCGGGCGCGAATCCACCCGGAAATCCGCTCGGCGGCAGCGGCGGGCCGACGGGATCCAACAACACCGTCGTCGCCACGCTCTCGGTCCCGGGGACGGTCTCGGTCGTGGCCGGCGGCACGCGCAACGTCGCGATCGTGTTCACCTCGAGCGACGGCCGCGGCATCTCCGGCTTCGGGATCTCCGGCAGCCTCGGCAACCTGCCGCCGGGCTGGAGGGGGCCGAGCAACTTCGCGTGCTCCAAGGTCGCCACGGGAAGCGGCTGCGTGCTCAATCTCAGCTACACGCCGACGGCGCCGGCGAACGGCTCGATCACCCTGAGCTACGTGTTCGTCGACAACGCGGCCATGCCGCAGACGACGAGCTCGTTGACGTTCGCCTACGTGGCCACCCCGCAGAACAACGTGGTGGCCACCGCAGCGCCGAGCGGGCAGGTGAACGCCTTGATCAACGGCGCCAGCCAGCCGGTGACGGTGACCTTCACGACCGATGACGGCAGGCCCGCGACCGGTCTTGCGGTGACCACGGATCTCGGCACTCTGCCCCCCGGGTGGAGCGCCTCGGCATCCACGTTCTCGTGCGCCTCGCTCAGCACGGGCAACGGGTGCCAGCTCGGCCTCACGTTCACGCCGACCATCGCGGGCGGCGGCACCCTGTCGCTCGGTTATTCGTACGTCGACGACGGGGGCGCGGCCAAGACCGGCACGCTCGACATCCCCTACGCCGGCACGACCAACGACAACGTGGTTGCGACGGCTTCCCCGAGCGGACAGGTCAACGCCGTGGTCGGCGCCGGCAACCAGCACGTGACGGTCACCTTCACCACGGACGACGGACGGCCCGCGAGCGCGTTGAGGATCACCACGGACATCACCCACCTGCCCATGGGCTGGAGCAGCACCCTCTCGACGTTCGCCTGCAGCCCGGTGAGCACCGGTACCGGCTGCCAGCTCCCGCTCATCTATGCGCCAACCGCGGCGGGCGGCGGCACTCTGGGGCTCGATTATTCCTACGTCGACGACTCGGGCAACGCCAAGACGGGATCGATCGCCATTTCCTATCAGGCGACCACCAGCAATCACATCATGGGCACTTCGAGCCCGAGCTCGCTCGGCGTGCTCACGGGCAGCGGCAGCACGCCGGTCACCATCACGTTCACGACCGACGACGGCAATCCGGCCACCGCGTTCGCGGTGACCACGGATCTCAGCACACTGCCGGCCGGCTGGACCAGCGGCGCCAACAGCCTTGCCTGCGCCACGGTGAGCACGGGCAGCGGCTGCCAGCTCTCGCTCACCTACGGGTCGAGCACGGCGGCGAGCGGCAACCTGTCCATCGCCTATTCGTACCGGGACGACTCCGGCGCCGCCAAGACGGGCACCGCGAGCCTGCAGTACGCGGCCACCTACCCGCTGCACCTCTACGTACCCCAGCTCTCGGGCGGCGGTCAGCCAGGCGCGGCACTGCAGGTCTGCCCGTTCAACCCGGACGGAAGTCTCGGCGCCTGCGCGGGCACCGGCAACGGCTTCACGAGCCCCACCGGCATCGTCTTCTACGGCGACACGCTTGCCTACGTCACCGACTACGGCACCAACAGCGTGTACGTCTGTTCGGTGGCGACCGACGGCACCCTCTCCGGCTGTGCGACGACGGGAACCAATTTCCAGTATCCCTGGGCCCTCGCGATCAACGGCGACAAGCTGTATGCGACCAATGCGAACGGCACCTCGGGCGTCACCACCTGCACCATCAACAACGACGGCTCGCTGTCGACGTGCACCCAGACGGCGGGATCCGGGACCCTGGGTCTCGCCGTGAACGCGACCCTGGCCTACGTCGGCTCCGGAACCAGCACCGTGGATGTCTGCGCCATCGGACCTTCGGGCGGCCTGTCCGGCTGCTCGAGCACGGGCGGCGGGTTCTCGGGAGTGGCGGGGATCACCCTGTACGGCGGCTCTGCCTATGTCGCCAATCAGGCCGGAGCCAGCGTGAGCGCCTGCGCCGTGGGCTCGAGCGGAGATCTCACGGCATGCTCGAGCTTTGCCGCCGCCGCCTCACAACCCTTGTCCGTGGCGTTCCAGGGCTCCCAGGCCTATGTGGACGACCTCGACGGCTTCATCTACCTGTGCACGGTCGAATCGGACGGCACCTTCTCGAGCTGCTCGGACGTGACCGACGGCAACAGCTTCTCCTACGGCATCAACATCGCCATCCATTAGCGATCGCCATCGATCGGCGAGCTGCGTAAAGTAGCGTCGCATGGAGCCCGATTTCAAAGCTCTGCGCCGCGAGTTCCCGCTGCTCGAGCACAAGGTCTATCTCAACACCGGCTCGTACGGCGCGCTCGCCAAGGCCGTCAAGGCGGCGCTCGAGAGCTATCTCGACGGCCGCCTGCGCCTCGGCGCGAGCTGGGACGCCTGGGTGGGCAGGCTCGAGTCGGTGCGGACGCTCACCGCGCGGCTGCTCGGCGCCCGCGCCGACGAGATTGCCGTGACCGCGTCGGTATCCGACGGGCTCAACGCCCTCGCGAGCGCCCTCGATTTCTCCGGACCCCGCAACAAGGTGGTCGTCAGCGACTTCGAGTTTCCGACCAATGCGCAGATCTGGCACGCCCAGGAGCCGCGCGGCGCGCGCGTCGTGCACGTGCACGCGGAAGCGGACGGCTACATTCCGGCGGAGAGCTTCGCGGGCGCGATCGACGCGACCACGCGGCTGGTTGCCGTCACCCACGTGTGCTATCGCAACGGCGCCCGGCTCGACATTCCGGGGATCGTGCGCCTGGCTCGCGCCCACGGAGCGCAGGTGCTGCTCGACTGCTATCAGTCCGTCGGCTCGATGCAGCTGGATGTGAGGGCGCTGGACGTGGACTTCGCGGTCGGCGGCATGTTCAAGTATCTGCTCGGCACCGCGGGCATCGGCTTCATGTACGTCCGGGGCGAGTTGATCCCCGCGCTCGTCCCGACGCATGGCGGCTGGTTCGCGCAGGCCGACATCGGCGCCATGGACATCACCGCCAACCGGCCCGCGCCGAGCGCACGCCGCTTCGAGGCGGGAGCGCCGCCGGTTGCGAATTGCTATGCCGCCGAGGCCGGACTGTCGCTGGTGCTGTCGGTCGGCACCGCGGCCATCGGCTCGCGCAATGCGGCACTGACACTGCGCTGCATGCGGAGGCTCGGGGAGATCGGCTGGCCGAGCATCACACCCGCGCAGGACGCGCGCCGTGGCGCTACCGTGGCGGTGCCCGCGCGCGATGCGCCCGCGCTGACCCAGGCGCTGCTCGAGCGCGGCATCGTCACCTCGCATCGCGACGGCAACATTCGCGCCAGCTTTCACTTCTACAACGACGATGACGACATCGGGGCCTTCATCGCGGCGATGACGGAGCTGCGCTCGCGGCACGGGCCTGCGCAGCGATGAGCGGCTGCGGCCAGGGCTCCATCGCGCGGTAACACGGCCGCTCTAGAATCGTGCACGCCAGCTCCGAAGTCGTGCGCGGCAGCCGTGCGGGAGCTCCGAGATTGCGCGCGGCCGCGTCGCCACCGAACATATTGCGGCTGCGAGCCTCGCGCGCGGCCGTCGGCGTCTGGCACGAATGTTGCTTGCGATCAATGGTGTATCATCCACACCCTATGCGCCTCCCGTCGCTCAAATTCCTGAAGACGTTTCAAGTCGCGGCCAAGCTGCAAAGCTTCAAGGCCGCGGCCGAGGAGCTGTTCATCACGCCGTCCGCCGTGAGTCATCAGATCAAGGCGCTCGAGGAGCAGCTCGGCGTCGCGTTGTTCGAGCGGGGCGTCCGCACGCTCACGCTGACCGACGCGGGAGCGCACTATCTGGAGCACATCAGCGACATCTTCTCCAAGCTGGAGAGCGTGACGGAGCAGCTGCAGGAGCGTTACGGCCGCACCATCATCCGGTTGAACGTTCCGCCGTTCTTCGCCAACGAGATGCTGCTGCCGCGGCTCGCCTCGTTCTCCCAAGCCCGCGAGGAGACGGACATCCGCATCGAGACCACGTTCTCCGCGCCGAAGACGCATCCGCCGGAGGCGGATCTGTCGATCGTCGTGGGCTCGGGTCCGTGGGAGGGCCTCACGGTGCACGAGCTTTTCGCGCAGACCTTCATCGCGGCGTGCTCACCTGCGTTCCTGCTCGAGAACCCGATCGATTCGTACGAGGACCTGAACGGCAAGACCCTGCTCCTGCACGAGGAGCGGCGTGAAGCCTGGGAGCGCTGGGCGTCAGGGCTCGGCATCGAGCCGATCAAGCCGGGGCGCCTGGTGCGCCTCGATACCATGTCGGCGGTGGTGCTCGCGGCGGAGCAGGGCGTCGGCGTGGCCCTCGTGCCCTCCCGCTTGAGCGCCGACCGCTTCGTGGCCGGCGGTCTCGTCAAGCTGTTCGACGCCGAGCTTGCCACCAACGAGAGCTATTACCTGCTGCACCGCCCCGAGGATCGGCACCGCGAGGATCTGCAGGAGCTCACGCGCTGGATCCTGAGCAAGTGCCGGGTGGCGTGACTTGAGCGCGGCGACCCCGCCGCGGAACCCCACGGGGAGTGCTGCGGCGTCCGCAGGCGGCCGCGCGCCGGCCGACCCGCTGCCAAGAATCGAATTCGTGGTCGCGGTCGCGGAGAACGACGTCATCGGGCGCGCCAACGGCCTGCCGTGGCACCTGCCGGCGGACCTCCGCCACTTCAAGGCGCTCACCGTCGGCAAGCCCGTGCTGATGGGCCGCAAGACCTTCGAGTCCATCGGCAAGCCGCTCCCGGATCGGACCAACATCGTGCTGAGCCGCTCGAGCGCGTTCGCGCCGCCGGGGTGCCAGGTGGTGTCCACCGTGGAAGCCGCGTGCCGCGCGGTGACCGGGGCTCAGGCGCTGATGGTGATCGGCGGCGCGCAAGTGTTCCGGCAGTGCCTTCCGCTGGCCGCGCGCATCCATCTCACGCAGGTGCACGTGCGCATCGAGGATGGGGACGCCTGGTTCGCGGCGTGGCGGGGCGGCGAGTGGATCGAGACCGCGCGCGAGGAGCATGGCGCCGACGCGAAGAACGCGTACGCGTACACCTTCGCGACGCTGGATCGGGGCTGAGAGCCTGACCGTGCGAGCGGCGGCTGCCGCGGCGCTCGCGCATCGGCGTGCCGGCCGATCTAGATCGGCGGCAGCCGCGACTCGATCTCGCGCCCGGCAAGGGCAAAGTCCACCTGCTCGACCGATGAGATGCCCGAGGTCAGCTCGGCGAGCAGCTGCGCTTGTGCGGCTCCGCGCTCGAGCGCCGCGAGGTACGGGATTTCATGGTGGAACATCACCATGGAGTAGCGCGGAATGAAGCGCCGCGGATGGCGCCGCTCCAGCTCGAGCGCCAGCGCCTGCTGCAACCGGAACTTCGGGCTGGTGACGCGCTCGCGCATCTCGAGATAATTGTCGAGCGCCATCTGTGCGATCGCATCGGTGTTCGGCTTGCGGCGCGCGAAGTACTCGGCGAACACGTCCTGCCAGGAGTCGCGCTCATCGAGGCACGCGTCGAGCTCCAGGCAATCCTCGAAGCAGCAATTCATCCCCTGGCCGTGAAACGGCACGATCGCGTGGGCCGAGTCGCCGATCAGCGCCGTCATGCCGCGGTGGCTCCAGGGCGCGGCGGCCACCGTGCCGAGGAATCCGATCGGATGCGACAAGAGCTCGTGCACGCCGTCGGGCATGAGGTCGCGAGCGTCGGGGAACGCGCGGGTCAGGAAAGCTTCGATGGCGGCCTCGTCTGCGAGGCTCTCGAAGCTCACGACGCCGTGCTTGGGCAGAAACAGGGTGGCGGTGAAGCTCCCGTCGGTGTTCGGCAGCGCAATCAGCATGAAGTCTCCGCGCGGCCAGATGTGCAGGGCGTCGGGTGCGAGCGCGTGTCTCCCGCCCGCGAGCGCCGGGATGGAAAGCTCCTTGTAGCCGTGCTCGAGATCGATCTCCGCCGCCTCGATCAAGCCGAGCGACTGCATGCGCCGGCGCATCGCCGAGCCCGCGCCGTCGGTCGCCAGCAGCGGCTGCATCGGCACCGTGAGGAGCCGGTCGCGCTTAAGATCGCGGATCGATGCCATGCCCTCATCGAAGTCCGCCGCCTCGAACCGATGATCGAAGCGCACCCTGACGCCCGGACGGGCCGCCGCGACATCGAGCAGGGTCTCGTTGAGCCGGCCGCGGGAGATGGAATACACGAGCTCGCCGGGCCGCAGACCGTAGGGCTGCAGCGTGGTATTTCCGGCGGCGTCGTGGATGAGTCGTCCGCGCATCGGCAACAGGGCGCCTCCGAGGCTCTCGAACACGCCCGCGGCGCGCAGGGCATGAATGCCGCGGCTCGCGAGCGCGAGATTGATGGAGCGCCCCGACTGGCCCGCGTGACCCTTGGGGTCGGGCCGGCTCTCGTAGAGGTCGACCTCGAGGCCGCGGCGTGCCAGCAGGATGGCGAGCAGCGCACCCGTGGGGCCCGCACCCACGATGCGCAACGGCTCCCGGGCGGGGCTCACGGCGGTATGGCTTGGACCAGTGCGTCCACCGCGGCGTGCACGTCGGCGAACGAGTTGTAGGATGGGATGGGGGCGAGCCGCAGCACGTCCGGCTCGCGCCAGTCGCCGATCACGCCCGCCGCCGTCAGCCGGTCGAAGCACCGCCTGGCGTCGGCCGGCGTGCGCAGTATCCGCAGGCTGAGCTGGCAGCCGCGCGCGCCGCTGTCGCGCGGGGTCACGATCTCGACGCGACCCGGGAGCCGCGTTTCGATCAGCGCTTGCAGCCGGCCGGTCAGGGCGATGGACTTCTCGCGCAGCCGCGAAATGCCGGCGCGATCGAAGATCTCGAGCGAAGCGAGCAGCGGCGCCAGGGCGAGCACGGGCGGATTGCTGACCTGCCACCCGGCGGCACCCGCCGAAGGCTCGAATTCGGGTCCCATCTGAAAGCGCGTTTGCGGATCGTGACCCCACCAGCCGGCGAAACGCGGCAGATCAGTGCGGCGCGCGTGCCGGTCGTGCACGAAACATCCGCCGATCGCGCCGGGCCCGGCGTTCAGGTATTTGTAGCTGCACCACACGGCGAAATCCACGTCCCAGTCATGCAGATGCAGCGGGACGTTGCCGATGCCGTGCGCCAGGTCGAGCCCCACATGGGCGCCGGTACGCCGCGCCGCCGCGATGAGCGCAGGCAGATCCAGGGCCTGCCCCGTCAGGTATTGGACGCTCGGCAGCAGCACGAGCTCGAGGCCGGCGCCGTGCTCCTCGATGCAGCGGACGACGTCCTCGGTGCGCAGCGTGCGCTCGCCGGCGCGCGGCTCGACCTCGACGAGGTGGCGCGCGGCGTCGAGCCCGTGAAACGCGAGCTGGGAGGCCACGGCGTAGCGGTCGGATGGAAACGCGCACTTCTCGATCAGGATCTTGGAGCGCGCGCCCCGCGGGCGAAAGAAGCTCACCATCATGAGGTGCAGATTCACGGTGAGCGAGTTCATGGCGACGACCTCGCTCTCGTCCGCGCCCGCGAGGACGGCCAGAGAGGCTGCCACGCGCTCGTGATAGCCGATCCAGGGTCGACGGCCGGTGTGATGCCCCAGCACCGCCAGGCGCTGCCACTCGCCGAGCTCCTCGTTCAGGTATCGCGACGCGGACTTCGGCTGCAAGCCGAGCGAATGCCCGCAGAGATACACGAGGTTGCGGCCCTCGCCATCGACGGGATGGAGGAACTCCGCCGCGAGGCATCGGAGCGGGTCGGCCGCATCGCGCGCGGCGGCGCCTGTGTCGAGTGCGATGGATCCGGCGGGCGCGCCCGGTGCGCCGGCGGCTGTCACGGGCGCGGCGCCTGCATCACCGTTCCGCAGACCGAGCAGGTGCGATGCGCCACGCTCGAGAAAAAGCGCGAAAAGATCTCCGGGAGCTGTGTCTCGATGTTGCTCACGGCGACGCGCTCGAGGTAGAGCCGGTTGCCGCAGCTCTCGCAGTACCAGGAGAATCCGTCGAGCTCGTCCGGACGCCGCCGCCGCTCGACCACGATGCCGACGGTGCCCGCCGGCCGCTGGGGGGAGTGAGGCACCTCGGCGGGCAGCAGAAACACATCGCCCTGGCGAATCGGCACGTCGATCAATTTTCCCTCCTGCACCGTGCGCAGCACGATGTCACCCTCGACCTGGTAGAAGAGCTCCTCGCTCGGATCGTGGTGGAAGTCCTTGCGCGAGTTGGGGCCGCCGACGGCCATGACGATGAAGGAGCTGTCCTGGAACAGCAGCTTGTTTCCGACCGGCGGCTTGAGCAGGCTCCGATGCCGGTCGATCCAGGCGTTCAAATTGAAGGGTGCGGAAACGGCCATGGAGACATTATAGCGGCGCCGGGAAACTTCGCCGCCGCGCCCGGCGTCCAAGCCCTCGGAGGTGCCGAATGCGGCGAAAGCGGCGAGTGAGAGTGATGTGGCTGGCGGCGGCGGGGCAGCTCGGTCGAGCAGGGCGGCTCGGTACGGCGGGGCTGCTCGGTGCGGCAGGGCTGGTCGCCATGGCAGGGCTGGTCGCCATGGCAGGGCTGCTCGGTACGCCGGATGCGCGTGCGGCCGACGCGCCCGGAGGCGGCGCCGCGGGCGACACGCAGGTGTCCGCGGTGTGGAAGGTGCAGACCCTGCATTTTCTCTACCTGGGTCGTACCGCGCGTTACTCCTGCATCGGGCTCGAAGACAAGATGCAGACGCTGTTGCTCGCGCTCGGGGCGCGGCGGGATCTGTCCGTGCACGCCCAAGGCTGTGGGGCGGCGGAGCGCGTGACGCAGGGGGCGTCGGTCGGCCCGAGCGTCAACATCGTGTTCTCATCGCCGGTGCCGGGCCGCCCGAGCCCGGGCGGCGATGTCGATGCGCTGGATGCACGCTTCGAGCCGTTCAGCCTCGCGAGCGACGCCATGCACAACATGCTGTCCGCCGACTGCGAGCTCGTGCAGCAGTTCGTGCAGCAGATCCTGCCGAAGCTCGCGACGCGCAACGTCAAGACGGACATCTCCTGCAGCCCGTACGAGGTGAGCGGCGGCAGCTTCATGATTCGCGGGGAGGTGCTCCGGGCGGTCGCGCGGCGCTGACCGGCGTGCAGAGACGCCGTGTCACCCGATCGGGCTGTGCGCCCGGCAACCGACCTGCACCGGCTTGGCGTCGGGCACGTCCAGGCGAAGCGCCGTCAACGCGCCGCCCCATACGCACCCGGTGTCGAGACCGACCACCGCGTCGTTGCGGAAGAAGCCGAGCGTGGACCAGTGACCGAACACGATTCGAGTGCCGTGCCAGCGTGCGCCCGGCGCCTCGAACCACGGGATCAGCGGCTTGCTCTGCGGCTTCTTCGGCGATCCCTTGGCGCGCAGCACCAGCCGCCCGTCCTCATCCACGTAGCGCAGGCGCGTGAAGCAATTGACGATGAATCGCAGGCGCTCCTCGCGCTCGAGCCCTTCCTCCCACAGGCTCGGCTCGTCGCCATAGAGCCGCGCGAAGAAGCGCTCGGGGTCGCGCCGCAGCGCGTCCTCGCACTCGCGCGCGCAGCGGCGCGCCTGGCCGAGGTCCCACTGCGGGGCGAGGCCCGCGTGCAGCAGGCACATGCCGAGCTCCGGGTCCTCATGCAGGATCGCGCGTTGCGCCAGCCACTCGAGCAATTCGCGCCGGTCGCGCGCCGACAGGATCTGCGCCAGGGTGTCATCGTCACGCAGGTGTGCGTGGCCGAAATGGACCGCCAGCAGATGCAGATCGTGATTGCCGAGGGTGACGGCCGCCGCCTCGCCCAGGGCGCGCACCCGGCGCAGCACCCCCAGGGAATCGGGGCCGCGATTGACGAGGTCGCCGACGAGCCAGAGCCGGTCCCGATCGGGCTTGAACTTCACCGCGTCGAGCAACTTGCCCAGCTCGTCATTGCATCCCTGCACGTCGCCGATCGCGTAGAGCGCCATCAACGGTGCCCGGCGCGGTCGAAACTTGCCCGGCGCGCCTCGGTCGGCGATGCCGCAAGGCTCTTCAGTGCAGCACTCCGGGCATGGCGAGACGGAACGGCGCGATCGCCGCATCGAAGCGCTGGCCGTCGTCGGCCTCCATCTGGTAGCTCCCCTGCATGGTCCCGACCGGCGTCTCGATGACCGCGCCGCTCGAGTAGCGAAACCCCTGGCCCGGCTTCAGATACGGCTGCTCGCCGACGACACCGTCGCCGCGGGTCTCCTTCACGTTGCCGTTGGCATCGGTGATGATCCAGTGGCGGGTGAGCAGACGCGCGGGAATCTGTCCCTCGTTGCGGATGGTGATGGTGTACGAGAAGACGAAGCGCTTGTCGCGAGGATCGGATTGCTCCTCGATATACGCCGTCTCCACCTCGACACGGATCTTCGGATCGCTGCCGACGCTCATGGGGGCGCTATTTCACGCGCACGGCGAGCACGTCGCAATGCGCGGCGTGCAGCACGGTGTCTTCCGTGAAATTCACCAGGATGGCGAGTCCATGGCGCTCGCGGCTGCCGAGCACGATCAGGTCCACCTGCTCCTCTTCCGCGACCCGCAATATCTCCGCCTTGGTATTGCCGGCCTCGACGCGGCCGGCCGCCGCGGTCAACCCGAGCCGGTCGATCAGATCGCGCAAGCGCTCCCGTCCGCGCTTGATGAGCTCGTTCTCGATACGCGTCGTCGGCATCAAGGACTCGCCCATCGGCTCGACCGGCACGAACTCCACGACGTGCAGCAGCACCAGCGATGCGTCGCTGTGCGCGGTGATGTCCCGGGCGGCCGCCACCACCTGCTCGCTGCGCTCCGACAGATCGAGCAATACCAGGACTTTTTCGTAGCGGGACATGCTCGCTCAAGTATAGCCGACGGATCGGGAGTATTGCGCGGCGAGCCGGCCGAACTCCGCCGGCTCGAGTGTTTCCGGGCGCCGCTGGGGATCGATGCCGCATGCCTCGATCTGCTCGGGCGCGAGCAGGCTCCGCAAGGAATTGCGCAGCGTCTTGCGCCGCTGCGAGAACGCCGCGGCGGCCACCGCCGCCAGCGCGCCGGGCCGGCCCATCTCGAAGCGCGGCGTGTTCGAGGGACGCAGCCGGACGATGGCCGACCAGACCTTCGGGCGCGGCTGGAACGCACCCGGTCCGATCTCGAAGAGCGGCTCGACCTCGGCCGCGGCGGCCAGCATGACGGTGAGGCGGCCGTATTGCTTGGACCCGGGCCGTGCGCCCATGCGGTCGACGACTTCTTTCTGCAGCATGAACATCATGTCGGCGATGCCGGCCCGCTGCTCGAGCAGATGGAACAGCAGCGGGGTGGAGATGTTGTAGGGAAGATTGCCGATGACTCGCAAGGCGCCCTGGCCGGTCCCGGCCAGTACCGCAAGGTCGCTGCGCAGCACGTCGCCGACGTGCACGGTGAGCCCGGCGGCCCGCTCATCGCTTCGCAGCGCGCGCGCCAGATCACGGTCGAGCTCGATCACGGTCAGCTTCCCGGCGCGCTCGAGCAGCGGCCAGGTGAGCGCGCCGCGGCCGGGTCCGATCTCGACGATGCGCTCTCCGGGCGCAGGCGCCACCGCATCGACGATGCGGCGAATCACGGCGGGATCGTGCAGGAAATGCTGGCCGAAGCGCTTACGGACCGGCATGTGCGCCATCGGCCAGCGCGAGCGCGAGCGCGAGCGCGGCGCGCAGGCTGCCGTCGTCCGCCTGTCCCGTCCGCGCCAGCTCGAGCGCGGTGCCGTGGTCGACGCTGGTGCGCACGATGGGCAACCCGAGCGTCACGTTGACCGCGGTCCCAAACCCGACGTGCTTGAGGACCGGCAAACCCTGATCGTGATACATGGCGACGACCACGTCGGCCCGCTCGAGGAACCGCGGCGTGAAGGCCGTATCCGCCGGCAGCGGGCCCGCAACGTCGAGCCCCGCGGCACGAAGCTCCCGCACCACGGGCCCGATCACCTCGATCTCCTCCCGCCCGAGATGCCCGGACTCGCCGGCGTGCGGATTCAGTCCGAGCACCGCGATGCGCGGCGCCGCCAGGGCGAATCGCCGCTTCAAGTCCGCATTCACGATGCGCAAGGTGGCGAGCAGCCGCTCCCGAGTGATGGCTGCCGGCACGTCGGCAAGCGCGAGATGCGTGGTCACGAGCGCGACGCGCAGGCCCCCCGCCGCCAGCAGCATGACGGGCAGCGGCGTGCCGGTACGCTCGGCGAGATACTCGGTGTGTCCGGAAAAGGCAAAGCCGGCGTCCATCAGCACGCTCTTTTGCACCGGTGCCGTGACCATGGCGGCGAACTCCCCGCGGGTGCAGCCATCGCAGGCCCGGTCGAGGAGGTCGAGCACGTAGCGCGCGTTGCCGGGGTCCAGACGCCCCGCGACCACGGGTCGCGGCGCGGGTACGTGCATCACGTCGAGCGTGCCGGGGCGGTGCGGCGCCGGCGGCCGCGCGGGATCATATCGCTCGATGACCAGGGGCCGGTGCAGGGCGGCCGCGGTGCTCTGGATCAACCCCGCATCGCCCGCCACCACGAGATCGGCCTTCCAGACGCCGTCGGCGAGCGCGACGCAGAGATCCGGCCCGATTCCGGCCGGCTCCCCCGAGGTGATGACGATCCGCGGAACCGGCACGGGGAGCGCTTGCGAAGGGGTCCGGACGCGCCGCGAAGCGTTGCGGACCTTCCTTACATCTTCACTTCGACGAAGGCCTCGTCGCGCAGCCGGCGCAGCCACAGCTCCGTCTCCTCGTCCGCCTTGCTCTCGCGGATGGCGGCGAATGCCTTCTGGCGGCGCACATCGTCGGTGCTGTCGTAGGTGCGGGTGCCGAGCACCTGGACGATGTGCCAGCCATAGCGCGTCTTGAACGGCTGGCTGATCTCATTCACCTTGAGGTCGGCGATCGCCTTGTCGAACTCCGGAACGAAGGTGCCGGGCCCCGTCCAGCCGAGATCGCCGCCGTCGGGCGCCGATCCGGGATCCGCGGACGTCGTGGAGGCGATGCCCGCGAAGTCCTCGCCGGCGAGAATGCGCTCACGAAGCTTGAGCAGCTTCTGGCGTACCGTCTCGTCGTCGTCCAATTCGTTGGTCTTCATGAGGATGTGGCGCACGTGGATCTGGTTGACGATGATCTGGGCTTCGCCGCTGCGGACCTCGTTCAGCTTGACGATGTGGAATCCGCTCGGCGTGCGCACCGGCTGGCTGACCTCGCCCGGCTTCAGCTTGACCACCATGTCGAGGATGAATTGAGGAAGCTGCGATCCCTTCTTCCAGCCGAGCGCACCGCCCTCGAGCGCCGTCTGGCTGTTCGAGTTGGCGATCGCCAGTTGAGCGAAGTCCTCGCCCTTGCTCGCGCGGGAGGCGATGTCGTTCGCCTTCTTCGTCATCTCCTCGAGCTGCTGGGGCGTTGCCGCCTCGGGCAGGGAGATGAGGATGTGCGAGACGTTGAACTCGTCGTTCGCCGCCTGGGTCTTCTCGCGGGCCAGATACTGCTCGAGCTCGTGCGGGCTCACGCTGATGTGCGCGATCACGTCGCGCTGGCGCAGCGTGTTCAAGGTGAGCTCGCGCCGCATGGACTCGCGGTAGGACTTGTAGTCGACACCCTGGGCCGAGAGGGCGGTGGGAAGCTGGTCGAACGGGATCTTGTTGCGGGTCGCGATCTCCTGCAGGGCGCCGTTCAGCTGCTCGTCCGAGACGGTCAGCCCCACGCGCTTGGCATGCTGCGCCTCGATCTCCTGCAGGATCAGCCGGTCCAGGACCTGTTGCTTGAGGACGTTCTGGGAAGGCATCTCGACCTTCTGCTCCTGGAGCCGCTTGGTGACGGCTTCCATCTGGGCGTCCAGCTCGCTCTTCAGCACCAGGCCGTCGTTGACCACGGCGGCGATGCGGTCCAGGAGCTCGCCGTGCACGCCGATGTCGCGCGTCTGGGCCACGCTCATCGTGGAGAACAGTGCGCCGGCGAGAATCAGGCAAATCGATGCAATGGTTCGCATGAGTCGAGCTCGTCCTTCAAGGAGCCGAATCTTCGGCGTTGGGGTCGCGGGTCGAGTACCCGCGGATCGATCGTTCCAGGAACGTGTCTGCACGCTTTCCGACCGAGCTCAGGCCCGTCAGTTCCAATTGTAATGCAACGGAGGTGTCCAGTCCTCCGAAGCGATTGGTCACGTACCGGCGCTGCACCAATTGGACGCGGTAACAGCAGCTTTTGTATTCAAAACCAGCCACTTGCTCGATGGTCTGGTGGTCCATGAGCGAGTAGACCCACCGGCCGACGGTATTCCAGCGATCGGTGATCGGCCAGGCGAAGGAGGCGTCCCATTGCTTCAGGATCCCATCCTGGAAGCGGTAGCCAAGGTTGACCACCCGGCTCGGATCGGGCCGATATTGCACCCCGATCTCGGACTTCTCGGTCTGTGACGTGTAGGGATTCCACTGGTAGTCCAGGTTGAAGCTGACGTGCTTGTAGGCCGTCACGGCGACCTCGCCGACCAGGTCCGACGCCGGAAACTCTCCCGAGGTGTCGGGGACCGTGGCGGCGCGGACGTTGGACGCGTACGGGCTCAACGCCGGTATCCCGGACACGTACTGGCCGGGGAAGAACATCAGGGTCTGGCCGCGGGCGTTGACCAGGGCCTGTCCGGGCATCGCCAGGGGATTGACCCCGGGCACCGTGACCAGGCTGTCGCCGCTCGAGGTGGGCAGCGCGCCGAGCGGCAGGTCGACCCTGGGGGTGGTGATGTAGCGGATCTGGCCGATGGTGGCCGAGAGGTACTGGGTCCCGGTGACGTGATCGAACAGGCGCGTGGTCAAGGCAAGCGCCACCTGGTTGGCGTCCCCGATGCGATCCCATCCGACATACCGGTTGGTGCGGAACAGCTCGGTCAGGTTGAGATCCGGCAACCCGCTGTCGAAGATCGGCAGCTCGTCCTGGTTGCGGTAGGGCACGTAGCTGTACACCAATCGCGGCTCGAGCGTCTGCGTGCGCTGGCCGCCGGCATCGCGCTCGAACACCAGTCCCGTATCGACGCGTCCGTAGGGCAACGCGCGGGTGGGGCTGCTCGGCGCGTCGAGACCGCCGTCCTGCGCATCGTGCAGGTCGTACTGTGTGAAATCGTAACCGACGGCGGGCTCGAAGAAGTAGCCGGGTCCGCGCACCGACCAGCGCAGCTCCGGGGAGACGTTGACGCGCACGCCGGTGGGCCCGACCTCGCGCAGGAAGTTCACCGCCTCGGTGTCGAGCGCGAGCTCGAGCCGTGTGCCCGGCACGGGCCAGAGCGCGTTCGCCTGGACCCGCGGAACCCGCGAGTAGGGCCGCTGATCGCACTGGCCGGCCGGCGTGCCGGCCGGCGCCAGGGCCTGGAAGCAGGTCGTCGGCACGGCGATGTCGATGGTCTGGAAGTTCTGCAGCTGCGCACCGATGCGCCAGATGTCGTCGTAGTAGAGCAGATCCGTGCGCCGCTCGAGGTAGGTCACGCTGGTCTGATCGGACCCGACCGCGAAGTCCGAGAAGTAGTTGCTGTCGCTCACGTCGGCGATGTCGGCGTCGAAGCGCAAGCCGCGCTTGAAGTCGGTGACGTCGCTGAAATGCAGATAGCTGCGATCGTCGTGCTCGACCTTGTCGTCGGGCAGGAAGGTCGCGTCGAGCGTGCCGCGCGAGCCCGCCGTCAGGTAGCGGAACTGGCCCGCGAGCTGCACGCCGCGCGCGGACAGGAGGCCGGGGGTCATGGTGAAGTCGTAGTTCGGCGCGAGATCGAAGTAGTACGGCACCTCGAGCTCGTACCCGCTGCTGTGCGAGTGGCCGAAGCTCGGAAAGAGAAAGCCGCTCTTGCGCTCGTCCCCGAGCGGGAACGAGAGATACGGGGTGTAGAAGATCGGCACGTCCTTGAAGCGCATGGTGACGTCGCGGGCGGTGCCCTCCTGGGCCTTGGTGTCGAGGCTGATCGTCGACGCCTGCAGCGACCAGTCCTCGTTGCCAACCGGGCAGCTCGTGTAACGCACCTTCGTGAGATCCACCCTGCCCTCGGGCGTCACGTCGATGTCCTTGGCGAAGCCGCGGCCGTTCCTGTCCATGAGCTGGAAGTTGGCCTGGTCGAAGTTTGCGGCGCCGCTCGTGTCGTAGCTGCCCGCGTCGCTCTTGATGCGCAGCTTCGGGTCCTCGAAATCGACGCCGCCCTTGACCGAGACGCGCCCGGTCTTCGCATCGTAGGTGACCTGATCGGAAGTCACGGTGCGCCCGTCCTGGCGCACCCTGACGTGTCCGTTCACGACGGCGTGGCCGTTCGCGTCGATGTCGGCGTCGTCGCTATCGATGTGGATGCGATGATCGTCGCTCGCGATGTCGCTCGATGCCGGAGGCTGATACCTCGGCGGCGCGGGACACAGATCCGCGGCGCGGAGCGCAGGGCTCGCGGCGAAGCAGACGAGTATGAGCGCGGCTCGGGCACGGACAGCCATGGGCAAAATGCATCGCCTTAGTCGGTATACTACGGGCCGCCGTCGGATTTGCGGCAAGCGAATGGTCAAGCATGGGTCTAGCGGATGCAAGCGATTTGCGGCTTTCCGAGCTGACACGATGGGTCGTCGATGATCTGGGATTCGCGGGCGCCCGCATCGAGACCGCCTCCGCCGACGCGAGCTTCCGGCGCTACTTCCGCGTGACCCGCGGCGAGCACTCCTACATCGTCATGGATGCGCCGCCCGCCAAGGAGGACGTCGAGCCGTTCCTGCGCGTCGGCCGCATCCTGCTCGACATCGGCGTGAACGTGCCGGTGGTGCTCGCCAAGGACCTCGAGCGCGGCTTCCTGCTGCTGACGGATCTCGGCAACCGACAGTATCTGGATGAGCTCGGCTCGGACGGGGCCGCGGAGCGGCTCTACGCGGATGCGCTCGAATCGCTCCATCTCATGCAAGCGGGCGACTCGGGCGCAGAGGCGACGCTGCCTGCGTATGGGCGCGATCTCCTGATGCGCGAGCTGGAGCTCATGCCGGAGTGGTTCCTGCGCCGGCATCTCGGGCTGCAGGTGTCCGACCGCGAGCAGGCCATGCTGCGCCGCTCGTTCGACGCCCTGGTCGAATGCGCGCTGGAGCAGCCCGCGGCGCTCGTGCATCGGGACTACCACTCGCGCAACCTGCTCGTGCGCGAGCGGCGCAATCCGGGAATTCTGGATTTCCAGGACGCGGTGTGGGGCCCGATCACCTACGATCTCGTCTCCCTGCTCAAGGATTGTTACATCGCCTGGCCGCGCGCGCGCGTCCGGGCGTGGGCGCTCTCTCATCGGGCGCGGCTGCGCGCCGCGGGCCGTCCCGCCGGACAGTCGGACGGCGAATTCCTGCGCTGGTTCGATCTCATGGGATTGCAGCGGCACATCAAGGTGCTCGGCATCTTCGCGCGGCTCTTCTATCGTGACGGCAAGCCGCAATATCTCAGGGACCTGCCGCGCGTGCTGCGCTATACGCAGGATGCCGCGGCCGAGCATGCGGAGACGGCGCCGCTCGCGGACTTTCTCGCCAAGCGCATCGAGCCCGAGTTCCGGAGCGCTCAACGACGGGCCTTGGCGTGAGCGGGCCGCCGGAGCGGCCGCGTGCTGCGATGATCCTCGCGGCGGGACGCGGCGAGCGCTTGCGCCCCCTCACCGACACGATTCCGAAGCCGATGCTGAGAGTGCGGGGTCAGCCTCTCATCGAGCGGCACGTCCAGGCGCTCGCGCGCTCGGGCATCACGCGCCTCGTGATCAATCTTGCGTGGCTGGGAGCGCAGATCCGCGATCACCTCGGCGACGGCGCGCGTTTCGGCGCGACCATCGTCTACAGCGAGGAGCAGCCGCGCGCGCTCGAGACCGCGGGCGGGATATTCCGCGCGCTCCCGCATCTCCAGCCGGGTCCGTTCGCGGTGGTGAACGGCGACGTGTACACCGATTTCCCGTTCGACACGCTCGGCCTGGCGCGCGATCGAGACGCGCATCTCGTGCTGGTGCCGAATCCGGCGCAGCACCCGCACGGCGACTTCGGACTGGAGCACGGCTCGGCGCTCGCCGCGGCGGCGGTTCGCCATACGTTCTCCGGCATCGGCGTGTATCGCGCCCGGCTGTTCGACGGCTGCGCGGACGGCGTCTTTCCGCTGCGGCCGCTGCTGGAGCGCTCTATGCAGGCAGGGCGCTGCTCGGCGGAGCTCTACGCAGGGCCGTGGGAGGACGTCGGCACCGTCGAGCGGCTCCACGCCCTGAACGCCTGAGGCGGTCGGCGGCGCACATCGGGGCCTCACGGGGCGGAGTACAATGGCGCAATGTCGCAATTCAAGGGCATCCCCATAGCCGAGGAGCACCGCGCACCGCGGAGCGGGGAGAAATACACCACGCCGCAGGGCTTCACGGCCATCAAGGACGGAGTAAAGGCGCGGGCCGCCGCGCCGCAGGGGGCCGCGGCCGGTGTTTCCGAGGGCGTCGCCGGCAGCCCCGAGCACGCGGCCGGCGAGCACGCGGCCGGCGCGCGCGCGGCGCCTGCGCTGCGCAAGCCGCCGTGGCTGCGTGCCCCGCTGGCCGCCGGTGCGCAGTTCACCGCGGTCAAGGGCATCGTGCGCGAGCATCGCTTGAGCACGGTGTGCGAGGAAGCGAAGTGCCCCAACATCGGCGAGTGCTGGAACGCCGGCACGGCGACGATTATGTTAATGGGGTCGGTCTGCACGCGTGCGTGCCGGTTCTGCGCGGTGGACACCGGCAATCCCCGCGGATGGCTGGACGCGGAGGAGCCGGAGAACGTGGCGCGCTCCGTCGAGCTGATGCGGCTCAAGTACGTGGTGCTGACCTCCGTCGACCGCGACGACCTTCCGGACGGCGGCGCCGCGCACTACGCGGCGGCCGTGCGTGCCATCAAGCGGCGCAATCCCGACACCGCGGTGGAGGCGTTGACGCCCGACTTCCAGGGCAACGCCGCGGACGTGCACGCCGTGGTGGACTCCGGCATCGAGGTGTTCGCGCAGAACGTCGAGACGGTCCGGCGTCTCACGCACCCGGTGCGCGATCCGCGCGCGGGGTACGAGCGCACGCTCGGCGTGCTCGAGGCCGCAAAGGCGCGGCGCGGCGAAATGCTCACCAAGACGAGCCTCATGCTCGGGCTCGGCGAGACCGACGATGAGATTCGCGCCACGATGGCCGACCTGCGCGCCGCGCGCGTCGACATCCTCACTCTCGGACAGTATTTGCGGCCGACGCCGAATCACCTCGCCGTCGAGAGATTCGTGACGCCCGCGGAGTTCGACCGGTATCGCGACCGGGCGCTCGAGATGGGATTCCTCGAGTGCGTCTCCGGCCCGCTCGTGCGGTCGAGCTATCGCGCCGAACAGGCGCTCGCGAGGAACAACGCGGGTCTCGACAACGCGGCCCTGTCGCGGCGCGCCGGCGGCGCGGGGTCGTGATGCAGGCGCAGATGCTCGATGCGAAGGCCGGCAACGACGTGGCGGCGGAGGCGCCCGACGGGACCGGGACGCGCGCCGGCCTGGACAGGCCCCTGATCCGCCGTCTCGGGCTCGCGCCGTACGAGCCGACGTGGCGGGCCATGCAGCGCTTCACCGATGAGCGCACCGAAGCGACACCCGACGAGATCTGGCTGCTCGAGCATCCGCCGGTGTTCACCCTGGGCATGAACGCCTCGCGCACGCATCTGCTCGCGCCGGGCGACATTCCGGTGGTGCAGATCGATCGCGGCGGCCAGGTCACCTATCACGGCCCCGGTCAGCTCGTCGTATATCCGTTGATCGATCTGCGAAGGCGAAGGCTCGGGCTGCGGGAAATGGTGATGGCACTGGAAGCAGCCGTGATCGAGTACGCGGCGGTGCTCGGCATCGCCGCGAAGGGCCGGCGCGAGGCGCCCGGGGTCTACGTCGGCGACGCCAAGCTCGCGAGCATCGGCCTGCGGATCCGGCGCGGCGCGAGCTATCACGGCCTGGCGCTCAATGTATCGCTCGACCCCGAGCCCTTCGGCCGGATCAATGTCTGCGGCTATGCGGGGCTCGAGGTGACGCGGCTCCGGGATCATGTCCCCGGATTCGGAAGCGCGGACGCCGTGGAGAGGGCGGGGCGGGAGCTGACGCCCTGCCTCTTGCGGGCGCTCAAGTGTCCGGTTGATTGATCGGTCGGCGGATGCTTGACCGATCGTGCTTCCGGCGAAGGCCGGGTATCGCCATTGCGCCGCCGTACGGCGGCCTCCGCGCTCTTCTCAGAGCGCCATCAGGACGGGTTCACAGGCGGTGAGCTCGCGGTAGATGGCATCGAGCTGCTCGCGGCTGGTCGCCTGTACGACGTAGGTCACGGACAGATAGTTGCCGTCGCTGCTCGGCCGGCTGCGAATGCTGGCGACGTCCAAAGGTCCGGCATGGCGCTCGACGATGCCCTGCGTGAGCTCGCGCAGGGCGGAATCGTGGCGGCCCATCACCTTGATGGGGAACTCGGTGGGGAACTTGAGGGCGCTTTCGGTCATGGTCTGGGTGAGGTAGGGGCACAGGCGCCGATTTCAATGGTGCCGTGCCGGCGGCCGGAAGCCGATGCCGCGGCGCCACATCGACCACCGGGATCGGCGCATCGCATCGCCGTGCTAGAGCGCCGGCGTTCCCCGGAGCTCGACGAGATTCCGCTCGAACGCCTGATGAATCCGCTCGAACAGCGGGCCCGGCTTGCCGGATCCGACCGCCGCGCCATCGAGCCGGGTCACCGGCAAGAGGCCGCGCGTGGAGAAGGCGAGCCAGATCTCGTCGGCGTCGCGCAGCTCGGTCTCCTTCACGCGGCGGCTTTCCGTGGGGATGCCGAGGCGCTGCGCGAGCTCCGTCACCACGTCGCGCGTCGTTCCGGGGAGGATGTGCATCCCGTTCGGCGGACAGGCGGCCCGGCCGCCCTTGACCACGTGGACGGTGGTGGATGAGCCCTCGTTGAGCTCGCCGTTCTCGAGCAGGATGGTCTCGAACGCGCCTGCGTCCACCGCGAGCCTCTTCAGGAGCACGTTGGCGAGCAGCGAAGTGGACTTGAGGTCGCGCCGCGCCCAGCGCGTGTCCACGGCGGTGATCGCGGAGACGCCGTTGGCCAGCGTCGCGGGCGCGACCGGCTCCGAGGCGGTGGCGTAGGCGAACATCGTCGGCGCCAGGCCATCCGGCCACGCATGATTGCGGCCGAGCTCGGCGCCGCGGGTGATCTGCATGTAGATGTGCGCGTTCTGCGCGCGATTGCGCTCGATCAGCTCGGCGCAGATGCGGCCCCAGGCCTCGTGCGCCAGCGGCGCGGTCATGCGGATGCCGGCGAGGCTGCGCTCCAGGCGGTCGAGATGCTCGCGCAGGCGAAACGGGCGCGCACCGGCCACCATGACGACCTCGTAGACCGCATCGCCGAACAAGAACGCGCGATCCAGCGGAGACACCCGCGCCTCGGCCAACGGCAGATAGCTGCCGTTCAGATAGCAGACCGGCAGCACGCTCATCAGGCGAACCAGAGCCGGATGGTGTCGATCAGGCGGCGCCACCAGCTTCCGGCAAGATCGGCCTTCAACGGGTGCAAGGGTTTGGTCGCCACCGTTCCGGTGCCGGCGGTCAGCGTGAGCGTGCCGACCTCGTCGTTCGTCGTGAGCGGCGCGATCAGGCGCGGGCGGACATCGAGCGCCGTCTTCACGGAGCCGGCCTGGCCGCGCGGCAGCGTGAGCCACACGTCATCCTTGATGCCGATGTCCACGGGCGTGAATTGGGCCTTCCAGACCCGCGCGCTGGTCAACGCGGTGCCGCCCTTCACCAGCAGCTTGGTCTCGTAGAAAGTAAATCCGTAGTTGAGCAGCGCGGCGCTCGCGGCCTCGCGTGCTCCCATGCTCTTCGATCCCATCACCACCGAGATCAGGCGCATGCCGTCGCGCAGCGATGACGTCACCAGGCAGAAGCCGGCCGAGTCCGTGTGCCCGGTCTTGAGCCCGTCGACCGTCGGATCCTTCTCGAGGAGCCCGTTGCGGTTCTGCTGCTTGATGCCGTTGTGCTCGAATTCGCGCACCGAGAACCACTTGTAGTACTGCGGGTAGTCGTGAATGATCGCCCGCGCGAGCACCGACAGGTCCCGCGCGGTCGTGTAGTGCTGCGGCGAGGGCAGCCCCGAGCTGTTCTCGAAATGGGTGCCCGCCATGCCGATACGCTGCGCGGTGGAGTTCATGATCTGCGCGAAGGTCTCTTCGGTGCCGGCGATGCGCTCGGCCAGCGCGATGGTGGCATCGTTGCCCGACTGGACGATCATGCCGAGGATCAGGTCCTGGACGGTCACCGGCTTGCCGAGCTCGATGAAGGAGCGCGAGCCTTCCGAGCGCCAGGCATGCTCGCTCACCATCACCTGCTCATCCAGCTTGAGCTTCCCCGCCGCAAGCTGCTCGAACACGATGTAGGCCGTCATCAGCTTGGTGAGGCTCGCGGGCTCGACGCGCGCCGTCGCGTTCTCGGCGGCGAGCACCTTGTCGGTGCGGAAGTCGACCACGACGTACGCGGTGGCATCCACCTGCGGCGGCGTCGGGATTCCGTTCGGTCCGACGGTGGCCGGCGCGGGTGCGGCCGGTGCGGCCGCCGCGTGCGCGGCGGCGTGAGCGTGGTGCGGCTTCTTCGCCAAGGCCGAGCCTGAGATCGCGAGCAGCAGGCTGCACGCCAGAAGGAGTCTCTGCATAGAAATGGAGCCTCGATGTGATGGTGTGAAGTATCGCATGCAACCAGCCTATTCCAGTGCGAGATGCGCATCGCCGATTCCGGCGCGCTCGAGCGCGGCGATCACGCGATCGAACTCCGCGACGTCCGGAACAGGTCCGATGCGCACCCGATACATGCGGCGTCCGGCGATCTTGTCGTCGCGCACGAAAATCTTGCCGTAGCCTCCGCCGCGCAGGCGCCCGGCGAGGCGCTCCGCGTTGGCGGGATCGGCGAACGCGCCGGCCTGGATGAACAGGGCGGCCGGCGGCGCGTTGGCGGTCGGCGCCGAGGTGCCCGGCGCGGTTGCGGCGGCCGCGGCCGAAGCGGACGATGCGGCTGCGACCGGCATGGGCGATGGGTTCGCGGCGACGGTCACGCCCGCGGTCACCGGTGCCGTGGCGGGCACGGGCGGAGCGGCGGCGAGCGATGCCGGCGTCCCCGGCGCAGGCACCACGGCCGGCGAGGCGGCGCCATTCGCGTCCGCGCGCGGCGCGGGAAGCGGCGCCGCGGCCGTGATGATGGGCGGCAGCGACGTGTCGATGCTGCGGATCTCGACCATCGCGGTGCCGTTTCGCAGCATGTCGAGCTTCGCGGCCGCGGTGTAGGAGAGGTCGATGATGCGATTGGCGACGAACGGTCCTCGATCGTTGACGCGTACGACGACGCTGCGGCCGTTCTGCAGGTTGGTGACGCGGACGTAGGCTGGAAGCGGCAGCGTCTTGTGCGCGGCCGTCATCGCATACATGTCGTAGGGCTCGCCGGTCGACGTGCGCACCTTGTGGAATCCCGGCCCGTACCACGACGCGACGCCGCGCTCGATGTAGCCCACGCCCGAGGACAGCACGTAGTAGCGCTTGCCGAACACCTCATAGGACGGCGGATTGCCGTGTCTGGACCGCGGCTCGTATTTCGGCACCGCATCCGGGATGCCGGCCGGGGACGGTGGCGGCGGCGTCTCGATGACCGGCGGGGGAGCCTCCGGGGGCGGCGGCCGCGTGCTGAAGCACCCGGCCATCGCGGCCGCGGCGGCGGTGGCGATCGACGAGCGGATGAAGCGGCGAATCGTCACTGCGCGGGCGACTGGGCCGGGGTCAGTGCCGTGCCCTCGGCGGCCGCGGCGGACTCCTGCGGCGCATTCGCCGCGTCGAGGCCGAGCACGCGCTGCCTCACGGCGGCGGCAAGCTCGTAGACCGCCATGGCGTACAGGGCGCTGTGGTTGTAGCGCGTGATCACGTAGAAGTTGTTGTAGCCCACGCGCCAATGCACGCCGTCGGCATCATCGGCGGCGATGAGCAACGCCGGTGCGTCCGGGGAGAGGGTGCTGTCGAAGGTCACGCCCTTGGCGCGCAGCGACCCGACCGTTTCCGCCAGCGCGAGGTTGCGGCCGTCGAGATCGCCGGCCTTGTCGGGCGCGACGGTGGCCTCGCTCAGCACCGGCTCGCCGGGATTCCAGCCGTGCTCCTTGAGGTAGTTGCCGACGCTTGCGCACACGTCGGCCCAGTTGTTCCACAGGTTGATGTGCCCGTCGGCATCGGCATCGACCGCGAAGCGCCGGTAGTTCGACGGCATGAACTGGGGCGCGCCCATCGCGCCCGCGTAGGAGCCCTTGACGCCCAGGGGATTCAGGCCGGTGTCGTGGCTCAACAGCAGGAACTGCTCGAGCTCGTCACGGAAGAATTTGCCGCGGGCCGGATAGTCGAACGCCAGCGTCGAGAGCGCATCGATCACGCGGTACGAGCCGGTGAGGCGGCCGTAATAGGTCTCCACGCCGAGAATCGCGGCGAGATATTCCGGCGCGACACCCGAGCGCACGCTGGCCTGATCGAGCGCCTGGCGGTGGGCGAGCCAGAAGTCCGTTCCCTCCTGGACGCGCTTCTCGGTCATGAAGATCGGGCGGTATTCGAACCAGGGCTTGGCCTTCTCGGCGGGGCGGTCCATCGCCTCGAGGATGGCCGGCTGCGTCTTTGCCGCCTTGAGGATCTTGCGCAGCTCGCGCTTCTTGAACGACGTGGTCCCGGCCATGTGCGCGATGAACGCCTTGACGTCGGCGCGCTTCACGTCGATGGCCTCGGCGCGCCTCGCGCCGAGCGCGAGGATGAGGAGCAGGGCGAAGGCGTGCGGTGCGCGCATGCTCAGGACCCGATGAGCTTGCGGTGCGAATGCAGCGACATCAGGATGCCGAAGCCCGCGAGAAGCGTGACCATCGATGTGCCTCCATAGCTGATGAGCGGCAGAGGCACGCCCACCACCGGGAGGATGCCGCTCACCATTCCCGAGTTGACGAACACGTAGACGAAGAAGCTCAGCGCGATCGCGCCCCCGGTGAGCCGCGCGAAGGTGTCCTGGCCCTGCAGCGCGAGATAGAGCGCGCGGCCGATCACCACCCCGTAGAGCGTCAGGATCAGGAGCTGGCCGAGCAGCCCGAACTCCTCGCCGATGACGGCGAAGATGAAGTCGGTCGAGCGCTCGGGAAGGAATTCGAGCTGCGCCTGGCTGCCGTTCATGTAGCCCTTGCCGAACAGTCCGCCGGAGCCGATGGCGATCTGAGATTGGATGATGTGATAGCCCGCGCCGAGGCGGTCGGTCTCGGGATTCAGGAAGGTGAGGATGCGCTGGCGCTGATAATCGTGGATGAAGTGCCAGGCGCCGAACGCGGCGCCGCCGATCAGCGGGATCGAGATCAGGATGATCTGGTAGGGCAGTCCGGCGAGCAGCATGACGATGAGGCCCGATGCCGCGATCAGGAGCGCCGTGCCCAGGTCCGGCTGCGTGACGATCATCGCGGTGGGAATGGCGATCAGGACCCCCATGATGAGGAGGTCCTTGAAGGTCGGGGGCAGCGGGCGCTCGTGCATGTACCAGGCGCAGATCATCGGCACGGCGAGCTTCATGATCTCCGACGGCTGGAAGCGCATGAAGCCGATGTCGAGCCAGCGCTGCGCGCCCTTGCCGATGTGACCGGTCACGTCCACCACGATGAGGAGCACGATTCCAATGGCGTAGGCGAACGGCGAGAACAGCCGCAGGTACTGCGGCGTCGCCAGCTTGGCGAGCGCCAGCAACGCGGCGACCGCGATGCCGATGTTGATGAGGTGATGCTCGACCATCTTGACGTTCTGGCCGGATGCGCTGTAGACGACCAGGACTCCGAGGCAGACGATGATGGCGAGCACCCCGGTGAGCGGACCGTCGAGCCCGAGCGCACGCAGGGCCCTGCCGCCGGCGGTCAGGGTGCGGCGGGTACGCGACTGCGAGAATTCCTCGAACATCATGATGCGGTGTTCCTAGCGCTCGCGCATGCGGCCGAGGATGGCGACGAACAGCGGCCAGAGCAGCGCGCCGATCAGCGGCGCGAGCCACCGGCCAAAGGCGGTGACGGGGTTGCCCGTCGCTCCGTCGACCCAGAACAGGATGAACTGGTAGCCGGTCAGCAGGGCGAAGATGGTCAGGCACTGAGACATCACCGAGAAGACCCGGATTCGCAGCCGCAGGTTCATGGCCCAAGCCGACATCAGGGTGAGCGCGAGCGCATGCTGCCCGAGCACGACGCCGCGGATGACATCGAGCGCGAGGCCGGCGACGAACGCGAGCGTCAGGCCGCCCGCGCGCGGCGATTCGATCGACCAATAAAGGACCACCAGTACCAGGAAGTCGGGGCGAAACGCATCGAGCGCGGGGGGCAGCGGAATCACCGAAAGCGCGAGCGCCACCAGGGCCGAGAGGGCCACGGGCACGCGGCGGATGCGAGCCTCGCGCATCACGGCGTGGCTCCTCCCTTCACGGGCGCGGGCGGCGCAGGCTTTACGGCGGTAGCGGGCTTTGCGGCAGACGCGGGCTGTGTGCCGGGCGCGGGCTGTGTGCCGGGCGCGGGCTTTGCGCCAGGCGTGGGCTTTGCGCCAGGCGCGGCGCCCGACTTTGGGGGCGGCACCGGCGCGGGAGCTTTCGGGGATGTTGCGGGCACCTTGGGCACGGGCACGGATGGCCCGGCTTTGGAGGCCGGCGCGGCAGTTGCCGGCGCGGGCGCTTTGGAGGGCGGCGCGGGTTCGAGCGCCGTCGCGGCCGGCGGCGGGGTCTCGAGCCAGACGAACATGAGCTCGCGCGAGCGGTCGAGCGCGGCGGCGGGCTTCACCTCGACGTCGGCGAGCGATTTCGCCGGGTCACGGCGCACCTCGGTCACCGTGCCCACGGGATATCCGGCCGGAAATCCGCCGCCGAGGCCCGAGGTCACCAGGAGGTCACCGGCCACCACGTCCGCGCTCGTCGGCAGGTACGGCAGGATCAGCCGCGCCATGTCGCCGGATCCCTCCGCGATGGTGCGAAGGCCCGTGCGGTTGATCTGGACGGGGATGGCGTGCGTCGCGTCGCTGACCAGGATCACCTCCGAGGTGAGCTGCCCGACGCGCGCGACCTGACCGAACACGCCACCGGAGTCGAGCACCGCCTGGCCCACGTAGACGCCGTCCTGGGCGCCCTTGTCCACCAGCACGCGCTCGCGGAATGCGTCGAGATCGACGTCCATGACATCGCCGATGACGAAGCGGTTGCTGACGCCGGCGGTGCTGTCGCGCAGGGCGCGAAGGCGCTCGGTTTCGGCCTCGAGGGCGTCGTAACGCTGCAGCTTGAAGTCGGCGAGGCGCAGCTCCTCCTCGAGCTTGGCGTTCTCGGCGCGCAGCGCGTCGCGGGTCGTGACGCTCTCGCGGAACCAGTCCCAGCCCTGAAACGGGCTTGCAACGGCGATCTGCACGGGATAGGCCGCGATCGACAGCAGCCGGCGGATCTTGCCGAGATGGTCGTAGCGCTTGTCGACGATGATGAGGGCGAGAGCCGCGAGCGAAAACAGCACGCAGCGAAACAGGAGCCCAGTCGCCCGTCCGGAGCTGTCGGTACTACGAAAGGCGACCATGAGCGAAGGATTTACTCCTGGTCGATCGCATCACTCCAGTCCGAAGATGCCGGGTCCATGCTCTTCCGTGAGCTCGAGGATGCGGCCGCCGCCGCGCGCGACGCAGGTCAGAGGATCGTCCGCAACCACGACCGGCAGGCCGGTCTCCTCCATGAGGAGCTTGTCTACGTCCCGCAGCAGTGCGCCGCCGCCGGTGAGCACGATGCCGCGCTCGGCCACATCCGCGCCGAGCTCGGGCGGCGTTTGCTCGAGCGCCTGCTTGACCGCACCGACGATGCCTTGCAGCGGCTCTTGCAGCGCTTCGAGGATCTCGTTCGAATTCAACGTGAAGCTGCGCGGCACGCCCTCGGAGAGGTTGCGTCCCTTGACCGAGATCTCGCGCACCGTCTGGCCGGGATAGGCCGAGCCGATGTCCAGCTTGATGCGCTCGGCCGTCGCCTCGCCGATCAGGATGCCGTAGTTGCGGCGTACGTAGTTGGTGATGGCCTCGTCGAACTTGTCGCCGCCGATGCGCACGCTGGCGGCGTAGACGATGCCGTTCAAGGAAATGACCGCGACCTCGGACGTGCCGCCGCCGATGTCGAGCACCATCGAGCCGCGCGCCTCCTGCACGGGCAGTCCCGCGCCCACGGCCGCGGCCATGGGCTCCGGAACGATGTCCACGCTGCGCGCGCCTGCGCCTTCGGCGGACTCCTTGATGGCGCGGCGCTCGACCTGGGTCGAGCCGAACGGCACGCACACGAGCACCCGGGGGCTCGGGCTCAGGAAACGGTCGCCGTGGACCTTCTTGATGAAGTGCTGCAGCATCTTCTCGGTGTAGGTGAAGTCGGCGATGACGCCATCCTTCATGGGCCGGACCGCCGTGATGTGGCCCGGGGTACGGCCGATCATGTTCTTGGCTTCGACCCCCACGGCTACCAGGATCTTGCCGCCGCGCGTGGGCTCGTCCTGGACCGCGACCACCGAGGGCTCGTTGAGCACGATGCCGCGGTCACGCACGTAAACCAGCGTGTTGGCGGTTCCAAGATCGATCGAGAGGTCATTGGAGAAATAACCTCTAAGGCGTTTGAACATGGGGTGTTTTTTCTGGCAAAACGGCTTAAAAAAAGTTGGGCTAATGTAACAACCGATGAGACATTCAGCAAGGCAACGTGTATCATTCGGAGGCCCCATTTTGCGTGAGATGGCACGCACTTTTGGGTAATCCTATGAGCCTGACCCGCCAAGACGTCGAAAAGATCGCGCGCCTCGCGCGCCTGTCGATCACCGAAAGCGAGATGCCGGTCTACGTGACCAGCTTGTCGAGCATCGTCGAATTCGTCGACGAGCTCTCCAAGGTCGAGACCGATGCCGTGGTGCCGATGGCGCATCCGCTCGACGGCCAGCATCAACGCCTGCGCGCCGATGCGGTGTCGGAGACGGATCATCACGAGAAGTACCAAGCCAACGCGCCGGCGGTGCAGGCCGGCCTGTACGTAGTCCCTCGGGTCATCGAGTAGGCGTCCCGTGCACGATCTTTCCATCGGCGAGCTGGCGGCCCGCCTCGCAGCCAAGCACATTTCGAGCGTCGAGCTGACCCGGCACTTCCTCGGCCGGATCGAGCGCCTGGCGCCTGAGCTCAATGCGCTGATCACGGGGACCCCGGAGGCGGCGCTCGCCGCGGCCGCCGACGCCGACCGCCGCCGCGCCGCGGGGGAGACCGGCCGGTTGCTCGGCATCCCCCTCATTCATAAGGACATTTTCTGCACCGACGGTGTCCGCACCACGTGCGGCTCGCGCATGCTGGACAACTTCATCGCGCCCTACGATGCCACCGTGGTCTCGAAGCTGAAGCGTGCCGGCGCGGTCATGCTGGCCAAGGCCAACATGGACGAGTTCGCGATGGGCTCCTCGAACGAGACCAGCTATTACGGACCGGTCAAGAATCCCTGGGATCGCACCAAGGTCCCGGGCGGATCCTCCGGCGGATCGGCCGCTGCGACCGCCGCCCGATTGGCGCCCTTCGCGACCGGGACCGACACGGGCGGATCGATCCGCCAGCCCGCGGCGCTCTGCGGTGTGACGGGCGTCAAGCCGACCTATGGACGCGTATCACGTTACGGAATGATCGCGTTCGCCTCGAGCCTCGACCAGGCCGGCGTATTCGCGCGCAGTGCCGCAGATGCGAGCATCGTGCTCGAGGCCATGGCAGGGTTCGACCCCAACGATTCGACCAGCATCGACACGCCGGTGCCGGACTACCCGGCGGAGCTCGAGGTGCCGCTGAAGGGCGTGAAAATCGGCCTGCTGCGCGAGTTCTTCGAGGGCCTGGAGAGTCGCAACGCCGCGCTGATCGAGGACGCCTTGAGCGTGCTCCAGGGGCTCGGGGCCGAGACCATCGAGGTCAGCCTGCCGCATCTACCGCTGTCCGTGCCGACCTATTACGTGGTCGCGCCGGCCGAGTGCTCGTCGAACCTGTCGCGCTTCGACGGCGTGCGCTACGGCTATCGCTGCGAGAACCCCAAGGACCTGATGGACCTCTACCAGAGGTCGCGCGGCGAGGGGTTCGGCGCCGAGGTCAAGCGCCGGATCATGACGGGAACCTACGTGCTGTCCGCGGGCTACTTCGACGCCTATTATCTCAAGGCCCAGAAGGTACGCCGGCTGATCAACGATGACTTCAAGAACGCCTTCCAGAAGGCGGATCTCGTCATCGCGCCGACGACCCCGACTCCGGCCTTCGCCATCGGCGCAAAGATCGATGATCCGGTCACCATGTATCTCAACGACATCTACACCATCGGCGCGAATCTCGCGGGACTGCCCGGCGTGTCGATGCCGTGCGGCTTCATCGACGGGCTGCCCATGGGCGTGCAGCTCATCGGCCCTCACTTCTCCGAAAGCCGGCTGCTGAGCGCGGCTCACGGCTACCAGAAGGCGACGGACTGGCACCGGCATGCGCCGCGCGGGTACGAATGATGGCTGATTGGGAAATCGTCATCGGTCTCGAGATCCACGCGCAGCTCGCGACCCGTTCCAAGATCTTCTCCGGCTCGGCCACGGCGTACGGTGCGCCGCCGAACACCCAGGCCAACCTGGTCGACCTCGCCTACCCCGGCGTGCTGCCGGTGCTCAACGCCGAGGCGGTGCGCATGGCGGTGAAGTTCGGCCTCGCGATCGGCGCCGAGGTCGCTCCGCGCTCGGTGTTCGCGCGCAAGAATTATTTCTATCCCGATCTGCCCAAGGGCTATCAGATCAGCCAATACGAGCTGCCCGTCGTCAAGACGGGCACGCTCGCGGTCATGCTCGACGACGGCGCGGTCAAGACCATCGGCATCACGCGCGCGCACCTGGAGGAGGACGCCGGCAAGTCCTTGCACGAAGGCCTGAAGGGGGCGAGCGGCATCGACTTGAACCGGGCCGGGACGCCCTTGCTCGAGATCGTGTCGGAGCCGGACATGCGCTCGGCCAAGGAAGCCGTGGCGTACATGAAGAAAGTGCACACCCTGGTGCGCTATCTCGAGATCTGCGACGGCAACATGCAGGAGGGGTCGTTCCGCTGCGACGCCAACGTGTCGGTACGACCGCGCGGGCAGGCCAGGTTCGGCACCCGCGCCGAGATCAAGAACATCAATTCCTTCCGCTTCGTCGAGAAAGCCATCCAGTACGAAGCCGCGCGCCAGATCGAGCTGATCGAGAGCGGCGGCACCGTCGTGCAGGAGACCCGGCTCTACGATTCCGACAAGGACGAGACCCGCTCCATGCGATCCAAGGAGGAGGCGAACGATTATCGCTACTTCCCGGACCCCGACCTGCTGCCCGTCGAGATCGACCAGGCCTTCATCGAGCGCGTGCGCGCCACCTTGCCGGAGCTGCCGGACGAGAAGGCCGCGCGCTATTCGCGCGATCTCATGCTGTCGGCGTACGACGCCGGCGTCCTGTCCTCGAGCCGCGAGCTCGGCGACTATTTCGAGGGCGTGGTCGCGGTGCTCGGGGCTGCGAACGCCAAGCTGGCCGCCAATTGGGTGATGGGGGAGCTGTCGAGCGCGCTCAATCGCGATGGGCTCGATATCGAGCGCGCGAAGGTTTCGCCCGCCGCCCTCGCCGCTCTCTTGAACCGCATCGTCGATCAGACCATTTCGGGCAAAATCGCCAAGGAAGTGTTCGAGGCCATGTGGTCCGAGGGGAAGCCGGCGGACGCCGTGATCGAGTCCAAGGGCCTGAAGCAGATCACCGATTCCTCCGCCATCGAGGGGGTCATCGACGCGGTCATCGCCGCCAATCCGAAACAGCTCGCCGAGTACCGCTCCGGCAAGGACAAGCTGTTCGGCTTCTTCGTGGGGCAGGCGATGAAGGCCACGGGAGGCAAGGCCAATCCCGCGCAATTGAACGAGCTCTTGAAGCGCAAGCTCGGCGGCGCGAACGATGCATGATCGCGATTGCCTGCACCGCTTCATCTTCGAGCGATATCCGATCCGCGGGCACCTGGTCCACCTCGACGCCGCCTGGCGCGCGCTGATCGAGCATCGCGAATACCCGGCCGTGATCCGCGACACCTTGGGAGAGGCGGTCGCGGCCTCGGTGCTGCTCGCGGCGACCGTCAAGTTCGAGGGCGTGCTCTCGCTGCAATTGCAGGGTGACGGCCCGGTGCACCTGATGCTCGCGCAGTGCACCTCCGGCCTCGGCGTTCGCGGGCTCGCGCGCTACAAGGAAGCGGGTGCGGTCGCCGAGGCGGCCGCGCAGGACGGCGCCCGCGGCATCGAGGCGCTCCTCGGCCAGGGCCGCTTGACCGTGACGCTGGAAACCGAGGGCGCGCAGCGCTACCAGGGCATCGTCGCGCTCCAGGGGCGGCGGCTGGCGGAGTCGCTGCAGGCGTACTTCGAGAGCTCCGAGCAGCTGCCGACGCGGCTGTGGCTCGACGCGGACGCCTCCGGCGCCTCCGGGATGTTGCTGCAAAGGCTTCCGGACGAGAGCACGGGGGTCCGCGGCAGGAAAGCGGAGCCTGCTCAGGTGGAAGATGCGTGGCGCAGGGTGCAGTTGATCGGCGATACGCTCACGCCCGAGGAGCTGCGCACGCTCACCGACCAGGAGATTCTGCACCGATTGTTCAGCGAGGATGACGTTCGGGTGTATGAGCCGGCGCCCGTGTACTTCCGCTGCCGCTGCTCACGCGAGCGGGTGGGCGGCATGTTGATCGGCCTCGGCGAGGAGGAGACCCGATCCGTGCTCGAGGAGCGCGGTGAGGTCGAGGTGCGCTGCGATTTCTGCAACCGGGCCTATGTATTCGACGCGGTCGATGTGGGCCAGCTGTTCACCGCGGGCGCCGCGGCCAGCAGCGGCAGCAGGGTTCACTAGACGGGCACGCAGATGCGCGGGCACAGAGCGACGGGGCCGTCCTGGCGCGTCGTGGCGACGGTGATCGGGGCCGTGTGGGCCGCATCGATGCCGGCGGGCGCGAGGCAGGACGGCGCGGGCAGCGAGGGCGCGGGCAGCGAGGGCGCGGCCGGCACGCGGCGCGGCGCCGTGAGCGCCGGCAGCGCCGCGCCGGAAATGCCGTTCTACGCCGGCGGATTCGAGAAAGTCCCGAGCGCCGCCGCGGTAACGGCCATCGGCCGGACCTTGTTCAGCGACCCTTCGCTCTCCGCCTCCGGCAGAACCTCGTGCGCGAGCTGTCATGACCCGCGCGAAGCGTTCGGGCCGCCGCACGCCGGCGCCCGCCCCCCGGGGCTGAAAGGGGCCGGTGGCGCTGTAGCGGACGCCGGTGCTGGTGCAGCCGATGCGGGCGCCGGCGGGGGCCTCGCCGCCTCGGCCGAGACGCCGGTGCAGCGCGCCGGTGCCGATGGGCGCCAGCCGGGCGTGCGCGCGGTGCCGACGCTCATGTATGCGCAAGGCGTGCCGCCCTTTACCGAGCATTACTTCGACGACGAGGACGATGACGGCATCGACCAGGGGCCCGCCGGCGGGCGCACCTGGGATGGCCGCGCGGCCTCCGCGCACGAGCAGGCGAGGCTCCCGCTGCTCTCGCCCTTCGAAATGGCGAACGCCGACGAGAACGCAGTGGCGGCGAGGGTGCGCGCATCGAGGTCGGCGGCGGCACTGCGCGCCGCGTTCGGCGCGTCGGTGCTGACCGATCCGGCGCGGACCTTCAGGGCGCTCCTCATGTCGCTCGAGACCTACCAGGAATCGCCCGATGAGTTCGCGCCCTACAGCAGCAAGTATGATGCGTGGCTGCGGCACGAAGCGACCCTGAGCGCCAACGAGCTGCGCGGTCTGGCCGCGTTCGACGATCCCGAGCGCGGCAATTGTGCACGCTGCCACCCGAGCGCGCTGCGGCACGGCGCGTTCCCGGCGTTCACGGATTACGGCTACGCCGCGATCGGCGCGCCGCGCAACGCCGCCATTCCGGCCAATCGAGATCCGCACTGGTTCGATCTGGGCTTGTGCGGCCCGCTGCGCACGGATCTCGCCGGCCGCCGCGGGTACTGCGGCATGTTCCGCACACCCACCTTGCGCAACGTCGCCACCCGGCGCGTGTTCTTCCACAACGGCGTGCTGCATCGGCTCGAGGATGTCGTGCGCTTCTACGCCGAGCGAGACACCGAGCCTGAGCGCTGGTATCCGCGAGGCAAGGACGGTGCCGTGATCGCGTTCGACGATCTGCCGGGCGAGTATCGGGGGAACGTCGACGTTCAGATCCCCTTCGGCGGACGGCCGGGGAGTGCGCCGCGGCTGAGCGAGGCGGACATCGAGGACGTCGTCGCGTTCCTGCGCACGTTGACGGACGGCTATCGGCTCCCGTAGCTCGCGAGTCGCGGGATCGCCCGCTTCGCCAGTGCGAAGTAGCGCCGATCCCTCTCGATGCCGACGCTGCGGTAGCCGACGGCCTCCGCGGCGGCGAGCGTCGACCCGGACCCCGCGAACGGGTCGAGCACGATGCCTTCGCCGAGAGGCAGCACCCCGCGCACGACCGCGCGCAAGAAGGCCTGCGGCTTCAGGCTCGGATGCGCGGCCAGCTTGCGCTCCGCGCCATGCGTCGGCGCGGACTGTATGACGTCGCCGAAGGGCTTGTCGGCGGACGGCCGGCGGAAGCCGCCCGTTCTCCAGCGGCGAAGATTGTCCTGCACGCGGCCCTCCAGGGGTTTGCGGAACACGAGCCAGGGCTCCCACATGGAGCGCGGCATCACGCTCACGCCGGCGAACTCGACGTGCGCGGCCTTCGGCCGGTCGCCGCCGCGCAGCGTCATGACCAGCCGTACGATCTCGCCGCGCCGCTCGAGTCCGGCGCCCGCGAGCGCGCCGGATACGAGGTGGGACACCAGCGGATTGCTCGCGACCACGACGTTCGCTCCCGGCACGAGCACCCTGCCCAGCGCCGAGCCCCAGCGGCCGAAGAAGGACTGGATCGCCTCGAGATCGCGCGATTCCAGCACCGTGAAGCGCGGCAGCGGTGCGCGGGGGCTGCCGTCGAATGCGGGCGGGATGCGCCAGACGCCGCCGCGTCCTGCTCGCAGCTTGCGCTGCTGTTGCGAGGAGTACTCGACAAGGCCGTAGGGGGGATCGGTGACGACGGCGTGAATCGATCGATCGGGGTGTTGCTGGAGCCAGTCCAGGCAGTCGCCGTGATGCAGCCTCACCTCGCCGAATGCGAAGCTTTCGATATGCCGGCCCGTCCGCGCGGCGACATCGGGGTCGGCGGCCTTCGACCGCGTCGTCAGTGCGCTCCGACCGCCGTCGGCGACCGGTTCGGAATGCCGAGGTCTCGATCGTTGCGCTGATTCAGGTCATCGAGCTGCTGGGCGGTGAGGCACACCGTGTTCTTCTGAATGTGGGAGCCCGTCGCCCAGTCGGAACGGCAGTACAACGTCTCGCCGTTGCTGTTCTGGACCTTGTAGCCGTACTTGATGGCCTCGGCCAGGTGCTGCTTGTCGGCTTCGGATTGCGCCGCGGCCGAACCCGGCTGGCGGGCCGTCTTCGGTGCCTGATCGGCGCACGCGGCGATACACAACACGCTCAACAATAAGAAGGTTCGCATTGCGATTCCCTCGCTGGTTGCCGGCTGATCATACTGCAGTGTCGGGCGGCAACCAACCTGCGCGCGCTGCGGTCGAGAACAGTCTTTCAGCGGTGTAATGGCGGAGCGGCAGCCCGCGGTCGCCGTGGCGCAGGATCAGCTCGGCCGCGAGCTCGTCCATCGGCCTCGACGGGTCGGCCGACGCGATGAAGCGGCGGATCAAAATGAGATAGAACCGGGTGATGGTCTCGTGATAGCCGCCGGTATCGGTGTTCGGGACACCCGTCGCCTCGTTGTACGCGCGGATCCTCCCGCGCAGCAGCTCGAGCGCAGGGTCATCCGCGGCGGCCGGATGGCGCAGCGCGTGCCACAGGCCGACCTTGAGATGCGCCTCGTGGGTCCACTCCCGCTTCGGCAGCGTGCGCGCGATGAATGCCTGGGCGATGCGATCGGTCTCGCAGCCGGTCACTTCTGCTCTGCGTAGATCTTGATCAGCCGGTAGAGGAACGCGCGGCAGTCCATCAAAGACTTCACGCCGACGTACTCGTTCAGCCCGTGAATGTGTCCGAGATCCGAGCCGGTGAACAGCGGCTCGATGCCGTAGGTCGGAATGCCGACCGCGATCATGAACAGGCCGTCGGTGCCGCCGGGTTGCAGGATCGGGATCACCGGCACTCCGGGAAAGTAGTCGGCGGCGAGCTTCTCGACCGGCGCCATGATCGCCGGCGTGAGCGGCGGCGGCTGTACGGCGGGCCCCCGGATCTCGAGCGTCGTGACCTTGACCTCGCGATCCGCGACCAGCTCCTCGAGCTTGCCGCGGACCGTCTCCTGGCCGACACCTGGGAAGATGCGGCAATTGACGTTGGCCCGCGCCCGCTGCGGCAGCGCGTTGGTCGCGTGTCCCGCATCGAGCATGGTCGCGACGCAGGTGGTGCGCAGCGTGGCGTTCCAGCCCGGATCCTTGCTCGACACCAGCGCGACCGCGGCCGCGTCGCTGGGATCCTTGACCAGCGCGCGCATCGCGTCGGCGATCTCCGTGTCGCCCTTCGCGGCCTGGATCTTGGCGAGCCCGGTGAAATAAGCGCGGCTGGCATCGGTGAACTCGACGGGAAAGGTATACGCCTGGATCTTGAGGAGCGCGGCCGAGAGCCGGTAAATCGCATTGTCCTTCACCGGGCGGGAGCTGTGGCCGCCCGGATTCGTGACCTCGAGCCGGAAGTTCTGCGCGGCCTTCTCACCGTCCTGGACTTCGAGCGCCACCTTGTTGCCGGAGGCGTCGAGCTCGCCGAAGGCGCCCTCGTTCACCGCGAACTCGGCGTCGATGACGTCACGCCAGTTCTCGGACAGCCACTTTGCACCTTTGAACGCGCCGGCGGTCTCCTCGCCGCACGTGAGCGCCATCTTGAGGGTGCGCCGGGGGTGGAACCCCTCCTGCTTGTAGCGGATCAGGGTGTCGACCCAGATCGCGGCCTCGGCCTTGTCGTCGATGGCGCCGCGCGCATAGAACGTGCCGTTCTCCTCGACCAGCTTGAACGGGTCGCGCGCCCAGTCCTCGCGCTTGGCCTCGACGACGTCGATGTGGGCGAGCAGCAGGATCGCCTTGGCCTTGGGGTCGCGGCCCGGGTAGATCGCGACCACGCCGCCTTCCTTCGGATGATCGGGGGTCGAGAAAGGGCGAAGATCCGAATCGGGGAAGCCCGCCGCCTTCAGGCGTGCCGCCATGCGCGCGGCGGCGAGCGTGCAGCTTCCGCTAGACAGCGTGGTGTTGGTCTCGACCAGCTCCTTGTACAGATCGCGAAACGCGGGCTCGCCGGCGGTCGCTTGCGCGTCGGGCGATTTGGGCGTGGCGGCCTGCGACGAAAGACCTGCATTGGAGGCCGCCAAGCAGAGTGCGAGAGAGAGAGGTGCAAGCGGTCGAAGCATCGGATTGCCTTTATCGTTCATGCGGGATATGCACCAATCATAGGTCAAGGGTCGCAGATCGCGGAAGTGATGTCGCGAAGCGCCGTGGCTGCCGATATCGCTACAGCGCCGACACCCCCGCGAGCTCGGTGAGGCTCTGACTGCGCGTGAGCGTGATGAACTCCTTGATGTAGGTCGCCTCGCTGCCTGCGCGGGTGGTGGCGGCATAGAGCTCGCAGCGCAATCCGCCGGCGCCGATCGGGCGCGAGACGACGTAGCCCCGCTCGATGTAATTGCCGACCGTCCAGGACGGGAGCGCGGCGATGCCGCGGCCGCTCGCCACGAGCTGGAGGATCGCGACCGTGAGCTCGGCCGTGCGCCGCTTGGGATTGATTCCTGCCGGCGTCAGGCAGTGCTTCATCACGTCGAGCATGATGTCCGGCACGGGATAGGTGATCAGGGTCTCCTCGGCGAAGTCATCGGCGCTCAGATGCGACTTCGCAGCGAGGCGATGGCGCGGGCTCATCAAGGCAACGCTCTCGTACCGAAACAGGGGACTGAAGGTGATGTGCGGCACCGGGTCCTGGCGATCGTGGACGACCGCGAGCTCGGCCTCTCCACGCTCGAGGAGGGGGAGCGGATCGACCACGAAGCCCGACAATATGTCGAGCTCCACCTCCGGCCACAGGGATCGATAGGCGTCCATGGCGGGCATGAGCCAGTCGAAGCAGTTGTGGCACTGAACGACCACTCGGAGCGGTCCGGCATGGCCTTGCGCCAGCCGGGCGACGTCGCGGCCTGCCTCGGCGACCTGCGGCAAGACCACGCGGGCGAGACCGAGCAGCCGCTGACCGATGGCGGTGAAGCGCAGCGGCCGCACGTTCTTTTCCACCACGGCCGCCCCGAAATGGGCCTCCAGGGCCCGCAGCTGGTGCGACAGGGCGGACTGGGTCAGGAACAGGCGGGAAGCCGCCTTGGACAGGCTGCCGCATTCGGCCAGGGCCAGCAGGGTTTCCAAATGCCTGAGCTCGAGCGCCGTGGAGGCCATGAATTTCCTTCATCCTTCTCATGAAGATAATGAGTTTGAGTCATAGATTAGGCGGTTGCATGCTGAGAGTCGAGAGTCCCTGGAGGTTCCGCGAGTGCCGAGTCCGATTGTGTCGTTCGAGTTCTTTCCGCCCGCGGATGAGCCGGCGTCGCGCGAGCTGATCGCCTGCGTCGAGCGTCTGGCGCCGCTCAACCCGCATTTCGTCTCGGTGACCTATGGGGCGGACGGGTCGACCCGGCAGCGGACCGCGGCCTGCGTGACCCGAATCAGGGCGGCAACCGGTCTCAACGTGGCGCCGCATCTCACGTGCGTCGACGCGAGCCGTGAGGAGGTGCTGGCGGTCGCCGCAGAGTACTGGCGGCTCGGGATCAGGCAGCTCGTCGCATTGCGGGGCGACCCGCCGAACGCTCCGGGCGCGCGCTCGTACCGTCCGCACAGCCAGGGATTTGCCTATGCGTCCGATCTGGTGAGCGGTCTGTCCAGCGTCGGCGCCTTCGACATCTCCGTCGCGGCTTACCCCGAGGGACATCCCGAGACCGGCAGCGTCGACGCGGACCTCCTCAACCTGAGGCGCAAGGTGGACGCCGGCGCGACGCGCGCGATCACGCAATTCTTCTTCGATACCGACCTGTTTCTCGCGTATCGAGACCGATGTGCCGCAGCTCGACTGCAGGTTCAACTGGTGCCGGGCATCCTGCCCATCACCCGCATGCCGCAGCTGCTGCGATTCGCGGAGCGCTGCGGCGCCTCGGTGCCCTCCTGGTTGCGGCGCCGCTTCGAGGGCCTCGACGACGATCCCGAGACGCGGCGCATGATCGCCGCTCACATTGCGATCGAGCAGGTGGAGCGCCTGCGCGAGCACGGCGTCGACGAGTTTCATTTCTACACGCTGAACCGCGCCGAGCTCACCTATGCCATTTGCCACGCGCTCGGTTTGCGGCCGGTGATCCTGCAAGCGCAGGTGGCCTGAGCGAGCGCAGGGTCGAGCCCAAGCGGCCTGAGCGAGCACAGGGTTGAGCCCAGGCGGCCTGCGCTCGCCAGGGCGCTCGTCGGCTGAGCGAGCGCGCCGCCGTGGGACGGGCGGCTATCAATGCGCCGCAGCCGGCGCCGGGGCCGCGGTGCTCAGGATCTGCCGTGCGAGATTGGCGTAATCGCCGTCGAAATGATGACCGCCCTTCAGCTTCACGACGTCGAATCTCTTCGGATCGAGCTTCGGGCAGAGTGAGTCGCTCTCGTCCGCGCCATAGATGCAGAGCACCGGGATGCCGCTGACGCGCTCGACCTCCGGCAGCGTCGCGGGGCCGGAATTGTCGTCGGAGATCCAGCTGCTCAGGTGAAACTCGAACAGGGCGTGCTCGGACAGCCCCATCACCGCCACGAGCGCGACCCGCGCGCGCGTCGCCGCGGGCAGCCGATTCACCGCGAACGGCAGCACATCGGCTCCCTGCGAGTAACCGATCAGCAGAGCCCTGCGCTTGCCGAGATGAGCGAGGTAGTAGCGGATCATGCGATCGATGTCCGAGGCGAGGCCCTCGGGCGTCCGCTTGGTCCAGAAGTACCGCAACGAATCGAGGCCGACGACCGGGATGCCCTTCGCGGTGAGCGCGGTGGCGACGTCGCGGTCGAGACCCGCCCAGCCGCCGTCACCCGAGAGGATGATGGCAAGCTCATCGGTGGGTGCGCCGGGCGCCGGCGGCACCTCGATCACGGGCAGGCCGTCGAGCCCGGGCGGCGCCGCCGCCATGCGCGTGGTGAGATTCTGGGACGCGAGCTCGTCGTAGGCGGCGGCGAGCGCCGCGAGCCGGCGCGACGAGGGCACGGAGTCGCCCGCCGAGCCCGGTATCCGGGCAATCGCCGCTCCCCGCACGGAGCTCACGAAACCACGGACGACATCGGCCGGGCACGCGCGATCCGACTCGCCTTGCAGGGCGAGGAAAGGATTTCCGAGGCTCTTCGGCGGTGCGAAGTCGACTCCACGACGTGCATTGCGCGTGCTCTCGAGCGCGGAGCCCTTGCAGAGCGGCTTGACGAGATTGAGGCTCGGACAGAATCCAAGGCCGATCGCCGCGGCGAACGTGTCTTGCGGCGCCTGCGCGAGCATCGCGTAGACGAAGCTTGCGCCCGCGGCGCGCCCGACCAGGACCGGCACCGCGTACGTGGGCGAATGAAAATAGGCCTGTATGAAGTGGCTCAGATTCTCGAGATCGCCGTCGGCGAACTCGCACTCGTCGCCGTCGGCCTGGAGCACGGCCTCGAACCTCGCGAGGTCGATGCCGGTGACCATGGCGCCGTGCTCGACCAAGCGCCGAGCCATCGCGTCATCGGCCGAGGTCCAGCCATCGTCTCCCGAGACGTAGATCGCGACGCTGGTCGGCGCGCCCGCAGGGCGGAACACGCGCACGTCCTTGAAGCGACCGTGGGCCAGACGCGCCGGCGTACCGGGCGTGGCGGCCGCGGCAGGTGCGGCGGGCGCGATGGGCGTGGCGGGAGCGGCGGCCGAAAGAGGCGCGGCGGCTACGGTCGACGTTGCAGGAGCGGCGGGCGTCGCCGCGATGCATGCGGCTGCCGTGAGCGCGGCTAGGGTCGGGCGTCGGGCGGCGATCATATGACAACCATACGGTATGCGGCGGGGCGCCGATACCGCCAATTCATCGTCCGGTCACAGTTCGTACCCAAAATCGTCACGCCCATGAAAAAGATCGATCTCGTGTATTTCAACGCGGGCGGAGGTCATCGGTCGGCGGCGGTCGCTCTCGACGCGGTGATCCGTGAGCTCGAGCTGCCCTGGACGGTGCGGCTCGTCAATCTCTTCGAGGTGCTCGATCCGCGCGACATGTTCGGCAAGACCACGGGCATGAAGCCCGAGACCTACTACAACGCGCGCCTGCGGCGCGGCTGGACGCTCGGGCTCGGTCAGGAGCTCAAGGTTCTGCAGGCCCTCATCCGTTTCGGACACAAGACTCTCACCATGCAGCTGCGCCGGCACTGGCGCGAGACGCAACCCGATCTGGTCGCGTCGCTGGTGCCGAATTTCAACCGCGCGATGTTCGAGGGTCTGTCGTCCAGCCGGCCGGGTGTGCCGTATCTCACCATTTTGACCGACTTCGCGGACTTGCCGCCGCACTTCTGGATCGAGCCCAATCAGGCCCAGCACTTCGTGTGCGGCACGCCGCTCGCGGCGGCGCAGGCGCGGGCGGCGGGCTACGGAGAATCGAGAATCCATCGCACGTCGGGCATGATCATCCGGCCGGACTTCTACCGCGCGCCGACGCTCGATCGGCGCGTCGAGCGGGCCAAGCTCGATCTCGACCCCGATCGTCCCACGGGCCTGGTGATGTTCGGGGGTCACGGATCGAAGATCATGCGGCAGATCGCGCGCCGGCTCGACGACACGCAGCTGATCCTGGTCTGCGGCCACAACGCCGAGCTGGCCGACGAGCTGCGCGCGATGACCGCCTCGGCGCCGCGGGCGGTGATCGGATTTTCCGCGCACATCAGCCACTTCATGCAGCTCAGCGATTTTTTCATCGGCAAGCCGGGACCGGGGAGCATCAGCGAGGCGGTGCAGCAGCGGCTGCCGGTGATCGTGGCGCGCAATGCCTGGACCATGGCCCAGGAGCGCTACAACACCGAGTGGGTGGAGGAGAACCGCGTCGGCCTGGTGCTGAGCTCGTTCAAGGAGGTGCGGACGGCGGTGGCCGAGATGACCGCGCGGCTCGGCGAGTTCACGGCCAGTACCGCCCGCATCGACAACCGCGCGGTGTTCGAGATCCCGGGGATCATGGAACAGATATTGAAGGCAAGCCGGGCCGGCGTCCCGGCGCCGCCCGCTCGCGTGCCGCGCGAGACCGACCCCGCGCGGCGTCGCTCCGCCTTGCACTAGACACCGGTAACCGCTCGCGCTTGAAGCGGGTCAGCGGTCGCACTTGAAGCGGGTCAGCGGTCCCACTAGATGTGGGTGAGCGGTCCGGGGACCGCGCGATCGGGATGGGCCGTTGCGGAAAGATGGACGAGGTGCGCCGCGCCGAGCGCAGGCAATGCCGAGAGCAGCACCACCGCGCACCAGAAGTCGAACTGCGACGCATCGAGCCAGCCGGCAGCCGCCTGTATGAGCAGCAGCACGCCGAAGAGGACGGGGCCCGCGATGACCGCCGCGCGGCACCACGGGGCACGCATCGGCTTTTCGATGAAGAACAATCGGAACGCGCCGATCAATGCGAGCGGCCCGATCGCGCCCAGGGCCGCCATCGCCGTCACGACCGCCCAGTCGCCCGGGCCGACGGGTACGCGGCTGTGCAGCAGCATGCCCAGGCTCTGCATGGCATCGACACAAGCGAGCGTGAGCGGTGCGAAGCACAAGATCATTTCAGGTACCGCGACCCAGCCGGAAATCCTCAAGTTGCCTTTGACCATGGAAGTGATCCTCTCCTTGACCGCCGCAAACACACACCCCAACGCCCAATCGATCGCGTCGCGCCCGCGCTCGCAATGCCGCACCTCGGCGACCATCGCCGCCGCCCAATCGGCCCGGCCGCGCGGCAGCAGGCGCGCCGAGACCTGCGCGATCGCGACCGAGACCCGCCGCACCGCCGCCGCGAGAGACCGCTTCCTGCCGGCGGGCCGCGCGCTCATGAGGAGGCTCGCGCGGGATGGATGACGTCCGCCGTCTCGGCGGAGTCCGCGAGCTGCTCGCGGGCGAAAGCGGCGCCGTCCGCGGTCAGCCGATACATGTGCCGGGCCGGCCGCCCCGCCTCGGGGGAGGGCTGCCATCTGGACTCCAGCAGGCCGCGATCGCCGAGCCGCATCAGAATCGGATAAAGGGTGCCGGATTTGAGCCCGGCCTCGCGGGAAAGGTCATAGCCATGCCGCCAGGCTCGGGGGCGCTCCATCAAGGCGGCGAGCAGCGACAGGGTTTGCGGAGAGGCTTTGCGGCTGCGTTCCATGGGGTAACTCTACATATGTAGAGAACTAAAGTCTACTTATATAGACATAATGTGACGCCCTAGTGCGGCGGCTCCAGTATCGCGGCGACGGCGGCTGCCAGCGAATCGAGCGCGGCGGGATCGCGGGGCTCCGCCTGGTCGATCGTGAACGACATCCTGATCTCGGCGTCGGGACAGTACAACACCTCGGTGCCCCAGAAGCCGCGGTGTCCCCAGCAGGTGCGCCGGCCGAAGCCCCAGGTCGTGAGAAGGTTCGCGTGCAGGTGGTCCGCCGGGGAGTGCTTCGCATCGACGGTCATCAGTGCGGCGTCGAGCGTGCGCGGATGCTCGAAGATCCTGCCCCCGAGCAGCGCCGCCATGAAACGATTCAGATCCGCCGTCGTCGACACGAGACCGCCGCCGCCGTAGAGATCGAATGAGGCATCCACGCCGAGCATGTCCATCTCGCCCATGTATTGATGCGCGAGCGGCGGCGCGCCCGCGGGTGCGGGCTCGAGCGACTCGAAGTAGGTCGAACGCAAGCCGTGCTCGTCGAACGCGAGCTCGCGGCGCACGATCGCCGGCAGCGTGCCGCCGCCGCACCGCTCGATGATCTGCGCGAGTACCAGGTATCCCGTGTCGGAGTACGCATAGCGCTCGCCCGGCGCGCCGACCGGCTTGCCGTGGCTCATTGCAAAGGCCACCTGCTCCTCGCGCGTCCAGCGCTTGCGCGGCGTACGTGTGATCTGCGCGATGAAGGCGGGATCGCTCGCGTAGTCGTACAGGCCGCTGGTATGCGCAAGGAGCTGCTGCACCGTGATGAGGTCGGGCCGATAGCCGGCGGCGGACAATTGCCCGGCCGAGTGCGGATCGAGCAGCGGCGCGATGGCATCGAACAATCCGAAGCAACCGCGCTCCATGAGGCGAAACGCGGTGGCTGCCACGAAGACCTTGGTCACGCTCGCGATGCGAAACGGCTGATCGGGACGGAGGGGTTGCGCCGCGCCGCGCCGGATATTTCCGCTCGCGAGGCTTGCGTGCAGGCCGGAGCGCGGCGCATCGATGCGCAGCAGCACGCCCGGAATCGAGGGATCCGCAGCGACGGTCCGGTCGAGCAGCGCCTGAAGCTCCCGGACGGATGTCTGCGGGACGGGCGGGTGTGACGCCGGTGCGGCTCGCGGCGCAAGCATCGTGGCCGCCGCGGCCAGCAGCAATGCGAACGGCCGCATCAACGCCCCTTGGGCGGACTCCAAGCCATCTCGCGGCCGAACAGGGCGCGCACCCAGAGCCGCGTGAAGAACATCGCCAGCCGCGGCTCGTCGGGAGCGACCGCCGTGATGTTCTCCCGCGCGCGCGACCAGCGCTCGACGTAGACCAGCCGCAGCACTCCATCCAGCATCATTCCCATGGCGCCGATCGAGGTCCAGATCTCGGCCGCGCTCCTGCCGACGAGCTCCGGCTCGCGGGACATGCGCTTGACCCCGCGCTCCAGCCATTGGGCGTTGCGCTCGCGCCAGAGCTTCTCGAACTCGGGTATCTCGTCGCCGAACTGAAGCAGGCATCGCATCAGCCCGGGGTTGGCGGCAAACAGCCGCACGTACGCGAGGTTCGCGCGGTAAATCGTCTCCTCCACGCCGGAGGGCACCGTGTCGGCCGCCGGCGGCGCGAACAGCATGTCGAGAAACTCGGTCATGACCTCGTGAGTGATCTTTTCCTTGTTCGTGAAGTAGATGTAGAAAAGCGCGTTGGAGACATTCGCGCGCTCGTTGATGTCGGTCACGCGCAGGTCGCGGTAGCCGCCGTTCTCGAGGAGCCGCGCGGCGGCCGCCTTGAGCCGCGCCCGCGTGCGTTGACCCTTGCGCTGGAGAGGCCCCGCCGCGGCGGCCTCGAGGCGCTCCGCGAACGACAGCGAATCGGGTCGAGGAGCGGGGGGCTTGGAGCGCTTGCGGCGCTTGGAGCTCTTGTCCACGGTTTTCATGCGTTCCACACCGGCGCTTCCTGCGGTAAGGACGCGGAGTGTGCCGCCGCGACTTGACCGCGGCAAGTGCTTTCCGGCTTAATGTCTAAAACTGGGATCAGTCCCAGTATTGGAGACAACGGTCGATGGGCAACCCGGGAGGAGTATGGCGCCGGCGGCTGCGGCTGGCAGGGGCGGGCCTCGCCGCGCTCGCGGCCGCGGCGCTGCTGTTCGGTGCGGGTGCGGTCACCGCCGCGGCCGGCCTGCGCCATTTCCTGCAGCAGTTCCATGCGGATCTCGATCGGATCGTGAGCCCCGACGGCATCGACGAGGCGCGCTACGTCGAGATCGGCGGGGTGCGGCAATGGATCACCGTGCGGGGCCAGGACCGCAGCAAGCCGATATTGCTGTTCCTGCACGGCGGTCCGGGCGGTGCGCTCTCGGACATCGCCTACGAGTTCGCCCGTCCGTGGGAGGATTATTTCGTCGTGGTTCAGTGGGATCAGCGCGGTTACGGCCGGTCGAACGTCGATGCGGACAAGATCCGCGGCACCACGACCAAAGAACGCTACATAGCCGATGCCATCGAGCTGGCCGACTATCTGCGCAAGCGCTTCGACCGGCCGAAGATCGTGCTCGTCGGTCAGTCGTGGGGCACCCTGCTCGGAACCGAGGTCGCGCATCGCAGACCCGACATGCTGTACGCGCTGGTCTCGATCGGCCAGCTCACCGGCTGGGAATCCAGCTACGAGGAGATCCGGCGCCTGCTGCTCGATCTCGGCAAGCGAACCGGCGATCGGGCGCTCGCCGACAAGATGACCAAGGCGGGCCCCGTGCCCGTGGGCCCGAAGGCGGGCCCGTTCCTCGCCGCGATGGACCCCGTGTGGGAGGAGATGAACCGGCGCGGCTACTCCTGGCACGCGGTGACGGGCTCCGACGACCCCATCGGCGAGCTGTTCGATGCAGCAGCCTTCACCTCGCCGACCATCGATGACCGCCGCTTCCTGAGTCTGCTGCGCGGCGGCAGCGGCAACGATTACTACGCCACCCTGCACCCCACGCTGTCCGGCTGGAGCCTCGAGCGCGACGTGGGAACGCGCATGGCGGTTCCCTACGTGCTCATCATGGGCCGGTTCGACTGGCAGACGCCGATCCCGCTGGCACGCCAGTACTACGAGGAAGTCTGCGCGCCCTACAAGGCCTATGTGGAATTGCCGAATGCCGCTCACGTGGCGATGCTGGAGCAGCCTGGACTGGTCACGGTCGCGCTGGTGGAGAAGGTCCTGCCGGCGGTGTCGGGCAACGTGCCGGCCGGCGCCGAGACCTGTGCGGCAGCGGCGGCCCCGGGGGGCTCGACGTGAGCTTGCACCGTCGCACACTGGGCGCCGAGCCCGAGCTGCGCGGCGGGATTTCCGGCTGGCTCGTGGTCAGCCAGGGCATGATCGATCGATTCGCGGAATCGACGCTCGACCCCGACCCGTTGCACATCGACGCGGCGTGGGCCGCGAAGCACGGGCCGTTCGGCGGCACGGTGGCCTTCGGATTCCTGACGATCTCGCTGCTCACCTACCTCGTTCGCAGCGCGTTCGGCGCCGGGGCGGAGCGCGATCCGGGCGAATGGATCTATCTGAACTACGGCTTCGATCACCTGCGCCTCGTCGCGCCGGTGCCGAGCGGCGCGAGGATTCGCGGCCACTTCGCCGAAGCGAGGCGCGCGCAAGACGAGAAAGGCCGCTGGCGGATCACCTTCGACTGTCGCGTGGAGATCGAGGGGCAGGAACGTCCGGCCCTGGTCGCGGAGTGGGTCGCGATCTGTCTGCCGCCTGCGCCCTGAGCGGCGCGCGAAGGCTGCAATGAGGCGGATCAGTGATGTCGTCGCCCACATGGCGCGGTGGCGTCCCGATGTCGAGGCGGCGGTATTCGAAGGCCGGCGCTGGAGCTACGGGGAGCTCGACGCTCAGGTGGATGCGCTGGCCCGCGCGCTGCTCGCCGCGGGAGTCGGCAAGGGCGATCGTGTGGCCACCCTGCAGACGCCGCGTCCCGAGTTCCTGGTCTCGCTGCTCGCCACCGCATCGATCGGCGCGATCTGGGTGGGTCTCAACCCGCGGTATCGCGCCGACGAGATCGTGCGCATCGTGACGCACGCCCGGCCGTCCCTCCTGATCTCGCGCTCGGAGATCGGCGGCCGCCGCTACGATGAGGATCTCGAGCTCGCGCGCCGCGCGTGCGGGCGGCGGCCGCGCCTCATCGTGTTCGACGGCGATCCGGTTCCGGAAGGCGCCGCCGCGCTGGAGGAGCTCCTCGGCGCCGGCGCCGGCACGAGCGACTCCGAGCTGGCGCGCGCTCGTGAGCAATGCGGGGGCCGCGAGCCGTGCATGATCGTCTATACCTCCGGCTCGACCGGCGTGCCGAAGGGTGCGCTGCTCGGCCACGAGGGCATCCTCGAGTTCTGCCGGGAGCAGAACCGGCTCTGGCCGGTCGACCCGGTCCGGGTTCTCAATTATTTCCCCATCAATCACGTCGGCTGCGTGATCGACTTGGCGCTGCCGTGCCTGCTGGCGGGCGGCTGCATCGTCTTCATGGAGCGCTTCGAGGCCGCGCGATCGCTCGAGCTCGCCGCCGCGGAGCGCGTGACCCTGCTCGGGTCGGTACCGAGCGTATTCCATCTGCAGCTCGCGGTGCCGCAGTTCGAGTCGTACGATCTGTCGGCCCTGCAGCTCATCGTGTTCGAGGGCGCCCCGATGCCGGCGGCCTTGATCGACCGGCTGCTTCTGCTCGGCGTGCCGCTCGCCACGAATTACGGCATGACCGAGACCACGAGCGCGATCACGGCGCTCGCACCGACCCGGGATGCCGAGCTGCTGGCCAACACCGTCGGCAACGCGTTCGACGGCGTCGACCTCAAGCTGATGCGCGATGACGGTGAGGAGGCGGCGCCGGGCGAAGCCGGCGAGGTGTGGGCGCGGTCTCGCTACAACCTCATCGGCTACTGGAACGATGCGCAGGCGACCTCTCGTGCGCTGACCCGCGACGGGTTCTTTCGCACCGGCGATCTCGCGGTACGGCGCGGTGACGGCCGCTACACGCTGGTCGGCCGGCTCCGGGAGATGTTCAAGTCCGGCGGCTACAACGTGTATCCGCGCGAGATCGAGACGGTGCTCGAGGCGCACCCCGGCGTGGCCGCGGCCGCGGTGGTCGGCGTGCCCGATCCGCTCTGGCAGGAAGTCGGCGTCGCATTCGTCGAGATGCGCGGCCCGCTTGAGATCGCGGCTCTCGAGGCCTGGTGCCGCGAGCGCCTTGCGAACTACAAGAGGCCGAAACGCTTCGAGATCGTGCCGGCGCTGCCGCTGCTGCCGATCGGCAAGGTGGACCGGCAGGCGTTGCGTCGGGCCGCGCTGGGTCAGGCGTCCCAACCGTAGAGGTGCTCGACCGATGCGTGTCTACTGCGCCACCTTCTACGGCGAGACCAACACCTTCTCGCCCATCCCCACCGGCCGGGAGGACTTCCTGCCCATGGCGCTCGCCGCGCGCGGCACGCCGAGCTTCGAGGCGGCTTTTGCTCCGCTGCGCGCGAGGGGAGGCGAGGTGGCGGGAACGTTCAACCGGGCGGCCCTGCCGGGAGGCCTCGTCGTCCGCCGGGCCTACGAATCGTTGCGCGAGGAGCTGCTGCTGGACCTCGCGCGCGCGCGACCCGTCGATCTCGTCGCGCTGAACCTCCACGGCGCGCTGGCGGCCGATGGCTATCCCGACTGCGAGGGCGACATCCTCAGGCAGGTGCGGGCTGCGGTCGGTGCGGGAATCCCGATCACGGCATCGCTGGACCCGCACGCGCATCTGACGGCGGCGATGCTCGAGGCGGCGGACGCCCTGGTGGCCTATCGCGAATATCCGCATACCGACGAGGCGACGACGTTCGCCGAGGCGGTCGCGATCGGGCTCGACGCCGCCGCGGGACGTGTGCGGCCGCGGATGGCGTCCGTGCCGCTCGGTCAGATCGCGGAGTACCACACGACTCTCCCGCCGATGCGCGAGGTCGCCGACCACATGCGCGAGCTGGCGAAGCAGCCGGGCGTGCTGGCGGCGTCCCTCATCCACGGCTTCCCATGGGGCGACGTTCCCGACATGGGCTCGAAGTCGCTCGTGGTCACCGACGGACGCGAATCGCTGGCGCGTGAGCTCGCCGCCGGCCTCGCGGAGCGCGTGCGCGCGCTGCGCGGCCGCACCTCGAGCCCGGTGAGCCCCTACGAGGAGGCGCTCGATGAGGCAGAACGGCTGGCCGGACCGGTGATTGTGGCGGACGTCTGCGACAACCCGGGCGGCGGCGCGCCGGGAGATGCCACCTTCCTGCTCGAGTCGCTGCTCCGGCGCGGCACGCGCGCGGCCCTGGGCCCTCTCTGGGATCCGCTGGCGGTGTCGCTTGCACGCAAGGCAGGATGCGGTGCGCACCTGCCGCTGCGGCTGGGTGGAAAGACGGGGACAACGTCGGGCCGCCCCGTCGATGTCCGGGCACTCGTGATCGCCGCGAGCGAGCGTCTCACGACTCCCGGCGTGGGGGGCTACGACGTGGACTACGGCGCCAGCGCCTCGATCCGCGTGGGCTCGCTCGACATCGTGCTCACCTCGCTGCGCGAGCAGGCGATGTCGCCGCGGATGTTCACGGCGCTGTCCGTGCCGCTCGCCGACCCGCAGATGATCGTGGTCAAGTCCGCGCAGCATTTTCGCGCAGCCTACGCCGGCGTCGGCACGCACATCCTGCACGCCGCCAGCCCCGGTGCATTGCGCCTGGACTTCGCGGCCATCCCGTACCGGCACGCCGACCGCTCGCTCTGGCCGCTGTGCAACGCATCGGCAGGGCCGCCGGCGGCGTGACCCGGCGGGACGGCAAGCCGATGCAAGAGGGGACCTGGCTGGGCCACCCGCGCGGGCTGACCGTTCTGTTCCTCACCGAGATGTGGGCCGATTTCTCCTACTTCGGCATGCGTGCGCTGCTGGTCTACTACATGACGACGCAGCTTCATCTCGGAATTGCCGCCGCTTCGACGATCTACGGCGCGTACACCGCCTCGGCGCACCTCACGCCGATCGCCGGCGGCGTGCTGGCCGACCGATGGCTGGGCAAACGGGTGAGCGTCGCCTCGGGCGCAGCGATCATGGCCCTGGGACACTTCATGATGACGTTCCCGGCCCTGTTCTTTCCGGCGCTCGCCACCGTCGCGGTGGGATTCGGCCTGTTCCTTCCCAGCCTGCCGAGCCAGGTCGTATCGCTCTATCCCGAGGGCGACCCGCGGCTCGATCGCGCCTACAGCGTCTACTACGTCGGGATCAACCTGGGCTCGTTCCTGGCGCCCATCGTCTGCGGCACGCTCGGTGAGCGCTACGGCTGGCACGTGGGCTTCGCCGCGGCCGGGGTCGGCATGCTGATCGGCCTCGCCGTCTACGTTGCGGGGAGCCGATGGCTGCCGGAGGGCCAGGGACGCGTGCGCGGGGAGGCGACGGAGCCGGCGCAGGGGGAGGCTCGGGCCGCGGCACCCGGCGGGTTGCTCGCGCATCTGCGCCCGCTGATGGGCGAGCTGGCCGTGCTGGCGGTGGCCGTGATCCTGTTCAGGATCGCCTACGAGCAGATCGGCAACAGCATCGCGCTCTGGACGGAGAGCGGTGTGGACCGTGAGATCGCCGCCTTCGGCGGCTTCACCGTGCCCATGACCTGGTTCCAATCGCTGAACCCGCTCGCCATTTTTGCCTTGACGCCGCTCGTGCTGCGGCGGTGGCGGCGCCTGTCATCGCGCGGCCGCGAGCCTGGGTCGGTGGCAAAGATGGCCGGGGGCGCGTGGCTGCTTGCCGCGGCGTTCGCCTCGATCGCCGCCGCCGGCGCGATCTCCGCCGGCCGCGTCCCGTGGCTGGCTCTGGTCCTGTTCATGCTGCTGCTCACGCTGGGCGAGATCTGCTTCATGCCCATCGGCTTGTCGCTGGTCACGCGCCTGGCGCCCCGCGGGCACCGCGCGACCCTGCTCGGGGGATGGTTCATCCTGGCGTTCTTCGCGAACTTCGCTGCCGGCGTGCTCGGACGTGAGTTCGCCGTGTGGCGGCCCGTGCCGTTCTTCGCGGTGTGCGCGGGCCTGGCCGCGGCGGCAGGTCTCGTGCTCCATCTGGGCTCCTGGCGCCGGCTGTCCCGCCGCTGATCTCACGGGCGCGCGCGGATGCCTAGGCTTCTCTCGATGTGCGAAGGCACGTGCAGCCGCCCGCCCTTGATCACGAGGTCGATCCGGCGCAGCGCACCGATGTCCTCGGTCGGATCGCCGTCGACCACGATCATGTCGGCGAGCTTCCCGGCCGCGATGCAGCCGCGGTCGCGGCCGGCGCCGATCACTCGCGCGGAGGTCAGGGTTGCCATTGCGAGCACGCGGCGCGGGTCGATTCCGGCCCGCTGGTAGAGCTCGAGCTCGTGAACGAGTGAATAGCCCGCGAACGAATCGGTGCCGGGAATGATCGTCACGCCGGCCGCGTCGATCGCCTTCAGGAGGCGCAGCAGCGCCGGAAATGCGGCGGCATAGGCGGCGGCGTGCTCGGGCGGCACGGGCAGCGCGTCGGCCATCGCCCGCTGCCGCGCCAGCGGCGGCAGTCGCGGCGCGATCGCCTCGAGACCCGGGGCGGGGGCGCCGCTCCTGCCGTCGAACAGGCTCTCGAACACGTTCACGGTCGGATCGAGCACGATGTGACGGCGGCTCAGCGTCTCGATGAAGTCCCTCACCTCCGGCCGATCGGGCCCAAGCTCCTGCGCGTGCTCGGCGACGGCGGTGAAGCGCGCCATGCCGCGAGTGTCCGGCACGCTCGCCGACAGGAAGTTCAGCACGATGAAATTCAGGTGCTGGATCTCGTCGGCGCCGGCGTCGATGAACTGGCGGGCCGACATGAACGCGGGGACGTGCCCGCTGACGCGCAGGCCCCGCGCATGCGCTTCATCGGCGATCAGGGGCACGAGCTCGGGCTTCACCGACGAGTAGATCTTGATCTGCCCGTAGCCGTGGTCGGCGTACCAGAGAACGTCGGCGATCGCCTCCGCGGGCGTGTCCGCCAGCATGCGCGTCGGAGCGGCGAGCGGCCCATGCCCGTCGATGATCCCGGCCTTGAACACGCGCGGCCCGAGCTCGGTGCCCGCGTCGAAGCGCGCGACCCGGCGCGGGAACTCATCCGTGTCGTTGGCCATGTCGCGAGCGCTCGTGACACCGTTCGCGAGGTCGAGCGCTCCGTCGGCGCCCGAGAAGTGCTGATGGTCGTCCCAGAGGCCGGGCAGGAGGACGCGGCCGTGCGCGTCGATGACGCGGGCGTCCGCGGGTATCCGCACCTGGTCGTTGGGCGCCACCTGCAGCACGCGATCGGCGCGGATTCGCACGCTGGTGTGGGGCCGGAGGGACAGATCCCGGGGATCGAAGAGGCGCGCGTCGCGGATCACGAGGTCGCCGACGGGAGTGTCCGTGGTCGCGCGCGCGACTCGTGCCTCCCATGCACGGTCCGCGTCGGCTTGAGCGGCGCGCATTCGGTCGAGAGCCGGGATCGAGGCAGCGGGGAGGGTGGCGGAGTCGTCGGACAGCAGCGCGTCGAGGCCGGGACGGTCGCCGAGCCAGACCGAGACCGGCTCGAGATCCAGGCCGGCGATGCGGTACAACGCGAGCGTGGCGCCGGCCTGCTCCGAAGCGCCGGCGTGCAGCGAAGCGGCGGCGTGCAGCGAAGCGGCGGCGGGATCGGCACTTGCGTTGGTGCTCAGGGTCTCGCTCGAGAGCGAGGCTTCTCCGTCGGGCAGCAAGCGGAGCCGGTGCCCGGGTGCCGCGATCAGCGCCCGCGCGAGCGCCGCGGTCATTTCCGGCGGCGCGTGGCGCGGCAGATAGAACGCGGCGCCCCCGACGCGCGCGCTGCCGCGTGAGGCGCCGATGCGCCAGCGTGCCATGCCGTGCGACAGCGTGAAGGACTCGTCGATCGGCGAATGGAAATAGTCGCTCCCATGGGCCTCGTAGCGGACGGGGACGCCCGAGCGGTCGAGCGTCCAGGCGGCGGTGAAATGCGGTCCGCGCCCGCGATCGGAGAACGTGAAATCCACGCGAGCACGGGCGCCCTCGAGCCTGCCGGCAGCGGTGCCCTCGAGCTCGATGATTTCCGTGCCTGCGCTCGCGCCGGCGAGGTATACCGCCTGCTCCTGGCGCACGGCGGCGGCGCGCGAGCCGAGGCTCATTACGGCGAAAACCAGTGCGCTGAGGGTCCGTGTGTGCATGTCTGCTCCGCGTAAGTTTGCCTTGAATCATAGCGCGAAAGCACGCTCCGCTTGACGAAGTATAAAACTGGGCCTAATGTCAGTTATTAGGGATGCCGACGCCTTTCCGCGCGGGCGCGAACGGCGCGCGGGCGACGGCGGGGGCGCGCGGGGGCGCGCGGGGGCGGACACGCCGGTACCCCAAAAAACGTGGTTTCAACGGGAGCTTCCAGCATGGTTCGATCTTCATCCTGGGCGATTACGGGCGGCGTGCTCGCCGTTCTCGCCGCGCTTGCGGGTGTGCCGGCGGCGGCGGATTCCGACCAGCTCTCGGAAGTCATCGTCACGGCGCAGCGGCGGCAGGAGAATCTGCAATCGGTGCCCGTGTCCGCCACCGTGTTCAGCGCGGCAGAGATCGAGCAGGCACAGGCGATCTCGGTGCGGGACCTTGCCGACAAGATCCCGAACTTCAGCTACACCGACACCACCAGCCTGTCGAATCCGTTCATCACGATCCGCGGCATCTTCTCGAACGTGTACAACGCCGGCGTCGAGTCGGGGTTCGGCAGCTACATCGACGGCGTGTATACCGGCCGCACGGCCGCCTTCGACTCCGATACGGCGGACATCGCCCAGATCGAGGTGCTGCGCGGACCTCAGGGAACGCTGTTCGGCAAGAACACGACCGCGGGCGCGATCAACATCACCACCATCCAGCCGTCGAGCACGCCGACGGGCAGCGCGGAGCTCGACTTCGGCAACTATCGCTACGTGCGCGCGAAGGCCTCTTACAGCGGCCCGCTGACCGATGACCTCGACTTCAGGGTCAGCGCGTTCCGCACCTCGCGCGACCCGACCACCGAGAATCCCGGCGGCCCGGGCTTCGATGACCGCGACGCGACCGGCGGCCGGATCCAGCTCCTGTACCACCCGACCGACCGCTTGAGCGTCTACCTCGCGGCCGATGCGGAGGTGAATCGCACGCTTGGAGACGTGCAGCAGGCGCTCCTCGACGGCTACACGCCCCTGTTCGGGCTTCCGGCCACCACCCTCGCGAACTCGACGCCCTACGTGGACGACACAGATTCCCCGCATCACGAGGACCGGGATCTGTACGGGACACAGCTCAACGTGGTCTACGAGACGCCCGGCGGCGGCAAGATCACGTCCATCACCGCGTACCGCTCCTCGAAGTTCGGCAACGAGTTCGATTTCGACGGCATCAATTCGGACAAGCTGGCGGCGCTGACCGGCGGCTTCACCTTCGCGGCGACCGAGAACGACCGGGAGAAATCCGAGCAGGAAAGCCAGGAATTCCGCTACGCCTCACCCATCGGCGGTGCGCTCGACTATGTCGCGGGCGCATACTTCCTGCACGTGAACACCAACGAGCACGATCGCGTGGATTTCACGAACGGCACCATCTTCAACGCCGCGTTCGGCATCCCCCTTTCGGCGACCGGGCCCGACGGCCTCACCGGCGCGGTCGGACCCGACGCCGCGATCCTTACCAACAGCTACGCGCTGTTCGGGCAGGGCAATTATCATGCGGGCGACCGTCTGACCCTCACGGCCGGGGCGCGGTACACCTACGAGACGCGGTCGGCCAACTACATCGCGCATGCCGATCCGCTGCTGGCAAACCTGGGGATCACGCCGTTCGGCCCGCTGCCGCTCGACAAGAGCGAAGGGGCGTTCTCGCCGATGGCGGCGGCGGAATTCAAGTGGACGGAGAACGTGCTGACCTATGCCAAGGTGACGCGCGGGTTCAAGGCCGGGGGGTTCAACCTGGCGTACCAGACCTCCGCGAGCAACATCGGCAACGCCAACCAGCTGCTCGCCTTCGGACCGGAGACGGTGACCGCCTACGAGATCGGCGCGAAGAACGAGCTCTTCGACCATCGCGCTCGCGCCAACCTCGCGCTCTTCTACAGCAATTACCGCGATCTGCAGACCCGCGAGACCTACTCGAGCGGCTTCGGCCAGATCGACATCATCCGCAACGTCGGCGGTGCCCACATCAAAGGCGCCGAGCTCGACGCGGAATGGCTGCCGCTGCCGGGACTCGATCTGTCGGCCGGCTTCGGCTACACGCATGCGCAGATCGTGACCTCGTTCCTCGACGAGAACGGCGTGGACTACGACGGCCATCTGCTGCAGCGGGTGCCGAAGTACACGGCCAACGTCGCCGCCGACTATCGCTTCAACGCGGGGCGGCTGCTCGACCTGGAGCTCCACGGCCAGTGGAGCCACACGGAGGGCTATTTCAACGACAACAGCGACACCGTGACGGTGCCGAGCCTGGACACCGTGAACGCCGCGCTGTCGTTCCTGCCGCCTTCGGCGCGCACTTGGGAAGTGTCCTTGTGGGTCCACAATCTGACCAATCAGAACCACATCACCTCGTACGGTCCGAACACCGAGACGCTGTTCGGAACACCGCAGCCGTTCGCCGCGTTCGAGACGCCGCGAACCTACGGCGTGCACCTGCGATACTCGTTTTGAGCGCGCGCGCCGGCCGGGGAATCACCTTGGCGGCGTGCCTCGCGGCCCTGCTGCCCGGCGTTCTTGCACGCGCCGCGGAGCCGGCCACGCCGTCGAGCGCCGGAGGCGAGGCGCAGGATGCCGGGCGCTGGTCGGACGAGCTGGTCGGGAGCGCGATCCGGCAGGGACGCTTTCCGGGCGCCCTGGCCATCACGTTGCGCGGGTCCCAGCCTCCGGTCATCCGCGCGTACGGCGTCTCGAGCATCGGACGGCACGATCCCATCGACCCGCAAAACACCCTGCTGCAGATCGGGTCGATCAGCAAGCTCTTCACCGCCATCCTCGCGCTGCAGCTCGTCGATGAGGGGCGGCTCGACCTGGATGGGAGCGTCTCGACCTACCTCAAGCGCTTCACCCTCATGAGCCCCGAGCTCGGGCCGATCACGATCCGCGACCTCATGACCCATCAAGGCGGTTTCGACTCGAGCCTGATCGGCAACATCTTCGCGGATGCCGCGGGCATCCGCGAGACGCCGCGGCAGATGCGGCGCATGCTGATCCGTGTCAGGCCCGCGCACCGCATCCCTTCCTACGACAATCTCGGGGTGGACGTGCTCGGCCTCGTGATCGAGGACATCACCGGCCGCTCGTACGCGGAGCTCCTGCGCCGGCGCATCTTCGGGCCGCTCGCCATGACCCACAGCATCGCGCTGCTCGAGCCGGAGTTCAGGCGGCAGATGCTCGATCCCGATTCCGCCGTGCAGCTCGCAGGCTGCGCCGTGCCGACGGGGACGGGCTCGTGGGAGAGCTGCCGATGGCTGTACTCCCCGGCGCGAGATGCTCCGGCAGGCGGCATTTTCTCGAGCGGCGCGGACCTCGCGAGGTTCCTTGCCGCACTCCTCGCGGAAGGGCGATATCCGGGAGGCCGGTTGTTGTCGGCGGAGCGATGGTCGCAGTTCGTCGATTTCGATCAGGCGCGGCTCAATCCGGGCGTTCCGGGCATCGGCCTCCTCGCGCTTCAGGATGCGCCGGTGGAGCGCGGCGATTGGGGCCACGACGGCGGAGGCTACGGCTCGGTCAATACGCTGTACGTGTCGCCGCGCGGCGGGATGGCCGGATTCCTCGGCGTCACGGGCGGCTCCAAGGACACGCCGCTCAGCTTGAGCGGCATCGTCGAATACCTGCGCATCGATGCGGCACGCGAGGAGCAGCTCGGCGCCGCCTATGGGCTCCTCAAGGACTTCGACCGGGGTATCGCGCGCATGGCCGCCGTCCCGCCGGGCGGCATGCAGGACCCCACGTTCCGCGAGGCGCCCTTCTCCGATGCCGAGCTGTCGCGGCTGGTAGGAGCGTATTTCTCCGTCCGCCGCGCGAGCTACGCGCCGATCCTCGGGAGGTTCCTGCCCGCCATCATGCCCTGGACGCAGGTGACCCGCGGGCCTGACGGCAGCCTCGTGATCGACGGCCAGGGTCCCTGGCGTCAGTCGGCGCCGCGGCTGTTCGAGGACCCATCCGGTCACCGGGTCGCCTTCCAGATCCGCGGGGACCTCGTCTCGATGGGCAGCCTCACGCATTCACAGCTCGAGCGCCACACGCTCTGGACGCTGCCCTCGCTCACGGTCGTGCCCTTCTTCGCCGCCGTGCTGCTCGCCTTGACGGGCGTCGTGCCGGCCTTGAGCCGCGGGCTGCCGCGGCGCGCGCGCCGGATCGCCGGCATGGCCGCGATCGGCGGCGCCGTGCTGCTGGTCTCGCTCGCGGCCGAATTCGAGTATGGGCCCGACCTCTACGTCGCGGACCGCGAGATCGCCGCGCTCGCATTCCGGGTGCCGATGCAGGCTGCATTGCTGCTGCTCGCGCTGGTGCCCGTCGCGTACGTGGTCTCACGGAGGGCCTACGCGGCGGAACGCTGGGCGCCGCGCGCCCACGGCGCTATGCTCGCGGCCGCGTGCGGCGTGTCGGTGCTGCTCGCCGGGTACTTCGGGTTGATCGGGCATCTGTCGGGCGTTTGATCATGAAGCAGCCTTGAGCCGCAGACGATTCGTGCAGCTCGCCGGTGCGGCCGCGCTCCTCGGCCGCGCGTCGGCGGCCCCTCGCGGCTATGGCGCCGATGCGTACGAGCACGCGATGGTGATCGACGCGCTGGGCGGTCCCGGCGACAACGATCCGGGCGCACCCGAGAACGCGCCGCTCAGCGCGCATGCCGTCGCCGACGCGCGCGCCTCGGGAGTCACCGCCGCGAATCTCACGGTTAACGCCGTCGGCAACGGCCTGCACCGCTTCGAGGAGACGGTCGCCGGCATTGCGCGGGCCGACCTGGAGATCCAACGGCACCCCGAGGCCTTTGCGAAGGTCCTGACGGGCGCCGACCTGCGGCTTGCAAAGTCGACCCGCAGGCTCGGTCTGATCTACGGATTCCAGGACACCAGCATGCTGGAGGGCGATCTCGGCCGGCTCGCGCTGTTCCAGGGCCTCGGCGTGCGCATCGTCCAGCCGACCTACAATCGCCGCAATCTGATGGGCGATGGGTGCATCGAGCCGGGCGACGCCGGCCTGAGCGGCCTGGGACACGAGCTCGTCGCGGAGCTCAACTCGCGCCGCATGCTCCTCGACCTGAGCCACGGCGGGCCGCGCACCATCGCAGAGGGCATCGCCGCCTCGAAGGTGCCGATGGCCATCACGCACACCGGCTGCCGCGCGCTCGTGGATTCGCCGCGCAACGTCGACGACGCGACGCTCCGCGCGCTTGCCGACAAGGGCGGCGTGGTTGGGATCTACTTCATGTGCTTCCTCCGCCTTCTCGAGCAGCCGCACGCGCAAGACCTGATCCGGCACCTCGAGCACGCCGTCGACGTGTGCGGCGAGGATCACGTGGGTCTCGGCACCGATGGGAGCATCTCAGCCATCGATCTCAACGATGCGTTCAAGGCGGCGCACCGCAAAGTGGTCGAGGAGCGGATCAAGCAGGGGGTGTCGGCGGTCGGGGAATCGCCCGTCGTCTACAACCTGATCCCGGAGTACAACGACCCGCGGCGCTTCCTGTCCCTGGCGCGCGACCTGTCCGCGCGTGGTTGGCCCTCGAGCCGTATCGACAAGATCCTCGGCGCGAACTTCGCGCGGCTGTTCACCGACACCTGGGGAAGCTAGGCCGCCCGAGCGGCGGAGATCGTTGCCTGGATGCCTAGCGCCGCGGCCGCCGCTGGGGATAGGCGTCGATCTCCTGCAGCATCTCCGGTCCGCCGAGCGCCTGCATCTGGCCGAGAATCCACTCGCGCCGCTCGAGCACGTAGCGCGACGGCGCGGCGGCCGAGAGGCGCTCCGGGTTCGGCAGCACCGCTGCGAGCACGGCGGCCTCCGAGCGGGTCAGCCGGCCGGCGGGCTCATGGAAGAAATGCTCGGCGGCCGCCTCCGCGCCGTAAATGCCGTAGCCGAACTGCGCGACGTTGAGGTACACCTCGAGGATGCGGCGCTTGGGCCACAAGTGCTCGATCAGGACGGTGAAGTAAGCCTCGAGCCCCTTCCTGAGCCAGCTGCGCCCCGACCACAGGAACAGGTTCTTCGCGGTCTGCTGGCTGATGGTGCTGGCCCCGTGCACCTTGTGCCGGTGCTGGTTGAGCTCGTAGGCCTTCTCGATCGCCTCGACGTCGAAGCCCGAATGCTCGGGGAATTTCTGATCCTCGGAGGCGACCACCGCGAGCGGCAGGTTCGGGGAGATGTGATCGAGCTCGACCCAGCGGTGGCGCAGCACGAAGCGCGCGTCATGATCGGCGCGGGCGGCGGATTGCGCCTCGAGCATGAAGGCCGTGATCGGCGGATCGACCCAGCGAAGCGCGAGCACGGTGAGGACGCTCGCGAGCACGCACAGGAAGACCAGCCAGAGCACCGCCCTGAGCAGGCGGCCGATCAACGAGCGGGAGCGGGCCACGTCACCTCCGGTTCATGCACCGCGCCTGCCGGGCAGGTGCGCTCCGTGAGCCGGCGCGTCGATCACTTCCTGGCGTCTTTCTTGGCCTCGGTGCGGCGCACGCTCTTCATGATCACCGGCGCCACCGGCACGTCGTCATGTCCGCGCTTGCGTCCGGTCTCGACCTGGGCGATCTTGTCGACCACGTCCATGCCCTCGGTCACGCGCGCGAAGACGGCGTAGCCGAAGTTGCCGCGCGAGTGGTTCAGGGACTCGTTGTCCTTCAGGTTCACGAAGAACTGGGACGTGGCGCTGTTGATGTCGTTGGTGCGCGCCATCGACAGGGTGCCGCGGTCGTTGTCCAGGCCGTTGTCGGCCTCGTTCTTGACGGCCGGGTGGGTCTGCTTCTGCGTCATGTCCTCGGTGAAGCCGCCGCCCTGGATGACGAAGCCCGGAACCACGCGATGGAACACCGTGCCGTCGAAGAATCCGTCATCGACGTAGCGCAGGAAATTCGCGACGGTGAGCGGAGCCTCCTTTTCGAGGAGCTCGATGGTGAAATCGCCGAGAGAAGTTTCGAAGCGGATCATGGTGTTTCCTTTGAGTGGGAGTTGAGGCGGCCGAGCGTGACGCGCGGCTTGGCGGAAAGATCGTCCTGCGTGCGGATCGACGCGAAACCGCGCCGCTCGAGCAGCCCGCGCACATCGGCGCCTTGGCGCTCGCCGTGCTCGAGCAGCAGCCAGCCCGCGCCCGCGAGGTGCCGCGGAGCGGCGTCGACGATCGCGGCGAGCGCCTCGAGCCCCGAGGGTCCCGGGCTCAGGGCGAGCCGCGGCTCGGCGGCCAGGCTCGCGAGCGCCGGATCGGCGGCCGCGACGTAAGGAGGGTTCGACACGATGAGATCGAAGCGCTCCGATGGCACGGCCTCGAGCCACGAGCCGAGGCGCCACTCGATGCCGGGCAGGCCGAGCCGCTCGGCGTTGCCCCGCGCCACCTCGAGAGCGGCCGGCGATACGTCGACGGCGACGATGCGGTCCCGCGGCCGCTCGTGGGCCAGCGCGATCGCGATCGCGCCGCTGCCCGTGCCGAGATCGAGCACCGAGGCCGGCTGCCCCGCGGGCAGCGTGGCGAGGGCGAGCTCGACCAGGAGCTCCGTCTCCGGCCGCGGCACCAGCACCGCGGGCGACACCGCGAGCGGCAGCGACCAGAACTCGCGCACGCCGGTGAGGTAGGCCACCGGCGCGCCGTCGAGGCGCCGCTCGATCAGGCGCCGATAGTCCTGCGCGCGCCCGGCCGCGACCGGCTCATCGCCCCGGGCGGCGAGGCCGGCGCGGGAGACGCCGAGCAGCCGGCCGAGCAGGAGCTCCGCATCCAGCCGCGCGGACTCGCTGGCCTGCTCGAGGGCTTCGGTACCGCTGCGCAGGAGCTCGGTCACCGTGCAGGTCATGGGAGCTCGACCGCCGCGCGCGCCATGTGGATCTCGGCCATCGTGCCCGTCATTCGACCTGATGCGCCAGCTCTTCGGCCTGGTGCTCCTGGTTGAGCGCCGCGATCAGCTCGTCGAGATTGCCGTTCATGACGTCATCGAGCTTGTAGAGCGTCAGATTGATGCGGTGGTCGGTCACGCGACCCTGGGGAAAGTTGTAGGTGCGGATGCGCTCGGAGCGGTCCCCGGAGCCGACCTGGAGCTTGCGGGTCTGGGCCTGCTGCGACGCCTGCTTCTCGCGCTCGGCCGCGAGCAATCGCGCCCTGAGCAGCGACAGCGCCCGCGAGCGGTTCTTGTGCTGCGAGCGCTCGTCCTGGCACTCGACCACGATGCCCGTCGGCAGGTGGGTGACGCGGATGGCCGAGTCGGTCTTGTTGACGTGCTGCCCGCCCGCGCCCGAGGCGCGAAAGGTGTCGATGCGCAGCTCGGCGGGGTTCAGCTCCACGGCCTCCACCTCGGCCAGCTCCGGCAGGATGGCGACGGTGCACGCGGAGGTGTGGATGCGCCCCTGCGCCTCGGTCGCGGGCACGCGCTGCACGCGGTGCGTGCCGGATTCGAACTTGAGCATGGAGAAGGCGCCGCGCCCGATGATGCGGCTGATGACCTCCTTGTAGCCGCCGTGCTCGCCCGGGCTCTCGCTCAAGGTCTCGACCTGCCAGCCCTTGCGCTCCGCGTAACGCGCATACATGCGGAAGAGGTCGCCCGCGAAGAGCGCGGCCTCGTCGCCCCCGGTGCCCGCGCGCACCTCCAGGAAGATGTTGCTCTCGTCATTCGGATCCCGCGGCACGAGGAGCTGCTGCAGCGCCTGCTCCTCCGTGGAGAGGCGCGGACCCAGCTCCGCGATCTCCTCCTCGCCGAGCGCCTGGCTTGCCGCATCGGCCTCGCCGGCGAGCTCCCGTGCGGTCGCAAGATCGCCCTCGAGCGTCACGAAGCGGCGATAGCGCTCGATGAGCGGCTGCAGCCTCGAGTATTCCATGGACAGCTCGCGGAACTGATTCTGGCGCGCAATGACGCCGGCGTCCGACAAAAGGCGGCCGATTTCCTCGAAGCGCTCGTCGAGCTTCTCGAGCTTGCGTCGGATGGAGTCTTTCATGCGACCAATTATACCGGCCGGCGCGCGCCGCCTGGGTCACTTGCGCTCGCGGTCCTCGGTCAAGGCGCGTGTCAGAAGCTCGCCGAGCTCGGCATCGCCCAGCTCGGCCGCCTGCCGCAGCGCCTGGGTGGGCGCGTGCAGCAGCCGATTGGTGAGCGTGCTGGCGAGGAAATCCAGCACTTCTTCCGGAGATCTGCCCGAGGCGAGGAGGCGGCGGGCCTGCTCCATCGACTGGCGGCGGATGTCGTCGGCCTTGAGCCGCAACGCGCGAATGGCCGGTCCTGCGTCGCTCGCGCGGACTTCCGTCACGTAGCGCGCGACCTCCTCGTCGATCAACTGCCTGGCGTCGGCCGCCGCCGTGACGCGCTGCTGCCGGTTCTCGTCGACGAGCTGCGACAGATCGTCGATCGAGAACAAGTACACGTCCTCGAGCTCGGCGACGGCGGCTTCGATGTTGCGCGGCACCCCGAGGTCGACCATGAATATCGGGCGGCGGCGCCGAGCGTGAATCGCGTGCTCCACCGCGACCCGGGTCACGAGCGGGTGCGGGCTCGCGGTACAGGCGACGACGATATCGGCGCTGCCGAGCTCCTCGCCGAGGCCGTCGAGCCCCACGGCATGAGCCGCGAGCTCCGCGGCGAGCGCCTGCGCCCGCGATACGGTCCGGTTCGCGATCACCATGCGCTGCACGCCGGCGGAAATCAGGTGTCGCGCGACCAGCGCATTCATCTCGCCGGCGCCGATCATGAGCGCGGTGTGCTGGCGCAGGTCCGAGTACACGCGCCGCGCCAGGCTCAAGGTGGCGGATGCGATCGACACGGCGTTCGAGCCGATGCCGGTCTGCGAGCGCACGCGCTTGGCGGCGGAGAACGCCGCCTGAAAGAGCTTGTTGAGCGCGGGGCCGGTCGCCCCGGCCTCCTGCGCGAAACGATAGGCGTCCTTCAGCTGGCCGAGAATCTGCGGCTCGCCGAGCACCATGGAGTCGAGGCCCGATGCGACGCTGAACGCGTGCTCGACGGCGCGGTGCTCCTCGTGAACATACAGGCTCGAGGCCAGGTCGAGATTGTTGCCATGATGCTGCTCGAGCCAGACGGTCAACTCGGCGCCGCTCGCGGCCCCGGACCAGTACACCTCGGTGCGGTTGCAGGTGGACAGGATGACGGCCTCGGTCACGCCGCGCTCCTGGCGCAGCGCCCGCAGCGCCGCGCGCAATCGCTCCTCGCCGAATGCCACCTTCTCGCGCAGGGCGACCGGTGCGGTCTTGTGATTGATGCCGAGGATGCTGACGGGCATGAAAGCGCTTTGAGCCGTAAGCCCATGATTCTCGTGGAAGTGGTGCCGCGAGATCAAGCAGATCCGCGGCACCCGACTACCCATTTCGCTATAGTGCGGCCGTGGTCTCGATTTCAACCTTGGTAAGGCTCAACCTCGCGCTCGCGGTCCTTGCCTCGAGCGCCTGCGCGAGCTTCGACCAAGCGCAGGCACCCCCGGTGCCTCAGTCCTTCTATACGGTCACCGCCGAAATGGCGCTTGCGCGCCACGAGCCGCGGATTGCCGCGCTTCAGTACACGGCCGCCGCGGCGGCCGGTTCCGACGAGGCGCTGCTCGAGCGCGCCGCGCAGGTGACCTCGGAGGCCCTGCAGCCCTCGCTCACGGCCCGGGTGGCGGCCCGCTGGATCGAGATCGACCCCAAGTCCGTGGGCGCGCAGCGGACGGCGGCCCAGGCGGCTCTCGCGCTCTACCGGATCGATGACGCGGCGGCTCACTACCGCATCGTGCTGCAGACCTCGCCGCTCGGCGCGGACAAGGAGTTCGCGGCGCTCGAGGCCTATTTCGGCGCCAACGACAATGTGTTCGGCGACCGCCAGCTCGCCGATCGCCTGGCGGCATCGTTCGCGTCCTCCGCGGCGGCGCTGAGGCTGCAGGGGTTCGCAGCGCTGCGCGCGGACGACCCCGCGGCAGCCGTGCGGAGTCTCACTGCGGCGCTCGCGTTGACACCCGCGGGCGCGGTGCCGGCCGCCGGCGCGGAGAAGAATGCCGAGACCCCGCGCGCCGAGCTCAAGCACACGCTGGCGCGCGCGCGGGTCCTCGCGGGCGATGTCGAGCAACCGCTCGCCGACGCCGAGAGCCAGGTACGCCGGGAGAACAGCCCGCTCAATCGCCTGGACTACGCGCTTTTGCTGATGACCGCGCAGCGCGATGCCGCGGCGATCGAGCAGCTCGAGATCCTCGCGAAAAACACCGAATACACGCCGGTGGCCGAGCGCTTGATCGGGCTGCTCGAGTATCAGGAAGGGCACCTCGAGGCTGCGACGGAGCGCTTCGCCCAGCTGGTGAAGTCGGAGAAGTATCTCGACGATGCGTTCTTCTATCTCGGGCTGATCGCCGATCGCAGCGATGATCCGGAGCACGCGTTGCGCCTCTATGCACAGGTCACGAGCGGCGACAACGCACTCCCGGCGCTGCTCCGCGCGACGACCATATTGCAGAAAAACGGCGCTTCCGCCGCCGCCGAGGAGGTGCTCGATCGCCTGCTCGAGGAGGAGCCCGGGCGGGCGCCCGAGATCCTGGCGGCGCGCGCGCGAATCTACCTGGATGCCGGGGATCCGGCGCATGCTCTCGAGGTTTTGAGGCGCGGCAATGCCGATTATCCGGACAACGTCGATCTGCGCTACGCGCAGGCGTCCCTCTACGAGGAGCTCGGGCGCGTCTCTGACTCGCTGCGCGAGCTGACGGTGCTCATGCGCGCGCGGCCCGACGACCCCGCCGCGCAGAATGCCCTCGGCTACACGCTCGCGGATCACTCGCGCGACCTCTCCCGGGCCCGGCGGCTGATCGAGCGGGCCTACGCCGCGTCGCCCAGGAATGCCGCGATTCTCGACAGCCTGGGCTGGGTGCTGTATCGCCAGGGCCACCTCGCCGAGGCGGAAGGGTATCTGCGCACCGCTTATCTCGATGACCGCGGCGGCGACATCGCCGCCCACCTCGGCGAGGTGCTGTGGCGGCTTGGCCGGCCCGCGGAGGCCGAGCACGTGTGGATCGAGGCGATGGGCACCGACCGGGACAACAAGCTGCTCAAGGCGACCCGCGAGCGCTTCCACGTCTCCCCGCCGTCGCCCGCAGCATCGGCGCCCGCGACGACGGTCGATTGATGCGGCGGCCGCGCTGCGATCCCGGCATGCGCCGTGCGCCGGTATGGCTGTCCCTGTTGCTGCTCGCGGCCTGCGCTTCGGCGCCGCGGATCCCCGTGTCTCCGACGACCGGCTGGGACGAGCGGGTCGCCGTGCTCCAGTCCGCGCACGTGTGGCAGCTCGACGGCCGGGCCGCGGTGGCAGTCGGGACTCAAGGCTGGCAGGCGACCTTGAACTGGCACGAGCAGGGCGAGAATGCCGAGGTGCACCTGTCCGGGCCGCTCGGAATCGGCGCCATGGTGTTGAAGCGCTCCGCGCAGGGGATTTCCCTGAACGGCGCACCGCCGAGCCCGGACGTGGCCGCGCAGCTCGAGGCGCGGCTGGGATTCGACCTGCCGCTCGACCATCTGCGCTTCTGGCTGCTGGGCGCACCCGATCCCGGATCCCCCTTCGAGCTCAGCCGCAACGAGCAGGACCGCGCCGCGCATCTTTCTCAGGACGGCTGGGACATCGACTACCCGCGCTACCTGCCGGATGACGGCGATCTCCTGCCCGCGCTGCTCGTGCTTCACCGCCAGGATGTGCGCGTGCGCGTCGCCGTCGATCACTGGAGCCTGGAGCCGTGAGCGGCGGGGGGCCTTGGCCGGCGCCCGCCAAGCTGAATCTGTTTCTGCACATCGTCGGGCGGCGGCCGGACGGCTACCACGAGCTGCAGACCTGTTTTCAATTCGTCGACCTCTGCGACGAGATCGCGATCGAGGTGCGGCGCGACGGCGACATCCGCCGACGCAGCGCGCTCGAGGGCGTGCCCGCGGAGGCCGATCTCTGCGTGCGCGCCGCCCGGCTGCTGCAGGCGGCCTCCGGCTCGAAGCTCGGTGCCGACATCCGCGTCACCAAGCGCATTCCGATGGGCGCAGGGCTCGGCGGCGGGAGCTCCGACGCCGCGACCTGTCTGGTGGCCCTCAACCGCTTATGGAACGTGGGCATGCCGGAGGAGGAGCTGCGGGTGCTGGCACTCTCCCTCGGCGCGGACGTTCCGGTATTCGTCCGGGGCCGGGCGGCCTGGGCGGAAGGGGTCGGGGAGCGCCTCACGCCGCTCTATCCGCCGCTGGCGCCGCTGGAATCTAACTATCTGATTTTGAAACCAAATGTCGACGTCGCCACCGCCGTGGTGTTTCAAGATCCTGAATTGACAAGGAATTCTCCGCCCATCACAATTCACGACTTCCTCGAGCATGGTGGACGCAACGACTGCCTGGCCGTCGTTCGGCGCCGATTTCCAGAGGTGGCGCGTGCGCTCGATTGGCTTTCGGGCCATGGTGTCGCGCGCCTCACGGGCACCGGCGCCTGCGTCTTCCTGGAGCTCGACACGATCGAGCGCGGCCGGGAGATTGCGCAGCGGTTGCCTCCGGGGATGAGCGGGTTCGTGGTGCGCGGATCGAACGATTCGCCGCTGCTCGGCCGATTGGCGGAAGAGGGAGAGATTCGCACACCGTAGCCGGTGTTCGCCTCGGGGTCCGCAATGCGCGGGTCTTTCGAAACATTGGGGAAATGGGGTGTCGCCAAGCGGTAAGGCAGCGGGTTTTGATCCCGCCATACGGAGGTTCGAATCCTTCCACCCCAGCCATGTTGGAGGGTATGAGGTGCTGGTAGCGTTGGCGCGCGGTGATGTCGCAAGGTAACGAGTTCGATGCGCTGTCGATTGCCGTGTTCACCGGCAAGGCGCATCCGGCGCTCGCGCAGGAAATCACGCGGCACCTGCACGTGCCGCTGGGTCGCGCGAATGTCGGGCGGTTCAGCGACGGCGAGGTGAGCATCGAGCTGATGGAGAACGTACGCGGGCGCGATGTCTTCATCCTGCAGTCGACGCATCCGCCGGCCGAGAACTTGATGGAATTGCTGATGATGACGGACGCGTGCCGGCGCGCATCCGCCCGGCGCGTGACCGCCGTGGTGCCGTACTTCGGCTACGCGCGCCAGGACCGGCGGCCCCGCGCGACTCGCGTTGCGATCACCGCGAAGCTGGTGGCGAACATGATCGCGAGCGCGGGCGTCGACCGGTTGTTGACCGTGGATCTGCACGCGGATCAGATCCAGGGATTCTTCGACATCCCGGTCGACAACGTGTACGCGTCGCCGGTGCTGCTCGGCGATGCGTGGAAGCAGAAGTACGAGAACATGGTGGTGGTCTCGCCGGACGTGGGCGGCGTGGTGCGCGCCCGGGCCCTGGCGAAGCGGCTCGACGACGCCGAGCTCGCCATCATCGACAAGCGCCGGCCGCGGCCGAACGAGTCGAAGGTGATGAATATCATCGGCGAGGTCGAGGGCCGCACCTGCGTGCTGATCGACGACATGGTGGACACCGCGGGCACGCTGTGCCAGGCGGCGCAGGCGCTCAAGGAGGAAGGCGCGCTGAAGGTGGTTGCGTACATCACCCACCCGGTGCTGTCGGGCTCCGCGATCGAGAAGATCGCGAAGTCGCAGCTGGATGAGCTCGTGGTGACGGATACGATTCCGCTGTCCGCGAGCGCGAGGAGTTGCAGCAAGATCCGCCAGCTGAGCGTGGCGGAGCTCCTGGCCGAGACCATTCGCCGCATCAACGACGAGGGCTCGGTGAGCTCGCTGTACATCGATTAGCGAGAAGGCGGGGCGCGAGGCGCCTCGCGGTGTTGATTTGGCCGGTGCCCGCGCAATTGGTCGCGATGTGCGGGCGCCGTATTCGAAGACGTAACTGGAGATACTCATGAAGACCTCTTTCGAACTCATCGCCGAGTTCCGCGAGACGCAAGGCAAAGGTGCGAGCCGCCGCATGCGTCACGAAGGAAAAGTGCCGGCGATCCTCTACGGCGGGCATGCCGAAGCACGCCCGCTGACCGTGAGCCATCAGAAGCTCATGCTCATGCTCGATAACGAGCGATTTTATTCGACCATCCTCAGCTTGAAGGTCGGCGACCAGACGCAGGCCGCGATCCTGAAGGACGTGCAGCGTCATCCGTACAAGAACGCGGTGCTGCACATCGACTTCCAGCGCGTGGAGGAGAACGAGAAGATCCGCATCAGCATTCCGCTGCACTTCACGGGCGCCGCGGTCTCGCCGGGCGTCAAATCGCAGGGCGGCATCGTGTCGCACATGCGCAACGAGGTCGAGGTCTCGTGCCTGCCGAAGGATCTGCCCGAGTTCGTCGAGGTCGACATCTCGGGACTCTCGCTCAACGAGAGCATCCACCTGTCGCAGCTCAAGGTGCCTGACGGCGTGACGCTGGTGGAGCTGGTGAAGGACGATGCGGCCGTGGTCGCGATCCACAGCCCGCGTGCCGAGGAGCCGGAGCCGACGGCGGCGGCGGCGGGAGCACCCGCGGAGGGCGCGGCAGCGCCTGCGGGCGCGGCGGCAGGTGCCGCGGCGCCGGCGGCGGCCGGCGATGCGGCGAAGAAGGCGGAGCCTGCGAAGAAGGACGAAGCCAAGAAGGAACCGGCGAAGAAAGACGCCAAGAAGTAAGTCTTTTGACGATGGACGAGAGGGCCGCCGCCGTGGCGGCCCTTGTTTTTTCGTTCACGGGGTATGTCGATGGCTGGTCTAGCGCTGCGACTCATCGTCGGCCTGGGCAATCCGGGTCCCGAGCACCAGCTCACGCGCCACAACGCGGGTTTCTGGTTCGTGGATCTGCTCGCCCGCCGGCACGGGGGCGAGTTTCGGGACTATCGCAAGTTCTCGGGCGAGACCGCGCGCATCACGATCGGCAGCCAGGAGCTCCTGCTCCTGAAGCCGACCACCTACATGAATCGCAGCGGCCTCTCCATCCGGCAGGTCAGCGATTTCTACAAGATCGGCGCGGACGAGATCCTGGCGGCCTACGACGAGCTCGATCTGCCGGTGGGCACGGTGAGGCTCAAGCATGCCGGCGGCCACGGCGGACACAACGGCGTGCGCGACACCATCGCCCACATCGGCGAGAGCTTCTATCGCATGCGGCTCGGCATCGGCCACCCGGGCACCAAGACCGAGGTCATCGACTACGTATTGACGCGCGCCCCGCGTCCGGAAGAGGACATGATCCTCGATGCCGTGAGCACGGCCGCGGACGTGGTCCCGCTGTTGCTCGAACAGGGCGCCGAGCGCGCGATGACCAAGTTGCACAGCAGAGCCGCCAAGACCTGATCGTACGAGCGCGGACGTGCGCGATGGGCGAGCGCAGTGCGCGCCCGGGCGCAGTCGATCGCGCAGGAGTGATGTAGTGCCAATCCGTTGCGGAATCGTCGGCTTGCCGAACGTCGGCAAGTCCACCTTGTTCAATGCGCTGACGCGCGCGCAGATCGCCGCCGAGAATTATCCTTTCTGCACCATCGACCCCAACGTCGGCGTGGTGCCCGTGCCCGATCCGCGGCTGGATGCGCTCGCCGCGATCGCGCACCCCGAGAAGATCCTGCCGACCACGGTGGAATTCGTGGACATCGCCGGCCTCGTCGCCGGCGCGTCCAAGGGCGAGGGTCTCGGCAACAAGTTTCTGTCGCACATCCGCGAGGTCGACGCCATCGCCCACGTGGTGCGCTGCTTCGAGAACGACGACATCGTGCACGTCGCCGGCGCCATCGATCCCGCGCGCGACATCGAGGTCATCAACACCGAGCTCGCGCTCGCCGATCTGGACAGCGTCGAGCGGGCCTACCAGAAGGCGCTCAAGGCCGCCAAGACGGCCGAGAAGGAAGCCGTCAGGGTACGCGACCTGCTGGAGCGGGTGCGTGCCCAGTTGGATCAGGCGAAGCCCGTGCGACTGCTGAATCTCGACACGCACGATCACGCCGCCCTGCGCGACCTGCACCTGCTCACCGACAAGCCGGCGATGTACGTCGCGAACGTCGACGAGAGCGGTTTCACGAACAATCCGCGCCTCGACCGCGTGCGCGAGATCGCCGCCGCGGAGGGCGCCGTGGTGGTGCCGGTGTGCGCCGCCATCGAGGCCGAGATCGCGCAGCTCGACGAGGCCGACCGTGCCGATTTCCTCAAGGAGCTGAAGCTCGATGAGCCGGGGCTCAATCGGGTGATTCGCGGCGGATACTCGCTGCTGGGTCTGCAGACCTATTTCACCGCGGGGCCGAAGGAGGTGCGCGCGTGGACGGTGCGCAAGGGCGCGACCGCGCCGCAGGCCGCCGGGGTGATCCACACGGATTTCGAGCGCGGGTTCATCCGCGCCGAGGTGATCGCCTACGAGGACTACATCGCCTGCAAGGGCGAGGCGGGGGCGAGGGAGGTCGGGAAGCTGAGGCTGGAAGGGAAGGAGTATTTGGTCAGGGAGGGGGACGTGATGCACTTCAGGTTCAACGTGTAAGGCCGGTCACGATCAGTGGAGGTTGCGCACGCAACGGACGCTCAACGCGGTGTTTTTCGAGGTCGTGACCTGGGTTCCGGATATGAGCAGCCAGGCTCTCAGCGTGCTGTTTTCGGTGGAGCTCCAGTGCGGACTGGAGAGGCCGACCTGACCGTTGGCATTCTGGTAGATCGCGATGAGCTGATTTATCGCGGGCAGGTACCAGTCGGAGTAGCCGGCAATGGTCTGGACACAGGCCGAGGCGGCGTATGAGCCCGGGCCTTGCACGGCAATGATGGTCGCCGTGTTGGCGGCTCCGTCAGTCGAGCTTGAGGCGCCGGTAGCGACGAGGCTGCCGTTCGACCATGCGAGCGTTCCGGCATCGCTGGTCTCGACCGCGGCGCCCCCGATGCTGGTCGAGACGGGTGTCGTATCGTCGACGGAATAGACGTAGCCGCCCTGATAGATGCAGCCGTACCCCAAGACCAGAACGTCGGCCGTTACCGGGCTCGCATCGTCGGCGCTCACACTGATGTTGCCCGGGACGGGTGCCGTACCGATCGTGCAAGCGTTGCTTCCGTCCGAAGTGGCGCTTGCGCCGGGCGTGATGGTGATCGTGCACGTAGCTCCGACCGCAAGTGTGGATCCGCAAGTCGAGCTGCCGGTGGTGCCGGCCGGAAACAGCGGATATTGCAGGACCAGGTTCGAAGCGTCGAGCGAGCCCGTGTTGGTGAGCGTGAGAATTCTTGCGTTGCCGCTGGTCTCGAGCCCCAGCGACGCGGTGCTGAGCGCCAAGGTGGTCCGCGAGAACGTCACTTCGATGGTGGCGTTGCTGGTGACGTTGGACAGCGTGAACACGCTGCCCCCGTTCTGCACCGGCGAGCCGTCCACGAACCATTGGTTGACCGCGTAGCCCGCGTTGGGAATGCCCGTCAACGTGAGGCTGCCGCCGCTGTTGACGACCTGCGGGGTGCCGGGCGAAATGGCTCCGTTCGTATCGCTGGTGGGAGTGAGCGTGTAGGTGGGGATGTTCGCGCACGCTACGGCAACACTGGTGACGGCCTGCGTCGCAGGGCCGGAGCCTTGAGTCACCGTGCAGGTTTGGCCCGCCGGCTGGGTCAAAACCGTCACCGCATAACCACCGCCATAGGCAATGGCCGTCGCGAAGGTGAAGCTCCCCGCGACGGTGACACTGAGATCGTCACCCCCATTGTCCTGCAGGACCAAGCCCGATCCGGTCAGTCCCGTGACGACACCTCCGATCGCGACGGTGCTGAGGCTGCAGGTGACCTGCACCGCGGTCGCGTTGGCTTGGAGCTGCGTGCCGGTCCCGTGGCTGACGCTGCAGGTGAGGCCGGCCGGCTGGGCGGAGACGGTGACCGCGTAGCCGCCGCCGGCGGCAATGGGTGTCGCGAACCGGAAGGAGGTGGCATTGGCGGCGATGGTCAGATCGTCCCCGCCATCGTCCCGAAGGACCAGCCCCGTCGCCGTGAGCCCTGCAACGGAGCCGCCGATGGTGTAGGTCACGGCGCTGCAGGCGATGCTGACAGTGTCGACCGTCGCGGTGACGCCGGTTCCTGTGCCGTGGCTGACGGTGCAGGTGAGGTCGGCGGGTTGCGCCGAGATCCGTACGTCGTAGGTACCGCCGCCGGCGACCGGGGTCGGGAATCGGAATGAATTGGAGCCCGCGGGGACGACCAGCCGGTCGGTGCCGTTGTCGAGCAGGATGAGACCGCTCGAGCTCAAGCCGGCGACGGTCCCTGCGATGACGAAGGCATTCGGTATGCACCGCACGGTGACGATGACGTTGGCCGACGCCGCGGTTCCGGCTCCATCGCTGACGGAACAGATCAGTCCCGCCGGCTGCGTTTCGATGGTGACATCGTAGGAGCTGTCCTGGACGAGCGGCTTCGAGAATTGGAATGAGGACGCATTGGCCGCAACGGTGAGGTCATTGGCCCCATTGTCTTGCAGCACCAGGCCACCGGCGGTGAGGCCGCTGACGGTGCCACCGACCTCGTAGGAAGGCGTCGGTTGGTCGTGACAGGCCGCGACGGAGAAGACCAGCGCGCTCAGGGCAAACGGTCGCAACAGGGATTTCATGGAATATATAGCGGCCGAGGACTGCCGATCTGTAGCGTAGCCAGACCCGCGGCCAGGCACCTCACCGCGCCCGGGCAGCCTCACCGCCCGGACAGACTCGCCGCCGGGGTCAGGCCGTCAGCCCCGTCTCGCGCAGCCGCGCGATCTCCGCGCGAGGCGGCGCGCCGAAGAGCCGCCGGTACTCGCGGCTGAACTGCGAGGCGCTCTCGTAACCGACGCGGTGCCCTGCCACCGCGCAGTCGATTCCGTCCGAGAACATCAGGCGGCGCGCCTCGTGCAGGCGCAAGTGCTTCTGGAACTGCAGCGGCGACATGGCGGTCATCGCCTTGAAGCGGTGGTGCAAGGCCGAAGGGCTCAAGTGCACGGCATCCGCCAGCGCCTCGATGCTGAGCGGCTCGGTGAAGCGCTGCTTCAGCCACTCGACCGCGCGCACGATGCGGTGGCGGCCGTCCTCGCCTCGAGCCGCATTCGCCAGGCGATGGCCGAGGTCTCCGCGCAGCACGCGGTAGCAGATCTCCCGCTGCACGAGCGGCGCGAGGATCGCGGCGTCCCCGGGTGTGTCGATCAGGCGCACCATTCTCAGCACCGCATCGAGCAGGCCTTCGTCCATGCGCGCGACGAAAAGACCACGGTCGGCCGCGGCCGGCGGCGGCCCGCGCTCGTCGATCTCGAGCAGCAGGCGCGCGACCTCCTCGAGATCCAGGTTCAAGCGCAGCCCCATATACGGACGCTCCGCGGTCGCCTCGATCACCTGGCCCATCGCGGGCAGCGTCAGGGAGACCACGAGGTAGTTGAGCGCGTCGTAATGGAACACCTCCTCGTTCAGGATCGCCCGCTTCCGGCCTTGCACCACGAAGGCGAGACAGGGGTGATACACCGTGGGCATGCAGACGGTGGGAATGCTGGTCCGGGTCAATGCGAGGGAGGGGATCGGCGTTTGATGGCTGCCGTCGATGCCCGTGAATCGGGCAACGCGCTCGGCGAGCTCCTGCTGCTGCGCCGAGGCGGTCGGCGGGAGTGGGTCGCGGTCTAATCCTTTGTCAATCATTGGGTTGGCGCTCCGGGTAGGGGCGTGATGATAGCTCGTGATCTCCCGCCATAGAACCCCGCGGCGGGGGCTCCTGCAGGATCAGGCAAGAACCGCGCAGGATTGATCTAGGCCGCGGTGCCGCCCGCCATGCATCATGCGCCCGAATCCACAGGAGGGTTTTGCCATGGCCATGAAAATTCCCCGCCGCAAGCTCGGGCCCCAGGGGCTCGAAGTGTCCGCGATCGGTCTCGGCTGCATGGGCATGTCCGAGTTCTACGGTCCGTCGGACGAGGCCACCAACCTCGGCGTGCTGAACGCCGCGCTCGACATGGGCGTCGATTTCCTCGACACGGCCGACATGTACGGCGTCGGCGCGAACGAGCGGCTGCTCGGCAGGGTGCTGAAGACCCGGCGCAAGGACGTGGTGCTCGCCACCAAGTTCGGCAACGTGCGCGGCGGCGACGGCGCGTTCCTCGGCGTCAACGGCAGCCCGGAGTACGTCCGCTCGGCGTGCGATGCGAGCCTCGCGCGGCTCGGCGTGGAGCACATCGATCTCTACTATCAGCACCGCGTCGATCCGAAGGTCGCCATCGAGGAAACGGTCGGGGCGATGGCCGAGCTGGTCAAGGCCGGCAAGGTGCGCCACCTCGGGCTCTCCGAGGCGTCCGCAAGCACCATACGGCGCGCGGCGCGCGTGCATCCCATCGCCGCGCTGCAGAGCGAGTACTCGCTGTGGACGCGGGACATCGAAGCCACGATCCTGCCGGCCTGCGAGGAGCTCGGCATCGGCCTCGTCGCCTACAGCCCGCTCGGCCGCGGTTTCCTCACCGGCGCATTCAAGAAGCCCGACGATCTCGGTGCCGATGATTACCGGCGCAGCAACCCGCGATTCTCGGGGGACAACTTCGAGCGGAATCTGCGTTTGGTCGAGGCGGTCTCGGACATCGCGAGGGAGGGCGGCTACACGCCCGCCCAGGTCGCGTTGGCGTGGCTGCTGGATTGCGCGCCTTACATCGTGCCGATCCCGGGAACGCGCAGCATCAAGCGCCTGAAGGAGAACGTGCTCTCCTTCATGGTGCACCTCGACGATGCGCAGCTCGAGCGGCTCTACGGCATATTGCGCGAGGCGCCGGTGACCGGCGCACGGTATGCGCCGGCATCGATGGCGACGATCGACGCGTAGGGTGGGTCAAGCAGCGGCGGCTGCGCGGGACGCTCGAGACGGTGCAGATCGCCGGCCAAGTATCGCCTCGATCTGGCCTGCTAATCGAGCGTCGTGCGCGAGCGGGCGACGGTGAGAACGGCGACCGCGACCAGAAAGGTTCCGAGCGCCGCCAGATCCGGTGTCATGTCGCCGAGCACCTGGCCCTTGAGGAGCGAACCACGGATGACCCGCAGGAAGTGCGTTATAGGAATAACTTCGCCGAGCACCTGCGCCCAGGACGGCAACCCGCGGAAGGGGAACATGAACCCCGACAGGAACAGCGACGGCATCATGTAGAACATCGACACCTGCATGGCCTGTAGCTGGCTGCGGACGACCGTCGAAATCAGATAGCCCAGCGCCAGATTGCCCGTAATGAACAGCACGATTCCGACCGAGAGCGCGAACCAACCCGCGTACGTGCGGGCCATTGGCACCGCGAACAGCAGGCGCGCCAAAAGCAGAACTATCAACGTCTGCAGGATGCCGACGGCAATATACGGCAGCAGCTTGCCGATCATGACCTCGAAGGCCGTCGCCGGGGTGGCAAGCAGGCTTTCCATGGTGCCGCGCTCCACCTCGCGGGTGACCGCCATCGCCGTCATCATCACGAGCGTCATCGACAGGATGATGGCGAGCAGGCCCGGCACGATGTTGAAAGAGGTGATACCTTCCGGGTTGTAGAGCCGATGGACGATCACCTCAAATGGCGGTGCGCCGGCCTTCGGCAAGAGCGGACCCTTCAAATCCGAATTCAGGGCTTGCGTCGGCAACGCGGCGACCGCGGCGGCTACGCCGCCCGCCGCCTGGGGATCCGTGGCGTCCACCTCCGCGAGGATCTGAGCCTGATCGCTCTTCAACAGCCGTTCGCTGAAGTCCGGCGGAATGGTCAGGGCCAGTGTGATGTCCCCTCGGCGCAGGAGCCGATCCATGTCCACTTCGGAGGACGGCAGGTATTTCACATCGACATAGGTGCTGCGCTCGAGGGAGGCCACGACTGCATCCGCGAAGCGCCCGTGATCGTAGGCGATGACCGCCGCCGGCAGATGACGCGGATCGGTATTGATGGCATAGCCGAACAGCAGCAATTGCATCAGCGGCATCACCAATATCATGGCGTAGGTGATCCGGTCGCGCCGCAGCTGTGTGAATTCCTTGACCATCACCGCGCCGATGCGGGTCAACGAGAGTCGCTTCATGCCGCGTACCGGTCGTCGCGCTTGCGTCCCATCAGCTGGATGAAGACGTCCTCCAGCGACGGCGGAACCTCCCGCCAAACGTAGGATTCCTTTCCATAGGGGGCGATCGCAGCCTCGAGTGCAGCGCGATCGGTGCCGCTGACGTGGACGGAGGCGCCGAACGCCGTGGCGCTGAGCACGCCGTGCCGCTGCTCCAGCTCCGGCACGATCATGCCGATGTCGGGTCCTTCTCCGGTGAAGGTCACGAGCCCCGATTGCGCGATGATCTCGGCGGCAGTACCGCGCGCGATCAGCTCCCCGTAGAGGATGTAGCCGATGTCGTGACAGCGCTCCGCCTCATCCATGTAGTGGGTAGAGACCAGCACCGTGAGGCCCTGCGCCGCAAGCTGATGAATCTCGTCCCAGAATTCCCGCCGCGCCTGGGGATCCACTCCGGCCGTGGGTTCATCGAGCAGCAGCAGCTTCGGTTCGTGCAGCGTCGCGGCGGCGAGCGCGAGCCGCTGCTTCCAGCCCCCCGATAGCGCCCCCGCCAGCTGTGCACGCCGATCCTCGAGGCCCAGCCGCTCGAGCGCGGCCGTTACACGGCCGCGCCGGTCATCGAGATCGTAGACCCGGGCCACGAAGCTCAGGTTCTCTTCGATGGTCATGTCCTCGTACAGAGAGAAGCGCTGCGTCATGTAACCGGTCTGCAGCTTGATGGCGTCGCTCTGGGTCCGAAAGTCGAGTCCCAGCACTTCGCCCGTACCGCTGTCGGGTGTCAGCAGTCCGCACAGCAGACGCAGTGTCGTCGTTTTCCCCGAACCGTTAGGCCCTAAAAATCCGGTGATGCGCCCTTCCTCCACCCGGATCGACACATCCCGCACCACATGCTTGTCGCCGAAGCTTTTGTTCAGCCCCTGGACGTCGATCGCTGCGCTCATCGCTGCGGCAAATCGGCGGCGGTATCGGCGACGTCCATGGGCTGTCCGGGTACCAGCGCCAGTGGATCGGAGGGCACGGCCTCGATCAGAAACACCAGCTTCGCGCGCGCATCGAGGCTGTAAATTACGGGTGGCGTGTATTCGGGCCGCGAGGCCACGAAGTCCACGATCGCCGTCATACCGGCTGCGCAGCCATCGCAGCCAATCACCACCTTCCGACCAGGCTTGTAGGCGCTCACCTGCGTCTCGGGCACGTAGAAGCGCACCTTCACTTCCCCGTCCGGCACGATCGACACGACGGGAACGTTGGCCGCGACACTCTCGCCCGGCTTGAACATAACGTCATCGATGCGGCCGGCGCCGGGCGCCACCGGTGCGAGATCGCTCAGCTGGTGCTGTGCCGACGTGAGACCCGCCCGCGCCTGCTGCACCTGGGCCTGCGCCGCCGTGATCGCCCCGGTTGCCGCTTGCACTTCGCTGCGTGCAGCATCGCGCTTGTCCCGGGCGCCTCGGTACGCGGCCCTCGCCTGATCGACTTGCAGCTGCGCCACGGACCCTGGCTTCTCGGCCTGCGCCGCGGCGAGGCGTGCCATTTCGACTTCATTGCGCTGCGCCTCGGCCCCCGCCGCGGCTAGATCTGCTTGCGCCCGCACCCGCATCGCCTGCTGCTGTTCGAGCTGCGCACTGCTGCCGGCAATTTCCGCCCGTGCGCGGTCGGCCTCTGCCGCGCGCACCGTCGGATCCACCCGGAACAGTGAGTCGCCGGCCGCGACCCGCGCCCCGCGCCGCACTGACACGCTGGTCAACGTGCCGCTCACCGGCGAGGACATATAGACGTTGTCGCTCACTACGTAGCCCGTGAAGGAATGCTCGCTGTGAGCCCGACGGGTCCCGGCCCACCACCAGGTCAAGCCACCTGCGACAACGACGATCACGACCGCCCCGATCATCACGCGGGTGCGGCGGGACCCAACGGTTTCAGCCACCGGAAAATTCCTCCTTGCCAGACGTGCGCTGTGGGTTCCATCCACCTCCCAGCGCCTTGTACAAGGCGACCACGTCCTGCGCCGCGACAGCCTCCGCCTGGACCTGCGCATCGCTCGCCTGCTGTGAGGTCTGCTGCGCCGCGAGCAGCTCCGTGGCCGCTACCAGCCCATGGCGATAACGCACGGCTGCGCTGTCGGCATCCTCCTGCGCGGAGCGCGCCACGCCCCTCAGCTGCCCGAGCCGCTCGCGATCGGCCTGCAGATGCATCAGCGCGTCTTCGACATCGCGCAAGGCGATGAGGATTGCACCGCGATACGCCAGCAGCGCTTCATCCGCCTGCGCCTGGCGCAGCTGCACCGTCGCATGCGCGCGGGCGCGATCGAGCAGAGGCAGCGAGATTCTGCCATTGACATTGTCCTGCAGACTGTCGCTCTCGAGCAGCGTGGACAACGAGCGCGATGCCAGCTGCAGCGCGCCGGTGAGGCTGAATTTCGGATACAGATCCGCCGTGGCGACGCCGACGTCCGCCGTGGCGGCCGCCAGCTGGCGTTCGGCTGCGCGCAGATCCGGACGTCGTTCGACCAGCTGCGACGGGAGCCCGGGCGGCACACCGACCGCGACGGGTGGGTCCGACGGCGCCGCCGCCAACTCGGCGGAGAGGTCCGCGGGCGGCAGGCCGAGCAGCGTGGCCAGCGCATGCGCGCGCGCCTGAGCCTGCGCCGCCAGATCCTGCTGCTGTGCCAATGTCTGGAGCAGCACGCGCTGCTGCGCGTGCGCATCGCTATCAGGAATCAGCCCGTGCCTGGCCCGCACGGACAGAAATGCCGCCGACTCCCGCTGCGTCGCGAGCGTCTGCTCCAACAGCGACAACCGTCGCTGCAGCGCGCGGTATTGCTGGTAAGTGTTCGCGACTTCCGCTGCGAGCACGACCTCGGCGTCCCGCGCCGACCATAGCGCGGCGTCCGCGCGAGCGCCGGCCGCCTGGTTGGCGCGCCGCTGTCCGCCGAACAGGTCTACTTCCCAGGAGGCATCGAAGCCCAGCTGGTAGATCGAGAACGTCTCGCCCGGCAGCCCGAGCCCGGAGCCGGAGGAAGGATCCGGACTGCCCGAAAACAGCCCGGCGAGCCCCGGCGGCAGCGAGTTGCCGCTGAGACGGTTATAGCTCGCCTGCCCCGACGCATTGATCTGTGGACCTGAGGCAGAGCGGGTGATGCGTTCCTGCGCGCGCGCTTCACGTATGCGCGTCGCGGCTTGTTGCACATCGAGATTGCCCGTCAGTGCCCGGTTGACGAGGGAGGTCAGGGTTGGATCATTGAACACCTGCCACCAGTCGGCTTCGTGCGGCACGGCACCGACCTGGCCTATAGTGAAGCCCGGCGGAAGCGGGACTTGCGGCGGATGATAGGGTGCGCTCGTGGCGCACCCGGTCAGCGCTCCAAGCGACACCAGTCCCCAGTATCTTCGCCCGATCATGCGTTCAATGTCCTCCATATTGACCCGCGGGTCAATAGTAAGGATCCTACAGCGATGCAGAACAGGACCCAGGTTCCTCCTCCCCGGCGCCAACGGCGCAAGGAAGCCCGGCCGAGCGAGATCGTCGCGGCGGCGTTCGAGGTGTTTGCGGAACGAGGGTTTGGCGCCGCCAAACTCGAAGAGGTCGCGCGTCGCGCCGGCGTCGCCAAGGGCACCGTATTCGTGTATTTCCCGACCAAGCAGGACCTGTTCCGAGCCGTGGCGCAGAACGTATTGAGTTCCCACCTCGAGCGCGTCGCAGGTGCAGCGAGCGAATCGGACCGCCCCTTACCGGAGCTCGTGCCGCTGCTGCTGGCACAGGCGGCCAAAGCGGGCGAAAGCCGGGTGCCGGCCGTACTGCGCCTGATCATCGCCGAGGCGCGCGCCTTCCCCGATCTTGCGCAGATCTGGCACGACGAAGTCGTTGGCAAGGTGCTGGGACTCTTGACCCAGGCCATCAAGCGCGCACAGGCGCGCGGGGAGGTGCGGCCCGGCGATCCCAAGCTCTATGCTTTTTCGATCATGGGACCGATGCTGGCAGGCGTGATTTTTCGCGAAGTGTTCCACGCCACCACTACGGCACTGCCGGACCTTCCAAAACTCGCCGCCCAGCATGCCCGCACCGTGTTGCAGGGACTGCTGGCGCCTCTTTGAACGCGATATCTTGCGGCGTAGCGCCCGCTTGCGCAGGCTGTCGCCCTTTCGAGGCGGAGTGCCGTGCCGCCTTGACAGGCTCAGCCTGGCTGCTGAGAATGCGCGGCTCGCAAAAATGGCGGGGCGATCCCGGACGTTCGGCCTGGATGAGTCGGGGCGGCACGTCCAACATATCCGCGTTCATGGCGGATGAGTGCAAAATGGTGAGGTAGCTCAGCTGGTTAGAGCGTGGCACTCATAATGCCGAGGTCGAGGGTTCGAGTCCCTCTCTCACCACCATAAAATCAAAGGCTTGCACTGTGAACCAATATCCCGCTTTGACCAGGTTTGCTGGCACTCCGGCGCCGAATGCGGGCCAGGAGCTGCTGTCACAATCGCGATTTCGATCAGAAGGTCGCTGGCAAATCG
>DATAYZ010000117.1:0-3501 GCA_036272295.1 Steroidobacteraceae bacterium
TCATCAGGCGGCCCCAAGGTGGCCGTCGGAACATATGACGGGTAGCAGTGCCCGCATAGCTCTTACCCAGACGGGGCGGTAGGCCCGAGCGGAGGTCGAAGTGAAACGCGGCCGCCTTCACCGCTGCCGCTCGCGCCAATCGTCCGCCTCGTAGTACGGCGCGTCCTCCGCGGGCAGCATTCCCTTGGCCAGAATATGGTCCGCGGCCTTCTCGGCCAGCATGATGGTCGGGGCGTTCAGATTGCCGTTGGTGATCTGCGGCATGATGGAGGAGTCGACCACGCGCAGCCCCTCGAGCCCGCGGACCCGCGTTTCCGGATCGACCACCGCCATCGCGTCGTCGGCCGCGCCCATCTTGCAGGAGCACGAGGGGTGGTAGGCGCTCTCCACCTTGGCACGGACGAAGTCATCGATCTGCGCGTCGGCGGTGACCGCGCTGCCGGGCTGCAGCTCCCGGCCGCGATAGCGATCGAACGCGCTCTGCCCGAAGATCTCGCGCGTCAGCCGCACGCAGGCGCGCATCTCGGGCATGTCGTCGGGGTGGCTCAGATAGTTGAACATGATGCGCGGCTTGTCGCGCGGATCAACCGACGCGAGCCGCACCCATCCGCGGCTCTTCGAGCGCATGGGGCCGACGTGCGCCTGGAATCCATGCTCCTGGGCGAGCGTCGAGCCGTCGTAGGCGACCGCCATGGGCAGAAAATGAAACTGTATGTCGGGGTAACGGATGCCCGCCCGGCTGCGGATGAAGCCGCAGCTCTCGAAGTGATTGGTCGCCCCGAGGCCGTCCTTGAACAAGAGCCAGCGCAGGCCGATACGGGCGCGAGCCCAGGTGCCGATCGATGAATACAGGGTGACCGGCTCGCGGCAGGCCACCTGGAAATAGAACTCCAGATGATCCTGCAGGTTCTCGCCGACGCCCGGCAAGTGGTGCACGACCGGAATTCCCAGGCTGCGCAGCTCCGCCTCGGGCCCGACGCCGGACAGCTTGAGAAGCTGCGGCGAATTGATCGGGCCGCCGCAAAGAATGATCTCGCGTGCCGCGCGCGCACGCTGGACCGAGCGCCCGCGCTGGAACTCCACTTCCACGGCACGCCTGCCCGCGAACACGACGCGGGTTGCGAGCGTGTGCGTCAGCACCGTGAGGTTGGGACGGCGCATCGCCGGCCGCAGATACGCGTTGGCTGCGCTCCACCGACGGCCGTGGCCGACGGTCATGTCCATGCGGCCGAATCCTTCCTGCTGGAACCCGTTCACGTCGTCGGTCCGCGGATAGCCGGCCTCGGCGGCCGCCGCCAGCCACGCAGCATGCAGCGGATTGCTCAAGGTGCCATAGCGCGTCATGAGCTTGCCGTCGGCGCCCCGGTATTGATTGCCGCCTTCCTGGCGGCACTCGGCGCGCTTGAAATACGGCAACACGTCCTGGTAGCCCCAGCCGCGCGCGCCCTTCTCGCGCCAGCCCTCGAAGTCCAGCGGATTGCCGCGGATGTAGACCAGGCCGTTGATCGACGAGGAGCCGCCCAGCACCTTGCCGCGCGGCGTGTGCAGGCTCCGGCCGCCGAGTCCGGGCTCGGGCTCGCTGTGGTAGAACCAGTTGTACTTCTCCATGTTCATCGGAATGGAGAGCGCCGAGGGCATCTGGATATAGATCGACCGATCGTTGCCGCCGAGCTCGAGCAGCAGCACCCGGCTGCGCCGATCCGCGGTGAGACGATCCGCGAGCACGCAACCCGCGGATCCGGCCCCGACGATGATGTAGTCGAAGTTCTCGGCCACCTTCGCTCCCTCAGTAGGGCGCGTCGACGTCACCCATGGCGACATAGACGCTCTTCAGCTGCGTGTAGTGCTCGAGCGCCGCGCGGCCGTTCTCGCGCCCGAGCCCGGACAGCTTCACCCCGCCGAACGGCAGCTCGATGGGCGTGACGTTGTAGTGGTTGATCCAGCAGGTCCCTGCCTGCAGCCTCGCGATCACGCGGTGCGCACGGGTGAGGTCGTTGGTGAAAACGCCCGCGGCGAGCCCGAACTCGGTGGCGTTGGCCCGCGCCACCACCTCGTCTTCGTCCTCGAACTCCAGGACCGACATGACCGGGCCGAAGATCTCCTCGCGCACGATCGCCATGTCGTCCCGGCATCCGTCGAACACCGTGGGCGCCACGAAGCAGCCTTTGCCGAGAGCACCTTCGGTCACGCGCCGGCCGCCGATGAGCACGCGCGCACCCTCGGCGCGCCCGCGCTCGATGTATCCCAGCACCTTCTGCATGTGCTGCTCCGACACCAGGGGACCGACCTGCGTATCCGGGTGCATCGGGTCCCCGATGCGCATCGCTCCGACACGGGCGATCAACCGCTCGAGGAACGCGGCCTTGACGGCGCGGTGGACGAAGACCCGCGTGCCGTTCGAGCAAACCTGTCCGGACGAATAGAAGTTCGCGAGCAATGCGCCGCCGACCGCATTGTCGAGCTTGGCGTCGTCGAACACGATCAGCGGCGACTTGCCGCCGAGCTCGAGGGTGACGTTCTTGAGCGTGCCGGATGCGTCGCGCATGACCGCCTTGCCGGTGCCCACCTCGCCGGTGAGCGAGACCTTGCGAATACCCGGGTGCGCGGTGAGCAGGCGGCCGGTCTCCGCAAAACCCTGCACCACCTGAAAGATCCCGGCCGGCACGCCGGCCTCGAGCATGATCTCCTCGAGCTTGACGGCGGTGAACGGCGTCAGCTCCGCGGGCTTGAAGATCATGGCATTTCCGCCGGCGAGCGCCGGCGCCGCCTTCCAGCACGCGATCTGCAGCGGATAGTTCCAGGCGCCGATGCCGGCGACGACCCCGAGCGGCTCGCGCCGCGTGTAGCCGAATGCGCCCGGACCGAGATCGATCTGCTCGCCCGCGAAGCTTTGCGCCAGGCCGGCGAAGTATTCCAGGCAGTCCGCGCCCGAGATCACGTCGACGACCCGGGTTTCCTGGATGGGCTTGCCCGTGTCGCGGGTCTCGAGCTCGGCGAGCTCCAGATTGCGCGCACGCAGGATCTCGGCAACGCGGCGCAGGATGCGGGCGCGCTCGGTTCCCGTGAGCGCCGCCCACCGAGGCTGCGCCTCCTCGGCGGCGCGCACCGCCGCGTTCACCTCGGCCGAGCCGGCGGCGGTCACGTAGCCCAGCACCTCGCCCGTGGCGGGATTGATGGAGGCGAAGCGCCGGCCCGAATCATCCACGCCGACGCCCGGGGACCGCGCCCCGCGGCGCCCGGCATCGTGTCCCGCGCCGCGCACGCCGTCGTCTGGATTCGCTCCGCGAGACTCGTTATCGCGTCCCGCGCCGCGCACGCCGCCGTCTCGATCCGCGCCGCGAGACTCGCCATCGTGTCCCGCGCCGCCCGATCCGGCGTCTTGCCCCGGGCCGCGAAGCCGGCCGTCGACGAATTCCGTCAGCAGCGCGCGCGCGCTCTCGCTATCCGCCTCCTGCCAACCCGAGAGCGCGGCGCGCAGCCACACGCCATCGATCATGGCCG
>DATAYZ010000118.1:0-11257 GCA_036272295.1 Steroidobacteraceae bacterium
CGGGTGTTCGGGCCCGGTTGGGGGGCGACCCTGGCCAAGGGTTTTGCACTTTTCGCGGTGTACATGGTCGTATTGCTGCTCGCCTTCGCCGGGGTGGTCGTCTATGCCGCCCTGCAGCTGTAAGATGGGCCGGCCGCAACCCTTCGAGGAGGAGACCGGGCCTGCAGGGCGATGGGCGAAACCCGTGCAGACCTACCCTAGCCAGCCATGTACCTGAGCTTCTTTGGCCTCACCGAGAAGCCCTTCGCGATCACGCCGGACCCGCGCTATCTCTATTTGAGCGAGCGCCACGCCGAGGCCCTCGCGCACCTGCTGTACGGCATCAACGAGTCGGGCGGCTTCATCCAGTTGACCGGCGAGGTGGGCACCGGCAAGACCACGGTCGTGCGCACGCTCCTGTCGCGCGTGCCGCACCATGCGGACGTCGCGGTGATCCTGAACCCGCGCGTCACGCCCGGTGAGTTCCTGCTCACCATCTGCGAGGAGCTGGGTATCGAGATCGCTGCCGCCGATCGCGGCAGCGTCAAGCAGATGGTGGACGCGCTCAATCGCCGCCTGCTGCAGGCGCACGCGGAGGGCCGCCGCATCATCGTGATCGTCGATGAGGCGCAGAACCTGTCCGCCGAGGTGCTGGAGCAGGTCCGGCTCCTCACCAATCTCGAGACGGCGACGCAAAAGCTCCTGCAGATCATCCTCATCGGGCAGCCCGAGCTCAGGGAGCTGCTCGATCGAACGGAGCTGCGTCAGCTCGCCCAGCGCATCACCGGCCGCTACCACCTGGAGCCGCTCTCGCGCGAAGAGACCCAGGGCTACGTGCGGCATCGCCTGCGTGTGGCCGGCGCGTCCGAGGAGATCTTCACCGCCGGCGCCCTGTCGGAGGTCCATCGGCTCTCCGGCGGCATCCCGCGCGTCATCAACGTGACTTGCGATCGTGCGCTGCTCGGTGGCTACACCGAGGAGACGCGCACGGTGACGGCCTCGTTGGTGCGCCGCGCGGCCGGCGAGGTGTACGGCCGGTTGATGCTGCCTGCCTGGCTCGCGTGGCTCACGGGCGTCGCGGGCGCCCTGATCGTGGCTGCCGCGGTCTTCTTCGGCTGGCAGTACTGGCAGCGCCAGGCCGGCTCGCCGCGGGCGGCCGCGCGGACACCGCCCGCGGCCGCCACGGTCGCGGTCGGCAGCTTGGGGCCTCGGGCCTTCGCGGTGCGGCCCGCGGCCAAGCCGCTCCCGGCGCCCACAGTCAGCTCGATCAACGATCTGCTCGATGCGAGCGGCACCGATACCGGCGACGCCGCGGCTTTTCGGCGGCTGCTCTCGCTCTGGGGCACCGCGATGGCCGACGATCGCGATCCATGCGGTCAGGCCGCCAAGGCCGGCTTGTCCTGCCTCGATCAGCGCGGGTCCTGGGCGCAGGTGCGAGCGCTGAACCGCCCTGCGATCCTCACCCTGGTCGACGACCATGGCCAGCGCCACCGGGTGGTGCTCTCGGCGCTCGACGACCGTCTCGCCACGTTGGACCTCGGCGAGCACAATGAGCGGGTTCTGATCGACGAGCTGTCCCGCGACTGGTTCGGGGAATTCACCGTGGTGTGGAAGCCGAAGACGGCCCACACGCGGCTTCTTTCGCTGGGGATGCAGGGCGACGAGGTGAGGTGGCTGCGCCGCAGTCTCAACGCGTTGCACGGCGCGGCCTCGGATCCCGAGCATGGCGACGTGTACGATGAGCAGCTCGCGATCGAGGTCCAGAACTTCCAGCGCGAGCACCGGCTCAACGTCGACGGCATCGCGGGCGTCCAAACCCAGGTCGTGCTCGACACGGCGCTCGCGGACCCGGGCTCGCCGCTGCTCGCCAGCGTACCGCGCGGCGGATGAGCCGCGCGCTCGCAGCAATATTCACGGCATCCCATGGTCTAGCAACGAAACTCCGATGTCATTCATTCTCGATGCACTGAAAAAGTCCGAGCTGGAGCGCCAGCGCCAGTCGGTTCCGGGCCTCATGGACACGCCCTCACGCACACGGCGCAACCGCCTGCCGGTATGGGCGATCGCGCTCGCAGTCCTGCTGGTCGTGAACCTCGGCGTCCTCACCTTCGTGCTCATGAAGCGCGGCACGCCGTCGGGCGCGACCGCGCCGCCGCCCGCCGCCGCGAGGACGAATCGCCCGCCGGCGGCTCCCGCGCCGGGCCCGTCCGCGGCGCAAGCACGGCCGTTCAGTCCGATGGATTCCTCGCCCGTGTATGCGCCCGAGATCCCGGTCGCGGACGCCCCCGTGGCGAAAGCGCCGGCAAGGAGCGCCCACCATGAGGATCCGCTGCTCACCGACGCGGCGCCCGACGAGCCCGGGGAAACCCTGCCCAGCATCAGCGAGATCAACCTCACCGGGTCACAGGCCCTGCCCGAGCTGCATCTCGACGTGCATGTATATGCCACCAAGCCGTCGGAGCGCTTCGTGTACATCAACATGCGCAAATACCATGAGGGAGCCGTGCTGCAGGAGGGCCCCAAGCTCGAGCGCATCCGTCGCGACGGCGTGGTGCTCGACTATCAGGGCGTGCGCTTCCTGCTCCCCAGGCAGCCCTGACGCCCGATTCGCCGCTGCTCGGCCGGGGCGGCTGTGCGATGATTGACCCATGCGCAAGATTCTGGCTCTGACGATGAGCGGGCTCGTGACGGTGCTGCCCCTGGCGCTCACCGTCTATGTGATCTGGTGGCTGGTGAACACGGTCGAGGGCTGGCTGCGCCATGCGCTGATCGCCCTGCACATCGTGAGCCCCGAGCACTACTGGCCCGGCCTCGGCCTCCTCGCCGGATTCCTGCTCCTGCTCGTCGTCGGCGGCCTGGTCAATGCCTACTTCGGCAAGATCCTGCTCAAGTACTGGGACGATTTCCTCGGCCGCATCCCCTTCGTCAAGACCTTGTACGGCGGATTTCGCGACGTGGTGAGCCTGTTGCCGTCGGGCAGCGGCGAGAAGCGCGACCTGCAGAGGGTGGTGCTCGCGCGCTTCTCGGGCGTGCACGCCATCGGCTTCGTCACGCGCGAGGACGTACCGTCCGTGCTCGTGCCTCACGGCGGACACGACTGGGTCACCGTGTACTTTCCGATGAGCTACGCGTTCGGCGGATACACGATCTATCTGCCGCGCGACCAGATTTCGCCGCTCGACATCTCGGTGGAGGATGCCATGCGCCTCGCCATCACCGCCGGCCTGACCGCAGCCGGTCACCGCTCCGGCGTGTGACTCGCGACGGGCGGCACGAGTCTCGCGACCGCGATGGATCGGCGTAGTCTAGGGAGGGTCCGCACGGGTTTTCTGGACGGAGGAGCACTCCTCTTCGCGGGATGCGTGGTCCTCTGCGCCGCCGCCGGCGCGGCGCCCGTGCACCCCGGCCCTCGCGCGGCGGCGGACCACTATCAGGCGGAGCGAATCTCGGCGGCCAACGCGCTCGCCGCCCACGACGACGCCAAATCGCTCGCCACCGCGGCGGCGCTGCGCTTTGCCGCGTCGCTCGGCGTCCCGAAGACCGCCGCACCCGAGGCCCAGAGCTCCGCGCTCGAGCTCGCCGCACGGGCGAGCGACCTCGAGCCGCAGAGCGCCAGCATCGGCTGGCTGCATCTTCAGCTCTGCGCCGCGACGCCGTCCTGCGACATCCGCGAGACCGCAACGGCGATGCGCTGGATCGACGCGGACAACGCGGCTGCCTGGCTGCAGACCCTCGCGATCGCGCAACGGGACAAGGACGGCATCGAGGTCGACCGCGTGCTCGCGGACATGGCTCTCGGGGGACACTTCGATCTTTATTGGAACCGGATCGTGGTGTTCATGGTCGACTCGCTCTATGGCGCCCGGCACGAGCTCCCCGAGGGAATCGGCGCTTCGGACGACTCGCGCCTCAAGCTCGCGGAGGCGATCGCCGGCGTGGAGGTGATCCCGCGGTTCTCGCCGCTCGTGGACGCCTGCCGCGAGTCCACCGGCGACCGGCGCGACCATTGCATCAAGCTCGCGAAGACCATGCAAAAAGGCGACACCATCATCGCTCAGCTCGTCGGCCTCTCCATCGAAAAGCGCCTGCGCTCACCGGACAGCAAGGAGGCCCGCGCCATCGCGGAGCGGCGACGCATGCTCGAGTGGCGCCAGTCCGCCGCTGCGGAACCCGGCGGCCTCCTGCCATGGACGAGAAACGCCCGCGCACGGGTCCGCCTCGCGCACATGCACATCCTGTCGCGTGAAGAGGACGTCTGCATCGCGATTCTTCGAGACCAACACATCCCGCTCGATCCGCCGGAGGCGCACCCATGATCGACCTGTACTACTGGCCGACGCCGAATGGCCACAAGATCACCATGTTCCTGGAAGAGACCGGCATGCCTTACACGTTGAAGCCGGTGAACATCCGCAGCGGCGAGCAGTTCCGCCCGGAGTTCCTCGCCATCTCGCCGAACAACCGCATGCCCGCGATCATCGATCACGCGCCGATCGAGCCCGGCGCGCCGGTATCGGTATTCGAATCCGGCGCGATCCTGCTGTACCTCGCCGAGAAGAGCGGACAGCTCATGCCGAAGGACCTGCGGGGCCGCTTCGACGTGCTGCAATGGCTGTTCTGGCAGGTGGGCGGTCTCGGTCCCATGGCCGGGCAGAACCATCACTTCTCCCGCTACGCGCCCGAGCAGCTGCCGTACGCGATCGAGCGCTACGTGAACGAGACCAACCGCCTCTACGGCGTGCTCAACAAGCGCCTCGCGGATCGCGAGTTCGTGGCAGGCGCGTACTCCATCGCCGACATGGCCGCCTACCCCTGGATCGTGCCGTACGAGGCGCAGGGCCAGAAAATGTCCGACTTTCCACACCTCGCGCGCTGGTTCGAGGCCATCAAGGCCCGGCCGGCCACGGTTCGTGCGTACGAGCGCGGCGCGGCGCTCAATGCCGATACGACGATGACGGAGGACGCCCGCAGGGTGTTGTTCGGGCAGACGGCGCAGTCGGCGGGAGAGCGCTGAGGTCCCGTATTGCGGCAAGCTAAACGCGGTATCAAGGCAACGCAACCGCCCAAGTGATGCGACGAAATTCACAAGTTCGAACGGCCCTACTACGGCGCCTTCACGTCGTGCGCCTTGAGCCAAGCCGTGATGTACGCGATCTTGTCGATCAGCAAGCTCGGCCGCGCCGAGATGTCGTGCGAGGCGTTCGGCACGCGTACCAGCGCGGTGTCGATCTTGCGCAGCTTGAGCGCCTCGTAGAACTGCTCGGCCTCGGTGGAGGGCGTGCGGTAGTCCACCTCGCCGGTCATGAGCATGGTGGGCGTGTGCACGTTGCCGACGTAGGCGAGCGGTGAGCGCTTCCAGTACGCTTCCTCGTGCTCCCACGGGAAGCCGTCGAACCAGTAGCGGTAGAAGTAGTTGGTCATGTCGGCGGTCAGCACGAAGCTGGTCCAATTGATCACCGGCTTGACGACCACCGCGGCGCGAAAGCGGTCGGTGTGGCCCACGATCCACGCCGTGAGCACGCCGCCGCCGCTGCCGCCGGTGACGAACAGCCGGTCGCGATCGATGTAGCCGCGCCCGACGACGGCGTCGACCGCCGACATCAGGTCGCCGTAATCGTTGTCCGGGTAGTCGTGGTGAATCAGGTCGGCGAACTGCTCGCCGTAGCTCGTGCTGCCGCGTGGATTCGTGTACACCACGACGTAGCCGGCCGTGGCGTAAAGCTCGATCTCGGCGGCGAAGCTCGGCCCGTAGCTCGCGAAAGGCCCGCCGTGGATCTCGAGCAGCAGCGGATACTTCTTCGATGGGTCGAAGCCCGGCGGTTTGACGATCCATCCGTCGATGGAGCGGCCGTCGATCGAGGATTTGACCGTCAGATCCTCGACGGCTCCAAGCGTTCGTTGTTTGAGCAGCGTGTCGCCCGGCGCGGCAAGCGTGGCGATGTCGCGCACGCCGGTGCCCGTGGCGAGCGCCGGTACCGAATGCGGGGAAGCGCGCGTGTAAGCGAAGCGGCCGTTCGGCGCCGCGGTGAAGCTGCCCCCGGTGTAGGGGCGCGTCACGTCCGCGCCGCCCTCGTCCTCGGCGAGCACCCGGACCTTGCCTGCGAGGTCGATCGCGGCGATCTTGATGCTGCCGTGATCGGGATACTGGAACAGGATGCGGCCGTCACCGGCCCACACCGGATCCGCGGCGTCCCTGTCGAGGCTGGCGGTCAGGGAGCGCGAGTGCGTGCCGTCGGCATCCATCACATAGAGCTGCGTCGCCTGATATCCGAGCCGCTTGTCGTCGAAGCCCAGGTAGGCGACGTGCTTGCCGTCCGGCGACACGACCGGGGTGTGGTCGGGACCGCGCCGGTCGGTGAGCGCGCGCAAGGAGCCGTCGGCGAGATCGACGCGGTAGATCTCGGAGTCCAGGGGCTCGTACGCAGCATCGTTGCGGCGGTTGCTCGTGATCAGCACCGCCGTGCCGTCGGCGGTGAAGGCCGGCGTGCCGTCGGCGTCGAAGTCTCCGTGCGTGAGCTGCCGTGCGGCGCCGCCGTCCGCGGCGATGACGAAGAGCTGGGAGAATACGTTGGGCAGGTAGCCCTCTCCGTCGACGCGGAACACCATGCGGTCGATGATCTTGGGGGGCTCGGCCCATTTCACGTTCTTCGGCGGCTCGGGCAGCTCCACCTTGAGCGGCTTGTGCTCCGCGGGGACGGGCATGGTGAAGGCCAGCCAGCGGCCGTCGCGCGACCACGCGAGGTGGCCCGGGGACTCGGTGAAGTCGCTGATCGCGGTGGTCGCGCCGGTCTCCAGCCAGTAGACGAAAAGCTGGGTGGAGCCGTCGTCGGCCGCGGCCAGATAGGCGAGACGCGTGCCGTCCGGCGACCACCGCGGCGAGCTCGAGCGCGCCGCGCCGGTCAGGGGCCGCTCGTGCTTGCCATCGGCACCGATCAGCCATACCGCCCCCCGGGGACGGTCGCTCTTCACGTCGTATCTCATGCGGACGTAAGCGATGCTGCGGCCGTCCGGCGAGATCTCTGGGTCGGCCACCCATTGCAGATCGAACACGTCCATGGGCTTGAACGGCGGCGGCTCGGCGCGCGCCGGTGAGGCCCCGATCAAGGTCCCGATGAGCGCGAGCGCCGCGAGCAGCGGACGCCTTCCCGCGGATTCGTGCGCAGGCCGCGCGGATGCCTGCAGGGCCCCGTCGCCACCGCCGTAGCCCTCTCGATTTTCTCTCATCGGCGTCTCCCCGCTGCCCAGCAGTTGCGTTGATGCTCGTCGACCATGCCCACCGCCTGCATGAAGGCGTAGCAGATGGTCGAGCCCACGAATCGAAATCCGCGCCGCTTGAGGTCCTTGCTCATCGCGTCGCTCTCCGGTGTCGAGACCCGGATCTGCGCCAGGTACAGCGGGCGTCGCTTCTGCACCTTCCCGCCGGTGAACTGCCAGAGGTGTTCATCGAGGGAGGTTCCCGCGGCCACGAGGTCCAGATAGGCCTGCGCGTTCGAGACGAATGACTCGACTTTCAGCCGGTTGCGCACGATACCCGCATCCTCGAGGAGCGCGCGGCGCTTGGGCGCGCCGTAGCTCGCCATTTTCTCGGGATCGAAGCCGTCGAAAGCCCGGCGATAACCCTCGCGCTTGCGCAAAATGGTGCTCCAGGAGAGGCCCGCCTGTGCACCCTCGAGGCAGAGCATCTCGAACAGGTGACGATCGTCATGCACGGCGACACCCCATTCGTCATCGTGGTAGGCGACGTAGAGCGGGTCCGAAGGGCACCAGGCGCAGCGCAGCTTGCCGTCCGCATGACGCCGCACCCTCGCTATCCTCCGGTCTGCCTCGCTCGCCATGAGGTCAAATGTGTGGAAGGAGGTCCGCGCTCAACCGTGCAGTCGCACGGCGTGGCGGTCCTTGTAAACCAGCTCGATGCGGTCGACGCCGTGCGTGCGGCGCGCGGTGTGCCGGATCTCGTTCATGAGCTTCAGGAGCACACGGGTGTTGATCTCGGGCGTGAGGCTCAAGCGCGGATCGATCCCGAGATGCAGCACCGCGAAGCGCTCGTGTGCCGAGCGCACGAACACCGCGACGCCGAGCGGCTTGCCGCCGTCCGAGATCGCGAACCGGGTTTGCACGCCCGCGATCGTGCCGACGCGGACCTCGAGGGCGCCGTCGTGCTCGTAGATCTCGGGCACACCGTAGGTTTCGATCGACTGCTGTATTCCGAGGCGGACGCGATGCTGATTCACATTGAAGAACAGCAATTGCTCGAGGGCCGCGCGCTGGTCGATCGACAAGGTCGAGGTGATGGCGATTTGCGCGCTCAATCCCTTTCCCGCAAGCAGCATGCGTTCAAGTGAGTGTCCGTTCACAAAATCCTGATGACGCACTGCAACAGTCGTGGCCCGGCCTACAAGAGCCCGTATCGTATAGCGTCGTCCGTGGGCCGCCTAGCCTCAAGGGTGTCGATGTCAGGTAATGACCAAATGCCCACGGCGCCGGTGGAGACCCTTGCGGGTGTCGACCCTGAGAGCGCGGCGCTCGAGGCCCTGAAACTAAGCATTGCCGGCGATTTCGTCGAGGTCGTGGCGCTTACGCGGGACAACATCCTCGCGGGCGCGCTGCGCGACGCGCTCGGCCCCACCCGTCATTTGTGGCTCGCCCAGTCCGTCGACATGATGAGCGACTTTCTGCTCGCCGGCGGCGTGGGAGTCCTCCTGGTCGACGCGGCGGCCCTCGATGGCAATCCGGCCGCGCTGATCGGTCAGATCAAGCGGCAGTTCCCCGACCTCGTCGTCATGGCCGCCGGCCACCGGGACTCGGAGGCCGGGCTGGCGGAGCTCATCAGCAACGGCACCGTGTATCGCTTCATCCACATGCCGCTATCTCCCACTCGGGCGAAGCTGTTCGCGGATGCGGCCTTTCGCAAGTACCAGGAGCAGAAGCAGGGCACGGAATCGGCGCCGCCACCCGGAAAGACACGCTCCGGTCGCGTGCTCTGGATCGGCGCCGCAGTCGCCGCCACCGCCGCGGCGGCGGCGGCCTTGTGGCTTCTCGAGAGCGCGCGCGAGGCCGGACCTACGACATCCGGCCCGAGCACGTCGGAGATTGGCGCGACCCGCACCAGCACCGCACCCCCCGCCGCGAGCGCCTCCAAGAGCGATGCCCCGACGCTTGAGTCCCGGATCGAGGCGCTCACGGCCCAGCTGTCGAGGGCCCATGCGGCGGCCGCGGCCAAGGCCGCAGCATCCTCCGCGCCAAAGGCACCCGACGCCGGAGCCGGCGCGGAGCGCGATGACCGGGTTTCCGGTCTGCTCGCACTCGCCGCCGCCCGTACCCAGGATGCACACCTCGTCGATCCGGCGGGGGACAACGCGCTCTACTACGTCGAGGAAGCGCTGCACGTCGATCCGCAAAGCCAAGCCGCACAGGACGCGGAGCAGGCGCTCGCGCTCCGGCTCCTGACCGAGGCGCACGGGGCGATCGACCGGCGCGATTTCTTACGCGCGGCGCAGTGGATCGACTCCGCGCAAAGCATCGCCGCCGTGGACAACGTGGACGCGGCGCGGCGGCAGCTCGAGACCGCGCGGCGGCAGGCGGTCGCCGAGGCCGACACCGCGGCCAGGCGGGAACAAGGCGGCCAGATGGTCTTGAAGGCACGCCAATCGCTGGCGCTCGCGCAGTACGACGCCGCGGGCAGCTGGTTGGATCAAGCGGCGGCGCTTGGCTACAGCCCCGAAGAGATCGGCGCCGTGCGCCGCGACCTCGATGCCGCGGTCGCCGCGAAGTCGCTCGCGGTGGACGTGGTGCCCGCGGGCAACCTGACCTTGATCCAGTCGGTGCAGCCCAGCTATCCGTCCCGGGCGGAGCTCGACCGGGTCGAAGGGTGGGTGGAGCTCGACTTCACGGTGACCGAGCAGGGTGCCGTCAAGGATATCGCCGTGCACGCCGCCAGCAGCCCCGGCGTCTTCGATCAGTCCGCGATCGAGGCGCTGTCGCAATGGCGCTATCGGCCCGTCCTGCGCGACTCCAAGGCCGTCGCGCAACGCGCGCGAATCCGCATCCGCTTCGTGCTGTCGACCTGAAGCCCGGGGAGGCGGCCGCGCGTCCGGTCCCGCTCAGGCCGCCGTGCTTCGCGTCAGCGAGGCGGTCTCGGGCTCCTGGGTGAGCGCGCCGATCTCCGCGCCGATGCGCAGATCATCCACCGCCCCGAAGGCGTGCTTGCGCACCATTCCTTGGCGATCGATCAGCACCAGGCTCGGCGTACCCCGCATCTTGTACCTTTCCATGGTGTGCGGAATCGGGCTCGACGGGTTCGGCTGATCGAGCGCGATCGGAAATTTGAGCCGGTACTCGTGGATGAAGGCCTTGAGCACGGGCAACGAGAATGCATCATGATGCTCGAACGTCGTATGCAGACCGATCACGGTCACATCGCCGGGCTCGAACGTCTCGAAGATCCTCTGTGCCTGCGGCACGCCGCCCGCCACCGAGGCGGGGCAAAGCGCTTGAAACGCCGCGAGCACCACCACTCGGCCCCGCAAAGCGGACAAAAGCAGCGGCCGGTCGGTGTTGAACCAGGTCTGCACCAAGAGCTCAGGCGCATGAATCATCTGTGTCATGAACATCGGGCATTCGCGGCTCCCGCCGGGACGCCATTCCTTGGATGAGATCGGGTGGCCCTATTGTGTGCCGAAGTGAACGGTGAAATACAAGAGGCACGCCACACGGTGTGCGGGGCAGACAAAGCGTGGAGCGGGATCGGACGCCCGGAGATCCGGCGGGCGGGCGTCCTCAGGTTTGAGCGGCGGCCGCCTCGCGCTCGCGCTGCTTGCGTTGCGCGATCTCTTCGCGGTCAACCGCGACGTGGCGGGGCGCCTTGATTCCTATGCGAACCTGTGAGCCGTTCACGGCCATGACGGTAACCTCGACATCATCTCCGATGTGCAGGCTCTCGCCGGTTCGTCGAGTCAGTATCAGCATGAGCGGCTCCCGTGGATGGTCACGGGTATTCACGCATGCCTGGCGGGTGGGCGCTGTGAGCGCGCCTCTGCGATTCCTGTAGGAATGCGCCGACGCTCCGACAGGGAGTTGCTTACCCCCCGCAGCCGCCCGAGCTAGGAGTGTGGGCGCCCCGGAAGGAGGCCCCGGCTCCCTCAGCCTCCGCTCGGGCGTCCCGTCCCGTCTGGGTCAGAGCTACGCGGGCACTGCTACCCGTAGGTGGGTCTCGAGGCCGCGGCTAGACCGGTGCTCATCAGGCGGCCCCAAGGTGGACGTCGGAACATGTAACGGGTAG
>DATAYZ010000119.1:0-24408 GCA_036272295.1 Steroidobacteraceae bacterium
GTTGACGGACGGTGCCGACATAGTCGTAGCCCTCGTCCAACTTGCCCACCAGCTTGCCGATCTCCTCGGGCGGATTCTGCAGGTCGGCGTCCAGCGTGACGACGTACTCGCCGCGCGCGTAAGCCAGGCCCGCCATCACCGCCGAATGCTGCCCGAAATTGGCGTGGAACAGCACCACCCTGGTGTGATCCGGCCGGGCCGAGAATTGCTGGCGCAGCAACGCCGCGGACTTGTCCTTGCTGCCGTCGTTGACGAACACGATCTCGTAGGCGATGGCGAGCGCATCGAGCGCCGGGTAGAGCCGCGAGAACAGCTTCGGCAGCACCGCCTCCTCGTTGTACACCGGGATCACGACGCTGAGCTTTGGAATGGGAATCATTGCCGTGCGCTCAATGATCGGCGGCGACCGCGCCTTGCGACTTCAGCACGCCGAGCACCTCGGCCGTCTTCGCGCGCATCAGGTCCTCCGAGCCGCGCGCCTCGACGTTCAGACGTATCAGCGGCTCGGTATTGGAGCTGCGCAGATTGAAGCGCCAGTCCGCGAACTCGAACGAGACGCCGTCGGTCCGGTCGAGCGATCGGGCGCCGCTCCCGTAGCGGGCCTCGATCGCGGCGATCGTCGCCTTGGCGTCGGGCACGCGGTAATTGAGCTCACCGCTCACCGGGAACGCACGGATCCGCTCGCCCACGAGCTCCGACAGCGGCTTGCCCGTCTCGCTCAGGATCTGGGTCACGATGAGCCAGGGGATCATCCCGCTGTCGCAGTAGGCGAAGCGCTGGAAGTAATGGTGTGCGCTCATCTCGCCGCCGTACACACCGTCCACCTCGCGCATGCGCTCCTTGATGAAGGCGTGGCCGGACTTGGACAGCACCGGCTCGCCGCCGCTCGCCCGCACCACCTCCTCGGTGTTCCAGGTGAGCCGGGGGTCGTGCACGACGCGGCCGCCCTGCGCGCCGCGCAGCAGCACCGAGGCCAGCAGCCCGACGATGTAGTAGCCCTCGATGAAGGTGCCGCGCTCATCGAACAGGAAGCAACGGTCGAAATCGCCATCCCAGGCCACGCCAAGATCCGCGCCGTGACGCCGGATCGCCTCGGCCGTCGGCGCGCGATTCTCCGCCAGCATGGGATTCGGAATGCCGTTCGGAAAGGTTCCGTCCGGCTGGTGGTGTACCTTGTGAAACCGAAAAGGCAGCCGGCTCTCCAGGCGGTCGATCACGAGGCCGGCGCCGCCATTGCCGGCGTTCACCACGATCTCGAGCGGCTTCAGCCTCGGGATGTCCACGTACGAGAGCAAATGCGCCACGTAGGCGTCGGACACGTCGATGCGCCGGCGGACGCCCTGGCGCGCGGCCGCGGGAAACTCGGCGCGCTCGGCAAAGGCGCGGATCTGCTTCAGCCCGTTGTCGCCGCTGATGGGCTTCGACCCTTCGCGCACGAACTTCATGCCGTTGTAATCGCTCGGGTTGTGGCTGGCCGTGATCATGATGCCGCCGTCGTAGCCGCCGTCGAAGGTGGCGAAATACACGCCCTCGGTGCCGCACACGCCGATGTCGTACACATCGACGCCGCTGTCGGTGAGGCCGCGGCTCACGGCATCGGCGAGGCTCTCGCTCGACAGACGGATGTCGCGTCCGACCACGATCTGCTTGGGTGCGGGCTCCGCGGCCGCGAGGAACTGCGCATAACCGCGCGCCACCCGGTAGGCCACGTCGTCATCGAGCTCGTCGGGGATCTTGCCCCGGAGGTCATAAGCCTTGAAGCAGGAGATCGTATTCAAGCGCTGGTCCTCCCGCAGCCGCGGCTGTTCTCGTTCAAGTGCTGGTTCCCTTGCGGCCGTAGCTGTCCTCGAAGCGCACGATGTCGTCCTCGCCGAGGTAGGAGCCCGATTGAACCTCGACGATGTGCAGCGGCACCTTGCCGGGATTCTCGATGCGATGAGTCGCACCGATCGGAATGTAGGTGGACTCGTTCTCTGACAGGAGGAACGTCTTGTCATTGCAGGTGATGCGGGCCGTCCCCTGCACCACGATCCAGTGCTCGGCGCGGTGATGATGCATCTGCAGCGAGAGCACCCCGCCCGGCTTCACCGAGAGCCGCTTGACCTGGAAGCGGTCGCCGTTGTCGATGCTGTCGTAGCTGCCCCAGGGCCGGAATACCTCGCGGTGCAGTGATGACTCGCTGCGGCCCGCCTTCTTGATGGCGGAGACCAGCTCCTTCACGTCCTGCACGCGATCCTTCGGCGCCACCAGCACCGCATCCTTGGTCTCGACGATGACGTGGTCGTCCATGCCGACGGCCGTGACCAGCCGGCTGGTCGAGTGCACGTAGCAGTCGTGGGTATCGTGCACCAGCACGTCTCCCTGCAGCACGTTGCCCTCCTCGTCCGCCGGCAGCGCATCGAACAGCGACGACCACGAGCCGACGTCGCTCCAGCCGGCATCGAGCGGCAGCACCAGTGCGTCGCGGGTCTTTTCCATGACGGCATAGTCGATCGACTCGCTGCGGCACCTCGCGAACTCGGCCGCATCGATGCGCACGAAGTCGAGGTCGGTCTTGGCCGCGGCATAGGCCGCGCGCGACGCCGCCAGGATGTCGGGCGCGAACGCCTCGAGCTCCGCGAGATAGCGGCCCGCCTTGAACACGAACATGCCGCTGTTCCAGTAATAGTCGCCCGAGGCGACGAATTGCGCGGCCACGTCGAGGGGGGGCTTCTCGATGAATTGTGCCACCGGATAGGCCGGCCCCGCTCCCTCACCGCGCCGGATGTACCCATACCCTGTCTCGGGCGCGTGGGCGACGATGCCGAAGGTGACCAGCTTGCCGTCCTGGGCCAGCCGCGCCGCCGTCTCGGCCGCCGCCTGAAAGGTGCGGGCATCGCGGATCACGTGGTCGGCGGGCGCCACCACCAGCGTCGATTCGGGATCGAGCGCATGGGCCTTCAGCGCGGCGAGCGCGACCGCCGGCGCCGTGTTGCGGCCGGCGGGCTCCAGCAGGATCCCCGCCGCCTCCTGCCCGAGCGTGCGCAGCTGCTCGGCCACGGTGAACCGGTGAGCCTCGTTGCACACGACGATCGGGGCCTTCGCGCCCGGGATGCCGGCGAGGCGCAACGCGGTGTCCTGCAGCATGGTCTGCTTGCCGGTCAATGCCAGAAGCTGCTTCGGATACATCTCGCGCGACAGGGGCCAGAGGCGCGTACCCGCGCCGCCGGAGAGTATGACCGGATATAGTGCCGTCATTTCGTGCTCGATGCCGTTCGCTTGCCGCGGCCAATCGCGTAGTAGCTGAATCCTGCGCGCGCCATGAATTCCGGATTGTAGAGGTTACGCCCGTCGAAGATGGCCGGCGAGCGCAGGGCACGCTTGATGGCGTCGAAGTCCGGGCTGCGGAACTCGCGCCACTCCGTCACGATGGCGAGTGCGTCCGCTCCTTCGAAGGCCTCGCGGCTGTTCTGGCAGAGCACGAGGTCGGCGCGCTCGCCGTAGATGCGCCGGCACTCATTCATGGCCACGGGATCGTAGGCGCGCACCTTGGCGCCCTCGGCCCACAGCGCCTCCATCAGCACGCGGCTCGCAGCCTCGCGCATGTCGTCGGTGTTGGGCTTGAAGGCGAGCCCCCAGATCGCGATGGTCCTGCCCTTGATGTCGCCGAAATGCGCCTTGATCTTGGTGAACAGCACGTGCTTCTGCCGGTTGTTCACGCGCTCGACCGCATTCAGCACGCTCGCCTCGTAGCCGACCTCGTCGGCGGAGCGCTTCAACGCCTGCACGTCCTTGGGAAAGCACGATCCTCCATAACCGACGCCGGGATAGATGAAGGCATAGCCGATGCGCGGGTCCGAGCCGACCCCCAGGCGCACGTGCTCGATGTCGGCGCCGAAATGCTCCGCGAGATTCGCAAGCTCGTTCATGAAGCTGATCTTGGTGGCGAGCATCGCGTTGGCGGCATACTTCGTGAGCTCGGCCGAGCGCACGTCCATGACGATCATCCGGTCGCGGTTGTGCGTGAACGGCTCGTAGAGGAGACGCATCAGCTCGGTCGCCCGCTCCGAGTCCGTTCCAACCACGACCCGGTCCGGTTTCATGAAATCCTCGATGGCCGCGCCTTCCTTGAGGAATTCCGGATTGGATACGGTATCGAAAGCGATCTTGGTGCCGCGGGCGCCGAGCGACGTGACGACGGCATCGCGAACCTTGTCGGCGGTGCCGACGGGCACCGTCGATTTGGTGATCACCACCTTGTATTCGGTCATGTGCTCGCCGATCGAGCGCGCCACGGCGAGCACGTAGCGCAGGTCCGCGGAGCCATCCTCATCGGGAGGCGTGCCCACCGCGATGAGCTGGAACAGGCCATGCGCCACTCCGTCCCGGGCGCTGGTCGTGAACTTGAGACGCCCGGCATCGAAGTTGCGCTTCACGATGCCGTCGAGGCCCGGCTCGTGAATCGGGATCTCGCCCCGGTTGAGCATCGCGGTCTTGCGCTCATCGACGTCCACGCAGACCACGTCGTTGCCCGCATCGGCGAGACAGGCACCGGTGACGAGGCCGACGTATCCCGATCCAAAGATGGTAATTTTCATCCTAATATTCTGATTTAACTGGGAAAAGTAGCGCGAAGCCTAGCGGTTTTGGCAGTTCAAGTAAAGCAGGCAGGCAACGCTACGATAATTTCATGACGAATCATGATCCATCATGACATGATCGGTCCGCGCTGCCCGGCGCCCACGAGATTCCAAGAGAGGCCCCCCCTGCAGAGCAAGGAAAAGTTCGCGACCCAGGTCGCCGCGGAGATTTTGGCGCAGATCCGGGCGATCGCCCACACCGAAGGCCGCCAGCTGCAGGCCCTGGTCGAGGAAGCGCTCGCCGACCTCATCGAGAAGCGCCGCAACACGCGCCCGCGCGATCACGTGATGCGGGCGTACCACCGCAGCCACGATGAGTATGGCGAGCTCTACCGGATGCTGGCGCGATGAGCCGGCGACCCGCGCCGTCTGGGGCGCTCCCATGAGCGACCACCTGACCTTGCCCGAGATCCTCGCCCTCCATGCGGATCAGATCGCGCGCTACGGCGGCCGCCCGGGCGTGCGGGGTCCGGGACACCTCGAGGCCGCGCTGTTTCGGGCCAGGACCGGCCAATACGTCGACGTGATCGAGGAGGCCGCCGCGCTCTGGGAGAGCCTCGCCCAGTACCACCCGTTCATCGACGTCAACGGGCGTACGGCCTTTGCGGCGGCGTACACCTTCCTCGCCATCAACGGCCACCACCTCACGGCCCGCTCCGAGGAGGCGCACGCGTTCATCGCGGACCTCTATCCCACCAACGGCTTCAATTTCGAGGTCTTGGTCCCGTGGCTGCGGCGGCACGTCCGGTGACATCCCCGCCGCGGTGCCCCTCCGTCCAGGCGGCGCCTCCGTCTAGGCGGACGGTTCCGGGCGCCAGGGCTGCTCGAGAAGCTTGCGTTCCCAGGCGAGCGAGTGCGCAACGATGAGCTTCAGGTCGTCGAAGCGGGGCTCCCAGTGGAGCTCGTGCCGGATGCGATCGGCCCGCGCGACCAGGTAGGCGGGGTCGCCGGCACGGCGCGCTTCCTCGCGGATCGCCAGGGGCTTTCCGCCGACCGCTTCCACCATCTTCAACACCTCGCGCACCGAGTAGCCGTGGCCGTAACCCACGTTCAAGGTGGTCGACGGGCCTCCGGAGCGCAGATACTCGAGCGCATTCAGGTGCGCGGTCGCCAGATCCTCGACGTGCAGATAGTCGCGCATCCCCGTGCCGTCGGGCGTCGGGTAGTCGCTGCCGAAAACGGCGACGTGGGGCCGCTTGCCGACCATCGCCTCGCAGGCAACCTTGGTGAGCAGCGTCGCGCCCACCGTGGCCTGACCGATGCGGCCGCCCGGATCCGATCCGGCCACGTTGAAATAGCGCAGGGCGACGTAGCGCAGCTCGTTGACCGCGGCGACATCCCGGAGCATCCACTCGCTCATGAGCTTGGAGCTGCCGTAGGCATTGATCGGCCGCGTCGGGGAGTCTTCCGCGGCGAAGCCCCCGTCGGGGATGCCGTAGACGGCGGCCGTGGAGGAGAACACGAAGTGCTTGACCTCGTTGTCGATGCAGGCCTGGAGCAGCGAGCGCGTCGAGCAGGTGTTGTTGCCGTAGTACTTGAGCGGCTGCGCCACGCTCTCGGGCACGATGGTGTGCGCCGCGAAGTGCATGACCGTATCGATGGCATGCTCCTTCATCAGGCGGCTCACGAGGGCGTGGTCGCCCACGTCCCCGACCACGAGCTGCCCGGCGGTCACGGCCTGCCGGAAGCCCCGGCCGAGGTTATCCAGGACGACGACCCGCTCCGCCGCATCGCCCAGCTGCCGCACGACGTGGCTGCCGATATACCCGGCGCCGCCGGTGACCAGAATACTTGGCTTTGACACGAGGCCCCCGCGCAACGACCCTTGCAAGGGCGCTTACCCTATCATCCTGGCGGCGAGAACGCTGGGACCCACGTCAAGGGACCCGGCGCCGGCTCGCGGACCCGCTTCAGGGGTGAGCGGTATCGCCGGGACCGGTGTTTCTGACCAGGCGCCGCGCCTTCAGGCTCGTGACTTTGCGGTCGTCGGCGGCAATCGCGCTCTGACGGGCCCAGACGAGATCGTGGGATTCCGGCGCGGGCCGATATTCTTCGACCACCTCGCCGAGCAGGCCGAGCGCGCGATGACAGTCGAACCGGCTCATCGCCACCAGGATCTCCTCGAGATAGGACTGAACGCGCTCCCACGGCAGCGAATGCTCGATCGCGCGCAAAATCATCGGATGCTCGGTGCCGGTCACGTTGTTGCCGATCAGCAGCTCCTCGTAGAGCTTCTCGGCAGGTCGCAGGCCCGTATAAGAGATCTCGATGTCGCCATCCGGATGCTGCTCGTCGCGCACGGTCAGTCCCATCAGGTTGATCATGCGCCGGGCCAGGTCGCCGATGCGCACGGGCTTGCCCATGTCGAGCACGAAGACGTCGCCGCCCTCGGCCATCGAGCCCGCCTGGATGACGAGCTGCGCGGCCTCCGGAATGGTCATGAAGTAGCGGATGACCTCGGGGTGGGTCACGGTCACCGGACCGCCCGCCTTGATCTGCTCGTAGAAAAGCGGGACGACCGAGCCCGAGGAGGCGAGCACGTTGCCGAACCTCACCATGCAGAAGCGCGTCTTGCTGCCGCGGCGCTGCAAGCCTTGCAGCACGATCTCCGCGAAACGCTTGGTCGCTCCCATGACATTGGCCGGATTGACCGCCTTGTCGGTCGACACCAGCACGAAGGTCTCGACGTCCGTCTCGTGCGCGGCCTCCGCCGCGTACCACGTGGCGATCACATTGTTGTGGATCCCCTCGATGACGTTCTGCTCGACGATCGGTACGTGCTTGTATGCTGCAGCGTGGTACAAGGTCTGCACGCGATATGCCTGCAGGATGTCGCGCAACCGATATTTGTGGTGCGCATTGCCGATCAGTCCGACCAGCTCCACGTTGAGCGCCCGCTGGCTCGCGCAGCTCTGCAGCTCCCGCTGAATGTTGTAGAGCGCGAGCTCAGACATCTCGAACAGCACCAGCCGCCGCGGCCCGAGGCCGATGATCTGGCGGCAGAGCTCGGAACCGATCGAGCCGCCGGCGCCCGTGACCATCACCACCCGGTCGCGAATGCAGGCATCGAACAGATTGGCTTTGGGAGACACCGAATCGCGCCCGAGCAGATCGCTCACATCCACATCACGCAGGTCGCCCACGTTCGCGGTTCCGCTGACCAGTTGCGCGATGTCGGGCACGGTCTGGATGTGCACGCCGAGCGGCTCGAGCTGGTTCAGGATCTCCCGCCGCCGCCGCCGCGTCAGCGACGGCAGTGCCAGCAGCAGGCGGTCGATGCCGCGATCCTTTATCAAGGCCGGCAGCTCCTCCGGCGCATGGACCTTCATGCCGTTGACCATGCGCCCGTGCAGGCTCTTCTTGTCGTCGACGAATACGACCGGGTCGAAGGCGCGGGTCGTGGAGAGAGCCGTGGACAGGCGTGCGCCCGCCTCTCCCGCGCCGTAGATGGCGACGCGCGCGACCGTGGGCAGAATGTAATGCGTCAACAAGTAATAACGCACGACGAATCGCGATCCGGCGACATAGAGGAGCGCGAGACAGGCATAGATCGTCACCAGGCTCCACGACAACGCGGATATGTGGAGCAAGGCGCCGATGCTACCCAGCACGATCGCGCTCAGCAGCATCGCAAGCGTGACCGCGACGACGGCTTTGTGACCGAGGAACCGGATCACCGACCGGTAGAGGCCGGTCCGTATGAAGATCGGAATGCTGACGGTGACCACCGCGACGAATGCCGGCCAATCGTCGAGGGAGAAGACCGGTTTACCTGCCTTGAGGCTGAGAGCAGCGCACAGGGCGAGCGGCATCATCACGGAGTCCGCGAGTATCGCAATCGCTCGCTTCAGCGCCCCCGGCAGCTCGATCGAATGTCGCGCCATCTCACCGGTGGAATCGATGATCTTCGAGCCCAACCCGAACCTCCCTGACCGTTACCCAGCTCGCGAGTCGTTGCGGTTGCTAGGTCGCGAATGCGGGTATTTACTGCTCCCTGGCGCCACAGTGTACCGACTTTAACGCATTCGTCACAGCCAACCTGCGAATTTTACGGCGAGTTAATGTTCCAACGCGAACCCGCGGGATGCGTTGACGCCCATCACGATCGGATTAGAGCCGTGCCTCGGAAGAATGTTCCTGGTACCACGCATAGGTGCTCTCGATCCCGCTCTTCAGGGAAATGCTTGGACGCCATCCGAGGCCGGTGAGGCGCGCGACGTCCAGGAGCTTGCGCGGCGTGCCATCGGGCTTGGTCGTATCGAAGGTCAGGGCGCCGCGGTATCCTGTGACCTCCATCACCGTCTCGGCCAGCTCGCGGATGGTGACGTCGCTGCCCCAGCCGACATTCACGATCGGCTCGGCGTCATAGGCATGTAAAAGATACAAGACCGCGCTCGCAAGATCGTCCACGTGGAGGAATTCGCGGCGTGGCGTGCCGCTGCCCCAGATCACGACGCTCTCGTCGTCCCGCAGCTTCGCCTCGTGGCAGCGCCGGATCAGCGCCGGCAAGACATGCGAATTCTGCAGATCGAAGTTGTCGCCGGGACCGTACAGGTTGGTGGGCATGAGCGAAATGGCGTTGAAGCCGAATTCGCGCCGATAGGCCTGGCACATCTTCAGGCCTGCGATCTTGGCGACCGCATACCACTCATTGGTCGGCTCCAGCGGCCCGGTCAGGAGGTAGTCTTCCTTGATCGGCTGCGGAGCCATTTTCGGATAGATGCAGCTCGAGCCCAGGAACACCAGTTTGGCGGCGCCCGCCCGCTGGGCGGCGTCGATCACGTTGTCCTGAATCAGGAGATTGTCGCGGATGAACAGCGCGGGCCGCGAGTTGTTGGCAAGGATCCCGCCGACGCGCGCGGCTGCGAGAATGACCACCTCGGGACGCTCGGCCGTGAAGAACCGGTGCACCGCCGCCTGGTCGGTGAGATCGAGCTCGCGATGCGTGCGCAGCACGAGACTGCCATGACCCCGCTGCTCGAGCGCTCTGACGATCGCCGACCCGACCAGCCCGCGATGGCCGGCCACGAAGATCCTGGTTTGCGGCGTGATGTTCACGGCCATTCATTCATGGTGGCTGTAGACCTTGAAGCCCTCTCGCGCGACCAGCGCGTCGCGTTGCGCGTCCTCCATGTCGGACTTGATCATCTCCGCCACGAGAGCGGGAAAAGTGATCTGCGCGGACCACCCGAGCTTCTCGCGCGCCTTGCTCGGGTCACCGAGCAGCGTGTCGACCTCGGTTGGACGGAAATAGCGCGGGTCGACGCGGACGATCGTGTTGCCGCTGGTCGTATCGATCCCGACCTCGTCGACTCCCTGCCCGCGCCACTCGATGTTCATTCCCAGCTGCACCGCCGCCGTGGCGACGAACTCGCGCACCGAGTACTGCTTGCCGGTCGCGATCACGAAGTCGTCGGGTATTTCCTGCTGCAGCATCAGCCACTGAGCGCGTACGTAGTCGCGCGCGTGGCCCCAGTCGCGTCGCGAACCGAGATTTCCCAGGTGCAGGCTCGACTGCAATCCCACCTTGATGCGCGTGAGCGCGCGCGTGATCTTGCGCGAGACGAAAGTCTCTCCGCGCAATGGGGACTCGTGGTTGAACAGGATGCCGTTGCACGCGTACATGCCGTACGCCTCCCGGTAGTTGACCGTGATCCAGTATCCGTAGACCTTGGCGGCGCCGTACGGCGAGCGCGGATAGAAGGGCGTGGTCTCGCGCTGAGGGGTCTCCTGCACCTTGCCGAACATCTCCGACGTCGACGCCTGATAGAATCGCGTCTTCTTCTCGAGGCCCAGGATACGGATGGCCTCGAGCAACCTCAGCGTGCCGACCGCGTCCGAATTTGCGGTGTACTCCGGGGTCTCGAACGAGACCGCCACATGGCTCTGAGCCGCCAGGTTGTAGACCTCGTCGGGCTGGACCTCCTGGATGATCCGGATGAGGTTGGTGGAGTCGGTCAGATCTCCGTAATGGAGCCTCAGCCGCACATCGGATTCATGCGGGTCCTGATACAGGTGGTCGATCCGGTCGGTGTTGAAGGAGGAGGCGCGCCGCTTGACTCCGTGCACCATGTATCCCTTCGACAGCAGAAACTCCGCAAGGTAGGCGCCGTCCTGTCCCGTGATACCGGTGATCAGTGCATTTTTTACCAAATCCGCGCTCCTCGGGTTGTCTCACGGGCGTCCGAGGATATCAATTCGACGTGACGAATGTTACCCGGACCCCTGCCCATCATTCGCGCAGCAGCGCCGCGTGCACCGATAGAATCGTCTGGACCCTGGGCGGCCTCGAGAAGATCCAGCGCGCCATGCGCGCGCCATGCGAGATGCCGTACCACGGAACCAATGCGGAACCGGGGATCTGCGCCGCGCCCTCGCGCAGCTCGGCGCGGGCCTCCCGGCCCGGCCAGATCCTGCCGCGCATGAGCGTCAGCGTCTCGCGCAGCGTGCGCGCCCATTCCACGCCCGGAAACGCCTCGATGCGCACCTTGGACCACGATACGTCGGAGACCCCGCGGCGAAGGGCGTGCCGCATCAGCCGCGGCGGGCACACCGAGGCCATCCGCGTGAGCACGGTGTCGGGAATCGCCGACCGGTAAAGGCGCGCCGTCAGCGCCGTGGGAGGGAAGGCCCACCACGGCGCCCGGCCGGATGCGCACAGGCCGAGGAGCGCGTCCCAATCCCCGGCCGAGAAACGGGCCGCCAGCAGTGCAATGTCGTGAAGCTGGATCAACCTCAGGGCACGGGCGCGCATGTTGCCTGCGGCATGCAAGAGCAAGTGCAACATGAGGGCGGCGTCGGAAGGATACGCATTTATGCCGGGGCGCATCTCTGCGGGCCGCAGATGCCCGGTGATATCGACCTCGGCCACGGGCAACTGCTCCGCGATCCTCGTGTGCACCTCGATCTTGATGGGATCGTCCACATGCTCGCCGAGCCTCGCCGCCGGGCGCATTCCGGCCGGCCCGGCACCGGCTCGCGGGAGCGGCCGGAACACCTCGTGACGGCGGATGCCGAAGGCGTGCTCGTAGCCGCACGACTCGAGCGCACGGGGCACGGCGGCGCGATCGCCCGAGATGATCAGCAGGTCGACATCGCCCATCGGGCGCTCGCCCCGCGCATAGAGCCCGTTCGCGCGCAGCACGGCTCCCTTCAGGGCCACGGCGACGACACCCTGTCGAGCCAGTCCCGCATCCACTTCGGCAAGGATCGCCGCGATCTTTCGATCGCGCTCGAGCGAATGAAATCGCTGGGTCTCGAGGAAAGCCCGCCACGACGGCGGCCCGCTCCAGGTCAGCCGCGCGTGCAGCAGGGACGACACGCCATGCAAGGCAGCGGAGGCGCGTGCAATGTCCCACTCGAACTCCGACCACCCGGGGGGATCACGCGCGGGCGCGTTGAGCTCCCGCCCCAGCCTGTCGGTGGTGCAGCGTAGCGCCGCCGCGATGTGCTGGATCGGAGGAACGGCTATGTGACCGGCATTCATCGGTCCTGGTGAGTGCCCCGGTGCCGCAGCCGGGTTGCACCGGGCTCATCTCGGCCGATGGCCTGCGCCGAACCCTACCGCCAGGGCGACCAGCGGCGCCAGCGCCGCCGCCATGCACGCCAGCGCGTGCGCCGGCCGGGAGGCCGCCGCCCAGGCCCAGGGCAGGAGCCACAACACGTCGATCGCGATGACCCATCGCGTCACCCGCAGATGTCCATTCCATCTTCGCGCCAGCGCCTGATAGGTATGCGAGCTGTGGGCCTCGAACCACGGCTCGCCGCGCGCCGCGCGCGTGATCAGCGTGACCGTCGCATCCACCAGGAACACGGCGCCCAGGATCGCCCACACCTCGATCGGCATCGGGCCGGCGCGGCTCGCGGCAAGACCGAGCAAGGCCAGCGTGAAGCCGAGAAATCCGCTGCCGGCGTCGCCCATGAATATGCGCGCGGGCGGCCAGTTCCATATCAGGAATCCGAGCGTCGCGGCCGCCAGTATCAGCATCGTCCCGGTCAAACCGGGATCTCCGCCGAAGCGCCAGTTGATGAGCGCGCCTGCGCTCGCGGCGAAGACGGCTTCGCTGCCGGCGATGCCGTCGATGCCGTCCATGAAATTGAACATGTTGGTGGACCATGACAGCACGACCAGCGCGAGCGCGCCGCCGGCCCAGATCCCGTGCAACCCCACGTGGCGCAGCGACTCCTCCGCGACGCCCCCCAGGACGAAGACTCCGAGAGCCGCAGCCCCGAGGTGCACGCAGAAGCGGACCAAGGCAGGCATCGGCCGGCGATCGTCCAGGTATCCGACCAACGCGATCGATCCGCCGCCGAGCAGCAGGACCCAGGCGACTCCCGCACGAAGCATCCCGATCGCCATCAAGAACGCGACCGCGCACATGAACGTCGCCACGATGGCCAGCCCCCCGCCGCGCGGCGTCGGAACCGCGTGCGCGCTGCGCGCGTTGGGAATGTCCAGGATCGAATGGCGCAGCGCATGCCGGCGCACCGCGTCGGTCACGCCCCAGGAAAGACATGCGGTGATCGCGACGACGCAGGCCATGGTCTCGGCGTAGCTCACATCGCGCCCCGCTCGATTCCGGACCGCGCGCGCAACGCGGCGACCGCTCGCTGCGCGGCCTTTCCGTCCCACAGAGCCGGCCGCCGCCCGGCCGGCCAGCGGCCCGCCATCACCTCGCGCAGCGCGTCACCCAGCAATTCGATGCGCAACAGACGATTGGTTCCCTCCCGGACGGTGATGGGACGCTCCGTGCTGTCGCGTAGCGTGATGCACGGAATGCCGAGATAAGTGGTCTCCTCCTGGACCCCGCCGGAGTCGGTCACGACCGCGGCGGCGCCGGACACCAGGCTCATGAATTCGATGTATCCGAGCGGCTCGGTCACGCGCATCCCGGCACAGGCGGCCACCGAGCCCCAGAGATTGAATTCCTCCAGGCGGCGGCGGGTGCGCGGATGCACGGCGAAGACCATGGGCAGGAAGGCCGACGCGCCCAGCAGCTGCTCGACGGCGGCCGCGAGACAGCGTGGGTCGTCGACATTCGCCGGCCGATGCAGAGTCACCACGGCGTAGCCGCCGCGCGTGAGGTGCATCCGCTGCGCCGTCCGCGCAGCTCCGATCGCATCCTTGAGCAACTCGTACGAATCGATCATGAAGTTCCCGACGCGATCGATCTTCGCCAGGGGAATGTTCTCGCGCAGCAGATTCTCGTCGGCATCGGCGGACGGCGTCCAGAGCACGTCCGAGATCGCATCGGTGGCGAGGCGATTGATTTCCTCCGGCATGCCGCGATCGCCGCTTCTCAATCCAGCCTCGAGATGCACCACTGGAATACCGAGCTTGGCTCCGACCAGTGCGCAGGCCAGCGTCGAATTGACGTCGCCCACGACGACGATCCAATCCGGCCGCTCACCCGCGGCGAGACGCTCGTATTCGATCATCACCCGGCCGGTCTGCTCGGCATGCGAGCCGCTGCCGACGCCCAGGTGAAATCGGGGGTCCGGCAAGCGCAGGTCGCTGAAGAAGGACGCCGACATGTTCGCGTCATAATGCTGGCCCGTGTGCACGATCTCGGCACGGCACCACGTCTCGCGGGCCAGCGCGTGATGAAGAGGCGCAACCTTCATGAAATTGGGCCGCGCCGCCGCAATGAGATGTACCTTGCGGATCATGGGCAATGCTGCAGGTACCAATGGACGGTCCGCTCCAGCCCTGCATCGACGGACAAGGGAGGCTCCCACCCGATGCGGGCACGCGTGTCCGAGGCATCGATCACCAGCGAGTCGCACAGCCGGCGCAACTCGCCGCGCCGGCCGGTGAGGGCACCCAGCACGCGCAGCGCCGCGGCCGGCATGGGAAAGAGCCGCGACGGGCGGCCCATCAATCGTGCCAGGCGCCGAAGCAGCTCCGGAGTAGACAGCGCCTCCCGGTCGCAGGCCAGGATAACGCCTCCGCTCGGCGGCTCGCGGCAGAGCAGCGTGCGCAGCAGGTCGACCAGGTTCCAGGTGCTCACCATGCTTCTGCTGTTGCCGATGGAAGCGAGGGGCAGCGGCATGGCGCTTCTCGCCAGGGACATCAGCCGCAGGAAGTTCGCGCGCACTCCGGGGCCGTAGACCAGCGGCGAGCGCACGACCGACACCCTCATGGCACAGGTCGATTCGATGGCCGCCAGGCGCCGTTCGGCTTCCCACTTCGAGCGCGCATAGTCGTCGGCCGGTGCCGGCATGTCGCCGGCGCGAAATGGCCGGCCGCAGGTTCTTTCACCGTTCACCTTGATGCTGCTCAAGTACACGAAACGCTCGACACCCGCCGCGCAGGCGGCTCGCGCCAGGCGTTCGGTGCCGTGCACGTTGACGCGCTCGAAGTCACGGCGATCCTGTGCGGACGGCTGCATCACATGGGCGTGTGCCGCAAGGTGCAGGACCGAGTCGATTCCGGTGAGCGCTCCCGACCAATCGGTTTGCGCACCGATCTCGCCCACGACCACCGAGTCGATGCCCGCCGCGGGCAAGCGGCCGCCCCGAACCGCCGCGCGCAACAGCAACGGGCCGGCATCCGCCACGAACGCCCGGCCGATCAGACCGGTCGCTCCCGTGATCAATACGCGCCGCGGCTTGGGCGGATCGAAATTCATGGAGGCGCATTATCCAAGAATGTACGGTGCGCTTCACGTCATTCTGGAGCGCTGAGCGGCACCGGGCGCCGCGCCATGCGGATAGAGCGAGTGCTTCTTGAGGTTCAGCGCGGGTCTTTCCACCAGGCGCCAGGAGCCGTAGGCGATGCCCAAGGTGACGGCGAGCGCGAGCGGCAACCGGATCCAAGGCGCACCCAGACCCGTGGCCATCAGATAGTTGATCACGGGCTCGTGATAGATGTAGACGCCGTAGGAGACATCATTGCGGCGAAGCAGGCGATCGCTGAGCGTCGGCCGTGAGAATGCGGCGGCGAAGGTCACGACGCCAAGAGCCAGGAACAGCACGGGGTTGACCGAGTTCCCGAAACCCCAGCCGAGAACCCGTTGGGCGACCCACGCCAGCGACAGATACCCGGCCAGCACCCACGGCAGCCTTCCGTGGAGCGCGGCGTGAATCGATTCGAACCATCTTTGCGCCAGTACGCCGATCAAAAACATGTAGAACCAGGGCGCGAAAGTCACGCCTGCGAGGCGGTACCACAAGGGGCGCGCATGCGCCGCAGCCGCGTGAACGTACATCTGGTTGACCAGCACGAAGACCACGATGAGCGCGAGGAGCAGGTGCTCGAAGGCGCGTCCGTGCACCGCGGGCCGCCGCATGACGCCGTAGAGAAGCGGCACGAGCACGTAGAACTGCAGCTCGACGGCGATGGTCCAGGTGCTGCCGTTGAGGACCCCGACCGCGTAGTGCCTCATGAAATCCGGATTGTAGAATTGACCGATGGAAAGCTGGGCCGCGGACCAGACCAGCAGCTGCGACACGGGCACGCGCGTCGTGGAGAAATAGCCGGTCTGCGCGACGGAAACGAGCGAGATCACGAAGCACACGATCAACGCCGGATAGATCCGCAGGGCGCGATTCAACGCGTACTGCCGGAGCACCGGATTTCGCTCGAACGAGCGGCTGATCAGAAACCCGCTGATGAAGAAGAAGATCGGCACCCCCGGAAACCACTCGATGACGGTGCGCAGCGCAGCGGGCAGCGCCGCTCCGGGCAGATGCGCCAGGGCGTGCACGAGGGCGACCTGCAGCGCCGCGGACAGGCGGATCAGATCGAAGTTGTTCCTCGACATGCCGCCTCCTTCTCAGTTCACGTGCAAGACGAGCGCGGCCAGGCCCAGGTACTCATGCAGAGCAGCCTCGGTCTTGCGCAACCCGTCCGCACAAGGAATCAAGCCGTACCGATCGGCAAACCCCGTGCCGCGCAAGCCGTGGGCGGTCGGCGCGGGGATGGGATTTGCGCCCGCCCGTCGCATCAGCCGCAAGGCGCGCGGCATATGGAAGGCGGAGGTGACCAGGACGAAGGGCGAGCTGCCGAGCAGCGCGGCCGTGTCGAGCGCCTCCTGGGCGGTATCCCGGGCACGGTCCAGGATCACGAGGCTGGACGGCTCGATCCCCAGGTCGAGCGCCAGCTGGGCGTATCCGCGCGCCGCCGCGATGTGTCCGGGAGGAGCCCCGCCCGAGAGGATGAGGCGCGACCCCGGCCGCCGCCGCGCCAGTCGGACCGCCTCGACCACGCGCGCGAGACCGTCGGGATCGAGGGCCGCGCTGATCGGCAATCCGTCGCGCGGGTCATAACCGCTGCCCAGGACGACGATGTCGCGCACGCCGGCGGCCGCGGAAGGATCGAACGCCGGCACGCCATCCTCGAGCGTGCGCAGCGATGCCGTGCCCACGAGCGGCGTCGCGCACAGGTAGGCCGCCGCAACGCCGGCCAGCGCGAGCGTCCGAGCTCCCCGCTTCCCGCGGCGCATGAGCCATATGCCGGCGCCGGCCGCGGCCAGGCAGATCAGCAGCGGCTTGCCCAGCAGCATCGCAAGGGGCTTGAGCGCGCTCATGGCGCGGGATTCCGTGCCAGCCGCAGCACGTCCCGCGCCATGGCCGCTGCAATGCTGCCGCGCGCATAACGGGCGGTGAAAGCCGCGCGCGGCTCGTGGCACAACCGCAAGGATTCGAGCTGGAGCAACGCGTCCGCGGCGTCGCACGGCACGAACACCGCTGCGTTCGCGACCTCCTCGCGGATGAACCGCGCCGCATGGCCGGCGACGCCCGCCCATATGGGCTTTCCGGTCGCCGCGTATTCGAAGATCTTCGACGGCAAGACCTTTTCGAACGCGGCGTGCGCGTTCAGATGCAGGAACAGGATGTCCGCCCCGGCATATGCTTCGATCAGCGCGGGGCGCGACAGCGGCGGCAGCAGCTCGACCGAGCCCACCCCGGCCTCCCGCAGGCTGCGCAACAGAAGCTCGCGTCGGCCGCCGTCCCCGATCACCGAGAACCGCAGCCTGCCTCCGGCTCGTTGCGCGAGCGCGGGCAGTATGGCGTGCAGCCCCTGGCCCTCGCCGATGTTGCCGGCATAGACGACGTGAAGCGGCTCGCGCGGGTCACGGGCAGCCCGGTGGGACCAGCGCGCCGCCACGAACTCCTCGTCGATCCCGTTCGTGAACCAGGAGTAGCTTCGATCGGGATAGCGCGAGTCGAAGTAGCTCTCGAATCCGCGCGATACGAGGTTGATTCGGTCCGCGCGCCGGACGGTCCAGCGCTCGAGCGCGGAGAGCGGCGCCCGCAGCACCCATGACAGCCGCGGAAACACATCGCCGATCGTATCGACGAAGATGTCGCGGATGTCCAGATACAGCCGCGCGCCGCCGCGCCCGGCGATGTGGGCGCCGAGAGCCGCCGTCATCAGCCGCGAGGAGGTCGCGATGACCACATCGTAGGGGACTCGCGCCGTGCAGCGGCCGGCGGTCCAGGCAAAATGCGCGAACGCGCGCGACTGCCCGAGCGTGTCGCTGCGGTGCGCCGGCAGCGGGATGCGCCGTATGGTGAGCGGTCCCGCGGTCTCGACCGCCACCGCGGCCTCGGTGAAGGAGCTGTAGCGATTCGGCGCGGTGGTGATCACGTCGATCGACCCTCCAGGCTCGATCTGCGCGGCCAGCGCTTCGGCCAGCGCGCGGGCGCGAAACGATCCGGCGCTCAGGTCCGGCGGATAATAGAAGCTCAGCAGCAGCAGCCTCACGCAGCCTCGCTGCGGCGTATGCGGGTGATCAACCGCGGACCCGACAGCGAGGCCGCGATGCGCAAGTTTGGCAGGGTCCGGCCGAATTGCGGATGCCAGGTCGACTCGGCCACCTCGATCCTGCCGGCACCCTCGAACCGGATGTCCACCAGCGCCCGCCCGCCGTCGCTCAAGCGCAGCACGCCATCCGCGACGCGCCGGGCGGAAATCTCCGGGTGCAGATGGAAATAGGCGACCGCGCTGCGCACCCGGCCGGGCACCTCATCTTCGATGGAGAGCTCGCCGTTCTCGAGGCGCCAGGTACGGCGATGCGTGTTGCGCCGCCCCAGACGGAGGTAGCCGTCGTGCTCGCCCGAGATCACGACCGCCCGGCGGTCGCCATGCGCCTCGAGAAGGCGCGCTCTGGCGCGGCGCGCCACGCGAAACGCCGACCACACCTCGCTCGAGTCCTGCGCGTCGATCACGATGGTGTTGTGTGCCGCCGTGCCGCGCTGCCGCTGACGCTCGGCATCGGCTCCATATTGCGACGTCCCCGAGTTCACGATCAAGCGCCGACCCGCATAGCTGAGCTCGAAGCTCAACGTGTCGGCATGGGCGTGGGCGGGAAGATGGTCCGGTCCTATGGGAGCGACGTCGCACAACAGGTGGAAAGGCGGTGAATCCACGCTCAGGTAGCCGCTCGCGGGGAGCTGCCGCAGCCCGACGGCCCGCTCGGGCACAGAGGTCAGCCCGAGACGGGACGCCAGCCCCCGAAGTTGCCCAAGCGTCGGCGCCACGCCGAGCGCGGCGTCGTTGAAGAAGGCGATGCCGCCGTCCGGATGCGACATCACATCCAGCCATTCGATCATGCGCACGATGTGTCGATCCAGTCCCGGCTCCGGGTCGCATCCATAGCTCTGCAAGGCCGCGGCAAGGTCGAGCAAATCCTCGATGAACGACGCGTGATACATGGGGCTGCGCTCGAAATGTCCGCCGTCCGGCAATATCTGCTCTTCGATCTCCCGGCGCATCATCGACAGGCCGGACTGAAGCCAGCGGCGTGCCTCCTCGCCCTCGAAGTAAAGTCCGCCGAGCACCAGGGCCTTTGCATTGACGAACAGATGGTTCCCTTGCAGGTGGGTCTCCAGGCGCCGCGCCAGCCAGCGAAGCTGCACGGCCAGGCTGTCGCGCGCGGCACGGGTCAGCGCATTGCCGCGCAACGACCATTTGACCCAGTTTGCAACGCGCCGGGACAGTGGATAGGGATCCCAACCGGGTCCCTTCCCCGGCGGATTCTGCTCGATCCAGCGCTCGATGAGCCGCTCGTGCCAGGCTCGGCGCGAACGCGCGTCGACTGCATTGAGATCCTCGAAGTAGTGCAGGTGATAGGTCCAGAGCAGCGGACGGCCGGAATCCGCCCAGCCGGCCGCATCGGCGCACTGCATCTCGACGTTCAGGAACCGGAAGCGGTCCGGTCCGACCATGGAAGGCTCCGCGACCGGTGGCAGGGGAAAGTCCGCGCACGCCGGCCGCGTCGGCGGCGCCGGGCGCCGATCGGCCCGCGGACGCAGCCACTTGAATCGAATGCGCCCCGAGAGCTGGCCCGGGCGCAGGTACCGCACGGTATGGAAGTAGCGGCGGAGGCTCGTCAACGCCGGGCCGCTTCGCCGGCGGCGATGGCGGCGCGGCTGACCTCGAGGATTTCCTCGATCGGAATGGGGCACGGGCGGCCCGCGCGCAGTGAGTCCACGAACGCCGCCACGCATGCGAATTGACCCTTGTCCTGCCGCCACGACCGGCGCGAGCCGGATCGCGGCCATCCGAATGCGCGCAGGCGCCGGAAGTTGTCCAGTTGCAGCACGCGTCCGCCCGCAAAGACCTCAACCCGCTCCTTGGGGAAGGAAGCATGGCCGCCGGTCAGGTAGTGAACGGTTCCAACCGAGCCGTCGGCAAAATCGAGGCCTATGGACACCGATGGATCGCCGCCGCCCCTGCCCCGCTGAACGGTGCCGCGGGCGCACGTCGCGGTGATGGCGCTTCCCGACAGGAAGCGCAACAGATCGATGAAGTGGCACGCCTCCCCGACGACCCGGCCGCCTCCCTCCGCTTCCAGCGTCCAGTGTCCAGGCGCGGCGCCTCCCGCATTCACCGTGACGACGTAGCTCTTCGGGCCGCTCAGCGGCGCGAGCAGCGACTTCATCCGCACCGCCAGCGGAGCGAAGCGGCGGTTGAAGCCGACCATGAGCGATGCCGATCCGCCCTGCGTGGCCGAAGCAATGGCATCGAGGTCCGCGAGCGTGAGCGCGAGCGGCTTCTCCACGAACACGTGCTTGCCGGCGGCGAGCGCGCGCAGCACGAGCTCCGCGTGTGTGTCGTGACGGGTTGCGATCACGACGAAATCGACCTCCGGCGCGCCGATCACGGCCTCGATCTCGGTCGCGACCCGCTCGAATCCATGGCGCCGCCCGTAGTGCGCCGCGCTGACGCCCGAGGGCGATGCCACGACGCAGAGCCGGGCACCGGCGCGCTGCATTGCCGGGATCAGGACTCGACCCGCATAGTTCCCCGCGCCGATGAACCCGGCTGCAGGACCCGCCTGCGGCGACGGGGCGGCCGGACGCAGAGCAAGGTTGCGCACGAGCGGCCCGGCAGGGTCGTGCGCGGGATATTCCAACAGTATCCCGAGCGATGCGCGATCGCGATCCGCGAGCAGATCGTAGGCGGCTTGCGCGTCCGCGAACGCGAACCGGTGACTGATCAGGGCCTGCACGTCGAGTTGTCCCGACTCCACGAGCTGCAAGACCGCCTGGAAATTGCGCTGCTCGGTCCAGCGCACCAGTCCGAAGGGGTAGTCGATGCCGCGATTCTCGTACACCTCGTCGTAACGCCCGGGTCCGTAGGAGCACGACACCTGGAAGGAGAGCTCCTTGCGATAGAATTCCGTGCGATCGAGCTCGAGCCCGGTGACGCCGATCAGCACGATGCGGCCTCTCTGGCGGCACATGCGCGCCGCCTGCCGTACCGGCCCGGCGCTGTCCGTGGAGGCGGCGATCAAGACCGCGTCCACTCCGTATCCCTCGGAAAACTCACGTGCCGCCTGCTCGACATCGTCGTCCGCGAGCGCGTCGACGACGCTCGCGCCGAAGCGCGCGGCGAGCGCGCGTTTGCCGGGATCCGGGTCCACTCCCATGACCCGGCATCCATTGGCGCGCAGCATCTGAACGGCGATCAGGCCGATGAGACCCAGGCCGATCACGCAGCAGCGCTCGCCGATCGCGGGCTCGGCGAGCCGCAGTCCCTGCATGGCGATCGCGGCGACCGGCGTGAACGCCGCCTGATCGTCATCCACCGAATCAGGTACGCGCGCGCACAGATTGCGCCCCACCGAGGCGAATTCCGCATGGCCGCCGTTCGAGGCGACGCGCTCGCCCACCTTGAACTCTCCGGCATTGTCGCCGACCGCGACGACCCGGCCGACGTTGCAATAGCCGAGCGGTATGGGCTGGTCCAGCTTGCTGCGCACGGCCTCGATCGTCGCCAGCACGCCGTCGGTGCGGGCCTTGTCGAGCACCTGCCGCGCCTTGTCGGGTTGCTGTCGAACCTTCTCCAGCCATCCCGCGCGGCCGAAATCCACGAGCATGCGCTCGGTGCCGGAGGAGATCAGCGAGCGTGTGGTGCGAATCAGCACCGAATTGGATCGGGGCACCGGCACGGGGATCTCCTCCAACAATATCCGGCCGCTCGCGAGTGATTGGAGAATCTGTTGCATGGCCCCTGCAGTCCGAGTTATCCGGCTGATTTAAGCATCGATGAATCGGCGGCACCACAGCTCGAAGCACATGAGCGCGAAAATCGTGTAGCTCCCGTCCACCCGGCCCTGCCGGTCCGCCTCGATCAGCCGTCGAACGCGTTCCGGGGCAAAGAGCCCGCGGCGGCGCAAGGCGTCGGGGGCGAGCAGATCGTCCACCCGGGAGCGAAGCTCATGCCGCAGCCAGCGCCGCAGCGGCACCCCGAAGCCGCTTTTCGGGCGATAGATGACATCGCGCGGCAGCGTCCCGATCATCGCCTGCTTGAATATCGCCTTGCCCTCGCCGCCGTTCTGCTTGAGGCCGGGTGGAATTCCGGCCGCGAACTCGACCAGGTCCGGATCGAGCAACGGCACCCGGATTTCGACGCCCGCCGACATGCCGGCGCGATCCGTGTAGTTGAGGTTGTGATCGGCCAGGAAGTGGCGCGTCTCCAGGAACAGCATGCGTTGGAGCGGGTCACGCTCGCAGGGAATCTCGGCGAGGCTGTCGCGCAGCGGCCGGGCGGCATCCACCGCGGCCAGCCGCTGCGCCAGATCCGGCGTGTAGAGACTGCGCCGCAGCTCCTCCGGACTCCAGCGGAAATAGCCGATCAGACGCTCGTCTCCGCTCGCAGCGGCGTGCGCGAACAGCTTCGTGAGCCTGCGGCCCTGCACCGAGCCCTGGAGCCGGCCGCCGCCGAGCGCGGCGTGCACGGCGCGCGCCTGCAGCCGGTCACGCATCCCCTGTGGAAGCCACGACCACCAGCGCTCGAAGCGCAGGGCGCGGTGACGCCGGTAGCCGCTGAAGATGTCGTCGCCCCCCGCTCCCGAGAGCAGTACCGGGATGCCCTCGGCCCGGGCGCGCTCGGCGATGAGCAGCGCATTGATCGGCGCCGGGTCGGCCTGCGGCTCGTCCAGCATCACGACCATCTCTTCCAGCCGGTCGATCGCGGATGCATCGATCCTGATTTCCTGCAGATCGACATTCAGGTGCTGCGCCACACGCCGGGCGTACGGCAGGTCGTCCGGGTTGCCCTCGCCATCGCCGCCGTCGGCGAATCCGATCGCGAAACAGCGGATTGCCCGCTCGGGCTGGAGCTTGCGCATCATCGCCACGACCGAGCTCGAATCGAGCCCCCCCGAGAGGAATGCGCCCACGGGCACATCGGCGACCAGCTGCCGGCGCACGGCCTCCTGCAGACGGTCGAGCAATTCGGCGGCGATCGCGCCTGCCGGGCGCCGATCGCGTTGCCCGTCATACGGCAGCCGGTAGTGGCGCCAGTGGCGCACCACCGTACCGGCGTGCACGAGCAGCGCACAACCCGGCTCCAGCTTGCGCACCGCGCCGAGAACGGTGCGCGGCGCAGGAGTCCACAGATAGGCGAGCATCTCGTGCACGGCGGTTTCGTCGATGTCGCGCGGCACCGAGGGCTCGCAGAGGATGGCCTTGATCTCCGAGGCGAACAGCAACCCTTGCGGCACGCTTGCGTAATACAACGGCTTCACGCCGAACGGATCGCGCACCAGGAACAAGGCTCCACGATCGACTCCGGCGGGCCGGCCGCGCTCGCGGCCATCATGGATCGCAAATGCGAATATGCCGTTGAGGCGGGAGATCATTGCGAGCCCATCCCGCCGATACAAGTGCAGCAGCACCTCGGAGTCGGTCTGCGTCGTGAAGCGATGGCCCTCGGCCGAAAGCTCGGCGCGCAATTCTCGATAGTTGTAGATCTCGCCGTTGAACACCAGCGCGATGCCGCCCGCGGCGGATGCTTGCGTCGCTCCCGGGCTGCTCACCGCGGCGCGCCCTTCCGCATCGATCCGCAGAACCATCGGCTGACAGCCGGCCGCCGACAGGTCGATGATCGCGAGGCGGCGGTGCCCCAGGCCCGTGGCGGACCCTTCCGGCACCTCGATGCGCAGCTCGCCCTCGCCGTCGGGACCCCGATGCGCCACGCTGTCGGTCATGCGCTTCAGCAGCGCGGCCGAGAAATCACCCTGAAATCCAACGATGCCGCACACCGAGATCGCAGACTCAAGCCGGGAGCGCGGTATGCGCCCGCAGCACGACGCCGTGCGGCGAAATATACGCCTCGACGTCGGTGAGACCAGAGTCGGCCGCCCACCGGGAAAACATCGCGCGCGTGGCCGGCCGGTCGAAGCGCGGCGCCAGCATGTCGAACGTATCGAGATAAGACCATTCCTTCAGCATCTGGCCCTCGAGCCCGAGAAAGCTGTAGTCCGCCACCAGCAGGCGCCAGTTGAGCGCGTAGCCCTTGGGCAGGCGGCGGATCACCGCGGCCACCGGCCAC
>DATAYZ010000120.1:0-20433 GCA_036272295.1 Steroidobacteraceae bacterium
CCCGCGCGAGCAATTCCCCGATGCCGAAAGGCTTGCTGAGATAATCGTCCGCGCCGGCGTCGAGCGCCTCGATCTTGTCCTCCTCGCCGACGCGCGCGGAGAGCACGATGACCGGCACGGTGGACCAGCTGCGCAGGTCCCGCAGGAACTCCATGCCGTCGCCGTCCGGCAGCCCGAGGTCCAGGATCACGAGGTCGGGCTTGCGCGTGCCGGAGTCGATCAGCGCCTGCTTGAGCGTCTCCGTCTCGTGCACGTGCCACCCCTCAGCCTCGAGCGCCGTGCGCACGAAGCGCCGGATCTGCCTCTCGTCCTCGACCAGGATGGCGACGGGTGCCGGATCAGCCATGGCGCCGCCCCGCCGCGACGGCCTCACCCATGGCCCACCCCCTCAGCCGCCGCGGCCTCCGCAACGCTCGTGTCGGCATCGGCGTCCGCGTGATCCGCGGGCGGCGGCGTGCCGAGCGGCAGCGTGAACGTGAACTGTGCGCCGCCCGTGGGCCTGTTGGCGGCGGTGATCCTGCCGTGATGTGCCTCGATGATGGCGCGGCAGATCGCGAGGCCAAGTCCGACCCCGGGGGTCGCGGATTCGCGCACGCCGCGCGTGAACTTCTGGAATACGGCTTCCTCGTGCCCGGCGGCAAGCCCGGGGCCGTCGTCCGCCACCGACACGCTCAGGTTCTCGCCGTCGACCTGGGCGGACAGCGAGATGCGGCTTCCCGCCGGCGTGTACTTGGAGGCGTTTTCCAGCAGGTTGGCCAGCACGCGATCGACGAGCAGGGCGTCGAAGCGAACCAGCGGGAGATCCCGCGGCACGTGCACCTCGACGCGGTGCTTCTTGAGCATTCCGCGTGACGCGTTCAAGGCGGCGCCGACCACCTCCTCGATGGGCTGCCACTGGAGATTCAGCCTGACCTCGCCGCTCTCGATGCGCGCCATGTCGAGCAGATTGCCGACGAGCGTGCTCATGCGCCGGGCCTCCTCCTGGATCGCCTTTGCATGCTCGGCCTGCACCGCCGACAAGTCGGGCTTGGTGAGCGTGAGCGACTCGGCGAGCCCGACCAGCACCGTGAGCGGCGTCCGAAGATCGTGCGACAGCGCGGCCAGCAGGGAGTTTCGCAGCCGCTCGGACTCCATCTGCACCAGCGCATCCTGCGCCACCTTGACGTAGTGCACGCGCTCGAGCGCGATCGCAATCAGCGCCGCGAAAGTGTCGAGGAGCTGCCGCTGCTCCGGGATGCGCAGCAGCCGGCGGTTGCGCGCCTTCACCGCAAGCACGCCGCGCGCCCGCGTCGGGGCGCGCAACGGAATGTACAGCACCTCGCTGCCCGGCAGCGTGTCCGTCCCGAAGCCGGCGGGCTCGCCCTTGTCGAACGCCCATTGCGCGATCGCGAGGTCGACGGGGAGCGCCGCGTCGTCGCGCGGGGTGGTGGGCACGAGCTTCCCGCCTCCCGCGGGCAGGAGCAGTGCGGCGCCCGCCCGGAAGGTGCGCTCGATGGCCTCATCGCCGACCTTCACGACCTGATCGACCTCGACCGCGCCCGACAGATCGCGCGCGATCTCGTACAGGGAGCCGGCGCGCTCTTCGCGGTGCGCCGCGACCCGGGCCTGGAAGCGCAGGCCCGCGGTCAGCTGCCCGGTGATGAGCCCGACCGCGAGCATGATGCAAAACGTCAGGAAATACTGCACGTCGCTGACCGCGAACGAGAACCGCGGCGGCACGATGAAGTAGTCGAACGAGAACACCGACAGCACCGCGGCGAGCGCCGCGGCGCCGCGGCCGAGGCGCACCGCGACGAGCACCACCGTCAAAATATAGATGGCGACGATGTTGGAGCGGTCGAAGTGCTCCGCGAGCGGCGTCGACAGCAGCGTGACGCCGATGGTCGCAACCGTCGCCCACAGGTATCGCAGCCGTTTGTGCTTGCGGCGCTCGGACGGCTCCGGCTCCTGCGACGCGGCCTCGCCGGAATCGCGATTCACCTCGGAGCGGCCGATCTCGATCAGGTCGATGTCGGGCGCGAGCAGCGCGAGCTTCTGTCCGTGGGAGCGTTGCCAGGGCCAGAGACGCCGCGACGGATCGCGCCCGATCACCAGCTTGGAGATGTTGTGGCTGCGCGCGTAGTCGATGACCGCCCCCGCGACGTCCGCGTCCGCGATCACGGCCGCCGTCGCGCCAAGCTCCTTGGCGAGATTCAGCGTGGCGAGGATGCGCTCGCGCCTCGCGGCGGGCAGCCGCTGCAGACCGGGCGTCTCGACGTAGAGCGCGTGCCACTCGGTGTTGAGCTGCCCGGCGAGCCGGGCGGCGGCGCGCACGACGCGCTCGGCGCCAGCGTCCGGGCCCACGCAGGTGAGGAGCGCATTCCCGGTCTTCCACACCGACCCGATGGACTTGTCCGCGCGGTAGGCCTGGACCTCCCCCTCGACGCGCTCGGCCGTGCGCCGCAGCGCGAGCTCGCGCAGGGCCATGAGATTGCCCTTGCGGAAGAAGTTGCCGGCGGCGCGCTCGGCCTGCAGCGCCACGTAGACCTTGCCCGCCTTCAAGCGCTCGAGCAGCTCGTCCGCGGGGATGTCGACCAGCACCACCTCGTCGGCCGCGTCGAACACGGTGTCGGGCACGGTCTCCCACACGCGCACGTTGGTGATGCCGCCGACGATGTCGTTCAGGCTCTCCAGGTGCTGTACGTTGAGCGTGGTGAAGACGTCGATGCCCGCGTTGAGCAGCTCCTCCACGTCCTGCCAGCGCTTCGGGTGGCGCGCTCCCTGCACGTTCGAGTGCGCCAGCTCATCGATCAGGATCAGTGCCGGCCGGCGCGCGAGCGCCCCATCGAGATCGAATTCCGGCAGCTCCTTGCCGCGATGGAGCATCGCGCGAGGCGGGAGGATCTCGAGTCCCTGCAGCAGCGCCGCGGTCTCGCTCCGCCCGTGCGTCTCGACGACGCCGACCAGCACTTCGCGGCCCTCGGCCTGGAGCTGGCGCGCCGCGGCCAGCATGCCGTAGGTCTTGCCGACGCCGGCGGCCGAGCCGAAATAGATGCGCAGCTTGCCGCGATGGGAGGCGGCTTCCTGGCTGTTGACCTTGGCCAACAGCCAGTCGGGATCCGGCCGGCCGTCAGCGGGCCCTTGCACGGACTTCACGAAGCGCATGGGGCGACATGCGCCTCATTTTGCGCGTTCGGGAGCTGCGGCGCGATCCAATGTCAGATTGAGCAACAAGACGTTGATGCGGGCTTCGCCGAAAATGCCCCATTGGGGTCGTTGGACGCGGCCCAGCACCTCGCGGCGCAGCGCCGTCGGATCGATGTCCCGGGCCCGCGCCACGCGTGCGACCTGATAGAGCGCCGCAGCCGGGCTGATCTCGGGATCGAGGCCGCTGCCCGAGGCCGTGACCAGATCGACGGGAATCGGCAGGGAATTGTCGGGATCGGCCGTCTCGAGCGCCGCGATGCGCCCGCGGACCGCATCGAGCAGCGCCGGGCTCGTGGGGCCCAGATTCGAGCCGCCGGATGCCGCCCCGTTGTACGGCATGGGCGAGGTTGCGGACAGCCGTCCCCAGAAATACCTGGGATCCGCGAACGGCTGCCCGATCAGCGACGAGCCGACCGGAACGCCGTCCCGGGCGATGAAGCTCCCCGACGCCTGGTCGGGAAAGAGCAGCCGCCCGACCCCCGTCATGAGCAGCGGGTAGGCGATGCCCGTCACGAGCGTGAGCACCGCGAAGAGGACCAGGGCAGGCCGAAGCAAGGTTTGCATGATTCAGACCATGCCCGCGGCCGCGAGCAGCAGATCGATCGCCTTGATGCCGGCGAACGGCACGAGAATGCCGCCAAGCCCGTAGATCAAAAGGTTGCGGCGTAGCAGCGGCGCGGCGCCGAGCGCGCGATACCGCACGCCCTTGAGGGCGAGCGGGATCAGCGCCACGATGATGAGCGCGTTGAAGATCACGGCGGAGAGGATGGCGGAGCTGGGGCTCGCGAGGCGCATCACGTCGAGCGAGCCGAGCTCGGGATAGGTCGTCGCGAACGCCGCCGGGATGATCGCGAAGTATTTCGCCACGTCGTTCGCGATCGAGAAGGTCGTCAGCGATCCGCGCGTGATGAGGAGCTGCTTGCCGACCTCCACGATCTCGATCAGCTTGGTGGGATTGGAGTCCAGGTCCACCATGTTGCCGGCCTCCTTGGCGGCCTGCGTGCCCGAGTTCATCGCGACCGCCACGTCCGCTTGTGCGAGCGCCGGCGCATCGTTGGTTCCGTCTCCCGTCATGGCGACCAGGCGCCCCTGCGACTGGTATTCGCGGATCAGGGCGAGCTTGGCTTCCGGCGTCGCCTCGGCGAGAAAGTCATCGACTCCCGCCTCGGCCGCGATCGCCGCGGCGGTCAGGCGGTTGTCGCCCGTGATCATGACGGTGCGGATGCCCATGCGGCGCAGCTCGCCGAAACGCTCCTTGATGCCGCCCTTGACGATGTCCTTGAGCTCGACGGTGCCCATCACCCGTCCGGCCTCGCTCACCACGAGCGGCGTCGAGCCGCGGCGTGCCACCTCCTCGACCGCCTGCATGACGCCGCGGGGAAAGGACACGCCCTGTGCCTCGAGGTATTGCCTGATCGCGTCCGCCGCACCCTTGCGCACCTGACGCCGGCCGAGGTCGACCCCGCTCATGCGGGTCTGAGCGGAGAACGGCACGAACTGCGCACCCAGCTCGGCGAGCTGGCGCTCGCGCAGGTTGAAGCGCTGCTTGGCGAGCACCACGATGCTGCGCCCCTCGGGCGTCTCATCGGCGAGCGAGGCGAGCTGCGCCGCGTCCGCCAGCTCGCGCTCCGTGCAGCCGTCCGCCGGGATGAACTGCGCCGCCTGCCGATTGCCGAGGGTGATGGTGCCGGTCTTGTCGAGGAGGAGCACGTCCACGTCCCCGGCCGCCTCGACCGCCCGTCCGGACGTCGCGATCACGTTCGAGGCCATCATGCGGCTCATTCCCGCGACGCCGATCGCGGATAGAAGGCCGCCGATGGTGGTCGGTATCAGGCACACCAGCAGCGCGACCAGCACCGTCACGGTGACCGGCACGCCGAGCTTCGCGACATCGACGCTGAACACCGAGAAGGGAAGCAGCGTCGCGGTCGCAAGCAGGAACACCAGCGTGAGCGCGATCAGGAGAATGGTGAGCGCGACCTCGTTCGGCGTCTTGCGGCGCCTGGCGCCCTCCACCATCGCGATCATGCGGTCGATGAAGGCCTCGCCGGGATTGACGGCGACGCGCACCACCAGCCAGTCCGAGAGCACGCGGGTCCCGCCTGTGACGGCGGAGAAATCGCCGCCCGACTCGCGCACCACCGGAGCGGACTCGCCGGTGATGGCACTCTCGTCGACGGAGGCGACCCCCTCGATCACCACGCCGTCCGCCGGGATCGTGTCGCCGGCCTCCACCAGGAACGGATCGCCCTTGCGCAGGCTCGTCGCGGGGGTCGCGAGCCAGTCGGCGCGGCGCGCGGCGTTCCTGAGCTTCTTGGCGCTGATCGACTGCTTCAGGCCGCGAAGCGATGCGGCCTGCGCCTTGCTGCGCCCTTCGGCGAGCGCCTCGGCGAAATTCGCGAACAGCACCGTGAACCAGAGCCATGCCGCGACCTCCAGGATGAAGGCGGCGGGTGCCTCGCCGCGGCCGAACACGGCCTGCAGCCCCAGGATGGTGGTGAGGATCGAGCCCACGTACACCACGAACATGACGGGGTTGCGCACCTGCACGTTGGGAGCCAGCTTGCGGAACGCGTCGGCCACGGCCTGGCCCATGAGCGCGCGGTCGAACAAGGTGAGCGTGGAGCGAACCATGGTGTCGGGTCCTTCGGGTGCCGGGCCGCTATGACCGGGCGTGAGCGGCAAAGAGCTGCAGGTGCTCGACGACCGGGCCGAGCGCGAGCGCCGGCACGTAGGTGAGAGCGCCGACGAGCACCACCGTGCCGATCAGCAGCACGACGAACAGGGCGCCGTGGGTCGGCAACGTGCCCGCGGTCGGCTCGATGCGCTTCTTGCGGGCCAGGGAGCCCGCGATCGCAAGCACCGGGATGATGAAGGCGAAGCGGCCGAACCACATCGCGACCGCCGTGGTGACGTTGTAGAAGGGGGTGTTCACCGCCAGGCCGGCGAAGGCGCTGCCGTTGTTGTTCGCCGCGGACGAGTACGCGTACAGGATCTCGGAAAATCCGTGCGGCCCCGGGTTGGCGATGCCGGCACGCCCGGCCTCGGTCAGCACCGCGAGCGCCGAGCCCGCCAGAACGAGGAACGGCGTCACCAGGATGACGATGGACGTCATCTTCATTTCGAAGGATTCGATCTTCTTGCCGAGGTATTCCGGGGTTCGGCCGATCATGAGCCCGGCGACGAACACCGCCATGATGGCGAAGATCAGCATGCCATATAGGCCCGCGCCGACGCCGCCGTACACCACCTCGCCGAGCTCCATCAGCCACATCGGCACGAGGCCTCCGAGCGGGTTGAAGGAGTCGTGCATCGCGTTGACCGCGCCGCAGGAGATGGCCGTCGTAATGGTCGCGAACAGCGCCGAGGCAACGGTCCCGAACCGGGTCTCCTTGCCCTCCATGTTGCCGCCGGCCTGCAGCACGCTCGGCACCTGGTCGACGTGCAGCGCCGCCAGGCCGGGATTGCCCTGCGCCTCCGACCATAGCGCAACGCCCGCCATGGCGACGAAGATCAGGGTCATGGCGCCGATGATGGCCCAGCCTTGCCGCATGTCGCCGACCATGCGCCCGAAGGCGAAGCAGAGCGCCGCGGGAATGAGCGCCATGGCGAGCATCTGCAGGAAATTCGCCAGCGGCGTCGGATTCTCGTACGGGTGCGCCGAATTGGCGCCGAAGAACCCGCCGCCGTTGGTGCCCAGCATCTTGATCGCCTCCTGCGAGGCCACCGGTCCCACGCTGATCGACTGCGTCGCGGTTTTCTTTGCGTCGGTGACCGGGTTGCCCTTCGCGTCCTTGAGCGGCTGGCCCGCCGCGTCCATCCGCGGGGCGGCGTACGTCAGCGGCTCGATGAGGTGCGTCTCTTGATGCCCGCTCAGGGTCTGCACCACGCCCTGCCCCATGAGCGCCACGCAGAGCACGATCGACAGCGGCAGCAGCACGTACAGGGAGCCGCGCGTGAGGTCGACCCAGAAGTTGCCGACCCCCGCCGCCGAGCGGCGGGCGAACCCCCGGATCAGCGTGAACGCGACCGCGAGCCCCGTCGCCGCGGAGGCGAAATTCTGCACGGCGAGCGCGGCCATCTGCGTCAGGTAGCTCAAGGCGGACTCGCCGGAGTACGCCTGCCAGTTGGTGTTGGTCACGAAGCTGACGGCGGTGTTGAACGCGAGGTCCGGCGCGACGTTGGTCATGCCGTCGGGATTGAACGGCAGCCAGGCCTGCACCCGCTGCAGCACGTACACGACCAAGAAGCCGACGGCATTGAACAGGAGCAGCGCGGCTCCGTAACGGGCCCATGGCATCTCCTCGCCCGCATCGACCCCCGCCCAGCGGTAGATGCGGCGCTCGAGGGCGCCTGCGAAGCCCGGCAGGGGCGCGGGATCGCCGATGCGCGCGAGCGCATGGCCGAGCGGATATGCCAGCACCACGAGCACGCCGAGAAACGACAGGACCGCGATCACCGCGCTCGCGCCCATCAAAGCTCCTCGGCACGGATCAGCGCGATCACCAGGTACACGAGCAGGGCCGCGGCGAGCACCGCGGCGAGAACGTGCATCCAGCTCATTTCTTGCGCTCCAGGCGCGCGCAGCCCCGCAGCAGCGCGAAGGTCACCAGCAGGAACGCGACGAACGCGCCTATGTACACCATGTCCACGGCGCACAGCCTAGAAGGCGGGTCACAAAAACAGGGCAGAATTACCGCAGCACCGCGTAAACGCGGTGTAAACGCCGCGCGGGCCGGGCTTACTCGAGCCGCGGCTGAAACGTGGCGCGCGGCCGGCTCACTCGAGCCGCGGCTGAAACGTCGCGCGGGGCCGCGCCTAGTGAAGGAACTCCCGGAACGCCGCGACCACGGTCGGGATGCTCTCGCTCGGCAGGTCGAGGTGCGTGACCAGCCGGGTGCGCGGAGCTGCCACGAAGGCGAGGATGCCGCGCTCGGCGAGGTGTGCCTCGAGCGCCTCGACCTGCTCTTCCGCGATCTCGATGTAGACGATGTTGGTTTGCGGCGTCTCGGTCTGGAATCCCGCCGCGCGCAGGCCCGAGGCCATCGCCTCCGCGTTCGCGTGGTCGCGCTCGAGCAGGCGGACGTGGTGCTCGAGCGCATAGAGTCCCGCGGCGGCGAGGACGCCCGCCTGTCGCATGCCTCCGCCGAGCGCCTTGCGCCACCGCCGCGCCTGCCCGATGAAGTCCCGTGAGCCGAGCAGCAGCGATCCGGCCGGCGCGCCGAGGCCCTTCGACAGGCACACGGAGACGGAGTCGAAACCGGCCACCGCCTCGGTTTCCGCGACGCCCAGCTTGACGACGACATTGAAGATGCGCGCACCGTCGAGATGCGTGCGGAGCCCGCGCGCATGCGCGAAGGCGGTGACCTCGCGCTGGTAGGCCGGCGGCAGCACCCGTCCGCCGATGGTGTTCTCGAGCGCCAACAGCCGCGTGCGGGCGTAGTGGATGTCATCCGCTTTGATGGCGCTCGCGATTCGCTGGATGGAGATTCCGCCGTCCGGGTCGTTGTCGAGCGGCTGCGGCTGGATGCTGCCGAGCACCGCCGCGCCGCCCTGCTCGTAGCGGTAGGTGTGGGCCTCCTGACCGACCAGGTACTCGTCGCCGCGGCCGCAGTGCGACATGAGCCCCGCGAGATTGCTCTGGGTGCCGCTCCCGAAGAACAGCGCCGCCTCGAAGCCGAAGCGCTCGGCCACCCGGTCCTGCAGGCGGTTGACCGTGGGGTCGTCTCCGTAGACGTCATCCCCCACCTCGGCCGCCGAGATGGCGGCCCGCATCCCAGCCGACGGCCGGGTCACGGTGTCGCTGCGCAGATCAATCCATTTCTGCGATTCGCCTCTCACCTTTTTCATGCTGCAACCCAATAGAATCAATACTTTAAAAGCTTCATTTAGTTCAATCGCGGCCGGAGGCACAGCGAGGCCCATGCAAGGCACCTACAATCCATCGCTGGTCGCGCTCTCGATCGGTGTGGCGGTGCTCGTGTCATACACCGCGCTGTCGCTCGCCTCGCGCGTCGCGGCCTCGCAGGTCGCCCAGTCGCGATTCTGGCTGATCGGAGGCGCGGTCGCCATGGGCGTCGGCATCTGGTCCATGCATTTCATCGGCATGATGGCCTTCTCGCTGCCGATCGCCCTGCGTTACGACGTGATGACGACGCTCCTCTCTCTCGGGGTCGCGATCCTCACCTCGGGATGGGCCATTGCGATTGCCGGCGGCCGGCGGCTTGGCGCAGGGCGGCTCGCGACGGGCGGCCTCGTGATGGGCATCGGCATCTGCGCCATGCACTACTCGGGCATGAGCGCGATCCAGATCGTGCCGATGATCACCTACGATCCGTACTACGTCGCCGCGTCGGTCGCCATCGCCGTCGTCGGCTCCTTCGTCGCACTGTGGCTCGCATTCCATCTGCGCCGCGGCGTCTCGCTGCGGATGATCGTCGGCCGCCTGGGCGCGGCGCTGCTCATGGGCGCCGCCATCAGCGGCATGCACTACGCAGGCATGGCCGCCTCCCGCTTCGCCGCCGGTGCGACGTGCATCGGCGGCGTGCCCATCGACAGTCACTGGCTGGCGCTCGTCATCGGCCTGATCACGGTCGCGCTGCTCTCCATCACGCTGATCACCACGGTGTTCGACTCGCATCTGCAGACCCAGACGGCGGCGCAGGCGCTGCGCCTCCAGGAGATGAACGCCGAGCTCCAGCTCCAGGCCGCGAAGGCGCAGTCCAGCGAGGAGCGCCTGCGGCAGATCTCCGACAGCATTCCCGCGATGATCGCCTACTGGGATCGCGACGGCATCTGCCGCTTCGCCAACCGCGCACACTTCGACCGGCTCGGCTTGCGGCCGGACCGGCTCGTCGGCATGTCCCTGGATGAGGTGTTCGCGTCGGGCATCGTCGAGAACCACCGCTTCGATGAAGCGCGCCGCACCCGGATCGCGGCCGCCCTGCGCGGCGAGCGGCAGCTCTTCGACCAGACCGACACGGACGCCGACGGCACCGTGCATCACTCCCAATGCGAGTACATCCCGCACTGGGTCAACGGCAAGGTGATGGGCTTCTACGCATTGATCGTCGACATCACCCAGCGCAAGATCGCCGAGAGCCGGCTCGCCCAGCAGGAGGCGCGCCTGGCGACGACCAGCCGCATGGGCGGCATCGGGGGATGGGAGCTGGACCGCGACGCCGCGCACGCGTTCTGGTCCGAGATGGTCTACCAGATCCACGAGTTGCCGCCCGGCGAGCCGCCGAAGCTCGAGGCGGCGCTCGAGTTCTATCCGCCCGAGGTGCGTCCCACGCTGATTCGCTCGGTCAACGACGCCTTCGAGCACGGCATCCCGTTCGACATCGTGATGCCCTTCATCACCGGCAAGGGGCGGCACCGCTGGGTGCGCTCCATCGGCGAGCCGCAGATGGCCGACGGCGTGTGCACCCGGATCATCGGCGCGTTCCAGGATGTCACCGAGAGCCGCCAGCTCGAGAGGACCTTGCGCCTCGCCAAGGAGGCGGCGGAGGCGGCGAATCTCGCCAAGAGCGAGTTCCTCGCCAACATGAGCCACGAGATCCGCACGCCCCTGAACGGCGTGATCGGCATGACCGGCCTGCTGCTCGACAGCCGCCTCGACGCGCAGCAGCGCGAGTACGCGGAAATCGTGCGCTCGAGCGGCGAATCGCTGCTCGCGCTGATCAACGACATCCTCGACTTCTCCAAGATCGAGGCGGGCCGTCTCGAGCTCGAGACCATCGATTTCGCGATCCAGACGGTCATCGAAGACAGCATCGATGCGGTGGCGCTGCGCGCGGCCGAGAAGAGCCTCGACCTGCTGGTCGACATCGAGGCGTCCACGCCGCGCTTCTTCCGCGGCGATCCGACACGCATGCGTCAGGTCCTGCTGAACCTCCTGAGCAACGCCATCAAGTTCACGCCGCACGGCGAGGTCACCCTGTCGCTGTCCACCGAGGCCACGACCGGCGGCGCGGTGAATCTCACGTTCGCGATCCGCGATACGGGCATCGGCATCGCCGCCGATCGCATCAACAATCTGTTCGCGCCCTTCATGCAGGCCGACAGCTCGACCACCCGCCGCTTCGGCGGCACCGGTCTCGGTCTCTCGATCTCCAAGCGCCTGGCGGAGGCCATGGGCGGCACGATCGAGATCGAGAGCACGGTCGGCAAGGGCTCGGTGTTCCGCTTCCGCGTGTGCCTCGAGGCCAGCGATGCCGTGGCGGTGGGCGAGGCCGCGCACCAGCTCCGGGGACTGCCCGTGCTCATCGTGGTCGGACATCCGAGCAATCAGCGGATCATCGACCGCCAGCTCATGCCCGAGGGCTGCAGCCTGACCTTCGCGGCCACGGCCGAGGAAGGCCTGCGCGAATATCGCGCGATGCTGGCCGCGGATCGCCCGCCTGCCGCCATCGTGGTCGATCAGGAGCTCGCCGACAACACGGGCGCATGGCTCGCCGCCCAGATCCGTGCCTCCGGCGCCCCGCCCGCCGCGCTGGTGTTGCTCACCACGCTCGCGGCATCGCTGTCGGAATCCGACATGCAGCTCTTCGATCGCGTCGTCACCAAGCCGGCGAAGACCGCCGTGCTGGTGCGCGCGCTCGCCGAGCTCACTCAACGCGGAGATGCCATGCAAGCGAGCGACATCGCACCCGCAGCCCTGGTGTTCACCGGCACGCGCATCCTGCTGGCCGAGGACAACCCCGTGAATCAAAAGCTCGCCACGCGGCTGCTGCAGCGCCTGGGCGTCGACATCACCGTGGCGACCAACGGCAAGGAGGTGCTGGAGACGCTGCGCTACTCGGATTTCGATGCGGTGCTCATGGACTGCCAGATGCCGCTCATGGACGGGTACGAAGCCACCCGGCGCCTGCGCGACCCGTCCAGCGGCGTGCGCAACCGCAACATACCGGTGATCGCGCTCACGGCGCACGCGCTCGCCACCGACCGCACGAAATGCCTCGCCGCCGGCATGAACGACTACCTGACCAAACCCATCGACCCCATCATGCTCCAGCAAGCCCTCGCGAAGATCCTCCCGGGCGCCGACAAGCGCTCCGACCAGACCGGCCGCAGCGTCGCGGTGTTCGATGAGGGGATGCTGCTCGAGCATACCGATCACGACCGCACGTTCGCGCGCGACCTCATCGAGCTGTTCCTCAGCTCGGGACGCGACACCCTGCGTGACCTTGCCGCCGCGGTCGGCGCCGGCGAGTCCGGCGACACCACCCGCAAGCTCGCACACAGTCTCAAGGGCTCCGCGGCAACGGTCGCCGCGCGCGCGCTGGCCGAATGCGCCGCGAGCCTGGAGCGCGCCGCGGGCACCGCCGATGCTCCCGCCGCGCTCGATGCCGTGACGGCCGCTTTCGAGGCAACCGCCGCCGAGTGGCTGCGGCTAGCCTGGACGTCGAAGGTGGCGTGATAGCGCCGGGCTGCGGTCGAGGCGGAATGCGGGCGCCGAGGCGGGCACGGGAGAATCGCCGCCGCGGCTAGCCTCCGGGGCGTGCGGTCGAGTTGCGGATGATGAGCTGGTGCTCGAGCAGGTGCCGCGGAATGATCTTGGGCCAGCCGTTGCGCTTGGGCTCGAGCCGGATGATGAGGTCGGCGGCCATGCGCGCCATGGCGGCCACCGGTTGGCGCACGGTGGTGAGCTGCGGCCAGATCATGCCGGCGATCGGCGCATCGTCGAAGCCCGCCACGGATAGCTGACCGGGCAGCTCCAGGTCGAGCTTGCGCGCCATGGAGATCACCGCCGCGGCCATGTCGTCATTGCTCGCGAATATCGCGGTCGGGGGCGCGGCGTTGCGCAGGATCCGCTCCGCGCACACCAGCCCCTCCTCGAAGGTGAAGTTGCCGCCCTGCACCAGCGCGGGCTCGATCGGGCTCGCGCGCGCCCGCATCTCGTCGACGAAGCCGCGATAGCGCTGCTCGGTCGCGCCATGCTCGGCCCGGCCGCGGATGAAGCCGATGCGCCGATGCCCGAGGTCGGCGAGGTGGGCCGTGATCTGCCGCGCCGCCGAGTAGTCGTCGATGCCGATGGAGGGGTTCGCGCCCTGGTCGTGCATGGGCGCGATGCGCACGATCGGTATGGAAGCCTCGTGAAGCTTGGCGAGCACCACCGGATGATCGCTGAGCGGCGGCAGCAGGATGACGCCCTCGAGGCGCAGCTGGCCCAGCAGGGTGTCGATCTTCCTGTCGATGGCCGGGCTCTCCACGTCCCAGGGCTCGACCATCAAATGAATGCTGGATTCGCGGCAGCGCTCGACCGCTCCGCTCTGGAACTCGCTGAGATAGTCGCCCGGCTTCTCGCAGAAGAGGCCGATCAGGAACGAGCGGTTGCTCGCAAGGCCGCGCGCATTCAAGTTGGGCCGGTAGTTGAGGTGCTCGATCGCCTCGAGGATGCGGGCCCGTGTGTCCGGTCGGACTCTCGGCTCGTCGTTGATGACGCGGGAGACGGTCTTCGGCGAGACCTTGGCGAGGTCCGCCACTTCTTGAATCGTGACGGACGCCGGCGGAATGTGGTTGACGGCCAAACGGCATCCTCGAATGACTGCGCCTAGTTTAGCGGGTCGCGCAGCGCCTGCGTGGCCTTACTTTCCAGCCGGCCCGCCTCAGGGACACTTTGCGTCGGGAGCGGCGCGCACCAGGCTCACGTCGGACACGACCAGCCGGAGCCGCCCCGCCGTCTCGAGCGCGAAAGGGGCGACCACCCCGGACAGATCCGCGCCGGCCTCGCGGTAGCAGTCGAGCGGCACCGTCAAGGTGTGCCAGGTGTTGCGCGGCACGGCCTTCAATTCCCGCGTCACGTCTCGAAGCGAACCGGGCGCGGCCGCGCAGGAAGGCTCGACGCAACGAACGCCCAGGAGGACGGCCGCGCTCGGACGCGCCTCGACCCGGTAGCGCATCGAAAGCGCGTCGCGACCGCCCGCGCGCGAGGACATGTCGTGAGCACGTCCCGACAGCGTGACCAGGCCCTCCTCCGAGCCCGACCAGCTCGCCCGCGCACCATCCGGGCCGAGCGCGATGTCGACGGCGTGATGCGGGCTCGCCTGCGCCGCGGTCGTGACGTGGATCTCCGCGCCCTCGTCGGCGACGAACAGCGACCAGGGTGCCGTGGGGTGCCCATGTTGGAACAGGCTGCCGCGCGGCGCGGCCCATTCGGCGGGAAGATGCGCAGCGTCGGGCAGCGCCGCGGCATGGACCTCGCCGTGGCGGTAATCGAGCCCGAATCCTCGGGCGAACGCGGCGCCGGTCACCTGCCCGCCCGCATCGAACACCACCGGCATCGCGGTCATCGGCCACGAGAAAGCCAGCCGTCCGGTGAAATCGTAGCGAGGCGCGGCACGGGACTGGACCAGCACGTCCGCGACGCCCTCGCCCTCGCTGCCCGGCAGCCACGCGGCGACGAACGCATCCGCGGCGTCGATGTACGGGTTCACCCAGAGAGGACGGCCGGACAGAAACACGGCCACGGTCGCGACGCCCTCGGCGCGCAGGCGGCGCAGCAGCTCGAGCTCGTGCGCGTCGTCCGAAAACTCGAGATTCTCGCGGTCGCCCTGGAATTCGGCGTAGGGATGCTCGCCGAATACCACGATCGCGGCGTCCGGCTTTGCCGTGAAGCTTCCGTCGCGGCTCAGCACCGCGGAGCCGCCGCCGGCCTGCGCCGCCGCGCGAATGCCCTGGTAGATCGAGGTGCCTCCCGGGAAATCGCCATTGGTGTTGTGGTCCCCCTGCCAGTCGACCGTCCAGCCGCCGCATTGCATGGCGATCGAGTCGGCGCCCTCGCCCGCGACCAGAATCCGTGCATGCGGATCGAGCGGCAGCGTGCCGCCGGCGTTCTTCAAGAGCACGAGCGACTCGCGCACGGCCTCGCGCGCGAGCGCGCGGTGCGCGGGGCTTCCGAGGCGCGCGAGGTCGGCGTCCGGGCGCTCTTTCGGCGCCGGCCGGGCGAACATCCCCGCGAGCGCCTTGACGCGCAGGATGCGCCGCACCGCATCGTCGATGCGCGCGCGCGGGATCTCGCCCGAGCGCACTTCCTCGATCGTGTTCCGATACAGGTCGCGCCAGCTGTCCGGCGCCATCAGCATGTCGACGCCCGCGAGTATCGCGGCGGCACACCGATATTTCGTGCAACCCGGAATCTGCTCGTGCGCGTTCCAGTCGCCGACCACGAAGCCGTCGAACCCCATCCTGCCCTTGAGGATGTCGGTGAGGAGACGGTGGTTGGCGTGCATCTTCACGCCGTTCCAGCTGTTGTAGGAGGCCATGACGATCATGGCGCCGGCCTTGATCGCCGCCGCGTAACCCGCCGCATGAATCGACGCGAGCTCCGTCTCGGATATCGAGCTCTCCCCCTGATCGCGGCCCGCACGCGTGCTGCCGTCGCCGAGGAAGTGCTTCACCGAGGCCAAGGTGTGGCCCGGCGCCATGAACTCGCCTGAATCGCGCGCGCCCTGCAGCCCCGTCACCATGGCCGCGGCGTACTGCGCGACGAGCTCCGGGGACTCCGAGTAGCTCTCGTAGGAGCGCCCCCAACGCACGTCGCGCGCGACGGCGACCGTCGGCGCGAAGGTCCAGTCGATCCCGACGGCGGCGACCTCCTCGGCCGTCGCGCGGCCGATGCGCATCACGAGATCGGCATCGTGGGCGGCCCCGAGCCCGACGTTGTGGGGAAAGATCGTCGCCCCGATGACCTTGGCATTGCCGTGCACGGCGTCGATCCCGAACAGGATCGGGATCGGCGGCGCCCGCAGGTGCGTGGCAGAGAGCGCCGCGCGGGCGTAGCGGTCGATGAGGTCGAGCCAGGCCGCCGGAGTCGTTCGCACATCATCCCCCGGCGCGGAGCCGCCGCCCGCGAGCACCGAGCCCAGGCGGTAGCGGCGCAAGTCCTCGGGCGAGAGCGACGCGATGTCGGCCTGGATCATCTGGCCGACCTTCGCCTCGAGCGTGAGCTCGCCGAGCAGCTCATCGACGAAGCGCTCCGTCTCGAGGCTCTTCGAGCGGTGCGGGATTTCCGGCCACGGGTCCGCATGTACACTGGCGCTCGCGGCCGCGTGCGACGGTGCCGGCGCAGGCGCCGCCAGCGCTGCGTCCCGATGCAGCAGGGACCCCATCATGAATCCGACCGCGAAGGTGCCGCGGCGGAAGAGGCTCAGCGCTTGTGAGCCCATGTCGAGAAACAAGCCATAACTAATTGGGCCTGATAGCTTTTATATGACTTCAACGCCGCGCCCCTCACTCGCTCCCCGCGGGCCGTCAGCTTACCGGATCGCTGCTGAAATGTCAGCGCTGTCAGACAATGGTCCCCGACGGCAGCCATGCCGCTCCGGTCAATGACCTCCGGCTCCGGTCAATGACCTCAGGCTCCGCCCACGCACTCCTGGCCATGACGCCCGCTCCCGCCAGCGCGCTCCTGGCGGCCACGCCCGGCCCCGCGGGCGGACTGCTCGCCACCACGCCCGGCGCTGCGAGCGGGCTCCTCGCCACCATCGATTGGGTGGTGATCGCCGTCTACGCCGGCGGCCTCGTGCTGCTGGGCCTCGCGATGTCCCGGCGCGGCGTCGGGCCGGCAGATTATTTCCTGGCGTCCCGCACCGCTCGCTGGCCGGTCATCGGCCTGGCGCTGTTCGCCACCAACATGTCCTCCACCGCGCTGGTCGGTCTCGCCGGCGGTGCCTATGCCGTCGGCATCTCGGTCTACGATTACGAGTGGTCCGCGACCCTGATCCTGGTGTTCCTCTGCGTTTTTCTGCTGCCGTACATCATCCGCAGCCGCACCTACACCATGCCGGAGTTCCTGGAGCGGCGGTATGACCGGCGCGCGCGGCTGTACTTCGCGCTGCTGACCTTGTTCCTGAACGTATTCGTCGATTCGGCCGGAGTGCTCTATTCGGGCGCGCTGGTCTGCCGGCTGATTTTTCCCGGCTGGCCTCTGTGGCTGATCGTGACGCTGCTCGCGACCGCGGCCGGCATGTACACCACGCTCGGCGGATTGCGCGCCGTGATCTACACCGAGGCCGTGCAGGGCATCGTGCTCGTGGCGGGCGCGCTGCTCATCGCCGTCGGCGCCTTCCACCGCGCCGGCGGATGGAACGCGGTGATGCACGGCGTCGACCCCGCCGCGCTTTCCCTGATCCGCCCGATCGGCGATCCCGGCGTGCCGTGGCCGGGCCTGGCCTTCGGCATTCCGCTGCTCGGGTTCTATTACTGGTGCACCAATCAATCGATCGTGCAGCGCATGCTCGCGGCGCAGAGCATCGACCAGGCACGCTGGGGCGCGCTTCTCGCGGGGTTGCTGAAGCTCCCCGTGCTGTTCTTGATGGTGTTGCCCGGCATCTGCGCGCTGCTGCTGTTTCCGGGCCTGCCACGCGCCGATCTCGTTTACCCGAGCTTGATCCTGAAGATCCTGCCGGCGGGTCTCGTCGGCCTGGTCGTGGCCGGCTTCGTGGCCGCGACCATGGTGTCGATCGCCTCGATGCTGAATTCCGCCTCGACGCTGATGACCATGGACGTGGTGCGCCAGCTCCACCCCCGCCTGTCGGATGCGCAGGTGGTGCGCATCGGCCGCCTCATGACGGCATTGTTGCTGGTGATCGCGATCGCCTGGGCGCCCGAGCTGCAGCGCTTCACATCCCTCTGGCAGTATCTGCAGGGCGCGCTGGCGTACGCCGTGCCGCCCGTCGTCGCGCTGTTCGTGCTCGGCCTCTTCTGGCGCGGAGCCGAGGCGAACGGCGCCGCCGCGGCCATGGTGCTCGGCTCGGCCGCGGGGCTCGCGCTGTTCCTGATCAACGGAGTCTTTGGGTGGACCCACATTCATTTTCTCTACGTGGCGCCGATCCTGACCGTGTTCGACGTCAGCGTGCTGGTGGTCGTCAGCCGGTTTCACCGGGCGGCTCGCAGCGCCGCCACGCGCGCCGATGCCGGGTCTGTCGATGCCGCCCGCGCCGCCGCGGCGATCGGATGGCACGGCGCGCCGCCCGAGCTTTCCGCGGCGCCCGTCCGCCGCCCGTTATGGCAGGATTACCGCATGCAGGCCGCGGTGCTGGTCGCGCTCACCGCGGCCATCGTGATCGCTTTCCGATAGGGGTGCCGGTGTGACCATGAGCGACTGGCCCGATCGACGGGCGCTCGATCTGTTCGGCATCGAAACGCCGATCCTGCTCGCACCCATGGCCGGACCGGGCACGGCGGAGCTGGCGATCGCGGTGAGCGACGCCGGCGCGCTCGGCGCCCTGCCCTGCGCGCAGCTCAGCGTCGAGCAGATCCGCGCGGCCCTCGCTGCGATCCTCACGCCGACCCGCCGTCCGCTCAATCTCAATTTCTTCTGTCACGCTCCGCCTGCGCCCGATCCGGGCGCCGATGCCCGCTGGCGCGAGCGTCTCGCACCCTACTACCGCGAGCTCGGGCTCGAGCCCCACGTGACGACGGCGGCCGCAGCGCGCCGGCCCTTCGACGAGGATGCGTGCCGGCTGGTCGAGGAATACCGGCCGACCGCCGTGAGCTTTCACTTCGGGCTGCCCACACCGGCGCTGCTCCGGCGCGTCCGCGCCACGGGGGCGCGGGTGATCTCCTCGGCCACCACGGTCCGCGAGGCGCGCTGGCTCGCCGAGCAGGGCTGCGATGCCGTGATCGCCATGGGACTCGAGGCCGGCGGGCATCGCGGCAACTTCCTGAGCGAGGACATGGCGCGCCAGGTGGGGACGTTCGCGCTCGTGCCTCAGGTCGCCGACGCGGTCGGCATTCCCGTGATCGCCGCGGGCGGCATCGCCGATGCACGCGGCATCGCAGCCGCTTTGACGCTCGGCGCAGCCGCGGTGCAGATCGGCACGGCCTATCTCTTTTGTCCGGAGGCCAGGGTGCCGGCGGTCCACCGCGAAGCCCTCGAGCGCGCAGGCGATGACGACAGCGTGCTCACCAACGTGTTCACCGGCAGGCCGGCACGCGGCATCGTCAACCGCATCGTGCGCGAGCAGGGCCCCTTGAGCGAGGCTCTGCCCGCCTTTCCGCTGGCCGCCGCCGCGGTGAGTCCCTTGCGTGCGAAAGCCGAATCCGCCGGGTCGCCGGACTTCACCAACCTCTGGTCGGGCCAGGCGGCCCGGCTGGCGCCGCGTCACCTGTCCGCCGGAGCGCTGACGCGAGCCCTCGCCCAGGGAGCGCTCGCCAAACTCGGGCGTGCTTCACAGTCCTGATCTCCCGGCACCCGATGTGACATAACATCGCGCCGATAGGACTTAAGACTAAGGGAGGGGCGCCGAAAACCCCTATACAAGGGCGTGAGCCCGCAAACACCAGCCGGAACAAAACTATGGCGAACGCAACGGCGGCCCCGACGTACCGAGATCAAGCCGGTTCAAGTCCTGCCCAGCCGGGCACGGCAATTGCCGAAGCTCGGGGCACGGCGCTGGAATTCTTGCGCACGTTGGCCAGCGAGCTTTCGGGCGGCACGGTCGATCTCCCCTGCTTCCCGGACGTGGTGATCCGGGTGCGCACCGCGCTCGATGATCCGAAAACCAAGTCCGAGAAGATCGTGACCCTCCTCGGCACGGAGCCGCGGCTCGCCGCGCGCCTGCTGCAGACCGCGAACTCCGCCGCGTTCAACACCTCGGGCAAGCCGCTCGTCGATCTGCGCACGGCCGTCACGCGCCTCGGCTATCAGATGGTTCAGAGCGCCACCATGTCCTATGCCGTTCACCAGATGAAGCACGCGGAATCGCTGCGCGCGATTTCCAAGCCGTTGAGCGAGCTCTGGTCCGAGTGCATCGTCGTCGCGTCCGTCAGCCAGGCCGTCGCCGCCCGCACCAAGGTCAGCCCCGACGAGGCGTTCCTCACCGGCCTCCTGCACGGCATCGGCCGTCTGTACATCATGGCCCGCGCCGTCGACGGCAACGGCAAGTACGGCAATGACCAGTACCTCATGAGCCTGGTGGCGGACTGGCACCCCCAGATCGGCAAGGCCGTGCTCGAGAACTGGAACTTCGCCGAGGAAATGAGCAGCGCCGTGGGCGATCAAGCGGATCACGAGCGCAAGCGCAAGGTCGGCGAGGAGCTCACCGACATCCTGGTGGCGAGCGTCGTGCTGGCGCAGGCGCTGCCGAATCCCGCGCTGCTCAAGTCCTCCATGACCGAGGCCACCGCGTTCGCCAACATCGGGTTGAGTGAAGTCGATTGCCTCGTGATCCTGAACCGCGCGCAGCACCAGATCGCCGCGCTCCACGAAGCCCTCGGGTGCTAGACCCACCGACGCCCGCA
>DATAYZ010000121.1:0-30587 GCA_036272295.1 Steroidobacteraceae bacterium
TATGTCGTGGACTTCCTGCCGAAGGTGAAGCTCGAGCTTGCCGTCGACGATGAGCAGGTGGATAGGGTGGTTGAAGCCATCAGCGAAGCGGCGCGCACCGGGAAGATCGGCGACGGCAAAATCTTCGTCGTGGATCTCGGCCAGGTGGTGCGGATACGCACCGGTGAAGTCGGCTCGCGCGCGTTGTAGCAGACCGCGCGGCGCTCTTGCAAAGAGGTTCGTATGAAACGCCTTTTGTTGTTCGCAGCCCTGATCGCCTGGTCGGGCATGTCCGCAGCCGTGGTCTACAAGTGGGTCGATGCTCAGGGAAAAGTGCAGTACGGTGACCGACCGCCCGATGGCGTGCACGCCGAGGTGGTGGAGATGCTAGGGAATCATGCGGCGCGCAGCGCGCCGGCCGCGCCCGCCGCGTCAGCGGCACCGCCCCCGAGCTCCAAGCCCGGCGCGACCGACAGCGCCGCCAAGCAAGCCGTCGACAGCGACGTCTCGCAGACCCGCGAGAAGCAATGCGCCGACGCACAGGATCGTTACAAGAAACTGATCGAGGGCCGCCGTCTCTACAAGGAAGGCGCGAACGGCGAGCGTCAATACCTGACCTCGGACGAGATCGACGCGGAGCGGCTGAACGCCAAACAGGCGGTCGACGATATCTGCAACAGCACGACCTGATCGCGGCTGACCCGCGCGGTTTTGCCCCCCGATCTGCAAAGCCTTAGGCTACGCCTCTTCCGAGACGTAGGGGTTTCATCATGCAAACCGGGTTCGTGGGGCTGGGGGCTATGGGCGCGCACATGGCGCGCAATCTACGCAAGGCAGGGCTGCTGACCGGCGTCTGGAACCGCAGCACCGACAAGTCCGAGGCGCTCGCGAAAGAGCTCGGCTGCATCGCGTTCGCGAACCTGGGCGAGCTCGCCGGCAACTGCGAAGCGGTGGTGATCTGCGTGTCCGCCGACGAGGACGTTCGTGCGGTGGTCGAGGGGCTCGAGTCCGGGCTCAATCCCAACATGATCGTGATGGACTGCTCGACCGTCGGCGCCGGCACGGCCCGCGAGATGCATGCGCGGCTCGACGGGCTCGGCGTCGGATTCCTCGACTGCCCGGTGAGCGGCGGTGTGGAAGGCGCGCGCCTGGGAACGCTCGCCATCATGGTGGGCGGCGATGAGCCCGTGTACGAGCGCGCGCAGCCGATCCTGAATGCGATGGGCAAGAACGTGGCGTATCTGGGTCCGAGCGGGGCGGGACAAGCGGCCAAGGCCACGAATCAAATCATGTGCGCCGGCATCATTCAGGCCGTCGGCGAGGCCATGGCATTCGCGCACGCGGAGGGTCTGCCGCTCGATCGCTTGATCGAGCTCCTGGGCAAGGGCGCGGGCTCGAGCTGGTACTTCGTGAATCGCGCTCCGTTCATGGCACGCAACGCTTTTCCTGCCGGCTTTCGCGTGCGCCTGCACGAGAAGGATCTCAAGATCTGCCATGACATGGCGGCTCGGCACGGCGCGAGCTTGCCGGTGGTCGAGTCCACTTTGTCGGAATACGCCAGGCTGATCGCGGCAGGTTACGGCGATGAGGACATCTCGGCCATCTATCGGCTGAAGTCGCAGCTGTTTCCGGACGGCGCCAAGCCACGCGACTCGTGACCGCCGCTCGCACGGGGGGCGTTGCATCGACCGGCGCGCCGCGGGCATGACCGGGTCTCCTCGCGTCAGGATCGCCACGCGCAAGAGCCAGCTCGCCCTCTGGCAGGCCGGGCACGTCGCCGCGCAGCTGCTCGAGCTCCATCCCGGGCTGAAGGTGGAGCTGGTGCCGCTCACCACCCAGGGCGACAGGATCGTCGACCGGAGCCTCGCGGCGATCGGCGGGAAGGGACTTTTCGTCCGTGAGCTCGAGATCGCGCTCGAAGAGGAACGGGCCGACATCGCCGTGCACTCGATGAAGGATCTGCCGGGCGAGATCCCCGAGAGCCTGCTCATCGCCGCCGTGCTGGCCCGTGCGGACGACCGCGACGCCCTCCTGACCCGCGCCGCCCCGCGGCTTGCCGAGCTCCCGCGCCGCGCGCGCGTCGGAACCTCGAGCCTGCGCCGGCAGGCTCAGCTGCTTGCGGCCCGGCCCGACCTCGACATCGTGCCGCTGCGCGGCAACGTCGACACCCGGGTGCGGCGGCTCGATGAAGGTGCGCTGGACGCGGTGGTCCTCGCGAGCGCGGGACTCGTGCGGCTCGGCTGGGAGAGCCGCATCACGGAGCACCTCGATCGCGCGGTCTGCCTGCCGGCGGTGGGCCAGGGGGTCATCGGCGTCGAGTGCCGCGTCAGGGACGTGAACACACGCGAGCTGCTGGCGCCGCTCGAGCATGGGACGACGCGCTTCGTGCTCGACGCCGAGCGTGCATTCGCGCAGCGCCTCGGCGGCAGCTGCCAATCGCCCATTGCCGCGCACGCCTCGGTCGACGGCGGCCGCCTGCGCCTCGAAGGGTTGGTGGCGGAGCCGGACGGATCGCGCATCTTTCGCGACTCCGCCGCGGGCGGCCTTGCCGATGCCGCGCGGCTCGGTCGCGAGCTCGCGGAGCGCGTGCTCGCCGCCGGCGCGGATGCGCTGCTCGCGCGCTGGCGCGCCTGATGGCCGCACTGCACGGAGTCGGCATTCTGGTGACGCGCCCCGAGCAGCAGGCGATGCCGCTGTGCCGCCTGCTCGAGGCCGAGGGCGCCCACACCCTGCGCCTGGCGGTGCTCGACATCAAGCCGGTCGCGGCGCGGCGCGGCGCGGCGCCGCCGCTCGAGCAATTCGACATGATCATCTTCACCAGCGCGAATGCGGTGCGCTTCGGCGCCGCCTTGCTCGAGCAGCGCCGCGACCTCGAGCTTGCAGCCATCGGAGCCGCCACGGCGCGGGCCCTGAATCAGGCGGGCTATCGAGTGTCGGTTTCGCCTGAGGCGAGCTTCGACTCCGAGGGGCTCCTGCGGCACGCCGCGCTGCAACGTCCGCAAGGGCGCAGCGTGCTCATCGTCAAGGGCGTGGGCGGGCGGGAAACGCTCGAGCGCGAGCTCGGCGAGCGCGGCGCCGCGGTCACCGCCCTCGCGGTGTATGAGCGCGTCCCGGCGCACCCGAGCGCCGCGACGCTCGCGGCGGTGTCGCATGCGCTCGAGTCCGGAAGCCTGCATGTCGTGACCGCCACCAGCCTCGACACCGCCGCCGCGTTGCTCGCGCTCATCGGACCGTCCATGCGCGCCCCGCTCGAGCGCTTGAGCTGGCTGGTGCCCGGCGCGCGGGTGGCCGCCGGAATTCGCGCCCTCCAGGTGTCGGCGCCGCTCATCGAAGCCCGCTCCGCGGACGATCAGTCCTTGCTGGCGGCGTTGATCGACTGGCGTGCCGCCGAATCGGGCGCATAGTCGAAGGAGTCGAAAAAGATGCGCTCCGCATCGGTGCCGCGGGCGGCGAGCTCGCGCCGCACGGCCGCGACCATCGCGGGCGGCCCGGCGGTGTACACATCGCAGCCCGCGAAATCCGAGAAATCGGCGAGCACCGCTTCGTGCACGAGACCGCGCGCGCCGCGCCATTCGACCGAGCCCTCCGACAGCACGGGAACGTAGGTCAATCGTGCTCCGGCCGTTTGCGCCATCTGACGCTCGAGATCGAGCAGGGCCTGATCCGCGTACAGGTCGCGCTCCGCGCGTACCCCCCAATACAGCCGCATGTCCCGCTCGAGGCGCTCGTGCAACACGTGCTTGATGATGCAGAGCAGCGGCGCGAGGCCGGTGCCGCCGCCCACCATCAGCATCGGCCGCCCGGCCGGGGCATCGCGGTACAGGAACTGGCCGAGCGGCCCCTCGATCGACAGCAGCGAGCCTTCCGCCCCGTCCCGGAACAGCCGCTCGGAGAATTCGCCGCCGGCGACGCGGCGCACGTGCAATTCGAGCGTGCGCGCCTCGTGCGGCGGCGAGGCGATCGAGAAGCTGCGCCGGCGCCCTCCGGAAAGCATGATGTCGAGGTATTGGCCGGCCTTGAACCGGAATTCTTCCGCCGCGGGCAGCCTCAGATGCACGCCCATCACGTCGTGCGACAGCGGCTCGATGCGATCGATGCGCGCCGGCAGACGCTTGGTCACGATGTCCTCGGGCGCGGCGATCTCGAAGGTCTCGAGCGTCAGGTCGCTGCGCGCGCGCGCCTGGCACATGAGCATCAAGCCATCGCGGATCTCGGACTCCGAGAGCCCGAGCGGCGGCCCGTTCGGATAGTGAATCTCCCCCTGCAGGAGGCGCGCGCGGCAGGCCCCGCAGCTGCCGCCCTTGCAGCTATGAGGCAGATTCAGCGACGCATCGAGCGCGGCATCGAGCAAGCTCTGGTCCGGTGCCGCCTCGAAGCTGCGATCGCGGTAGGCGAGCGTGATGCGCATGATCGCCCGGCCGGTCGTCGCCTCAGGGCTGGCTGCGCTTGCTATCCAGCCATGCGGAGATGGGCTCCCACTGCTTCCAGTCCGGCCAGGCCAGATATTCCGGAAGCTCCAGAACGCCCATGCCGCGTGCATAGGCGCGCACGTAGTTCTGCGCCTCGCGCAGAAATCCGAGATAGGGCACCTTGAGCTTGGTGAGGTACTGATCCAGCTCCTCGAAGATGAGCGTGTACTCGCGCACGCGGTTCGCGACCACGGCGAGCCGTGCCTGTTTGCGCGAGACCTTGCCGATCTCGAGCAGCTCATCCATGAAATGCGCGCAGGCCTTCATGTCGATGCTGGAAGGAAGCACCGGAACGATGATGGTCTCGGCACGGCGCACGAGCTCGTTGAGCTCGGTGCCGTGCACGCGCGCCGGCGCGTCGATCACCAGGACCTCGGTGCCGCGCGCCACGTTGCGAAGGCCTTCCTCGTAGGCTGCAACGCCGGTGATGGCAGGGAGATCGGCCGGGCGCTGCGCCAGCCAGTCGAGGCTCGAGCGCTGCGGATCGTAGTCGGCGATGCAGACCTCCCGGCCCTCGCGGGCGAAAAATACCGCGATGTTGGTCGCCAGCGTGCTCTTGCCGCATCCGCCCTTCGCATTCAAGACCATTACGTGGCGCATAATCCCCCGGGGTGATCGTTGTTATCGGCTCTGCCAGCCTCAAGCGTACAGCGCAAACCGGCCTCGCGACAACGGCTCGTGCGCGGGCCCGACGACGTGTCGCGGCTGCGCGGCCTTCTCACGCTCGCGGCAGCGGGGTGCATCGGCTATGCTTTCGCCATGCGCATCGACTTTGTGAAGATGCAGGGGTTGGGCAACGACTTCCTGGTCTTCGACGCCCCGGTCGCGGGTCTCGAGATGAGCTCGAGCAAGCTCCGCGCGCTCGCCCACCGGCGCACCGGCATCGGTTTCGACCAGGCGCTGATGCTCGAGGCGCCTCGTGCGCCGGGGACGCGTGTCTTCTACAGGATCTTCAACTGCGACGGCACCGAGGTCGAGCAATGCGGCAACGGCGCCCGCTGCATCGCCGCCCTGCTGTACTCGCGCGCGCCGGATCTCGGGCGCGACCTCGCGATGGGCTCGGCGGGCGGGGTCGTTCGCGCCCATATCGCGCAGGACGGCTCGGTTTCCGTGGACATGGGCGTGCCGAACTTCGATCCGCGCGCGCTCCCGATGGAAGCGTCCGCCGAGGCGTCCGCTTATTCGGCGACCGTGGACGGCACGCCGGTCGAATTCGGCGCGGTCTCCATGGGCAACCCCCACGCGGTGCTCACGGTGCCGGACGTGGATCGCGCGCCGGTGGAGCGGGTCGGCGCCGCGCTCGAGCGGCATCCGCGATTTCCCCAGCGCACCAACGTGGGATTCATGCAGGTCGTGGATCGCGGTCACATCCGCTTGCGCGTGTTCGAGCGGGGAGTCGGCGAGACCCTCGCGTGCGGTACCGGTGCCTGCGCCGCCGTGGCGGTCGGGCGGCGCGGCGGGACGCTCGATGCGAGCGTTCAGGTTGCGTTGCCCGGCGGCGCGGCGACCGTGACGTGGCAGGGAAGCGGCGAGCGCTCGTGGCTCACCGGACCCGCGACCACGGTATTCACCGGCTCGGTCGATGTATCGTGAGCGGGCAGCCGCCAGTATTCACACCGTTATCAGGCCCCAGGGGAGATCGACAATGACGACCGTTCAGGCACGCGGAATCAAGCCGGAGGGATTGAGCGATTCGAGCGTGGCGGAGTATCTGCAGACTTATCCCGACTTCTTCGAACGCAACTCCCCGCTGCTCGCCAAGCTGCGTCTCCCGCACATGCGCGATGTGGGCTCGACGGTCAGCCTGGTGGAGCGCCAGGTCGAGGTGCTGCGCGAGCGCAACCAGTCGCTCGAGCGCAAATTGAAGGAGCTGGTGGACGTGGCACGGGCGAACGATGCGCTCGCGGTGCGCATTCACCGTCTGAGCCAGCGCCTGATCCGCGCGCGCACCATGGCGCAGACGATCGATGCGCTCGAGACCTCGCTGCGCGAGGATTTCGACGCCCGTCATTCCATGCTGGTGCTGTTCACGGAGGAAGCCCGCGCGCTCGATCCGATGCCGCGATTCCTGCGCACCGCGGATCCGGAGGACGCCGACATCAAGACCTTCGAGTCGCTGCTGGGCTCGGGCAAGCCCCGTTGCGGACAGGTGCGCGATTCGCAGCGCGACTATTTGTTCGGCAAGGATTCCGTGGAGATCGGCTCCGTCGCGCTGACTCCGCTCGGACCGAAGGGCGCCCTGGGCCTGCTCGCCATCGGCGCGAGCGACGCGCAACGCTTCCACCCCGGAATGAGCACGGAATTCCTGACGCGCATCGGCGAGCTCCTGACCTACGCGCTGGCGCGCTAGGAGCGCCGGCGCGATGGAGAGGAGCGTCAACGGGCCCTGAGGCATCCGTGGTCCCGATGCAGGCATCCGAGCGCAAATGGATCGACCGATTCTCCTCGCATCTCGTCAACGAGCGGCGGCTGAGCCCGCACACGATCTCGGCATACCGGCGCGACCTCACGGTTCTCGCCGAATTCGGCGCCCGCCGCAAGGTGACCCGCTGGGATGAGCTGGACCACGCCCTGGTGCGGACCTTCGCGGCCTCGCTGCATGGCGGAGGCTTGAGTGGGCGCAGCATCCAGCGGCGGCTCTGCGCCGTACGTACGTTCTATGAGTTCCTCCAGCGCGAGGGACACTGCGACCGCAATCCCGCGCTCGACGTGCGGGCCCCCAAGCTGAAGAAGCGCCTGCCGGCCACGCTCGACGCCGATCAGATGGGACGGCTGCTCTCCTTCCGGGCCGACGATTCGCTGTCGGTGCGCGACAAGGCCATGATGGAGCTCTTTTACTCCTCGGGCCTGCGTCTTGCCGAGCTCGTCGGCTTGACGGTGGCCGCCGTCGACCTCGTGGACCGCACGGTGCGGGTGCACGGCAAGGGCAGCAAGACCCGCATCGTCCCGATCGGCCGTCAGGCCGCGGACGCGCTGCGGCGATGGCTGCGCGAGCGCGCGGCCATCGCGGCGCCGTCGGAGCATGCGCTCTTCCTCGGGAGGGCGCGCCGGCCGCTCGGCACACGTGCCGTCCAGCTCCGCGTCGAGGCCTGGGGCCGCCGCATGGGGCTGGGTGTGCGCATCCATCCCCACATGTTCCGCCACTCCTTCGCAACCCACCTGCTCGAGTCGAGCGGCGATCTGCGCGGGGTGCAGGAGTTGCTCGGCCACGCCGACATCGGCACGACCCAGGTCTACACGCACCTCGATTTCCAGCACCTGGCGGCCGTGTACGAGTCCGCCCATCCCCGCGCGACTCGCCGCGGCCGCCGCTCCGGCGGCGCTTGAAACGGCCATCTTCGTCCCCACGGTCGAGTTTTGCCCCGTTCCGCGAGCCCATGAATCACGATCCCGCGCAGATGTACGGCACGACCATCCTCGCCGTTCGGCGCAACGGCCGCGTCGCGGTCGGCGGCGACGGTCAGGTCACCCTCGGCCAGAGCGTCATGAAATCCAATGCACGCAAGGTGCGCCGGCTCTATGGCGGCAAAGTGCTGGCGGGCTTTGCGGGCGGCACCGCGGATGCTTTCACCCTGTTCGAGCGCTTCGAGGGCAAGCTCGAGAAGTTCGGCAATCTGACGCGCGCGGCGATCGAGCTCGCCAAGGACTGGCGCTCCGACCGGAGCCTGCGGCGATTGGAGGCCTTGCTCTGTGTGGCGGACGTGGAGAGCACCTATGTCATCTCCGGCAATGGCGACGTGATCGAGCCGGAGCATGACTTGATCGCGATCGGCTCGGGCGGCGGGTTTGCCCAGGCCGCGGCGGTCGCCTTCATGCAGAGCGATCTCTCGGCGCGCGATATCGTCGAGCGCTCGCTCCACATCGCCGCGGACATCTGCATCTACACCAACCGCCATCTCACCATCGAGGAGCTCTAGGAACCGATGTCGCAGATGACGCCCCGGGAAATCGTCGAGGAGCTGGACAAGCACATCGTCGGTCAAAGGGCCGCGAAGCGCGCGGTGGCGATTGCGCTGCGCAACCGCTGGCGGCGCGGCCAGGTGGCCGCGGCCCTGAAGGCCGAGATCACCCCGAAGAACATCCTGATGATCGGGCCGACCGGGGTGGGCAAGACCGAGATCGCGCGCCGCCTGGCCCGCCTCGCCCGGGCCCCCTTCATCAAGGTCGAGGCCACCAAGTTCACCGAGGTGGGCTATGTCGGCCGCGAAGTTGACTCGATCGTGCGCGATCTGGTGGAGATCTCCGTCAAAATGACGCGAGAAGAAGAGATTGCCAAGGTTCGCCACCGTGCGGCCGACAGCGCCGAGGAGCGGGTGCTCGATGTGCTGCTGCCCCGCCCACAGGCCGGATTCACCTCAGAGCCGACGCCGCGCGACAATGAGACCCGCCAGCGCTTTCGCAAGATGCTGCGGGAGGGCGGCCTCGATGATCGCGACATCGAGATCGAGGTGCGATCGGCCGCGACGGGAGTGGAGATCATGGCGCCTCCCGGCATGGAGGAAATGACGCAGCAGCTCCAAGGGATGTTCCAGAGCCTCGGGTCCGGCCGCACGCGGCAGCGCAAGCTCAAGGTCCAGGAGGCATTGAAGCTCCTGGTCGACGAGGAGGCCGCGAAGATGATCAACGAGGAGGAGCTGAAGCTCCGGGCCGTGGAGAACGCGGAGCAAAACGGCATCGTGTTCATCGACGAGATCGACAAGATCGCGCGGCGGCAGGAAACCGCGGGCGCGGACGTTTCGCGCGAGGGCGTGCAGCGCGATCTCCTGCCGCTCGTGGAAGGGTGCACGGTGAACACGAAGTACGGCACGGTCAAGACCGATCACGTGCTGTTCATCGCCTCCGGCGCGTTTCACATGTCCAAGCCCTCCGATCTGATTCCCGAGCTGCAGGGGCGTCTGCCGATCCGGGTCGAGCTCGAGCCGCTCGCCGTGGAGGATTTCGTGCGCATCCTCACCGAGCCCGACGCCTCGCTGTGCCGTCAATACACGGCCCTGCTCGCGACCGAGGGGCTGACGCTGGAATTTGCGGCCGCGGGCGTTCAGCGTCTCGCGGAGGTCGCCTTCGAGGTCAACGAGCGCACCGAGAACATCGGAGCACGACGGCTGCACACCGTGATGGAGCGGCTGTTGGAGACGATTTCCTTCGATGCGGCGGACCGGAATGGCGCCCGCATCGTGATCGATCGCGAATACGTCGACGCCAATCTGGGCGAGCTGGTGAAGGACCAGGATTTGTCGCGCTACATCCTGTAGCCCGGGTCCCATGCCGCTGCCCACCGAAATCAAATTGCGGACCGGGTCCCGCCTGCTCGAAGTCAGTTTCGACGACGGCTCCCGGTACGAGCTGCCGTTCGAGTATCTGCGCGTGTTCTCGCCGTCGGCGGAGGTCAAGGGCCACGGCGGGGGCGAGGGCGTGCTGGTCACCGGCAAGCAACAGGTGGGCATTTCCGGCGTCGAGCCGGTCGGCAACTACGCCCTGCGCCTGTTGTTCGATGATGGCCACAATACGGGTCTTTATACTTGGACCGTACTCGAAGAGCTGGGGCGCAACCGGCGCGAGAACTGGGCGCGGTATCTCGAGCGTTGCGCTCGAGCGCCGCAGCCGCAGGCTTGACGCTGCCCGGACGCCGGAGGGTCGGTGCGCCCGACGGTGAACCAGCACCTTAAATCTGGCCGCAGGGCTTACAATGCGCCCGATGGACGAGGGCGTCATGAGCGATTCCGGCAAGGTCGATTTCGGGTTCGAGCAGGTCGATAGGAGCGCGAAGGCCGGGCGTGTGCGCACGGTGTTCTCGAGCGTCGCCGGCAAGTACGACCTGATGAACGACCTCATGTCCTTCGGCGTGCACCGCCTGTGGAAGGGATTCACGCTGTCGGTGACCGGCCTCAAGCCCGGACAGCGCGCCCTCGACGTGGCGGGAGGCACCGGGGACCTCGCCCTCGGGCTCGCCCGGCAGGTCGGCAAGTCGGGCCAGGTGGTGCTGTCGGACGTGAACCCGGCCATGCTCTCGATCGGCCGGGACCGGCTGCTCGACAAGGGTTTCGCATCCAACGTCACGTGCATCGTGGCGGACGCCGAGCGCCTGCCGTTCGCGGATGGGTCGTTCGACTGCGTCACCATCGGCTTCGGCTTGCGCAACGTCACCGACAAGCCCGCGGCCCTCCGCTCCATGCACCGGGTGCTCAAGCCCGGCGGCCATTTGCTGGTGTTGGAATTCTCGACGCCCGTGGCGCCCGGACTCAAGCCCCTGTACGACGCCTATTCGCTCAAGGTGCTGCCGCGCCTCGGCCGCGCGGTCGCAGGCGACGAAGCGAGCTACCGATATCTGGCGGAGTCCATTCGCATGCATCCGAATCAGGAGACGCTGCTCGACATGCTGCGCACGGCGGGGTTCTCGCAGGGGCGCTATCACAATCTCTCGGGCGGTATCGTCGCTCTGCACCGCGGCTACAAGATCTGATGCCTGCAACCGCTGCATGGCTGGCTTCGATCGAAGCAGCGCTCAACCGCTCGCTTCAAGGTTCGGCTCGGGCGATGGAGCTCGCACGACGGCTGGAGGGCACGTCCATCGACATCGACGTCGCGGGCTTCACGCGAATGCGGATCGCCGCGGCCGGGGCCAAGCTCGCGCTGCTGTCCGGCGGCGACGGCCCGGCGAACGCCACCATGACGGGCGCGCCCCTCGCGCTCCTGCAGTTGCTTCGCGGCGGCGCCGGGGCCGGCTCCGCGGGCGACCAGGGCCCCCGCGGCAGCGGCGGCTCGAGCGGCAGCGGCGGCTCGAGCGGCAGCGGCGGCTCGGGCCGCGGCGCCGGGAGAGCCCCCGTGACCATCGTCGGTGACGCGGAGATCGCAAACCAGTACCGCCGCCTGCTGGAGCTCGCGCGCCCCGATCCCGAGGAAGAGCTGTCGCGATGGATCGGTGATTTTCCCGCTCGACGGGTATCGATGCTGGCCCGCGATGCGCTCACGTGGGCGCGCCGTGCGGGCCGGGCCGCGCGCGACAACATCGCGGAGTATCTCGAGGAGGAAGGGCGGGATCTCGTCAACCGTACCGAGCTCGAGGAGTTCCTGCGCGGCGTCGACGGTGCTCGCGAGGCCGCCGACCGGATCGAGGCGCGGCTCGCGCGGCTCGAGGCGCGCACCCCGGGAGCCGCGTGATGCCGGGAGCACTTCGCCGCCGGAGGGCAGGCTGATGCGGCTGCGGGTGCTGGCGCGGCTGCTCGAGATCCAGCGTGCGTTGGTGCGGCACGGCCTCGACGACTTCGTGCGCGCCACGCATCTGTACCGGCCGTTCCGGTTCCTGGTGTACTTGTCGCCGTGGACTTGGTTCCAGCGCAGCGTCGGCGTCACCCGCGGCGAGCGTCTGCGCCTCGCGCTGGAGGAGCTTGGGCCGATCTTCGTCAAGTTCGGGCAGGCGCTCTCGACCCGCCGGGATCTGCTGCCGCCCGACATCGCCGACGAGCTTGCGAAGCTGCAGGACCGCGTCCCGCCGTTCGACGGCGCGGTCGCGGCCGCCATCGTCGAGGCGGCTTTCGGCAGCCCGATCGGGCAGATATTCGCCGGGTTCGAGCCCGAGCCGCTCGCAGCCGCCTCCATTGCCCAGGTGCACGTGGCGAGGCTCGAGAGCGGCGCCGAGGTCGTGGTCAAGATCCTGCGGCCCGGAATGCGGGAGATCATCGACCTCGATCTCGAGGTGCTCGACACCCTCGCCCGGCTCGCGGACCAATACTGGACCGAAGCGCGCAGGCTGCGGCCGGTCGAGCTGGTGCGCGAGTACCGCAAGACCATCCTGGACGAGCTCGATCTTCTGCGCGAGGCCGGCAACGCGGCGCAGCTCAAGCGCAACTTCGCCGGCTCGCCGCTGCTCTACGTCCCCGAGGTGTACTGGGACTTCTGCCGCGTCAACGTCATGGTCATGGAGCGCATCCATGGCGTCATCATCAGCGACCGGGCCGCGCTCGCAGCGCGCGGCGCCAACATCGCCAGGCTCGCCGAGAACGGTGTCGAGATCTTCTTCACCCAGGTGTTCCGCGACAACTTCTTTCACGCCGACATGCATCCGGGCAACATCTTCGTGCAGACGGAAGACCCGGAGAATCCACGCTACGCCGCGGTCGACTTCGGCATCGTCGGCACGCTGCAGACGCGCGACCAACACTACCTCGCCGAGAACTTTCTCGCATTCTTCAACCGCGATTACGCGCGGGTCGCAGCGCTGCACGTCGAATCCGGCTGGGTGCCGCGCGGGACGCGCGTCGATGAGCTCGAGTCGGCGGTGCGCACCGTGTGCGAGCCGATCTTCAACCGGCCGCTCAAGGAGATTTCCTTCGCCCAGGTGTTGATGCGCCTGTTCGAGACCGCTCGCCGCTTCGACATGCAGATTCAGCCGCAATTGATCCTGCTGCAAAAGACCCTGTTCAACATCGAGGGACTGGGCCGGCAGCTCTACCCGGAGCTCGATCTGTGGAAGACGGCGCAGCCTTATCTCAAGCGCTGGCGCCGCGAGCGCATGAGCCCGCGCGCGGCGCTCAAGCGGGCGCGCACCCAGCTTCCCGACCTCCTGGTCGCGCTTCAACAGGTGCCGCAGATCATCGAGACCACGGTGAGAGATGCGGCCGAGGGCCGCCTCGTCATCAAGGTGGACAACGTGCAGGCTCGCGGGCTCGAAGCGGCGATCGGAAACTCCGGCGAGCGCCGCGATCTCGCGGTGGCCGCCGCGCTGCTGTGGTTCTCCGGCTTGATCTGGCTCGGCGTCTCGACCGAAATTCGCTGGCTGGGTTGGCTGCAGCTGGGGGCGGCCGTGGTCCTATTCGTCCGCCGAGCCACGAGGCCGGCCGGTCGATGAGGATTCCGATCGAAAGCACCACCAGCTACCGGGGCCGCAACTCGCGGCCGAATTGGTTCGTTTTTCTCGGCTTCGTCGGCTCCGCTCTCGCTCTCGGAGCGCTCGGAGCATTGTTCGCACCGGGCTTTTCGGCGAGCACCGCCGCCTGGTATGCGTCCCTCGCCAAGCCCGCATGGGTCCCCCCGAGCAACTGGTTCGCCCCGGTGTGGGCCACGCTCTACGTGCTCATGGGAATCGCGGCTTGGCGCATCTGGGAGGAGCGATATCACCGCGGCCGCAACCCGGCGCTCGCCGCCTATCTGCTTCAACTCCTGTTGAACGCCGCCTGGGCGCCGGCGTTCTTCGGGGCGCGCAGCATCGGCGCGGGCTTGTTCCTCAACATCGCGCTGACGCTTGCGATCATCTGGACCATTCGCCGGTTTGCGCCGGTCAAGGCGCTCTGCGCCTGGATGATGGTGCCTTATCTCGCGTGGGTCGCGTTCGCAGCCGCGCTCAATTACTCCATCTGGCAATTGAATCCCTAGGCTCCTGGGTGGGCATGCGCCGCATGGCGGAAAACGGTATCGTGGCCGGATGAGTCCACCCGACCCCAAGGCGCCGGCACCCGCCGCTTCGCGCCGCTTCACCTCGCCGCAATCGGCCGCGCCGCGCACGCAGCTCCTGTCGAACGGCAGCTACTCGGTCATGGTGACCGCCGCGGGCTCCGGCTACAGCCGTTGGGGGGACATCGCCGTCTCGCGATGGCGCGAGGACCCGACCTGCGATTCGCACGGCAGCTATGTGTATCTGCGCGACGTGGCCGACGGCACGGTCTGGTCGGCCGCGTATCAGCCCGTCGGCTCCGAGCCCGACAGCTACGAGGCGCAGCTCGGCGAGGACCGGGTCCGCATCACGCGCGCCGACGGCCCCGTCGTGACCTCGACCGAGATCCTGGTATCGCCTGAAGCCGATGCGGAGATGCGGCGCGTCTCCGTCACGAATCGGGGCCGCCGCACCTACGAGCTCGAGATCACCTCCTATGCCGAGGTGGTGCTGGCGACGCCCGAGGCGGACGCCGCGCACCCCGCCTTCTCCAAGATGTTCGTGCAGACCGAGTGGCTCGCCGACTCCGGGACCCTGCTCGCCACGCGGCGGACGCGGAGCCCCGAAGACCCGAAGCTCTGGGTGTCCCACCACTCGACGCTGGACGGCACGGGCGTCGGCGGCCTGCAGATCGAGACCGATCGCGCGCGCTTCATCGGGCGCGGACGCGACCTGCGCACCGCGGCCGCGGTGCTCGATGCGCGGCCGCTCTCGGGCACCACGGGCACCGTGCTCGATCCCGTTTTGGCGCTGCGCCGGCGCGTGCGCATCGCGCCGGGCAAGACGGCACGCCTCGCCTTCTGGACAGCCATCGCCGGTTCGCGCGAGAGCGTCCTGGCGACCGCCGATCGGTACCGCGAGGCGGCGGCGGCGGAGCGGATCCAGGACCTGGCGCGCGATCGGGCCGGCGTCCGGCTGCGCGATCTCGGCATCGACCCCGGGGAAGCACGGCGATTCCAGTGGATCGCGAATCGCGTCCTATACGCGGACAGCACGTCGCGTGCGCCGCGCGAGACCCTGGAGAGAAACCGATCGGGCGCCTCCGGATTGTGGCCGCACGGCATTTCCGGGGACCTGCCCATCGTGCTCGCGCGCGCCGGCCGTCGCGATGACGTCGACACGGTCGCGCGCCTCGAGCGTGCGCAAGCCTATTGGCGCTCGATGGGGCTTGCCGTCGATGTCGTGATCCTGAACGAGGCGATGGCCGCCGAGGCGGCGGAGCTGCAGCAGGCGCTCGAGGCCGCGCTGGGCGGCGCCGACCGGCGTCCGCCGGACGAAACCGCGGGCCGTCGCGGCAAGCTGTTCATCCTGCGCACCGATTCGATTCCCGCGGCGAGCCGCGACCTCCTGCTCATCGCGGCTCGCGTGGTGCTGGGACCCGGCGATGCCGGGGCCGAGCCCGAGGAGCCGGTTTCGGCGGCGCGCCCCCGGCTCGAGGTCAGGAGCGGCGGCGCGCGCGAGAGCGCCGCACGCACCGTGCCCGCGTTGGAGTACTACAACGGGCTCGGCGGGTTTTCGGCGGACGGCCGCGAGTACATGATCATGCTCGACGAGGGTCACTGGACACCCGCGCCGTGGAACAACGTGATCGCAAATCCGGAATTCGGATTCCAAGCATCGGCCGACGGCACGGGCACTACCTGGTCCATCAATGCGCAGCAAAACCAGCTGACCCCCTGGTCCAACGACCCCGTGAGCAACACGCCGGCGGAAGTCATCTACCTGCGCGACGAGGAGACCGGAGAAGTCTGGACGCCGACGCCGCTGCCGATCCGCGAGCACTCCGCGCTCTACGTGATCCGCCATGGTTTCGGCCATACGCGTTACGAGCTGGCCTCGCACGGCATCGCCGTGGAGCTGCTGCAATACGTGCCGCTGGAAGACCCGATCAAGATCGCTCGGCTCAAGGTCACCAACCGCTCGGGCCGGCCGCGCCGGCTCTCGGTGACCCATTACGTCGACTGGGTTCTCGGCAACCAGCGCGCCAGGCTGGCGCCCTTCACCATCACCGAGATCGAGCCCTCGACCGGCGCGTTGCTCGCCCGCAATCCGTGGGGCACCGAATTCCCATCGCGTGTCGCATTCATGGACATGGCCGGCCGGCAGCAGAGCTGCACCGCGGATCGACGCGAGTTTCTCGGGCGGCATGGCGCGCTCGCCGAGCCGGCCGCGCTGACCCACGGCGGGCGCTTGTCCGGATGCAACGGCGCGGGACTGGATCCCTGCGGCGCGATGCAGACCTCGGTCCGCCTGCGCGACGGCGAGTCGGCGGAGGTGGTGCTGCTGCTGGGCGAGGAGGCGACCCCGGCCGCGGCCGTGGAGCTGATGCAACGCTATCGCGCAGCCAATCTCGATGCCGTTCTCGAGGAGGTCACGCGTTTTTGGGATCGCGTCCTGTGCACGCTCGAGGTGAAGACGCCCGACCGTCCCATGGATCTGATGGTGAACGGTTGGCTGCTGTACCAGACGCTTGCCTGCCGGGTATGGGCACGCACCGGCTTCTACCAGTCGAGCGGCGCCTACGGCTATCGAGATCAGCTCCAGGACGTGGCCGCGCTGTGCGCGGCTCATCCGGCCGTCGCGCGCGAGCACATCCTGCGCGCCGCGGGGCGCCAGTTCGCACAGGGAGATGTGCAGCACTGGTGGCTGCCCGAGTCCGGCAAGGGCATCCAGACGTTGGTTTCGGATGACCGTATCTGGCTGCCCTTCATCCTGGAGCACTATCTCGAGGTGACCGGGGACACGGGCGTGCTCGACGAGCAGCTGCCGTTCCTGGCAGGCGGCCCGCTGGCGCCCGGGGTGCACGAGTCATTCTTCGCACCGGAGGCGTCGCCCGAGATCGCCTCCCTGTTCGAGCACTGCGTGCGCGCCCTCGATTCGAGTCTCGCGATCGGCTCGCACGGCTTGCCGCTGTTCGGCACCGGCGACTGGAACGACGGCATGAACCGGGTCGGCGCCCGTGGCCGCGGCGAGAGCGTCTGGATGGCGTGGTTCCTTTACGCAGCGCTGCTCAAGTTCGCGCCCATCGCGGCGGCCCGAGGACGGATGGACCGGGCCGATCAGTGGCGCAAGCACGCGTTCGCGCTTCAGCAAGCGATCGAGCGCGAGGCTTGGGACGGCGACTGGTATCGCCGCGGCTACTACGACGACGGCACGCCGCTGGGATCCGTCTCGAGCGATGAGTGCCGCATCGACGCCATCGCCCAATCCTGGGCGGTCATCTCGGGCGGCGGAGACCCGGCACGAGCGGCCCGCGCCATGGCCGCCGTCGACAATCAGCTCGTCGATCGCGCCGACGGCCTGGTGAAGCTGTTCACCCCTGCGTTCGACCAAACCGCGCATGACCCCGGCTACATCAAGGGCTATCCGCCGGGGCTGCGCGAGAACGGCGGTCAGTATACCCACGCCGCGATGTGGACCAACCTGGCCTTTGCGCTGCTGGGAGACGGCGATCGCGCCGGCGAGGTGTTCTCGATCCTGAATCCCGTCAATCACGCCACCACGCGCGCGAGCGCTCACCGGTACAAGGTCGAGCCCTATGTGGTATGCGCGGACGTCTATTCCGTCGCGCCCCACACCGGTCGCGGCGGGTGGACCTGGTACACGGGGTCCGCGGGCTGGATGTATCGCACCGCGGCCGAGGGAATCCTTGGCGTCAGGTTACGAGCGGGCAAGCTGTCGATCGATCCTTGCATCCCGCGCACCTGGCCGGCTTTCGAGGTCACCCACCGCCATGGCGCCTCCCGCTATCGCATCGCCGTCGAGAACCCTCGCGGCGTCTGCCGCGGCGTGAAAAGCGCAACGCTCGACGGCGCACGGATCGGGAGCTCACCTTGCGAGATAACACTGGTCGACGACGGCAAGTATCACTATGCGGTGGTCACGCTCGGGTAGCCGGCACCGCGGGCACGCCCTTCCATGGCCGCTCGGTCGGCCTCGAGCGCCTGCGCCTCCAGCGATCATTTCTGCGATCGGAACCCGGTCATGGCGCGGGCCAGAAGCATGCGCGCGAATGCGCTGGCGGGCAGCACACGCAATAGTTTCAGGACCAGCGCCGGTCTTGCGATGAGCAGCCCGGCTGCCGCCGCGCCAACCGTGGTGAGACCCTTGTAGCTCATGAGCGCTCTCATGGTGCGGCTGCGGGGGAAGCCTTCGGCGCCAATGCCCATGCCGGGCATTGCCGTGGCGCCGTCCAGGCGCGCCGCGCCTGGCGCCCGATCGAGCAATTGACGGATCTCATCTCGCGACGCCCGCAATCTGGCGAGAATTTCGGCGCGCGCTTCCTGGTCGGGGTCGGTCATCCTGGTCAGGCCTCATCCGACAGGATGCGCTCGAGCAGCACCCGATCTTCCAGCCACTGCTGGCGCACCGTGGCGAGCAGCTCCGATTTCTGCCGGACCACCTTGCTGCGGTAGAGAGCGGCCACGGTCGCGGCGGCGAGAAACCCGGCCGCCATCCAGGCGATGGCGGCGACGCGATGCGGGGTGTCCCAGGTCCAGGCGATCACCAAGATGCAGCCGAGCAGCAAGGCGAAGATGATGCAGATGCCGACCAGCGCCGCCGCCGCAAGCTCCGCCTGCAGCTCGCGCCTCGCTCTCGCGAGATCGAGACTCGCGAGCTCGACATAGGCCGCGACATGGCGCAGCAGCACCGGAGCCGCTTTCGGCAGGGACCAGAGCAGCCGCACGGCAGCGAAGCCTTAGGAGCGGCGGGTCGCGAGAATACCGACGACGGCACCCACCAGCGCGGCGATGCCGATGGCCTGCCACGGGCTCTCCCGTACGTAATCGTCCGCGCCGCCGGCAAAGCCCTGGGCGTGCTCGCGAATGGTGTTGGCGCTGTCCGCCAGGCTTTCCTTCGCGGCGTCGACGGCGCGCTGCACCTTGTTGCGGACCTTCGCCACGTCGGCATCCTTGAGGTCGGCGATGCGAGCCATCAGGTCCTCGACGTCGGAGATCAGGTTCTTGACCTCCTCGGACGCCACGGCCTTGATGTCGTCCATCCCGTCACCCAGGTCCTTCTTCACACGGCGGCCGGTCGCGCGTGCCGCGTCGGCAGTGCCCTCGAATGTTTCCATCGTTCTTCTCCTTTGGTCCAACAAGATACTCGATTATTGTCGGGCAGGCATCTCGCCGGTGCAGGCGCCGTCCATGGCGGCCTGTAGGAATAGGCTCACGGCGGTCCTCATTCGCCGCTGCGCGGCGCGATGTTGCCGTTGTCCTTGCCGATCACAACCTCGACGCGGCGGTTCAGCTGGCGCCCGCCCGACTCGTTGTTGCTCGCGACGGGGTAAGCCTTGCCGTATCCCTCGGTGCCGATCCGTGACGGGGTGATGCCCCGCATCACGAGCGCCTGCTTGACCGCGTCGGCACGCCGCTGGGACAGATCCTCGTTGTACGCATCGGATCCCGTGCTGTCGGTGAAGCCGTCGATCTGCACGCGGTGATCGGGGTGCTCGTTGAGGAACTGTGCGAGCTCGTCGAGCTTGCGGCCGGCGCCCGGATTCAAGGTCGCCTTGTTCGTATCGAACAGCACGTCTCCGAGCGTCAGCACCAGCCCGCGCGTCGTCTGCTTGGCCTTGAGATCCTCGAGCTCACCTTGCAGGCGCTGTGCCTCCTGGGTGGCCTGATCCCGCTGCGTCACGGCGGCATTGGCCTCGAGCTGCGCATTGGTCGCCGCAGCCTTGGCATTGTCGGCCTCGCGCGTGCGCGCGGCGAGCATGATCCGATCGCGCTCCACCTGACCCGCGGCTACCCGGGCATCGTCGGCCTTGGCCGCCCCGTGGGCCTGAGCCAGGCGCGCATTCTGCGTCGCGAGATAGGCCGGCTGCCCGATCGCGTCTTCATGGTGATGCGCCGCCGCATCATCGGCCATCGCCAGCTCCTTCTTCGCCGTCTCGAGATCCAGCGGTGCGTACTTCGGCACGTTGGGATCCGCCTCGGCCGCCTGCACGGCCGCGTGCGCGTTCTCGAGCGCCGCGTTCGGCTGCGGTGCACCGGCACAGGCCGCGAGCGCGAGCGCCACTCCCATTCCGATCGTGAGTTTTGCGTTCATATGTCACCCCCTACTGAGTGGACTGCTGGTCGCGCGTCGCTTCGTTGCGCAACGCCTGCAGGCTGGCATCCAGCTCCATCGCGGCCTTGTGCGACTTGTGCTCCTGCGCCGTGGCTTCGGCCAGCTTGGCATCCACGTCCGCCTGCTCCGCCAGCTCGGTCGCCGGCACCGCGTCGCGATGCGCCGCGGCCTGCTCGGCGCGCGTGAGCTTGTCGCGTGCGGCCGCCATTTCCACCGGCGCCAGGTCGACGGCGCCCGCGGTTTCGGCGCGCTGAACGGAGTCCTTCGCCACGGCAAGCTGCTCGTTGGGTGGAGGGGCGGTCGCGCATCCTACGGCGACCAGGGCGGCCGCGCATGCCAGCAATCCCCGATGTCTCAATGGCTTGATGGTCACGTTGCTTCTCCTCAAGGTCGCCAAGCGGACTTTCGATGGCCGGAAACTCTAGTGTTTCGATCGCTCCGCGGCGCGATCCGCCGCCGCGCGATCGTCGGCGTCGTCACGAACGCTCTTTTGCCAGTCGCTGATCTGCCGCTCGGCTTCGTCCTTGCCGACTCCGTAGGCTTCCTGGATCTTGCCGGCGAGCATGTCGCGGCGGCCGTTGATGGCGTCGATGTGATCGTTCGTGAGCTTGCCCCACTGCTCGCGCACCTTGCCCTTGAGCTGCTTCCAGTTTCCTTCCACTCGATCCCAGTTCATGACCTTCTCCTCGGTATGTGTGCGGCCGCTCGCCGCGTCGGTCGAGGCGCACGAACCCGTGCGCCACCGCCTCAACGCCATCATAGGGAGGGTGAAACGGCCGGGGTGTCGGACGGACCGCTGCGACGGCCGTGGCGGCGTCCTGTCTTGCTGTAGGCGGTCGACCCGAGGCCGCCGCCTCAGTGCTTGGAGAGGTGCGCCTCGCAGATCTCGTGCAGGACTTCCGGAAGGCGCCCATAGTCACGCGCCTTGTCGAGAAAGTGCGTCGCGCCGAGCGCGATGGCGGCGTTCTTGTATTCCGGCAGGTCGTAGTTGGTCAGCACGATGATGCGCGGCTTCAAATGGGTGGTGGCGAGTGCGCGCATGACGCCAAATCCCGTTCCCTGCTTCAGATGCAGATCGAGGATGATCACATCGACGGACTCTTTCTTCGCGGCTGCCACCGCCGACGCTTCCGTGTCCGCGGTCCCGATCAATTCCACCTGCGGAATTTGCCGGATCGCTTCCGTCAATCGCTCCGTCAACACCTTGGAGTCTTCGACCAGCAAGACCCTCAAGGAGTGAGCCATTGACGTTTTACCCATGGTTGTCGTGTACATGACCGTCGCAGTCTAGCGTCACGCTCGATGCGCTGGCCAGACAGGGCTCCCAAGATGCAGTGTAGGAGAATTCCCACGTCCTGCGATTATTGAATCAAACCGTTACGCAGCGCGTAGGACGTGATGTCCGCGTTCGCCGTGAAACTCATCTTTTCGAGGATTCTGCTGCGATACGTGCTGACCGTCTTGACGCTGAGACTCAGCTCGTTCGCGATGTCGGAGACTCCGCGGCCTGCCGCCAATTTGCAAAATATCTGAAACTCGCGCGTCGACAGGCGGGCGTGCATCGGCTTGTCGGGATCGCCGTCGAGATCGGCCACCAGGATCTCGGCGAGGGCCGCACTGACGTAGCGTCGGCCGGAAAGCACGGTCCGCACCGCCTTCATGAGCTCCTCGGGTGCGCTGTCCTTGGAGAGATAGCCGCTCGCGCCGGCGCGCAGCACGTTCACCGCATATTGCTGCTCGGGCAATCCGCTCATGACCAGGACGCGCACGTTGGGATGGCCCGTCTGAATGTGGCGCAGGATGTCCAGGCCGCTGCGGTCGGGCATGTGAATGTCGAGCAGGACGAGATCCCAGTCGCTCTTGCGCAGCTGATCCAGCGTCTCGTTGCCGCTCGCCGCCTCGCCGACGGCCGTGATGCTGGGATCTGCTTCGAGAAATTGCTTGAAGCCGGCTCGGACCACCGCATGGTCATCCGCAATCAATACCTTTGACACGTTCGTTCTCCGTTCGGGCGCTTGAGGGTTGGCGCGGTCCTGCGCTTATGGGTTTGCGCACTCTTGGCTTTGGGAATACCCGTTCAACTTGTTATACAGCGTCTTGAGACTGCAGCCCAGGGCATCGGCTGCGCGACGCTTGTTTCCCTTGAAGTAGTCGAGCGTCGCGACGATCAGGGACCGCTCCATGTCGTGGATGCGCGATCCGACGCGGATGCTGAGACGATCCCGCTCCTGCGAGGCATCGGCATTCGCGCCCTGAATGAGCGGCGCGAGTTCCAGCATCGTATCGCCGAGAATGAAGGCCCGCTCGATGCAGTTCTTGAGCTCGCGCACGTTCCCGGGCCACGCGTGCTGCTTCAAGGTCATGCGGGAGAGCGCGGACAGCCGTTTCTGGGTGTGTGCGCGCGCATTCAAGCTCGCGAGGAAGTGCTCGGCAAGCAGCTCCACGTCGTCCCCGCGGCTGCGCAGGGAAGGCAGCTCGACCGGAAACACCGCCAGCCGATATAGAAGGTCCTCGCGAAACTGGCCGCTGCGGACGGCCTGCAGCGGGCAGCGGTTGGTCGCCGCGATCACGCGAACGTCCGCGGCGTATTCCGTGCTGGCGCCGGCCCGGTAGTACTTCCGGGTCTCGAGCACCCGCAGCAGCCGCGCCTGCATGTCGAGCGGCATGTCGACCACGTCGTCGAGGAGCAGGGTGCCCCCGCGGGCGCGCTCGAACGCTCCGGGCGGCACCAGCGCGGCGTCGGAAATCTGCTCGCGGCCGAACAGCTCGGCCTCCATGAGGCCCGCCGGCACGGCGGCACAGTTGACGACCACGAAGGGATTTCCTCGGCGCGGGGAGCACTCGTGAATGCACTTCGCCGCGCGCTCCTTGCCCGAGCCGCTCTCGCCCGTGAGGAGCACGTTGGCCTCGGTCGGCCCCACGCGCTCGATCAGCCGGAATACCTCTTGCATGGCCTGGGACTTGCCCAAGAGCCCTGCGACCGCGGTCGACCCTGCTGCCTCGATCCGCTCCGCGATCCCGCGGCTCACGCTATTCATCACTGACCTCCTGACCTGCCATTGACCCATGCCTGTATCGGGTTTTGCTGCGTGTAATCGTTACATGCAGCCCCAGTGGAATTTGTAACCCGTGTAGGACAACCCTATCCAGGCTGGAGCGCTGAACCTCGGCTCGGAATTCGCGCGAACTCCTGTCGGTGTTTGTCTGACACGCACCCCCGTCTACCCACCGCCTCCGGGGTCGCTGTCGGGGCCCCCGCCTGTCCGCCCGGGTAAGAGCTATTCGGTGACTGCTACCGGTAAATGGGCTATTGACCGCAAATGGACCGACCGTCATTAGGCGGCCGGACATCGTCCGTCGGAACCCTTACCGGTAGCAGTCACCGAATAGCTCTTACCCGGGCGGACAGGCGGGGGCCCCGACAGCGACCCCGGAGGCGGCGTGGGACGGGGGTGGGTATCAGCGGGGGCTGGAAGCGGGGGCGGAGCCGCAGCGCCAGCAGCTGGTGAACTGGGGTTCGAGGGACTCACCGCATTCGTCGCATACCCAGGCGCTGCCGGTCGGGGCGGCGGTGGCTCGCGCCAGAGCCCGGAGCGCGGCTTGCTCGTCCTCGTCCTGGACCAGGAGCTGCGGCCAGGTCTCGAGCATGGGCAGGTCGCCGACGGCGCCTGCGAGGTATTGATTGCGCAGCTCGCTCTCGATGCCGGCGGTCAGCAGCAGGTTGCGCGCGTGCGCGACCTGGATCAGCGTTGCGGCGCGAAACACCCGCTTCACGGGCTCATCGCAGCGCGCCGAGAAAGGCGCTCGGATCCTCGCCGCGCTCCAGAACCTCGACCAGCGCGGAGCCGACCACGACGCCGTCGACGTGTCCCGCGAAGCGCCGCACCTGCTCGCGGGAGCGGATGCCGAAGCCCGCGCAGACCGGCACCGTCGAGACGTGCCGCACGCCGTCCATGTAGTCGAGCACCTCGGCTGGAACGTCCACGGACCTGCCGGTGGTGCCCGTCATGGTGACCGCGTAGACGAATCCGCGGGCTTGCTTGCAGAGCATGGCGAGGCGCTCGGGCGGCGTCACCGGAGTGACCATCTGGATGAGCGCGAGGCCCTCCTGCTCGAGCGCCGTCTTGAGCTCATGGCTCTCCTCGAACGGCAGGTCCGGCACGATGTAGCCCGCAACCCCCGCCTCGCGTGACGCGACAGGCAGGGCCTCCAGCCCGAACTTGAGGAGCGGATTCAGGTAGCTCATGAGCAGGATCGGTGCGCGCAGCCCCGGGCGTGCCGCCCGGACCTCATCGAGGATCCACGCCAACGTCACGCCCTCCTTGAGCGCGACGAAGCTGGCGCGCTGAATCGTGGTGCCGTCGGCCATGGGATCCGAGAACGGCACGCCGATCTCGACCACGTCGCAAGCACCCGCCACGGCCTCGAGATTCGAGCGGAACCGCGCCCGGGTCGGAAAGCCCGCGGTCAGATATCCGACCAGCGCCGGACGGCCCTCTGCCACCGATGCGCGTATCGCCGCGGCGATGGGCTCGCCCGGGACGGCACCCTCCCGCCCGCTCACCGCCCGAGACCTTGCAGCAAGGTCCGCTGCAGTATCGGCATGTCCTTGTCCCCGCGGCCGGAGCACCCGATGAGAATGCGCGCGCCGGGGTTCGCGAGCGCATGGCGCCGCGCCCCGAAGAACGCGTGCGCGCTTTCGATCGCCGGCAGAATGCCTTCGTACTTCGCGCATTCGGCCAGCGCATCGAGCGCTTCCTCGTCGGTGGCGGACTCGTAGGCGACGCGGCCGCTCTTCATCAAATAAGAGTGCTCGGGCCCGACGCCCGAATAGTCGAGACCCGCGGAAACCGAGTGCGCCTCGCATACCTGGCCGAACGCATCCTGGAGGATCAGGGTATAGCTGCCTTGCAGCACGCCCGGCGTACCGAAGGTCAGGGATGCCGCATTGTCGCCGAGCTTGGGTCCACGGCCGCCGGCCTCGATCCCGATGAGCCGCACGCCCGCATCCGCAAGGAAGGGATGGAACAGCCCGATCGCGTTCGAGCCTCCGCCCACACAGGCCACCGCCATGTCGGGCAGGCCGCCGGCTCGCTCGAGCATCTGTGCGCGAGCCTCCCGTCCGATGACCGACTGCAGCTCCCGGACGAGGTAGGGATAGGGATGCGGGCCTACCGCCGAGCCCAGGCAATAATAGGTGCCCTCGGGGTCCGATACCCAGTCGCGCAGGGCCTCGTCGATCGCCGCCCGCAGGGTTTGATCGCCTCCGGTGACGGACACCACGGTCGCCCCGAGCAGATGCATGCGGCCGACGTTCGGCGCCTGACGTTCCACGTCGACTGCGCCCATGTAGACGACGCACGGCATCCCGAGGCGCGCGGCGGCCGCGGCGCTGGCGACGCCGTGCTGGCCCGCGCCGGTCTCCGCGATGATGCGTTTCGCGCCGAGGCGCTTGGCGAGCAGGATCTGCCCGATCGCGTTGTTGATCTTGTGGGCACCGGTATGCGCAAGATCCTCGCGCTTCAGCCAGACGTCCGCGCCCCAGCGCCGGCTCAGGCTGGGAGCATGCGAAAGGGCCGTCGGGCGCCCGACCCAGCCCTCCAGCTCGCGGTGAAACTCCTCACGGAAGTCGGCCGCGTGCAAATAGCGGTCGACGCCGGCCCGCAGCCGATCGAGGGCGGGCACGAGGGTCTCGGGGACGTAGCGTCCGCCGAACGCGCCGAACCGTCCGCGGGCATCAGGAAGGTCGTCGCGCGGTGCGCCGCTCATGGCTCGCTCCCGAGAGCCGCCGCGGCCGCGCGCACGGCGCGCACGAAATCGTGGATCCTGGCCGGGTCCTTCACACCCGGCTCCTGTTCGACGCCGCTGCTCACGTCGACGCCGAAGGGGCGTACCGCGCGGATCGCTTCGGCGACGTTTTGCGCCGACAACCCGCCCGCGAGGATCACCTCGGTCTGCCGGGCCAGCTCTGCCGCGCGGCCCCAGTCCGCCAGCTCGCCGATACCGCTGGTCGGGCCCTCGAACAGGATCCGCGGCGGCAGCGGGCTCGGTGCCTTGCGTCCGAAACGCACCACCGGAAGGACCTTGACGTGCGCGGGAATCTTGAGCTCGCGGAGATCTTCGAAGTCGGTCTGGAAGAGATCGGGCTTCAGCGTGCGACAGATCTCGTCGACCTTCATTTGCAGCGGGTGCTGCGCCACCGCGATGCGCAGGATGCCGGGGGGCGCGAGTGCGGCGAGCTGTGCCGCCTGTCCGGGAGTGACCTGTCGCGGGCTGGGGGCGAACACGAACCCGATCGCGTCGACCTTCGCTTCGGCGGCTGCGGCGACCGCATCCGCGCTGGTGATGCCGCAAATCTTGATGTACATGCTTCAGGGTCCCCTGTCGCCGAGTGTAGCCACTTGGCGTGACACTGTCCGCGTTGCCGCGAGGATCTCGCGCAGCAGCCCGGCGGGGTCGTCGCGGCCCATCAAGGCGGTACCGATGAGCGCGATCCGATAGCCGAGATCACGCATGCGCAGGGCATCGGCGGCCGAGCCGACGCCGCTCTCCGCCACCGCCGGGCCGTCCGGCGGCAGGAGCGGTACCAGCGCAGCGAAGCGCTCCGGCACCACCTCGAGCGTCTGCAGGTCGCGGCAATTGACGCCCACCAAAATGCGCTCGTCGCGGCCGCGGCGCGCGGCAAGGAGCTTGCGCGCCGCCCCCAGGTCCGCCGCATCGAATGCCTCGAGCAGGACGAAGAGCGCGTGCTCCGCCGCCGTATCCAGGAGTCTCACGATTTCGCCGGCCGGCAGCATGCGCAGGATGATGAGCACCCCGCCGGCGCCGCTCGCGCGCGCTTCGATCACCTGGTACGGATCGACGATGAAATCCTTGCGCATCGCCGGCACGCCGAGCGGTGCGAGCGCGGTGGCCGCCGCGCGCAGGTGATCCAACGATCCATCGAAGCGCGTCGGCTCGGTCAACACCGACACCGCCGCGGCACCGCCACGCGCGTACGCCGCAACCCGGCCCAGCCAATCCCCCGTGTCATCGCCGAGGCGCCCCGCCGCGGGCGATCTCAGCTTGAGCTCGGCAATGACGTCGAAGCCGTCGTGCGACAGGCGCAGAGGCGCGGCGCGAGGCGTCTCGCCCGCACGGCGCTCGAGCGCCGCGAGCGGCTCGAGCACGCGGGCCGCCTCGACCCGCGCGGCGCTCGCCCGCGCCATCTCGTCCAGAAAGCGGCTCACGGAACCCCCGCCCCAGGCATCGCCGCCTTGGGCGTCGCGGCCCCGGGCCCCGCCTCCCCGGGCGCCGCCGCCGGGGACGCCGCCGCCTCGGGAACCGCGGTAGGCGTCGCAGCGAACCGCCGCAATCCCTCGAGCCAGGCCGCGGCCCGCCCGCTCTCGACCGTGTCGAGCGCGCGCTCGATGCCGGCGCGAATCGATTGCGCCCGTCCGGCGATGTGCAGCGCCAGGCCGCACTGGAGGGTCAGCGCCGCAAGGTGCGCGCCGCGGTCGCGCCGCTCGAACACCGCGACCAGCGCACGCAGATTCGAGGCCGCATCGCCGCCCGCCAGCTCGCGCGGCTCGCAAAGGGTGAGCCCCAGATCGCGGGGATCGACCTCGTGACGGCGCACGCCGGCCTGGTCGACCTCGAAGCCCACGAAAGGTCCGATGGGGGTCGCCTCGTCCCACCCGGCGGCGCCGTGCACGACCCAAGCCCGCTCGACGTCCGTGCCCGAGAGCGTTCCGGCCATGAGCTCCGCGGTCGCGGCATCGTACGCGCCGATGAGACGGAAGCGCGGCGAGGCCGGGTTGGTGAGCGGACCCAGCAGGTTGAACACGGTGCGGATGCCGAGCGCGGCACGGATGGGACCGAGCGCCCTCATCGAGGGGTGGTAATACGGGGCGAACAGGAACGTGAATCCGGTGGCCGCGAAGCAGTCGGCCGCGCGTTGCTCGTCGAGCGGCAACGCAAGCCCGAGACCTTCCAGAAGGTCGGCGCTGCCGCACCGGCTGGAGATCGAGCGGTTGCCGTGCTTGACCACCGGCAGACCCGCGGCCGCCGCCAGCAACGCGGCGCCGGTGGAGAGATTCAGGCTGCCCGAGGCGTCGCCGCCGGTGCCGACGACGTCGATGGCGTCGAGCCTCTCCGGCAGGCGCGGCTTGAGTGCCAGAGCCCGCATGGCCGCGGCAAGACCACGGACCTCGGACGCGGTGACGCCCTTGGTGCGCAGCGCGCAGAGCAACGCGCCGGCCGATGCCGCCGGCAGATCCGCGGCGGTGAGTACGTGCAGGAGCTCGGCCGCTCCGGACTCGCCGAGATCGCGGCGCTCCACCAGGTGTTCGAGCAACTGGCGCGCGGACGGCATTCAGGTCTTCAGGAAGTTGCCCATGAGCATGGGCCCTTCGGGCGTGAGCACGCTCTCGGGATGGAATTGCACGCCCTCGATGGGCAGGGTCTTGTGCCTGACCCCCATGATCTCCCCCTCCGCCGTTCGCGAGGTGACTTCCAGCACGTCGGGAATGCTGTCGGGCGCGGCGATCAGCGAGTGATAGCGGCCGGCATCGAACCTCGCGGGCATGCCGGCATAGACACCCTTGCCGTCGTGCGTGACCGGCGAGACCTTGCCGTGCATGAGGCGCGCGGCGCGCACCACGCGCCCTCCGAACACTTCCACCAGCGACTGATGACCCAGGCACACCCCGAAGATCGGCACACGCCCGGCGAACGCCCGGATCATGGACATCGAGACGCCGGCATCCCGCGGCGTGCCGGGACCCGGCGAGATCACGAGATGCGTGTGCGCTTCGCCGAGTGCCTGCTCGACGGTGATGGCATCATTGCGATGCACGTCCACCTCGGCGCCGAGCACGAGGAAGGCCTGCACCAGGTTGTAGGTGAACGAATCGTAGTTGTCGATCAGCAGAATGTGGGGACGCATTCAAAGCCCCGCCGCCGCGAGCTCGAGCGCGCGCCGCAGCACGGCGCTCTTCGCCATCAGCTCGTCGTACTCGGCTCGCGGAGCGCTGTCCGCAACGATGCCGCCCCCCGCCTGGTAGCTGTAGGTATCGCCGCGGAACACCAGGGTGCGGATGGTGATCGCCTGGTCCATGTCCCCGCGCCTCCCGAAGTAACCGACGGTTCCTCCGTAGAGCTGCCGCCCGACCGGCTCGAGCTCATCGATGATCTCCATCGCGCGCACCTTCGGTGCGCCCACCAGCGTCCCGGCGGGAAAGGTCGCCGCGAACAGATCGAACGCGTCCCGCCCGGGCCGCAGGGTGCCGCCCACCCCGCTCACGATGTGCATGACGTGGCTGTAGCGCTCGATGACCCGGTAGGGGTCGACGCGCACCGATCCCGCGGTGGCGACCCTCCCGAGGTCGTTGCGCGCGAGGTCGACCAGCATGACGTGCTCTGCATTCTCCTTGGGATCGCCCAAGAGCTCCTCCTCCAAGGCCCGGTCCGACGCAGGATCGGCGCCGCGCGGCCTCGATCCCGCGATCGGCCGCAGCTGCGCCTGCCCGGCGTGGCATTTGACCAGCGCCTCGGGCGATGAGCCGACCACGGTCAGCTCGCCCATGTCGCAATAAAAGAGATACGGCGAGGGATTGAGGAGCCGCAGCGCGCGGTAGACCTCGAACGGCTCGAGCTCGTGCCGGCCCTCGAAGCGGGACGCAAGCACGAGCTGGTATACGTCGCCGCTCGCGATGTACTCCTGTGCGCGGCGTACCCGCTCGGCGTGGTCGCTCACGCTCAAGGAAGGAGCGGCCGGCGAGAAGCGGCCCGGAGCGAGCGGCACCGGCACCGCGCCCCTCAAGGCGCGGACCACCTCGCGCCGGAGGCTCTGGCGCTCGGCTTCGCTGCCGGCATGCAGCAGCGCCACGGTTCGGGTCAGGTGATCGAACACCAGCAAGGATCGCGGCGCCACGTAGTGGGCGTGCGGGGTCGGCGTGGAATCGAGGCTGCGTCCGGGCACGCGCTCGAAATAGCGCACGGCGTCGTAGGCCGTATATCCGACCAGGCCGCCCAGCAGGGGCACCTCGGGCACCACCGGGAGCGGCTGGGGCGCGAGCTCCAACGCCCGGCGCAATGCGTCGAGCAGCTCGGCCCTGGAACGTGGCCGCGGCGAGACCACGCCGCCGACCGACAAGCCGCCCGCGTCCAACCGCACGTCCAGGCAGTCGCCGAAGCCCAGGAACGAGTAGCGCGCCAAGCGCTCCCCGCCCTCGACGCTCTCGAGGAGAAAGCGCGGACCGAAACTCTTCAGCTTCAAGTACGCCGACACCGGTGTGTCGAGATCGGCTGCAATGTCAAACGGCGGCTTCATCCATCAAAACTCGTAGGCAACAAAAAACCCATCACCGGTTCTGGTCGGAGATGGGTCCTGGGAAATCGAAAGACTTGAATGCCAGCGCCCGCTCCGCTAAGGAGTGCGCCACCACCAAGCGCCGCGCGCGATGTACACGATCGACATGCACGTCATTATATCAGCCCTTGCGGGCCTCCGCATCCAGGCTTTTCTTGTGCTTGCGCGTCAGCTCGACGAAGCGCGGGGTCAGCCCCACGTCCTCATAGACGGGGTCGCCATGATCGTCGCGGGAGATCACCTTCGGGCCCCGCTCATAGGGCATGGCGGCGGCGATCTCGTTGAG
>DATAYZ010000122.1:0-30312 GCA_036272295.1 Steroidobacteraceae bacterium
CGCGGACCGGCATCGCCGAAACCATCACCATCGCGAGCGACGCCGGGCTCGCGCCTGAGATCACGCACATCAAGGCGCAGGGACATGAGCAGGGACGCGCGGGCGAGATCGTCCGGATGATGGAGCGTGCGACCGCGAGCGGGCACTACACGCCTTCGGACGTGTACCCTTATCTCGCCGGCAAGACCGGGCTTGCGGATCTGCTCATTCCGGCGTGGGCGCAGGATGGAGGCTCGGCGGCTCTGCTAGGCCGTTTCCGGCAACCCGGGCTGCGAGCGCGGATCGCCGCGGAGAGCGAGGCGATCATGAATGCGCGCCTCACCGGCGGTGCGGCGGGCGTTTATTTTCCCGAGTCCAGGACACGCCTCGTCGACCTCATGCACGCCGAGAAAGCCGCCGCGGGCGAAATGGTCATTCGCCTGATCGAGCGGGCGGGCGCCGCGGTCATCCCGACGGTCCTGCAATTCGGCGCGGAAGGCGATCTCGAGACGTTCATCGAGAACGACACCACCGCCATCGCATGCGACTGCGGGGCGACCACGGAGCGCCCGACGCATCCCCGTTATTCCGGGGCCTTCCCCCGGGTGCTCGCGCGCTACGTACGCGAGCGCCGCCTTCTCACCCTGGAGCAGGCGCTCTACAAGATGACCGGCCTGCCGGCAAGCATCGTAGGTATCGTGGACCGCGGTCTCCTGTCGGTGGGCATGGCTGCCGACATCACCGTATTCGACCCGGGGACGATCATCGATCACGCGACGTTCGAGGAGCCGGCGCTTGCATCGGAGGGCGTGCGCGAAGTCCTGGTCAACGGCCGGAGCGAATGGCACGAAGGCCGGGCGACCGGCGGCCGGGGCGGCACCGCCCTGTTCCGGGCGAGATCGATGCCGACCCGGCCCGCGAGCTTCGGCGTGGATCGCGCCGCGCGGGCTCGCTCGGCCATCGAGTCCCGTGATGCCCCCGGGGCATCGCCGCCGGCGCCGCGCCAGAGATCGGGCTCGTGGCGGCTCGACCTGCGGGTCCGCCAAGGCCGCGCATCGAGCCATGCCGAGGGGGCGCTTCGGATCGAGGACGGATCGAGAGTCGTGCTCGAGATGCTCGATTTTGGCGAGCTGCAAACCTCCGGGCGGTGGGCCGCCTTGAGCGGCATCGCCCGCTCGGAAGGAACCATCGGCCCGGTGACGATCATCATCGACGCATCCGATCCGGCACTCGAGCCGGCTCGAGCGCTGGTCTCGGTGGAAGGTCCTTCCGGACACCGCGAGTGGACGCTGCCGGCCAAAGCGTTCATCTTGGAATCCGCTCGGACCGGCAGCTCGCGCCGATAGAGCAGGAGGCGTCCGTGACCATTCCGCCCGACCTGGAGACACCCCTGTTGCTTCTCGACGAAGAGCGGCTGCGGCGGAACATCGCGCGAATGCAGGCGCGGATGACCGAGCTCAACGTGAGCTTCCGGCCGCACGCCAAGACCAGCAAGTGCCCGGAAGTCGTCAGGCGTCAACTCGCGGCAGGCGCCGCCGGGATCACCGTATCGACTCTCAAGGAGGCGGAGCGGTTTCAAGATGCAGGCGTCGAGGACATTCTCTATGCGGTCGCGATCGCGCCGGCGAAGCTCGACCACGCGTTGCGCCTGCAGCGCCGAGGGCTGCGATTGACCCAGGTCGTCGACTCGGTGGCGGCCGCCGCGGCGCTCACCCGGCATGGAGAAGTCCACGGCCATTGTCATGCGGCTCTGATCGAGATCGACACCGACGGCCATCGCTCGGGGTTGCGGCCGGACGATCCCGCCGTGCTCGCGGTCGCACGCGCGCTGCGAGCCCGTGCAGGAGCCGGCGCACGCCTCCGCGGCGTCATGACTCACGCAGGCGCCTCGTATTCCCTGTCCACCCCCGAGGATTTGGCTGCCATGGCGGAACGCGAGCGTGCCGGCTGTGTGGCGGCTGCGCAGCGTCTGCGTGATGCGGCTCATGACTGCGAGACCGTGAGCATCGGATCGACGCCGACGGCGCTCAGCGCGCGGTCGCTCGAGGGCGTCACGGAGGTGCGGGCCGGTGTCTACGTGTTCTTCGACCTGGTGATGGCGGGCATCGGCGTCTGCACGCGCGAAGAAATCGCTCTCTCGGTGTTGTGCAGCGTGATCGGACACCGAAGCGATGCGCGCCGGGTCTTCACCGATGCAGGGTGGATGGCCATGAGCCGGGACCGGGGAACGGAATCGCAGGCGCAGGACTTCGGTTATGGTCTGACCTGCGACGTCGAGGGTCGTCCGATCGCGGGACTCGCCTTCAAGGAAGCCAATCAAGAGCACGGTATCCTCGAATGGCACGGTGAGCCCGGCATCGACCTGACGGAGCGCTTCCCGATCGGGTCGCAGTTGCGCATCCTCCCTAATCACGCCTGCGCCACGGGAGCCCAGCACGAGTCCTATCGGGTGATCCCCGCGTCGGGCGGCGATCTGCTCCGCTGGGAACGGTTCGGAGGCTGGTAGACCGAAGATATGATCATGACCTCCGGGCGCTCGCCCTATGCAATCTACACCGGGGAGCCGCCGACGGGCGTACCGGTCCTCGACATCGACCCGTTCTCCTCGTCGTACTTCGACGATCCCTATCCGTTTCAGGAGCGCATGCGCGAGGCAGGGCCGTTCTTCTGGCTCTTGCGATACGGTATCGGCGCGGTCGCGCGCTACGAGTTCGTGCGCGAGGCGCTCACGGACTGGAAGACCTTCTGCTCGTCGCGCGGCGTGGGCATGGAAGATTTCCAGCGCCACGGCCGCTTTCGCCTGCGCAGCCTGATTCTCGAGGCGGATCCTCCCGAGCACGGCCTGTCTCGCCAGGTGCTCACGCAGGCGCTCTCGCCCGCCGTGCTCAAAGCGATCCGCAGCCGCTTCGAGGCCGCCGCCGAGAGACTCGTCGGCGAGCTGGTGCAACGGCGGACGTTCGACGCCATCGGCGACCTGGCGCGTGCGTATCCGCTGAGCGTGTTCCCCGACGCGATAGGCATGCGCCGGGAGGGCCGCGAGAAGCTGCTGCCGCACGCGGATGCGTTGTTCAATTCGTTCGGCCCGCGCAACGAGTTCTTCCAGGCGTCCGTCGCGAAAGCCGACTTCCCCTGGATCGATGCGCAGGGCCGGCGCGAGAATCTGGCGCCGGACGGCATCGGCATGCTGATCCATGCCGCGGCGGACCGCGGTGAGATCCCGCCGGAGGCTGCCTCCATGCTCGTGCGCGCGCTGCTGCAAGCCGGTCTCGACACGACCATCAATTCGATCGCCGCCGCCGTCCATGCGCTCGCCGTCTTTCCGCAGGAATTCGCCAAGCTGCACGCGAACCCCGGGCTGGCCAAGAGCGCGTTCGACGAGGCAATTCGCTTCGAGTCGCCGGTACAGACTTTTTTTCGAACCGCGACGCGGTCGGCGACGCTCGGCGGGGTGCCCGTGCAGGAGGGAGACAAGGTCCTGATGTTTCTCGGCGCCGCGAATCGCGACCCGCGCAAATGGCCGGAGCCCGATCGTTACGACATCTCGCGGCGTCAGTCGGGACACGTCGGCTTCGGCGCCGGGATCCACGCGTGCGTCGGTCAACTGATTGCCAAGATGGAAGGCGAGCTCGTCCTGGCTGCGCTCGCACGCCGGGTGAAGGTCATCGAGCTGGCCGCAGAGCCCCGGCGGCACTACAACAACACCATCCGCGGCTGGTCCGAGCTGCCGGTGTCCGTGGTTCCCGCTTGATCCGGCGACCTACGGAATGCCGCACCCGTGAGGCGTTCTCACGGAAGCCCGGCGATGAACGTGCGCATCCAGCCCGGCATGGAGATCCAAGCGGCCCGCCCGGTCACATTTCCGCCTCGCCACCCGTCATAGGGATAAGGAGGCCGAAATGAAATACGTACTGCTGATTTATCAAGGTCCCAATCCCCCGCTGCCGGGCTCGGACGGCTGGAAGGCGCTGCCGGAGGCCGAGCAGAAGGCGATCTACGCGGACTATGCAGAGATCAACCGGGCGGCCGGCGTCACCCCGGGGCTTCCGCTCGGGTTGCCGAGTGCCGCGAAGACCCTTCAGGTGAAGAACGGCAAGCCCGACGTGAGGAGCGGCCCCTATCTGGCGGAGGGCGCGGGTGGTTATCTGGTGCTCGAGGCGGAGAGCATGGACGCCGCCCTTGTGCTCGCGGCGCGGATTCCGGCCGCACGGCTCGGCGGCGCGGTCGAGATCCGCCCGGCGGAGCAGTACTGGTGAGCCCCCTTTCCGCAGGCGCGTGGGTCCTCGAGACGGCGCGGGCGTAGATGGAGCCGAGCGACTGGCTGGCGAGGCAGTTCGACGAGAGCCGGTCCCATCTGCGCTCGATCGCCTACCGGATGCTGGGGTCGGCCGGCGAGGCCGACGACGCCGTGCAGGAGACGTGGCTCAAGCTCAGCGGCTCGGATACCCGCGAAGTCCGGAATCTGCGCGGATGGCTGACCACGGTCGCCGCGCGGGTGTGCCTGGACATGCTGCGGTCGCGGCAATCGCGGCGTGAAGCCCCGCTCATCGCCGCCGCCGAGATCCCGGCAGAGGCCAGCCTGGAGCAGGACGCCGCGCTCGCGGATGCAACCGGGCCGGCGCTGCTCGTGGTGCTCGAGATGCTGGAGCCGGCCGAGCGCGTCGCCTTCGTGCTGCACGACACGTTCAATCTCCCCTTCGAGGAGATCGCGCGCATCTTGAGCCGCACTCCCGCGGCGGCCCGCCAGCTCGCGAGTCGTGCCCGGCGGCGAGTGCGGGGAGCCGGTGCGCCCCGGGCCGATGCGGCCCGGCACCGGGAGCTGGTCGGCGCGTTCCTTGCGGCATCCCGCGACGGCGATTTCGCGCGTCTGCTCGCCGTGCTGTCGCCGGAGGTCGTGCTGCGGGCGGACGATCTCGCCGTGCAGACGGCCGCCGCGAATCGTCGGCGCGGCGCGGACGCGCCCGCCCTGGCGGCGGAGGTGCGAGGCGCGCCGCAGGTCGCGGACGTGTTCAAGGGCCGCGCGAGCGCGGCGCAGCCCGCGCTCATCGACGGCGAAGCCGGCCTGGTCTGGGCCATGGCCGGCCAGGTGCGCTCGGCGTTCCTGTTCACCATCGAGGAGGGCCGGATCAGCGGGATCGACCTCATCATGGATCCGGAGTACCTGGCCGGGCTCGAGATCGTGCTCGGTTGAAGCAACGCGGTATCAAGCTGAATGGGTGACATCGTAAGGTCGTGATCTTTCATGTTATATGACATCATATTAGTTCAATAACATTCTGAAATTAGTACAGTTTGTTTCATGGTAGAATTATAGTATATTTGCTATAATCTATTCGAGAGGAGCGCCCGCATGCCAGCCAAGGACGACGCGACGATTGAGGCCTTGCGCAACGACCTAGCGCTGCAAATTGCACGGTTCGCGCGGCGCTTGGGCGCGACCCAAGTGGTAGCCGCAAGGCGATTGGGAGTACCACAGCCCACGTTGAGCAAGATCCTGCACGGCCGCGTTTCGAATCTCTCGGTCGAGCTCCTGATCCGCATCGCCGTGCGTGCAGGCCTGCCGCTCACTCTCCAAACGGGTGTTGCTCCCGAGGAGGCGGGCGTCTTTCTCTCCTTCACTTCGTCCCGAAGAGATTCCGTGGAATCCCGATCCAAGCTTGGCGAAGAGGCCCGAGAATCTCTGGCGCGATCCGACAGCCTACTGACGGGATCGCAGCGGCTGGAGGCCTTCCTGGAGCACAATCAACAGATCGCTGCGCTTCGAGCGGCGAGCTCTGCCGCCGGAGGACGCCCAGCGCGCAGATCTGGCAGCCGCCCATGAGGGCCGATCGGGCAGGACAATCTGCGCTTCTACTGCTCGATGTCGTCGAAGCGCTGGTACGGGAAAATGTAGAATATCTAATCATCGGCGCGTTCGCGCTCTCGGTCCATGGCGCGGTGCGTGCATCCAGGGACGTGGATGCGTTGCTGCAGGGTTCGCCTGGGCGACTTGCAAAGCTCGGCACGCTTCTCGAGAGTTTGGGGTTTCTCGCGTCGCTGCGGCAGGGCGACCCGAGCGATCCAATCCCATCGATGCTCGTCGTCAGCGACCCGCATGGCAACCAGGTCGATCTGCTCGGCGGCCTTCGCGGGCTCGACCCCGGCGTCTTCTCCAGAGCGGTCGAGATTCCGTTCATGGGCGCGGTTCTTCGGTTCGCCGGGCGGGAGGACCTCATTGCCATGAAGTGCTTCGCGGGAGGCCCCATCGATCTCGCTGACGCACGGTCCATCCATCACGCGCCGGGCCCGCCTTTGGATCTCGACTTGCTGCGCACGGTGACTCGCCGGTTCGGCCGCGACGCCGCAGACCGGCTGGAGCAGGTGCTGGCTGGCTGAGGGTGCTGCCCCTATCGGCGCATCCACGCGCGCTAGTTCGGCAGCCACCCGAGACTCCCTCGCGCGTCCCCCGCAGGAAAGTATTCCGCGCCCAGCCAACGCGCGTATTGCAGCTCCTCGAGTTTTGCGATCACCCGCTCGAACGGCACCCGGCCGGTCCCGGGTTGATGCCGCCCGGGCACGTCGGCGAACTGGATGTGGCGAATCAACGGTAGCGCGCGCTCGATCTGCCCGAGGACGTCGAGATCCATGCGGGTCGCGTGATAGACATCGAATTGCAGGCCCACGCCGGCGCCGCAGCGCGCGATGATCTCGGCGGCGAGATCGAAGGAATCGAGCAGATAGCCCGGCGCATCATGGGGGTTGAGCGGCTCGATCAGGACCTCGATGCCGTGCGGGCCCAGCCGCTCGGCGGCGAGCCTCAGATTCTCGACGTACACGGCCAGCGCGCTGGCGCGGCCCGCATCCGGGTCGCTGCGCCCCGCGAGAACGTGCACGCAGCGCGCGCCGAGCGCGAGCGCGTAGTCCTCGACGCGCTCGAGATCCGCGCGGAACTGGGCCTTGCGCTCCGGGCGGCAGGCGATCCCGAACGGGTGGCTGGGCGGATCGACCGGCGCATTGATGAGCACGACCGGCATTTCGGCCGCGAGTGCGGCGCGGACCAGCAGGCCGGCCGGCTCCGAGTAGGGGAACTGCATCTCGACGCCGTCGAAGCCGCCGGCGCGCGCCGCCGCGAACCGCTCCGGCCACGCGAGGTCCTTGAAGATCGTGCTGAGATTCGCGCTGATCCTGATCATCGAGCCCCCTGCATCGTCCACGGGCATCACCGCCCGGCTGCCTCGCTGCGCCATCGCGCGCTTCAAACGCCGCACGGTGCGCGCTATTCTGGCCGGGAACGCAGCGCCGATCCACGGCGGAGGCGGCTCGCGAGCCGCTCCGCAATCAGCGATGATCGATATAGACCTGTGAGGTGGTCCATGACGCACGCAACCAGCACGCCGACCATCGTTCCCCGGGCTGACATGAAGGGCGAGGAGCGGCCGCGGTGCCGGGTGATCATGCCGCCCGTCGAAGGGGGCTGGTCCGAGCCCGCGATGTTCGAGTGGGAGCTCGCCTCGGAAGCCTGGACCGATGAGCATCCTCACAGCGAATACAACTTCGTGATCGAGGGACATCTGTTCGTGGAGTCGGGCGGCGTCACGGTCGAGGCGCGCGCGGGCGACCTCGTCAAGGTTCCGGCAGGCGCGATCGGCCGGTACTGGGCCCCGGAGTACGCCCGACTGCTCGCAGTCTACGGACCCAGCAAGGGGGAGGCCAGCAAGGTCCTGGGCTACGAAAAGCTGGACGCCGCGAGGCCGTAGCGAGCCGCGCGCGGGATCGAAAGGGGTACCTGCGATGAGCTCCTCCGGCGACATCACCCACGCGGCGGCGGCCGATGCCCGACCGCTCCTGATCTACGACGGCGAGTGCGGGTTCTGCGGGTACTGGGCGCGCTACTGGCGCGGGCTCACGGGCGACCAGGTACGGTACGCGCCGTACCAGGAGGTCGCGGCGCAATATCCCGAGATCCCGGTCGAGGAGTTTCGCCGCGCCGTGCAATACATAGACCCGGTACGGCGCGCGAGCGCGGCCGAGGCGAGTTTCCTGGTCTTGAGTCATGCCCGCGGAAAGGAAATCTGGCTGGCGCTCTATCGCGGGCTGCCGGCTTTCGCGACGCTGTCGGAGCTCGTGTATGCCTTCATCGCGGCGCACCGCCCTGCGCTGTATGCGATCTCGCGGCTGCTCTGGGGCAGGGACTTCACGCCGCCGCGCTACGATCTTGCTTGTTTCCTGTTCATGCGCGGGCTCGCGCTCGTGTTCCTGTCGGCGTTCGTGTCCTTCGCCGTGCAGGCGCTCGGCCTGATCGGCAGCCACGGCATCCTGCCCGTCGCCGAGCTCGTGAGCCTGCTCGATGCGCAGGTCGGGGTCGAGCGGTTCCTGCAGATGCCCATGCTCTTCTGGCTGAACGCGGGCGATGCCGCGATTCGAGCCGTCTGCTGGGCGGGCGCGGGGTTCTCGCTGCTGCTCTTCCTCAACCGCCTGCCGCGCCTCTCGCTGCTCATGATCTACGTGCTCTATCTGTCGCTGCTCTATGGCGGCCAGACGTTCATGTCCTACCAGTGGGACGTGTACCTGCTCGAGGCGGCGGTGCTCGCGCTCATCATGCTGTTCGCGCGCACGCCGGGGATCTGGCTGTTTCGCTGGCTGTTGTTTCGTTTCTTGTTCATGTCGGGGGTGGTCAAGCTCGCGAGCGGCGACCCGAGCTGGTGGGACCTGTCGGCGCTCTCGTATCACTTCTTCACGCAACCTCTGCCGACGCCGCTCGCCTGGTATGCCGCGCAGCTGCCGGCCGGAGTGCTGAGATTTCTCACGGGCATCATGTTCGTGGTCGAGCTCGTCCTGCCGTTCCTCATCTTCCTGCCGCGCAGGCTGCGTTTCGTGGCCGGCTTCGGCTTCATCGCCTTCCAGAGCTGCATCGTGCTCACCGGCAATTACAACTGGTTCAACTTTCAGACCCTGGTGCTGTGCGTGTTGCTGTTCGACGATGCAGCGCTGCGGCGGATCTGCGGCGACGCATTGCTGCGAGGTCCGCTCGCGCGGCGTTGGGTGCGGCGGCCGGCGGAAGGGCGGGAGCCGCCGCCCTCCGGTCGAGCCGCCGGCATCATCATCGGCGCGATCGTCTGCCTGATCGTGTTCGAGACCCTCGTGCAGATGGATGAGCGATTCGGCGGCCATCCGCCCGCGGTGTTGCGGGCCGTCGAGCGCCGGATGGAGCCGCTCCATCTGGCCTCGGGTTACGGCTTGTTCGCCGTGATGACCACGGAGCGCAACGAGATTGTGATCGAGGGCTCGGCCGACGGCGTCGACTGGAAGGAGTACGAGTTTCGCTACAAGCCCGGCGACGTGGCGCGCCGTCCGCCGTGGAACATCCCGCACCAGCCGCGGCTCGATTGGCAGATGTGGTTCGCGGCGCTCGATGACCCGCGGCGCCTCCCTTGGTTCTCGCGCTTCGTGCAAAAAGTGTTGGAGAACGATCCGGCGGTGATGGCGCTACTCGACAAGAATCCATTTCCGGACAAGCCGCCTGCGTACGCGCGAGCCCGGTTCTACTCCTACCGGTTCGCGAGCCCCGCGGACAAGGCGCGCGGTCTGTGGTGGACCCGCCGCTTGCTCGGCCTATGCTTCCCGGAGGTTCGCCTGCGCGCAGATTCGCCGCGTTGAGCTCACCCCAAGCCTCTCGCGCCGCGGGCTTACAGTATATCATTGCAATGACTGTTGGACCGGATTACATTCACGCGCGAGGCCACGGGGTGGTCTCGCCGTCCGGGCAGACGACGATCCGGGGCTGGCGTGTATCCGGGAGACTCAGCGAATGAAGACAATCCTTGCCGCCCATGCGGCCTTGATCGGCCTGCTGGCCGGCACCGCGGCATCCGCGCAGCAGGCGGGCGGCCCGAGCTCATCGAACGCATCATCCGCATCGAACGAGCTCCAAGACATCATCGTCACCGCGGAGAAGCACAGCGAGAGCCTGGAGAAGGTCCCGCTCAGCATCGTCGCTTACAGCGCCGAGTCCCTGGCCGAGACCGGCGTCGAGGATTTCTCCGCGCTCGCTGCGCGCATTCCCGGCGTCACCCTGAACTCGGCCGGACCGGGACAGAGCAGCTACTCGATCCGCGGCATCGCGTCGGTGGGAGGCAACTCTCCGACCACCGGCCTCTACATCGACGACACGCCGATTCTGCCGTCCGGCGGCGACGGCGCCACCGCGAGCATCGATCCGGATCTGTTCGATCTGGCGCGTGTCGAAGTGCTGCGCGGGCCCCAGGGGACGCTCTACGGCGCGAGCTCGATGGGCGGCACGGTCAGATTCATCACCAATCAGCCCGACCTCGCCAAGCAGGAGGCGGCGGTGAAGGCGGAGGGCTCCTATACCGAGCACGGCGGCGGCAACGGCCGCATCGACGCGATGTACAACGTGCCCCTGATCGATGACCGGGCGGCGCTGCGCATCGTCGGCACGTACAAGAACTACAGCGGCTTCATCGACCGCGATGTCGGCGTGTGGGCGCCGAACCCGGACGTGCCCGCGGGATTCCCCGCGTACCCCGTTTCCCCGGCGCAGCCGAGCGCCATCGTGCGCAACGTCAACAGCCAGGAGCTCTACAGCATCCGCACCGTCCTCAAGGTGCAGGTGTCGGATGCCTTCACCGTGACGCCGTCGGTCTGGATCCAGGATCTGCAGATGGGCGGCGCACCGGACTTCGACATCCCGACGGGCGATTCGAGCGGTCCGCTCATCCAGGCGCGCCCGTTCAACCTGTCCGAGGCCTACTCGGATCACTTCGTCCTCAGCAACCTGACGCTCAACTATGACCTGGGCTGGGGCTCGCTGCTCTCGACCACCTCGTACCTGCATCGCCAGGAGAACACGCCGGACGACGAGACCGAGGCGGTCGAGGACGCCTTTCCGCAGGGCAAATTCATTCCCAGCGTCTACTCGCCCATCATCACGACGCGCGAGCTCACCGAGGAAGCACGCCTCGCCTTCAATCCCGCGGGTTGGGCGCTGACCGGCGTTGCGGGCGCGTACTTCAACAACGCGGACCGGCACTATTACGTCGACTATCTGACCCCGGGCTACGCGCAGTTCCAGAACTCGTACACCTCGAGCGCGCTCCTGTCGGGTGTGGCCTTGAACGACTACAACTATTCCCAGCACGGGGACTATGCCCCGAAGCAGTCGGCGGTGTTCGCCGAGCTCAATTATGCGATCACCAGCCAGTGGAAGGCGACCGCGGGCCTGCGCTGGTACGACCTCGAGTACACCGCGGTGCGCTACGAGGATGGGTGGAGCAACGGGGGTCCGACCCTGTCGTCCGGTGCGGCGAAGAACACCGGTTTCAATCCGAAAGCGGAGCTCTCGTATCAGGCCACCGATGATGAGCTGTACTACGCCAGTGCGTCCAAGGGAGTGCGGCCGGGCGGCGTGAACACCAGCAATCTCGCCGCAAAGGGTTGCGGCCAGGACTACGGCCCCTATCAGCCCGACAGCCTCTGGAACTACGAGCTCGGCGGCAAGACGCGCTGGCTCGGAGGGGCGCTGACCGTGAACGCGGCGGTGTACTACATCAAGTGGAAGGACGTGCAGCAGGGCGAAACGCTGCCGTGCTCCTATCAAATCACCGAGAACGCGGGTGCCGCGGTCGTGCACGGCGGCGAGCTCGAGGTTCAGGGTACGGTCAGCGGGCACCTGCAGCTCGGTGCGGGCGTCGGGTACGCCAAGGCGGTGCTGGACGCCGACGCGCCGAACCTCGGCGGGGTCAAGGGGGAGCAGCTCGAGAACGTGCCGGTATGGAACGGCAACGCAAACGCCAAGTACCTGTTCACGCCGCGCGACGGCTACGACGCATTCGTGCGCGCGGACGCGCAGTTCGTGGGCGAGTCATACCCCTTCTTCGACCGCTCGGACCCGGCGACCTATCAGCGCGCCTACGCGACCGTCGATCTGCGCACCGGGCTGCTGCACGAGGCGTGGGAGCTCAACGTGTTCGTGACCAACGTGCTCGACAAGCAGGCGGCGCTCTCCGACTACCTGTCGGACAACTACTCGGCCACGACGCGCGTGCGCATGTTCACCAACCAGCCGCGCACCACCGGAATGTCGCTGCGCTGGAAGTTCTAGTAGGCCCGGGCACCGCTTTGGGCGAAGCGGGCGTGCGGGCGCTTCGACCCCCGGCTCAGTGCGTCCAGGCTCCCGGAAACCACGTCTCGGCGTTGCCGCGGTAGAGCTTGTCGACCACCGCGCGCGGCAGGTGCAGCCCCGTGAACGGCGCCTTGAAGTCCTCGGAGCGCATGCGGTCGGAGGTGGCGAGAAACCGCCAATCCTCGAGCCAGTCGTGATGGATGTCGGCGAGGGCGGCCGGGTCCGAATCTCCCGGCCCATAGGCGAGGTCGGTGCCGTAGAGCACCCGATCCTGATAGCGGATCAGAAATCGGCGCACCTTGTCGGGATGAGTCGCGGCCTGGTACTCGAGGTGCACCAGCCGCGCGGCGACATCGACGCGCGCGGTGGGAAAGGCGTCGAGGAAGGCGGCCACGCGGTCCACGTCCCATTCGAGCGAGGCGAGGTGAACGCCGTCGAAGCGCAGATCCGGATGCGCGCGCAGCATCCGGTCGCGCGCGGCGAGGATGGCGTCGTGCGAGGGCATCTCGGGATGGCGGTACATGTAGTACTGCGGGTGCTCGCGAAAGTACTCCCGGTCCGAGCGCACCGTCATCTTGTCGTAAGGCAGCCAGCAATTGAGCGGCTCGGCCTGGTGGCTCAACAGCACGATGCCGTCGTGCTCGATGCGCTCGATCAGCGGCTCGAAGCGCTTGTCGTCCAGCATCACGTAGCGGCCGTCCGCGTCGCGCAGCGACATGCCGATGTTCTTCCAGATCTTGATCCCCACGGCGCCGCGTGCGACCGCCTCGTCGATCTGCCGCAGCGCCGCTTGCGTCCAGCCGGGGGAGGAGAAATTGGCGACCGAGAACGTGCCGGCGAATGCCGCCCGCCCCGGATAGCGCTGCCGCAGGGAGGCGGCGTCCCGCTCCTGTTCGGGGATGGGCGGAAAGTCGGGATAGTCGACGTTGATGATCAGGAAGCGGAAATGGTCGGCGATGGCCTGGGCCATGAGCTTGTCGGCAGGCCCGTGCACGTGCACGTGCGCATCGATCTTCTCGACGCGGGCGAAATCCTCGAGTGTGTAATAGCCCGGGGCATCCGCAGCCGGCGCGCCCGGTGCCGCCGCACGCGCCAGGGCAGGGAGCGCGAATCCCGCGAGCGCGAGCAGGCCGATGACCGACGGCAAGACGCCGCGGGGGCGGGCGCGGCGCCCGGCGGGGGAGCAAGCAGGGCGCCCGGCGGGGCGGCAGGCAGGGACGGCGTCTGTCATACGAGGCACACCTCGACTCCGTGCTCGCGCAGCTCCTCGACGGCCTCGGCGGGGGCGGCGGCATCGGTGATCAGCATATGCAGCTGCTCCACCCGCGCGATCAACGACACGTTGCGGCGCATGAGCTTGGACGAGTCGGCGACCACCACGACCTGCCGCGAAATGGCGATCATCTTGGCGTTGAGCTCGGCCTCCGCCAAATGGGGCGTCATGACGCCGATCTTCGGATCCAGGCCGTCCGCGCCGAGGTAGAGGCGGTCGGCCTGCAGCGCGCCGAGCGCCGCCTCCGCCATCGGTCCGGAGAGCGAGTTCGATTCGCGGCGCAGGATTCCGCCCGGCATGATCAGTCGCACCGACGGCGTATCGATGAGCAGCGCGGCGATGTTGAGGGCGTTGGTGATGACGTTGATCGACCGGAGCTCGAGCGTGCGGATGCGGCGCGCGATCTCGGCCGTCGTCGTGCCCGAGTCGAGGATGATGGTCTCGCCGTCCTGGATGAGCGCCGCGGCCGCTTCGGCGATGCGCAGCTTCTCGGTGCGATGCTGCAGCTGCTTCACGTCGAGCGGCTGGTCGTCCTGGACGTTGAGCGCGCCGCCGTGCGTGCGCGTCACGGCGCCGGCCGATTCCAGCGAGGCGAGGTCGGCGCGGATCGTGACCTGGGAGATGCCGAAGCGCACAGCCAGCTCCTCGACCGTGACGCGGCCTTCGGCGCGCACCAGCTCACAGATGCGCCGCCTGCGTTCCTCGATCAGGAGGCCGCCCTCGACCGGCTGGCGCATCAGGCCGGCACCGCCTCGAGCACCAGGAAGTGCTCGAACGTGAGCGGGAGGGACGCGGCCGGCGCCTCGATCTCGCCGAGATTGCGATCGTTGAAATAGTCGCGCACGCGGTACCGGCCCGGCGCGAGGCCCTTGAGCTTCACCGGTCCCTTCCAGTCCCGCGCGTACAGGGCGTAGTACAGGCGTCCGGATTTCTCGACCACGTGAGTCTCGGGTTTGTCGAACCCGATGTCGTAGAGCTCGCCGCGATAGGTCCCGCGCGGCAGCAGGCGCTCGTTGTAGAGCGCGATCCACTTGCGCCACAGCGCCTCTTTCTCGGGCGTCAGCAGGAAGGAGTCCTTGGGCTTCGGGTCCCGCGGCCAGGTGAACTTCGTCGACACGATGGCGCCGATGCCGACGGTCGAGGCGAAATCGTCGTGGCCGTCGCTGAGCTCGACGTGGTCTCCGGCGAAGGCGGCGCTTGGTCCCATGAGCGCCTTCAGCGACTTGCCCTTGAGGCGTACCTGCCAGGAGGACTCGGGATCGGAGGCGGGCGCCTGATTCATCGACGCGAAATTGAAGAACGAATAAGCCGTCCCGCAGGGGCAGAGCTCCATCACCACTTCGGGATCGAGCCGCCGCGCGGTCGTGTACATGGCGTGGAAGAAGTCCTGCAGCTTCTCCACCGACTCCTCCGGCCGCGCGTGACCGTGCGCCGGGTTGTAGCACGGCGCGACGCCGTTCAGATGCTGACCGTCGATCTTCAGGCCGGCGAAGCCCCACTCGCCGATGATGCGTCGTACCAGGGAGTCGGTGTAGTCGACCGTCTTGGCATAGGCCGGGCACAGATAGAAGCTGTTCCACCAGGAGACCAGCTGCGGCGCGCCGTTCTTGTCGAGCAGCAGCATATCCGGGTGATCATGCAGCAGGTCCGAGCCCGGAGCCGCGGCGAGCGGCGCGACCCAGAGGCGCGGCTTCAGCGACGCCGCACGGATCTTTCCCACCAACCGCTCGAGGTCGGGGGCGCCCCCGGGGAACTTCTGCGGATGGGGGTTCCAGTCGCCGACGTTCGATTGCCACCCGTCATCGATCACCGCCCACTTGAGCCCGAGCTCCCGCACCTTGGGAAGCGTGTCCTCGATGAGCTGCGGCGTGCACGCGCGCTCGTATCCCCACGCGCACCAGATGGCCTCGTACGCGGCATCGGGCGGCGATGCGGCGCGCATGCCGCTGTCGCCCATGATCCGGCGATAGGTGTCGAGGGTCGCGAAGTGGTCGCCCGAGTGCGTCGCGATGAAGCATTGCGGCGTGTCGAATTGCTCGCCGGGCTCGAGCAACCGGCGCAGCGGGCCCGAGATACCGAGGCTCACGCCGCGCGCGGTGTGCTTCACGGGCAGCGACACGAGCCGCGGAGTGGTCTCGAGGTGCCCCACCGCGAGACCGCAATCGCGCCGCCACACATCGACGATGGGCGTGCCGCCGCCGTAGTCGGAGGCGTTCATGCCCATGAAGTTGTCCTGTGCGAACCCGGCACGTACCGGCTGCACCCAGTCGCGCCGATCCTCGTGCGTGCTGCCGCAGTAGGACCAGAATTGAGGTGCGTCCGCGGCGGCCGCCGCGTCACCGGCGGCGGCGAGCAGCATCACATCGGCGTTGACCCAGCCACGCAGCGCAATGGGCTGCGAGGACGCGTTGCGGTACGAGGCCTCGAGCACCGCAAATCCCGGGTAGCGCTCGAAGATCGTGATGCGCACCATCTTCTCGACTCCCGGGACGCTCGCTCCCGCCACTGTCAGCTCCGTGCCGCGCCCATGCGGCCCATCCACCGTGCGCTGCTGCTTGTCGCGGAATGCGAAGCGGTCGAGGCGGCTGCCGTCGGCGAGCTGCAGGTATTCCGTCGCGGCCCACTCCGTGAGCGCGATCTCGCCGTTTCCCCGTGGGCCGTGCCGAACGCGCAGAGCGCGAGTGTGCAGGTCGGCGTCGAGCTCGATGCGCAGCGCACCGTCGCCGATCGCGGTCCCGGGCGATGCCGGCGTGCCCGGCGAGGTCGGCGTGCCCGGCGGTGCGGCCGTGCCCCCCGCGCGCGCTCCGGCCGCGACACTGATGCTCGCGGCGAGCCTGAGGAATTGGCGCCGGGTGGAGGAGCTCTTCACGGTGCGAGTCCAAGGGCTGCTGCCGGGGTCCGACTCGCGGGATGGGGCTTCGATACGCAATAGTCTTGACACATACACAAGTATTCGAAATAGTCAGCAAAATAATTCGAAACTACCAAGGGGATCAATGGTTTCGTTTTCTTTCGAATTTGTCAAGTGGTCGGATTGCACCGCTCGACGGCCCTCGGCTGCTCATCGGGACGGTGACCGCGGATGAGCCGCCGCGCCGGCTTGATCTTTGCGCTGATCACGACCGCGTTCTGGGGCGTGTGGGGCGCGTTCGCCGGCCGCCCGGCCGACAACGGATTTCCCGAGACCCTCATCTACGTCGTGTGGTCCCTGACCATGATCCCGCCGTGCCTCTATGCGCTGGCGCGCGTCGGGTGGCGGTTCGAGCATGACCGCAGGTCGATGCTGCTCGGCTGCATCATCGGGTTCACGGGCGGCGGCGGTCAGATGCTGCTGTTCCACGCCGTGCGCGTCGGTCCGACGTATCTCATCTTTCCGCTGGTGGCGCTGTCGCCGGTCGTGACCATCGCGCTCTCGGTCGGCTGGCTCAAGGAGCGCGTGACCCGGGTCGGGGCTCTCGGCATCGTGCTCGCGCTGCTCGCGCTGCCCTTGTTCGACTATGCGCCGGGCGAGGGGCTCTTTGGTCACGGCATCGCCTGGTTCCTGTGCGCGTTGATCGTGCTGGCCGCCTGGGGCGTGCAGGCGTTCTTCATCAAGCTCGCCAACAAGACCATGTCGGCCGAGGGCATCTTCGCCTGGATGACGCTCACCGCCCTCATCCTCGCTCCGCTCGCGATCACCATGACCGATCTGTCGCAACCGATCAACTACGGCCTGGGCGGGCCCGGGCTCGCGGCCGCCACCCAGATACTGAATGCGGTCGGCGCGCTGACGCTGGTGTACGCATTCCGATACGGCAAGGCGATCGTGGTGTCGCCGCTCACCAATGCGGGCGCGCCCCTCATCACGGCGCTGATCTCGCTCGCGCTGCTCGGCATCGTGCCGCAGCCGCTCAAGCTGGCCGGCGTCGTGCTGGCCTTCGCGGCCGCCGCGCTGCTCGCCATCGAGCCCGAGGAGCGCGCTTGAGCCCCGTGCTCGATATCGTCGCCCGTCACCGCGCGGGGGAGGCGGTCGGCATTCCGTCGGTGTGCTCCGCGCACCCGCTCGTCATCTCGGCCGCGCTCGAGCATGCCCGCGCGATCGATCGCCCGGCCCTGGTCGAGGCGACCTCCAACCAGGTCAATCAGTACGGAGGCTATACGGGCCTCACGCCTGCGCAGTTTCGCGATCTCACGTGGCGATTGGCCGATGAGAGCGGCTTGCCGCGCGAGCGCGTCGTACTCGGCGGCGATCACCTCGGCCCCAACTGCTGGCAAGCGCAGCCCGCCGAGGAGGCGCTCGCGCGCGCCGACGTGATGATCGGCGAGTACGTGCGCGCCGGCTTTCGCAAGATCCACCTCGATTGCTCCATGTCGTGCGGCGACGACCGGCGGCCCTTGCCCGACGAGATCATCGCCGAGCGCACCGCACGGCTCTGCGCACGTGCCGAGGCCGTCTGGCGCGAAGCCGGCGGCGAGCCGCCGGTGTACGTCATCGGCTCCGAGGTCCCCGTGCCGGGCGGTGCGCAGGAGACGCTGCACGAGCTCGCGGTGACCGAGCCCCAAGCCGCGCTCGCGACCGTCGTCGCCCACCGCAAGGCCTTTACCCGTCACCGCCTGGAGGCGGCGTGGGACCGGGTGGTCGGCCTCGTGGTGCAGCCGGGTGTCGAGTTCGACGATACCCGCGTGATCGATTACGTGCCGGCGAAGGCGCGGCATCTCGCCGCCTCGCTCGCAGCCCAGCCGCACCTCGTGTTCGAGGCACACTCGACCGACTACCAGACGCCCGCAGCGCTTGCCGCGCTGGTGCGCGACCATTTCGCGATCCTCAAGGTGGGCCCCGCCCTGACGTTCGCCTTGCGCGAGGCGGTATGGGCGCTCGATGCCATCGAGCGCGAGTGGCTCGGTGCCGAGCGCAGCTCGCGGGTGCGCGACACCATCCTGGCCGCCATGCGCAAGGACCCGACGCACTGGCGCAAGTACTATCGCGGCGCCGGCCGCGCCCTCGATCTCGAGCTCGAATACAGCCTGAGCGACCGCATCCGCTACTACTGGCCGGCACCCGAGGTCGTGAGCGCCATGGCGCGCCTTGCGGCCGCGTTCGAGACCGTGACGCCGCCGCTCGCGCTGCTGCGCCAATACCTGCCGTTCGCCTACGACGCCGTGCGCCGCGGCGAGCTCGCGCTCGGCGCGCAGAGCCTCATCAGACATCACATCGGACGGGTCCTCGCCGGTTATTCGGCGGCCTGCGATCAAAGAAGCGCATGAAGGGAAGAGGGAGTACACGATGAAAACACAATCTCCATCGATGGGATCCGGGCACCGCACGCGGCACGCCGAGGTCCCCCGTAGGATGGCCCGATTTCGGTCGATCCTGCCCGCGGCAATGCCGCTGGTGCTCGCCGGGGCGCTCTCCTGCCTGTGGCCGTTCGGTCACGTGAGCACGGCGCATGCAGCCGACGCCGCCGTGCCGGCCGACGCCGCGGCGGCTGCCGACGAGAAGAGCAAGACCGACGAGGCACTGAAGGAGGTCGTCATCGTCGGAGTGCGCGAGAACCTGGAGAAGTCGCTCGACATCAAGCGAAACGCGCCGGTCGTGCTGGATTCCATCAATTCCACCGAGCTCGGCCGCTTCCCCGACGATGACGTCGCGGACTCGCTCGCCCACCTCCCCGGCATCACGCTCGAGCGCACCACCGGCGGCGAGGGCCAGAAGATCACCGTGCGCGGCCTGTCCTCCGAGTACAACATCGTCACCTTGAACAACCGCATCCTCGCGAGCGACGACGATGGGCGCGACCTCGCCTTCGACGTGCTCCCCTCGGAGCTCATCAGCGGGGCCGACGTGCTCAAGTCGCCGGAGGCCTCGGCGGTCGAGGGCAGCATCGGCGGCACGGTCAATCTGCACACGGCGAGCCCGTTCGACAATCCGGGGTTCCATGGGGGCGCGCATGCCGAGGGCAACTACAACGACATGTCGGACTTGAAGGGCAGCAAGTACTCGGCGTTCCTCACCGACACCCTCGCAGACGACACGTTGGGGTTCGTCCTGGGCGGCGTGCGCTCGGACACCAACATCCGCACCGATTCGCTCAACGCCTACAACCAGAACATCTATGGCCCGGCCACCTACCCGTACAACCCCGCGCCCGGGCAGGCCTCGGTGCCGCTCGCGGCGACTCCCTGCTGCATCACGTTCGGCTCGATATTCGACGACAAGCGGCGCGACGCCCTGTCGGGCCGTCTCGAATGGCGGCCGAGCTCGAGCTTCCAGCTCGCCGCGGATGCGCTGTGGACACACCTGGATGACCCGCAGATCGGCTACAACGAGTCGTATTATTTCGCGGCCAACCCGGACGGCACCCCGTGGGAGAGCAATGCCGTCGTGAAGAACGGCGTCATCACCTCGGTGTCGGTGGACAACTTCCAGCCGGAGATGGTCAACAACACCACCAACCGCAAGGTCGACACCTATCTCTACGGGTTGAACGCCACCTGGAAGCCGCTCGACAAGCTCGGTTTCACCATCGACGCCTACCGCTCGACGGCCAGCCGGCCGGAAGGCGGCGCGGATACTTTCGTGACCGCGGGCCTCGTGAATGATTCGCCCGTCGCCGAGGACATCTTGAACTTCGCGGACGTCCCGCACAGCCTGCCGAACATCAATGTCGTCATCCCGCCGAGCCAGATCGGCATGTCGGCCTGCCCGGCCGGAACGGCGAGCTCGACCAACGCGGGCTATTGCTCCTATACCGCGCTGATGAACAAGGGCCTGCTCAACAACAACAAGTACTGGTCGACGCACTACGTCGGACTCAACGGCTATTCCGTGCACGATCAGATCACCGGCTTCAACCTCGACGGCGACTGGAAAGCCGACCTCGGGTTCTTCGGTCACCTGCTCTTCGGCGTCGGCGGGACCCACCGGGAAAAGACCCGTGATGACAGCAGCAACGACTGGACCAACGGCTCGGGGCAGTACGGAACGCTGTATCAGACCGCCGGATGCCCCGTGCAGTGCAATCCGTACAGCTTCGGCTCCCAAGGATTCAACGTGGTGTCGATGGTGAGTCCGCCGAACTTCATGCAGGGCGCGGGCGGGTCGTACCCGATCGTGCTCCCCCAGCTCAACGTCGGCCAGCTGCTCGCCTTCCTGAAGAGCCTGAACGGCAAGCCGAATCCGTTCTATTGCACCTCGCTGCCTTGCTCGCAGACCTTCGACTTCGCCCAGACCCTGCCTCAAGTCAACCCTTACAACTCTTATGACGTCACGGAAAAGACGCTGTCCGGCTACGTACAGGCGAATTTTGCCGGCAGCATCTGGTCCGGCAACCTGGGCGTGCGGGTCGTGCACACCGCCACCACCGCCCAGACGGCCTCCGCGGCTCCCGTCTCGCTGTGGACGCCGTCGAACACCGCGAGCAGCGTGCAGACCTGGAACGTGCAATACGGCGCCGCGCAGGCGATCGGCGCCGACGGGAGCTACACGCTGGCGTTGCCGTCCTTGAATTTCGCCGTCTGGGCCGTGCCGGACCGCCTGCAGCTGCGCCTCGCGGTGGCGGAGACCATGTCGCGTCCGAACCTCAGTGAGCTGGCGCCGACTTCCACGAACAACGCGATCAACGGCACTCCGCAGCTCTACTACAACGGCACCGCCGGACTGAAGCCGATCAAGGCCAACCAGGCTGACATCTCGGCCGAATGGTATTACGCACCCCATTCCGCGCTCACGCTCGCGCTGTTCGGCAAGAAGATCCGCGATGACATCTATCAGGGGGTGCTTTCCAACGTCGATCTCGGCACCCTTCAGTACGTGGGCGGTCCGCCGGGTACGGTGAAGGGAACTCCGTTCCTTTGGACCGTGCAGGCTCCGGCCAACGGCGCCAACAGCACGTTCACCGGCGTCGAGCTCACCTGGCAGCACATCATGGACAACGGCTTCGGCACCCACATGCAGTTCACGCATACCAAGAGCGGCGACATCAATGCCGCGCCGCCCACGACGTTCTCCGTCGGCGTGCTGTACGAGAAAGGGCCGATCAGCGCCGATGTCACCTGGGACCACCAGTCGGGCTTCACCGAGGAGTGCTCGCAGTGCACGGAGGTGCCGGGGTGGCCGGCGATCAGCGATGCCTTCAACTGGGTCACCGCAAGCCTGCACTATCATTTCTACAAGGGCTTCGAGGTCTACCTGGAGGGCAAGAATCTGAGCAACTCGATCGCCCGTACCTACCTCAACGGCAACCCTCTGCTACCCTGGGCCCCAGGCCAGAGCGTCGGCGCCAGCGAGAGCGGCACCGGCGTCGGTTACAGCTCCTATGGACGGACCTACGTCCTCGGCGCCGCCTACCGCTTCTGATCGACCCACGATGCAGGCAGAATCCCGAGAATCCACCGAATGAGAGAGCCCTTGGCAACCCTCGGACTCAGTGCGGCCCAGATCGAGGACCGCGGTGCGCGCTTCACCGCACGCGAGATCGCCCAGCAGCCGCAAGTATGGCCGGAGGTCGCGCGACTCGTCGCGGGCGACGCGGCGCTGGGCGGCTTCTTGAAGCGCTTGCGCGCCGATCCGGCCCTGCGCGTGGTGCTGACGGGCGCCGGCACGTCGGCGTTCATCGGCGAGTGCCTCGCTCCGGCGCTGGCACGCTCCGCCGTGCGGGTCGAGGCGATCGCGACCACCGACATCGTGGCGAGCCCCGACACCTGGCTCGCGCCGCGCGCGCCGACGCTCCTGATCTCCTTCGCGCGCTCCGGAAACAGTCCAGAGAGCGTCGCCGCGGTGCAGCTGGCCGAGGAGTGCCTGGCGCAGTGCGCGCATCTGATCGTGACCTGCAACGCGCAAGGCGAGCTTTACCGCCGCTCGCACGCCATGCGCGATACGCACGCATTGCTGCTCCCCGAGGCGTTGAACGACCAGAGCTTTGCGATGACTTCGAGCTTCACCGGGATGCTGCTCGCCGCGGCCTCGGCGTTCGGCGTCGCGCGCTCGGACGACGGGGGCGTCGCCGCGTTGAGCGCGCTGGCGGCGCACGTGCTGCACGGTTGGATGCCGAAGCTCCTCGAGCTCGTGCGCACGGAGTTCGAGCGCGTCGTCTATCTCGGCAGCAACGAGCTCAAGGGGCTCGGCCGCGAGTCCGCGCTCAAGATGCTCGAGCTCTCCGATGGGCGCGTGGTCGCGGCGGCGGACTCGCCGCTCGGGTTTCGTCACGGCCCCAAGACCATCCTCAACGACCGCACCCTGGTGGTCATGTTCATGAGCAACGACGCCTATACCCGCCGCTATGAGATGGATCTCCTCCAGGAGCTGCGGCGCGAAGCCGTCGCGGCAAGCGTGGTTGCGATCTCGAACCGGGAAGACCTTCCGGTTCATCGGGATACGCTGGTGCTCGGGGACCGCCCGGCGGCGCCCGGCGCGCTCAACGACCTCGAGCTCTGCCTGCCCTACGTCGTGTTTGCGCAGTCGCTCGCGATGTTGCGCTCGCTCTCGCTCGGCTTGTCTCCCGACCAGCCCAATGCGGCGGGTACCGTGAACCGGGTGGTGCAGGGCGTGTCGATCCATCCTTTCCCCCGCTCGCGGTGAGGCGGTACCTCGGCGTCGACGGGGGCGGGAGCAAGACGCGCTTCCTGCTCATCGACGAGGCCGGCGGCGTGCTCGCATCGCATACCGAAGGGTCCGCGTACTACCTCGAGATCGGCCTCGACGGGCTCACGGCGCTGTTGTCGCGCGGCATCGGGAGCGTCCTCGAGCAAGGTCGCGTCCGTACCCAGGATGTCGCGTTCGCGTTCCTCGGGCTCCCGGCCTACGGCGAGGATCGCGCGCTGCTTGCGACGCTGGATGCCGCGCCTTCGGCCGCGCTCGGCGCGGGGCGCTACCGCTGCGGCAACGACATGGTGTGCGGATGGGCCGGTGCGCTCGCCGGCGAGGACGGCATCAACGTGGTGGCGGGCACGGGGTCGATCGCCTACGGCGAATACCAGGGCCGGCACGCCCGCGCCGGAGGGTGGGGGGAGCTGTTCAGCGACGAGGGCTCGGCTCACTGGGTGGCGCGCGAGGGCCTGCGGGTGTTCTCGCGCATGAGCGACGGGCGCACTGCGCGTGGTCCGCTCCACGCGCTGATGCGCGGCCATTTCGCGCTCGACTGTGATCTCGATATTTGTGCCGCCATCTATGGCAAGACCGCCGCGCAGCGCAGCCAGGTTGCGCAGCTGTCGAGGCTGGTGGCGGAGGCGGCGCGTGCCGGCGACGACGAGGCGCGGGCGCTGTTCGGCCGGGCGGCGGAGGAGCTGGCGGAGCTGGTGGACGCGGTGCGGCTCGCGCTTGCGGTGCCGGGGCAGCGCGTCCTGCCCGTATCGTGCACCGGCGGCATGTTCGAATTGCGCGAGCTGATGCGCGAGCCGCTCGAGGCTGCGTTGGCCGGTCGCACGCGGCCCTATCGCCTCGTGCCGCCGCGCCTGCCGCCGGAGGCGGGCGCCGCGCTGCATGCGGCCAAGCTCGGCGGCGTGCCCTTGGGCGCGGGCGCCATCGGGGCGTTGGAGCGGGAGCTCGACGGCGCCGCGTGATGTTCACCGCTGACGCGCGATTGCCCCTACTTCGCTCGATCTTCATGCCGCTGCAGTTCACGGGCGCCGTCTTCAGACGACGTGCATGCGAGCCTGACGCAGGCAAACGCTTCGCCGACCGCGCTCCGAGCGGCGGATCGAAGACCGTCCAGGCGCTCCCGCGGCGGCTCGGGTCCTAGACTAGGCACTGGTTCTCGTTCCCGGCATTTGTCTTTCCCCCATCCGGCATACAAAATGTGCTTGCGCGACAAGCTCATCGCTTTTCTTCTTCGTGGAGTATCGAATGTTCCCCCGCATCGCGGTTTTCTTTGGCGGCCCGTCCACGGAGAAGGACATCTCTCTCGACAGCTGCCGGACGTTCTACGACGCCGTTCGCGCGTATTTGGACGACCAGGCGCTGCGCGTCTACTTCCTGAGCGAGGATCTGGTCCCGTACCGGTTGAGCTCGGACTGGCTGTATTCCAATACCATCGGGGACTTCTGGCCGCCGGCCGACGCGGGCGGCGATCTCGGCGGGCGCGTGCTCACGCGCATGGACTCGATCGAGGCCTGCATCGTCGATGCCGACGCGGTCTGCTCGTTCGTTCATGGCGAGTTCGGCGAGGATGGAGGGTTTGCGGCCATCCTCGAGCGCAGCGGCCGCAATGCCTACCTCGGCTCGGGCCCCGAGGCGCTGGCGCTCAGCTTCTCGAAGCACCGGACCATCCGCTGGATGGCCGACCACGGCTATCTCGTGCCGCGGCAGCTCTTGGTGAGCGCCCGGGATCCGGATGTCTCCCCGGACGTGTCGGCGCTCTGCGGACCGCGCGACCTTCCCATCGTGGTCAAGCCCGACCGGGGCGGCTCATCGGACGGGGTCTCGATCGTTCCCCGCGCGCATCTCGACGCAGCATTGCGGCGTGCTTCGGCCTACTGCCCGGACGTGGTCGTCGAGGAGCTCATCTCGGGCACGGAGTTCTCGGTGGTCGCCATCCAGGACGTCGACGGCACGATCATCGTGTTCGAGCCCACGGAGGTGATTCCGAAGGCCCCGACCGGCATCGAGAACGCATCGCCGCTGTATTCCCGCCTGCAGAAGTACATGCCCGGCAGCGGCGCGACGCACACGACGCCCATGAGCGTGGACCGCGGCGCGATCGACGCGATCCGGTCGCAGGCCGAGCGCATGTTCACCGAAATGGGCCTGCGCGATTGGGGCCGCTTCGACGGCTTCGTGCGCGACGGCAAGGACATCGTGTGGACCGAGGTCAACGGCGTCCCGGGGTATGGGGTCGACGGCTTCCTGTTTCAGCAGTCGGCGATCGCGGGCTTGAGCCAGAAGGCCATGTCGTTGCTGCTGATCGAGCGGTGCCTGAATCGCGAGAGCAAGCGTCTGCCCGAGCTGCGCGACAAGGCCGCGCGCCGGCGCCGCATCGCGGTGCTGGGCGGCGGAAGCTCGTCGGAGCGGCATGTTTCGCGCATGAGCTGGCTCAACGTGATCCACAAGCTGTCGGTGTCGGGCGCGAATTCGGTGATCCGCGTATTCGCGGGACAGGATGGCCGGTTCCACATCGTCCCGGCTTTCATCTCCCTGCAGCACACGGTCGAGGAGATCGAGCACCTCATCGAGCGGCCCGAGGGCTATTTGCGTGCAGCGGGCCTCTGGCAGCGCAAGACCGCCGGCTTCTCCGCCTGGCTGCGGCGCTGCGTTGATACCGAGAACTTCCTGCCGCGGGCGGTCGATGTGGGCCAGCTCAAGGGTCTGGCCGATTTCGTGTTCATCGCGCTGCACGGCGGCTTCGGGGAAGACGGGACCCTGCAATCGCAGCTCGACGCCCTCTCGATGCCGTACAACGGCTCCGGTCCGCGCGCGTCCAAGCTGTGCATGGACAAACACGAGACCGCGTCGGCGCTCGCATCGATGCGCATTCCGGGATTTCGCGCGCCGACCCAATCCACGCTCCGGGTGAAGGATCTGATCGACTCGCTGCGGCGGGCGGGCGTCGGGGACGAAGAGCGGCAACGGTTGATCGCGGCGGTGCGCCGGCAGGATTATGCGGCCGTACGCCGCGACCCCGCATTCGGCGCCTTCTCGGCCGGCGTGAGCGCGGTGGCGGCAAAGCTCGCCGCCGCGGTCGGCTCCGATGCGGGCGTGGTGTTGAAGCCGATCGCGGACGGCTGCTCGAGCGGGGTGCTGGTGTCGGTCGCGCCGTTCCGCGAGGTGCCGATCTTCGTGCTCGCGATTCTGGCAGGCACGGACCTGATCCCGCGCGCGGAGCTCTGGGAGTCGGCACGGTCGTCGGAGGGCGAGTTCGCGCTGCGCATGCCGTCGGAGGCGCAGAGCGAGCTCCTGGTGGAGGAGAACATCCCGGCCCGCTACGGCCGGCGCGACTGCATCGAGATCACGGTCGCGGTATTCGGCCTCGAGGAGCGCATGGTCGCGCTGATCCCCTCGGAGACCCCTTCGGATTTCGCGGGTCTCACCGTCGAGGAGAAGTTCTGCAAGGGCATCGGCAGGAATCTGACGCCGCCTCCGAGCATTCCCGCCGGGCGCATCGACTCGATCCGCGCGCGCATCGCGCAATTTGCGAACCGCCTCGGCATCGGCGGCTACGCGCGCATCGACGCGTTCTACAGTGTCGCGCGCGATGAAGTCATCCTTATCGAGGTGAATACGCTGCCCGGATTGTCGATGGCCACGGTGACCTTCACGCAGGCGGCCGTGACTCCGGGCATCCACATGCGCCCGAGCGAGTTCCTCGAGGCGATCGTGAGCCTCGGCTTCGACCGGGCGCGCGGGTCCGCCGCGCCGGCGAATTCCGCGACTCTCGCCGCGCGGTCGTGACCGAGGGCGCCCCGGCGTCGCAACCCGGCGATGCGGCCAAGGTGGTCGAGATCGTCCGGCGTATCCGCATCGGCATGCTCACCACGCTCGACCATGGCGGAGAATTCCACGCGCGTCCGGTGCAAACGCTGGAGGTGGAGGGGATCGAGGCGCTCTGGTTCTTCACCGACTGGAGCTCGCCCAAGGTGGACGAAGTGCGCGCGGACGCGCGGGTGAGCGTCGGCTACGCGGATCCGGGAAGCGGCGCATTCGTCGCCGTCGCCGGCACCGCCCGCATGCTGCGCGATGAGGAGCGGGCGCGGCGGCTCTGGACGCCGACGCAGCTTGCCTACTACCCGGACGGTCCCGGCGATGCGCGCCTCGCGCTGCTGCGCGTCGGCATCGAGCGCGTGGAGTATTGGATCGCGCCCGGGCGGGTTTCGTATCTGTGGGCGGCGGCGAAGGCGGCCGCCACCGGAGCTGCGGCCGGCGTGATCGGCGAGAATCGAAAATTGAAATAACTGCAGGCCGCGAGGCACGGACGCCGGGTTTGTCGGCATTGAAACGCACCGGGCATTCTCAGATACTTCGGCAGATGAGCTCCCTCCTGATGCGGCCCCGTGCACCCGACACCCATGGCTGCGTCCTCGAGGTGACGCCGGCGAGCGCGGGATGGCGCCACGTCGGATTCAGGATACACAAGCTCGCGCGGCGCAAGGCGATCGCGCAGCGCGAGCCCGGCCGCGAGACCTGCCTGGTGATCCTGCAGGGCAGCGCTTCGATCGCCGCCGCCGGCCAGCATTTCGGCTCGATCGGCGGCCGCTCGAGCGTGTTCCAGGATGCCGCCCCGGGCGCCGTGTATGTGCCGCCGGATACGCATTACTCCGTCACGGCCATCGATGACGCGGAGGTCGCGGTGTGCACCGCGCCCGGCAGCTCCAAGTCGCGCGTCCCGCGCGTGATCCACGCCGAGGAGATGACGCAGGAGGTGCGTGGACAGGGGAGCAACTTGCGCTACGTGCGCAACATCCTGCCGGAGACGCGTCCCGCGGACAGCCTGCTGGTCGTGGAGGTGCTGACGCCCGGCGGCCATTCCTCCAGCTATCCTCCGCACAAGCACGATACGGCGGGTGCCGGCGAGACCGCTCTGGAGGCGACGTACTACTACCGCATCCAGCCCCGCCAGGGGTTCGCGTTTCAGCGCGTCTATACCGACGATCTCAGCATCGACGAGACCCTGTGCGCGCGTGATGGGGACGTGGTGCTGGTGCCGCGCGGCTATCATCCGGTGAGCGCGCCGCACGGCTACGATGTCTACCATCTCGACGTGATGGCGGGGCCGGAGCGCAGGTGGGCGGCGCGCCACGATCCAGCGCACGAATGGCTGATCCGCAAGGGCGCGCGAGCGCAGGTTTGAGCGTGCGCGGCGTGCCGGCCCCAATCGGTGCGCGCCGCTGGACCCTGCCTCGATGTCCGCGATCGCGCTGATCCTGCTGCTGCTGGCCGCGACCGCCGGCCTGCGGTTGATCGCCGATCGTGCGCACATTCCGCTGCCGACGCTGCTCGTCATCGGCGGCCTGTGCCTCGCGCTGATCCCGGGCCTGCCGCAGGTCACGCTGGATCCCCATGCGATCTTCCTGATCTTCATCCCGCCGCTGCTGTTCTGGGCGGCGATCAACTCGTCGCTTCGAGACCTCGTGCGCAATCTGCGCTCGATCACCTTGCTTGCCGTGGTGATGGTCGTGGCCACCACGTTCATCGTCGCATATGCCGCGCATGCACTGCTGCCGCAACTGCCGCTGGCCGTGTGCTTCGTGCTCGGCGCGATCGTCTCTCCGCCCGACGCCGTGGCCGTCACCGCGAGCACGCGCCAACTGAGCCTGCCGCGCACGACGCTGGTCATCCTGGAGGGCGAGAGCCTCATGAACGATGCGACCGCGCTGGTCGCCTACCAGCTTGCGCTCGCGGCGGCGGTGAGCGGCCGGTTCTCGGCCGCCGCGGCCGGCGTCGAGCTCGTGCTCACCGGCGCCGGCGGCATCCTCATCGGTCTCATCGCCGGCTACGCCCTGGGCTGGCTGCGCAAGCGCATACCGCCCTCGGGCGTGGTCGAGAACACATTGTCGCTGCTCAGTCCTTTCGTGGCGTATGTTCCGGCCGACGCGGCGCATTGCTCGGGCGTGCTCGCCGTGGTGGCGATGGGTCTTTACCTCGGACGCGCGGGGCCGCGCGTGGTCAGCGCGGCGACGCGGCTGCAGGCGGTCGCCATGTGGGAGATGCTCACCTTCTGGCTCGAGGGTCTCATCTTCATCTTCGTCGGGCTGCAGCTGCCGCAGGTGGTCAGGGCCCTCGCGCCGTCCGAGATCGCGCACCTGACCTGGGTCGCGCTCGCGGTGGTTGCCGCGATGATCGGCATCCGGATGACCCTGATTTTCCCCGGGGCCTACGTTCCGCGGCTGATCGAGGCGCGCTTCGGCGACACCAAGCCGTCCTATCCGCCCGTGCGCAACATCCTGTTCGGAGGCTGGGCCGGCATCCGCGGCGGCGACTCGTTGGTGATCGCGCTCGCGCTGCCGTTCACGGTCGCGGGCGGTGCGCCGCTCGCCGGGCGAAACGCGGTCATTTTCATCACGTTCGTGGTCATCCTCGTGACATTGGTCGTGCAGGGACTGACGCTCGCCCCCGTGATCCGCCTGCTCGGCGTGGTCGGCGACAACGAGGAGGAGCGCGAGGAGCACAAGGCCCGCCGCGCGAGCATTGCCGCGGCGTCGGAGGCCATCGAGCGGTATATCGCCAGAACAGGGAAGGAACCGGTATCGGCGCCCGAGCTCCGGGCCGCCGCCGCGCGTGAGCTGAAACGGCTGCGCAATCCGCCCCGCAGGCCGCCCGAGGATCTGGCGATGCGCCTCGAGGTCATCGCGGCTCAGCGCGAGGCCGTCATCACCCTGCGCGACCGGGATGAGATCAGCGATACGGTCATGCGCCGGCTGCAGATCGAGCTCGACCACGAGGAGCTGGTGCTGCGCCAGCGCTTCGAGTGACGGCAGATGCGCTTCGAGGCCGCGGCCGCGGACCGTTGTCCGTGAATCTCCTACGCGAGGAGGCGCCGCTCGACCCCTTGGGGGGCGGTCCTTGCCGCCGCTATGCTCCGCATCGGACAGCATCACCGAAACGCCACCACGACATCTCCGCGACAGCGGCCAACTGTACATCCTCCGGATTTTTCACCATGAGCGAACAACTTCCCTCGTTGAGCGGATCCCGTCCGATCCTCAGCCTCAAGAATCGTCCCCGGCCCGAAGCGCGCAGGACTTCCTCGAGCCAGACCCCGCCCGCGAAGCCGGCGCTGACGTCGGTGCCGGCACCGACCGCCGCGCTCGACCCGACCCCGCGGCGGGGCATCCGGCCGGTCGCGCGATGGTCGAACGACTACATGAGCCAGATGCAGGCAGAAATGGACGCACTCCGCTAGGAGTGTGGCAGGGAGCAGGCCCCGGTTCCCTTCGACCGAGAACGCTCGGGCGTACCGCCCCGTCTGGGTAAGAGCTACGCGGGCACTGCTACCCGCTACATGTTCCGACGTCCACCTTGGGGCCGCCTGATGAG
>DATAYZ010000123.1:0-35591 GCA_036272295.1 Steroidobacteraceae bacterium
CCTCGCCGTTGCGACGGTCCTCGTGGTGATCATTGCCGCGCTGCCCGCCTCGCTGGTGACCCGCTTGCTGCCGCCCGAGGTCTCGGCGACGGACCTTTCCGGGAGCGTATGGCATGGCTCCGCCGGCAAGCTGCAGGTCGAGGGGCGGGACTACGGCGCCATCGAATGGCACCTGCACCCCGGGGCGCTCCTCGACCTTCGGCTCGCCGCCGACGTGCACTGGGTCAAGGTGGGTTTCGTGCTCGACGCCGCGGTGACGGCCGATCGCCAGGGTTTCGCCGCCCGGGACCTGCATGGCGCCGGGTCGCTCGATGATCTGCGCGATTTCGGTCTCGCCCCGGGATGGCGCGGCAATATCCAGGTGGCCTTCCGCGAGGTCAAATCGAGCTACACCCGCTTCTCATCCCTGGTCGGCGACGTGAAGGTCGCGGGTGTCGCCTCGCCCCAGGTCGCCGGGGGCGCCGATCTCGGCGGCTACGACCTGACGTTCGCCCCGGACGCGGTGGACGCCCAGGGCAACGTCACGGCGAGCCTCGCGGACACCGGCGGTCCGCTCGAGGTTCGAGCCCAGATCCGCTACTCCCCGGCCGATCGTCGCGGCCTCCTCTCCGGCACCCTGCGGGAGCGTCCCGGCGCTCCGCCCGAGCTGCACGGCCAGCTCGACGGGCTGGCGCAGATGAGGCCCCGGGACGCTTCCGGCCGCATTCCCGCGGATCTCGAATTTCGCTTCTGAGGGCGGCGGATCTCGTCTTTTCTGGGGGTCGCGGCCGGGCTGTTCGTATATACAGCTGCGGGCTACGGGACCCACTCGCGCCAGGCGCGCATCAGCGGAAAGTACAGGCCCACCCGGATGGGCTCGGGGCCGAGCTCCCGCGCCAGGCCTGCGTAGCGCGCGAGCTGCGGGCGGTAGCGCTCGACCTCGCGATCCAGGAATTCCTCCACGCCGCTGCCGGTATGCTGGCTGGTCTTGTAATCGATGATCCAGCGCGTGCCCTGCTCGTCGATGAACGTCCGATCGAAGACCACGCGGGCGACCTCGCCGCCCGCCGAATAGCCGGACAGCGCGTGCTCGCGCGCCTCGTCCCGGAAGCGGCGGAGGATCCATTGACCGCGCGCGTCCTGGTGCACCGCCGACAGCGCCGTTACGACGCGTGCCGCGGCGGCGGCGATGTGCTCGTCCGGCACACCGTGCGAGGCCAGCCAGCGGCGAAAATGCGGCTCGCGCGCCCGGATCGCCGCGACGTCGATCGCCTCGGCGTCCCAACGATGCAGCTCCGCGTGCACGAGGATTCCGACCCGTCGCGCGGTCTCGGTCGCCCAGTCGAAGACCGGCATGTCCTCACGCACGATGGGCGCGGGGAGGCGCCCGCCGGGCGTGCTCTCGAGCCGCGGCGCGCTCCAGTCCGCGGGGACACGCCAGGTGGGGCCGCCACGCGGCGCGGCCGCCGGCGGCGCCTGCTCCGCGCCCGGCGCGAGCAGCGGCCACTCGCCGCCGACCGCCGGCCACAGCACCGACAACAGGCTCCCTGCGTAGGGCGCCCATCGGCGTGGCGGCGCATCCTCGTCGACCTCGGCGTCGGGGTCCTCGATCCGTCCGACCACCGCGCTCAACGTGAGCAGCGACTTGGCCCGCGTGCAGGCGACGTACAGGAGCCGCTGCGCCTCGAGCCGCGTGGCGTCGCGAATCTGATGCCGCAGGAACTCGAACAGCCGGTCCTTGTCGGCGCCGATCGCCGGGCGCGCCGCGATCGCGAGGCCGTCCCGACCGGTGCGCGCGAACCCGTGCGTCTCGAGCAGACGGTCGCGGGCGCCGCGCACCGTGCGATCGAGCGAGGGGAGCACCACCATGTCGAACTCCAGGCCCTTGGCCTTATGGATGGTCATGATCTCGACGGCACCGCCGGCGCCATGATCCGCGTGCAGGTCCGCAAAGGCGCCCGGCAGGTCCGCGGCATCCGGCAAGCCGCCGCGCTCGAGCTCCGCGAGGCGCGCAAACGCGGCGCGCGCGAGTGCAAGCTCCTCGGCCGAGCCCGCCACGCTCGGGCCTCCGAGTCCGAGCCAGGTGCGCTCCACCCAGCGGGCAATCGACGTCTCGTTGCGGACCCTGAACGCCGCCTCCAAGGTCGCGCGCAGGCGGCGGCAGCGCGTGCGACCCTCCTCGCTCAGCGTGGCGAGGACCGGCTCGCTGCCGAGCGCATCCCAGACGATCGGCGCGGCGCGCGCCAGGCGCAGCAGATCCTCGAGCAGGAGCCCGCACCACGGCGCACGCAGGAGCGCGAGCCACGCCGTACGATCCGCGAGATGAAGCAGCGCGGACAGGAGCGTGATCACGTCCCGCACCGCCGCCCGATCCTTGAGCGGCTCGATCTCCACGGCGCGAAAGGCCACGGCGCGGGCGCGCAGCGCGGCGGCAATCTCGCGCGCATGAGTCCGTGCGCGCACCAGCACCGCGATGCGCCAGCCGGGATGGCGCGCGGCAAGCTCCGCGATCAGGCCGGCGAGGCCGGCGGACTCCTCGGCGCGGCTGGCGTAGCCGTGCAGCTGCACCCCGCGCTCGGCGTCGGCCCCGGCGCCGAGCGCCGCGACGCTCGGGCGAAACGCAATGGCGCCGCGATGGCGGTCGTCCGAGCGGGGCAGTATCCGCGCGAAGCACGCGTTGACCCAGTCGACCACGGCTTTCGCGGAGCGAAAGTTGTCGGTGAGGCGCAGCACTCCCAGCTCGATGTCGCCGATGCCGTCCTCGGCCAGCTCGAGAAAAGCACGGACCTCGGCCTGCCGGAAGCCGTAGATCGACTGCATGGGGTCGCCCACGCAAAAGAGGCTCCTGCCGTCATCGCGCTGCCAACCGGCGGTGAGCAGCCGCACCAGGTCGAGCTGGGCCCCCGAGGTGTCCTGAAACTCATCGACCAGGATGTGCTGCAGCCGGTAATCGAGCTCGAGGGCCAGATCGCTCGGCGCATCGACCCTGCCGAGCGCGCGCAGCGCCGCCATCGAGACGGCGGCGAAGTCGGCGCCCCCTTGGCTCCGGAACACCTGATCGAGCTCCGCGGCCGCCAGCACCAGCACCTCCGCGAGATCCCGCGCCCGGGCCCACTGCTCATCGCTGTAGCCCGGCTCGGGAAGCGTACGGATCTCGACGAGGAGCCTGCAAACCTCCGGGTCGCGATCGAGCTCGCGCAGCAGGTCCATCATCGGCTCCTTCTCCGCGCAGCTGGAGGGAAACCCCTCCCGGGTCGTCACCGCCCGCCGCAGCTTGCCGTCGGCCGTCAGCAGCAATGCGGCGAGGCCGCGCCATCGATCCAGGTCCGGCAGCTTCGCCTCGAGCGGCGAGCCGTTCAACGTCCACGCCGCGAGCTGCGGCCGCGCGTCGGCCGCGCGCAGTGCCGCGCATTGCATCAGGCGGGAAAGCACGGCAATCCGCTCGCCGCCCAGCCGCTCGTGCGCGCGCAGGAGCACGCGCGACACCAGCAGCGCGAGATCCTCGTCGAGGTGACGGCGAATTGCGGCGAGCTGCGGCGCATCGAGCTCGCCCGCCAGGCTCAGGCGGCCGCCGAGCAGCGGCAGCCAGCGGTCGCGGCTCCCGAGCATCTGCGCGATCACGTGCTTGAGCTTGCGCCAGCGCTGATCGTCGAGCTCCAGGACGCGGTGTACCGCCGCGCCGAATCGGTCCGCCTCGTCGTGCGCGAGCGCTCTCTCCGCGGCCTCCTCGTAGCAGGGCCCGGCATCGGGGAGCACCTTGAAGCCCGATGCGGCCCCCGCGGCAATCGGCAGCTGGCCGGCCAACCAGGCATTGAAGGCGTCGATGGTCTCGATGCGCAGGCGGGAGGGATGGCGCTCGATGTCCACGCCGGCGCCATCCAGGTGCTCGAGCGCACCGACCGCGAGCCGCCAGGTCTCGTGATTGAGGCCGGCCGGAGGCGCGGGCGAGCGTGCCGCCGCCAGCGCACCGATCACACGCTCGCGCATCTCCTGCGCGGCGCGCCGGGTGAAGGTCAGGGCCAGGATGCGCTCCGGTGCGTCCACGCGGCCGAGCAGGCGCAGGTAGCGCTGCGTCAGGAGCGTGGTCTTGCCCGAGCCCGCGGGGGCCTGCACCAGCACCGATCCGGAGGACTCGACGGCGCTGCGCCGCGCGCTCTGATCGGAGGCGGCTCCCGAGGCGTCAGTCATCGCTCGTCCCTTCCCCGAGCGCCGCGGGCACCCGGCAAAGACCCTGCAGCCGGCAGGTCTTGCAGGCGGACAGCGTGGGCGCAACCTCGGCGTGCCCCGCGGCGAATGCGCGCGCCAGCGCTTCCACGCGTTGCTCCCAGAGGCCGATCAGCGCCGGGAAATCCGTCTGCCCCTCGAGCTTCGATCTTCTGCCGGACGGACGGAACACCGCCTCGCGCTCGGTCTCGGCGATGAAGTCGAGGTCGGCCGCATTGACCTTCGCATACGCCACCGCGACCAGGTTGGAGGGATGCAGCAGCGCGTACACGGGGAGCTGCGGATTGTCCGGCCGGTCGCCGCGCCAGTCCGCCGCCGCGCTCCCCGTCTTGTAGTCGAGCAGGATCCGCGCGCCGTCCGCGAGCCGGTCCATGCGGTCGAGGCGCACGGCGAAGTCGAGACCCGCGAAGCGCAGCACCCGCTCCTCGTGCTCGATGCGCTCCACCGTGAACGGCAGGCGCTGGCGCTCGAGGTCGAGCCATCTTGCGAGCAGCCGCTCGAGGCGCTCGCGCTCGCGCTCGCGCCAGCGCGGTCCGGGATCGCGCTTGCGCACCTGGCGGGCGACCGCGCGCGCGACGGACTGCGCGATCGACGCGGCCTGCTCCTCGGCCGCGAGCGCATGCAAGCGGTCCGAATCGCCGAGCACCGTCCAGAGGTGCTCGAGCGCATGGTGGACCATCTCGCCGCGCTCCCGCTCATCGAACCCCGGCACCGGGCGCTCGAGCCGCTCGCACCTCAAGCGGCCTTCGGCGAAGCCCCGGAACGCGCAGCGCGACTGCGCCTGCAGCGTCGCCACGCCGCGCGTGCGCTCTTCGGGTCCGAACGGCGGAGCGAGCTCGTCGGCGATGCGCTCCAGCGGGGTCGCGCTCGCGCGCAGCGCCCGCCAGTGCGGCTCGGGCGCCGCGGCCGTGATCTCAGCCGCGGCGGGCGGCGCGAGCGGGCTCGCCGTCGCCGACCGGCCGTCGCCCGGATCGGCGCAGCTGAAGACGCATGCGCGCGCGCGCACGATCCAGCGCGCCTGCAGATCCGCGGCGAAGCGCAGCTGCGAGTCGGCGGAGGCCGCGACGACGCCGAACTCGCGCTGCAGGCGGACCGGCAGCAGCGGCGTCGGATCGGTTCGCGGCGGCCAACGCTCCTCCGTGCAGCCGGCGATCCACAGGCCGTCGTAGGGCAGGAAAGGGTCCATGAGCTGGCCGCTGACCGCGATCTGCGGCACGCCGGTCTGCTCCTGAAAGACGGTCTCCGCAGCGGCACGGCGCAGGATGCCCTGCGCGGCGCGCCGCGATTGCAGTCCGAAGATCGCATCCGCGGCCGCGAGCTCTGCGAGCAGCTCGCGAAAGCGCTCCGCCGCCTGGTACTCGACGCTCGACCAGCGCTCGCGGAACCCCCAGGACGCGGCATCGAGCGCCGCGACCCACGCGGGAATCCATCGGCTCACCGGACGGCTGCCGTGGAGCGCTTCGAGCGTGCGCAGCGCGGTGCCGAGGCGCGTCAGCGCGCCGACGACGCCGAGCTCACGCGCGCCCGCGAGCCGCTCGGCGAGCTCGAGCCATTCGGCGAGCCCCGCCTGCGCCGATCCGCGCGCGCGCAGCTCGAGGTCCAGGCGCGCCGATGCGCTCGCCTGCGCAGCGCAGGCCTGCAGCTCCGGCGCACGCAACAGACGGCTGAACTGCGGCAGGCTGACCGGCCCGAGACTCGCGTCCAGCAGCTCGAGAGCCGCCCGCACCGGCGCGAAGTCGGACAGCGGAGCTCCTCCGGCAACGGCATACGGCGGGGCGCCGGACGTTGCGGAGAGCTCGAACCGCCCGGGCGCCAGCGCGGCATCGAAGACGTCGACCACCTCTGCCCGCCTCTGCTCGAGCCCGGGGATGCAGATCCAGGCGCGAAAGCGCTCCGCGCTGCGCAGCCCCGCGGCAGCCCACTCTGCAATCGACGCGAGCTCCTCGGCCGGCGCTTTGAAATGCGCGCGCCCGGCCGTGCCCGGCGCGATCACCGCCGGGTCGAGCCGCCTGCCGTGCCGCTCGAGCCAGCGCCGGGCCGCCGGGCGCCAGGCGGGCGTATCGATCCACGCCACGGGCCCGGGAGCCGCGGGCGGGGCACCGAGCAGCTCGGCGGCATCGGTGCAATCGAGCAGCCGGCAGCGCTGCTCGAACGCGCGGTTCCATTCGAGGAACGCGCGCAGCTCCTCGGACAGCGCGGCCTCGCGGGCGAGCGCGGCGCGGGGTATCCCGTGATCGTAGAGCGTGCGCCGCGCGCGGCGGGCGGCCCGGACGGCGCCCCCCGGATCGAGGATGTCGGGGCCCATGCCGCTCGACTCGATCGCCGCGCGCCACAGCTCCCGCTCGTCGGGCGCGCCGAGCAGGCGCGGCAGGCGCGCGTCTTCGAGCCTGCGCACGGCGTGGCCCTCGCGCAGCCAGCGCGTGAAATCCCGGACCTTCGGTGTCGGCCAGACACGCAGGCCCGAGTCGCGATGAGCGCGTTCCACGGCATCGAAAAGGGCCGCCGCCAGCTCGGTGCTCGGCGCAAGCAAGGTGTATTCGCGCGCGATCTCGGCCAGGCCCCGCACGGCGCCCTCGCGGCTCAGCGTTGCCCCGCCTTGCCGCCGCCCCCCACCGCCTGCAGCTTCGGCCGAGCCCCCGCCTGCGCCTCCAGCAATTCCTCGATGCGCGAAAACACGGATTCGAGCACTCGCGGCTCCGGAAGATTGGTGATGCGCAAGAAGTTGCGGTACGGCACGTTGAAGCTCACGCCCGGCGCGACGAGGACATGCTTGCTCTCGAGCAGCTCCAGCGCGAACGTCTGGTCGTCGAATTCCGGCAGCGCTTCGGTGCCGACCTCGACAAACGAGTACAGGGCGCCCATCGGCCGCGCGAGCTTGAGGAACTTGCTGCGCGCAACGCCCTCGAGAATCGCCTGGCGCGACTCGTACAGCCGTCCGCCCGGCGCCGTCAGCTCACGGATGCTCTGATGACCGCCGAGCGCCGTCTGCACCGCCCATTGGCCCGGTACGTTGCTGCAGAGTCGCAGCGAGGAGAGCAGCTCGAGCCCGGCAAGGTACTCCGCGGCGCCGGCCGTGTCGCCCGAGAACGAGGCCCAGCCCACCCGGTAGCCGCAGGCGCGGTAGACCTTCGACAGCCCGCTCATCGTGCAGCAGAGCGTCTCGTGCACGAGAGTCGCCATGGGGACGAACTGCGCGCCATCGTAGAGGATCTGATCGTAGATCTCGTCCGAGAGCACCACCCAGCGATGCTTCTCCGCCAGCGCGGCGATCGCGCGCAGGGTCTCCCGCGGATAGACGGCGCCCGTGGGGTTGTTGGGATTGACGATCACGATCGCACGGGTGCGCCGGGTCGCGAGCGCGGCGATCTCCTCGACATCCGGAATGAACCCGCGCGCCGCTCTGCACGGATAGTGCACCGCCCGCCCGGAATTCAGGTTGACCGCGGCCGTCCACAGCGGATAGTCCGGACTCGGCACCAGCACCTCGTCGCCCGGATTCAGCAGCGCGCGCAGCGTGAGGTCGATCAGCTCGCTCACGCCGTTGCCGATGAACACCTCCTCGGCGCTGACGCCGCGCACGCCGCGCTCCTGCTGCTGCATCACGACCGCTTCGCGCGCCGGAAAGATGCCTTTCTCGTGCACGTAGCCCTCGCTCGAGCGCAGGTTCTCGATCATCGCGAGACGCATGGTCTCGGGCGTGCGGAATCCGAAAGCGAAGGGATTGCCGATGTTGAGCGACACGATGTCGTAGCCCATGCGCTCGAGCGTCAGCGCGCGGCGGGCGAGCTTGCCGCGGATCTCGTAGCGCACGTTGGCCAAACCGTCGCTCGGACGAATGGAGCTTCGCGAAGTCATGCCGCGAGAATAGCCGAATCAGGGTATCGACGGTACCGCGGCAAGCAGCGCGCGCGTATAGGGATGGACCGGCGCCGAGAAGATCTGCTCGCGGGACCCCGACTCGACGATCCGCCCCTCGTACATGACGAGAATGCGGTGGCTGACCTGCCGCACCACGGCGAGGTTGTGGCTGATGAACAGCATCGCCGTGCCCGACTCGCGCTGCAGATCGAGCAGCAGATTGACGATCTGGCCCTGGATCGAGACGTCGAGGGAGCTCACCGGCTCATCGCAGATGAGCAGCTTCGGACCGCCGATCATGGCGCGCGCGATGCCGATCCTCTGGCACTGTCCGCCGCTCAACTGGTGCGGGTAGCGGGCCGTCTCGCCGTCCGTGAGGCCGACGCGTGCGAGCATGCGCGCGACGCGCTCCGCGTGCGCCGCCGGGTCGGGCCCGGACTCGAGCAGGCGCAGCGGCTCCGCGATCGACTCGGCCGCGGTCATGCGCGGATCGAGGCTCGCGAGCGGGTCCTGAAAGACGATCTGCAGCTCGCGGCGGGCGCGCCGCAGCGCGCGGCCATCGAGCCGTGCGAGATCCTCGCCGCGCCACCACACGCGCCCGCGGCTCGCGACCAGCCGCAGGATCGCCCGCGCCAGCGTCGACTTGCCGGAGCCGGACTCCCCGACGAGCCCGAGCGTCTCGCCCTCATTGAGCTCGAAGCTCACGCCGGCCACCGCGGCACGCGCCGCGAAATCGACGCGCAGGTCCTCAACGCGCAGCAGCGGCATCTCCCCGTCCAGCCACCCCGCGTCGCGCACGGGCGTCTCCCCGCTCACGGCCGCAGCCCCCGCGAGCACGCCCCGCCGCTCATGCCGTCAGCGGGAAGTGGCATGCGACGGTGGACTCCGGGCATCCGGCCGCGGTCTCGAGCGGCGGCCGCTCGACGCGGCAGCGCTCGGCCGCGCGCGGACAGCGGGGCGCGAAGGCACAGCCCTCGATCTGCGTCCCCGCCGACGGCGGCTGCCCGCCGAGCGTCGGCATGCGCCCGATCACCGGCCTCGTCAGATCCGGGGTGCACTCGAGCAGCCCGGCCGTATACGGATGCCGCGGCGCGTGCAGGATCTGCCTTGCCGGGCCGCACTCGACGATCCGGCCGCCGTACATCACCGCGATCCGCTCGGCCAGCTGACCGACCACCGCCAGATCATGGCTGATGAGCACCAGCGACATGCCGATTTCCGTGCGCATCGAGCGCAGCAGCTCGATGATCTGCGCCTGCAAAGTCACGTCGAGCGCGGTGGTCGGCTCGTCGGCGATCAGCAGCGCAGGCTTGCAGATCAGGCTCATGCCGATGGTGACCCGCTGCCGCAGCCCGCCCGACAGCTCGTGAGGATATTGGCGCATGCGGCGCGCCGCCTCGGGAACGCTGACGCGCTCGAGCATGCCGAGCGCCGCGCGCTCGGCATCGCGCCACGAGACACCTTCGTGGCAGACCAGGCTTTCCGCAATCTGCACGCCGACCTTGAGGTGCGGCGTCAGCGAGGTCATCGGGTCCTGGAAGATCATGCTCGCGCGCGAGCCGCGCACGCGATTCAACCGGCCCGATGTCTCCCCGAGGAGATCCTCGCCCTGGAAACGCACGCGCCCGGTCGCCGCGGAATTCGGCGGCAGAAGGCCGAGCGCCGCGAGGAAGATCTGCGTCTTCCCGGAGCCCGATTCGCCGACGAGCCCCAGGCACTCGCGTGGATCCACGCGCAGCGAGACGCCGCGCACCGCGGTGACGAGCCGGCACGCCTCGCGCGCGCCGCGCGGCAGGAAAGCAACGCGCAGGTCGTCGATCGCCAGGGTGGCCGCGCTTCCGGGCACCGCCGCGCTCCGAGTGATCTCGGCGCTTTCGGGAATCGCGCGATGCTCAGGCATCGCCGGTATCCAGCGCATCGCGCAGCGCATCGCCGAGGACGTTGAGCGCGACCAGCAGCGCCGCGAGGAACGCGCCGGGGATGAGCAGCATCCACGGTGCGGCTTCCATCTCGCCCGCGCCTTCGGCGATCAAGGTGCCGAGGCTCGCGTGCGGCTCCTGAATGCCGAGCCCCAGGAAGCTCAGAAAGCTCTCCAGCATGATGATCTGCGGCACGGTGAGGGTTGCGTAGGCGATCACCGGGCCGATCACGTTCGGCACGATGTGCCGCCAGATGATGCGGCCGCTGCGCGCGCCGCCGACCACCGCGGCCTCGATGAACTCGCGCCGGCGCACGCTCATCGTCTGTCCGCGCACGATGCGCGCCATGGTCAGCCAGCCCACCGCGCCGATCGAGCCGAACAGGACGTATTCGTTGCGCCCGAACAGGACGGTCATGAATATGACGAAGAAGATCAGGGGCAGCCCGCTCAAGGTCTCGATGATGCGCATCATCAGGTGGTCGGTCCTGCCGCCCGCGTAGCCGGCCACCGCTCCATAGCCGATGCCGAACACCAGGCTCACGGCGCTCGCGAGGAGCCCCACCGCGAGCGACACGCGGGTTCCCTCGAGCGTGCGCGCGAACAGGTCGCGGCCCAGCCGGTCGGTCCCGAACCAGTGTGCACCCGTGAGCGACGGGCTCGATGCGACGTGCGACCAGTCGATCGCCTCGATGCCGTTCGGATTGAGGAGCGGGCCCAGGAGCGTGAACGCGAGGATCAGAGCCGTGACCCAGAGGGCGCCCATCGCCTTGCCCGTCCGCAGACGCCGCCACGCTTCGGCCGCGAGCACGCTCATGCGTGGAGCCGGACGCGCGGATCGAGCCACGCATAGAGCAGATCGACCAGGAGCCCGAGGACGATGAGCAGGGTCGAATAGATCACCACCATGCCGAGGACCAGCGTGTAATCCCGGTTGAGCGCGCCCTGCACCATGTAGCGGCCGATTCCAGGCAGCCCCGCGATGGACTCCACCACCAGCGACCCGGTCATGATCGACGCTGCGGCCGGCGCAAGATAGCTCGCGACCGGCAGGAGCGCCGGCCGCAGCGCGTGACGCAGCAGGATCGCGCGCAATGACAAGCCCTTGGCGCGGGCGGTGCGTATGTACGGACTGCGCAACACCTCGAGCATGTTGGCGCGGGTCAGGCGCGTGATCACGCCGAGCGGCGGCAGCGTCAGCGCGACCACCGGGAGCAGCAGGTGAGCCACCGAGAGCGGCTCCCAACCCGCGACCGGCAGCCAGTGCAGACGGATCCCGAACACCAGGCCGAGGAACGGCAGGAGCACGAACGACGGAACGGCGATCCCAGCCACCGACAAGGCCATGGTCGCATGGTCGCCCACGGAATCGCGCCGCAACGCGGCCCACGTCCCGAGCGGCACTCCCATCGCGAGCGCGAGGGCCATCGCAAGGGTGCCGAGCTCGAGCGTCACCGGAAATCCGTCGGCGATCAGCTCCGTGACGGAAAAGTCCTTGTACTTGAACGAGGGTCCGAAATTGCCGCGGGCCAGACCGGCCACGTAGCGCGTGTACTGCGTCCAGATCGGCTGATCGAGCCCGTAGGCTCGCTGCAGGTTCGCCTGGATCTCCGGAGTCAGCGTCTGCTCCTGGTCGAAAGGACCGCCGGGCGCCGCATGGACGAGAAAGAATGCGATGGTGACGACGGCGAACAGGGTGGGTATTGCCCCGGCCAGCCGAATCAGGAAGTAGCGAAGCATCGAAACCAGTTTATCCCGCGCCAAGGCCCGGAACAAAACGCCCCGGCACGCAAGTGGACAACCCACGCGGCGATCCTTAGACTAGCCGGCCCGAAGATCCAGACATACCGCGACCTGGCACCCAAAATCCAGCCTCCGCCGACCCCATTGCACGAGGATTCATGGAATCAACACGGCCCATTCGCGCGCTGGTGCGCGGACTCGACGCGCTGACCGTGCTGAACCTGCGCGACGGCGCGACGGTGTCCGAGGTGGCGCACGAAATCCGCCTGCCGCGCACCACCGTCTACCGGATTCTGGAGACCCTGTGCAACGCCGGCTTCGTCTATCGTGACGATGCGGACGACCGCTACCGCCTGACCATCCTGGTCCGCGGGCTGAGCGACGGGTTCGACGACGAGGCCTGGGTGACCCAGATTGCGCGGCCGTTCATCAACGAGCTGTGCCGGGAGATCGTCTGGCCGGTGTCGATTGCGACGCTGTCGGGCACCGGCATGCTGGTGCGCGAGTCCACCGATCACGCGAGCCCGCTCGCGATCGAGCGCTACTCGGCCGGCATCCGCGTGCCGGTGCTGTCGAGCGCCGGCGGACGCGCGTATCTCGCGCACTGCCCGCGTGCGCAGCGGGACACGCTGATCGGGGTGCTGGCGCGCTCCGGCACGGACGACGACAGATTGGCGCGTGCGCGCCCCGAGCTCGAGCGGCTGCTGGCGGAAATCGCGGCGGCGGGCTACGCCGTGGTGGTACGCTCGCGCCGCCTCCTCGAAGAGGTCAACGTGAGCGTGCCGGTGCTGCTCGAGGACCGCGTCCTCGCCAGCCTGACCGTGCGTTTCGCGGCATCCGCGGTCCCGCAGAAAAGCGGCATCGAGCGTTTCGTGCCGAGGCTGCGGCATTGCGCGGCCCGGATCAGCAACGAGTTTTTCGAGTCACGGGCCGAGGCGCGCTCCCAAGGCGCGTCCACAACGGCGGTTTAAGGAGAGTCAATGCAGAAGATCATGGTGTGCATCAAGCGCGTCGTCGACTACAACGTGCGAATCCGGGTGAAGCCCGACGGCAGCGGCGTGATGCTCGACGGCGTCAAGATGAGCGTCAACCCGTTCGATGAGATCGCGCTCGAGGAAGCACTGCGCATCAAGGAGCGCGGCACCAACGCCGAGGTGGTCGCGGTCAGCATCGGTGTCGCCGACACGCAGCAGCAGCTGCGCACCGCCCTTGCCATGGGCGCCGACCGGGCCATCCTGGTCCAGACCGACCAGCCGATCGAGCCGCTGACGGCCGCGAAGACCTTCCTCGCGGTCGCGAAGCAGGAGAATCCCGATCTCGTGTTCCTGGGGAAGCAGGCCATCGACGACGACGCCAACCAGACCGGCCAGATGCTGGCTGCGTTGTGGGAGCGGCCGCAAGCGACCTACGCGTCCAAGGTGGAGCTCGACGGCGGCAAGGCGCGCGTCACCCGCGAGGTGGATACCGGCCTCGAGACCATCGAGATCGACCTTCCGGCCGTGATCACCGTCGACCTGCGCTTGAACGAGCCGCGCTACGTCAAGCTGCCGGACATCATGAAGGCCAAGAAGAAGCCCCTCGACGTGACCTCGATGGATGCGCTCGGCGTCAGCCCCGCGGCACTGCTCAAGGCGGTGAAGACCGAGCCTCCCTCGCAGCGCCAGAAGGGCGTGATGGTCAAGGACGTGGGCGAGCTCGTTGACGTTCTCAAGAAGAAGGGTTTGATCTGATGCACAAGATACTGATCGTCGCAGAGCACGACGGCAAAAATCTGAATCCCGCCACGGCGAAGTGCGTGACCTGCGCCCACGCCATCAGCGGCGGCGAAATCACCATCGCGGTGCTCGGCGCCGACACCGCGGCCGTGGCCGCGCAAGCGGCGGCGCTCGCGCACGTCAAATCCGTGGTGCGGGTCGATCGCCCGGAGAATGCTCATCCCCTTGCGGCGGCCTTCGCGCCGCAGATCGTCGCGCTCGCGGCGGATCACACCCACGTATTCGGTCCTTCGACGAGCTTCGGCAAGGACCTCATGCCCCGCGTCGCGGCGCTCCTCGGCGTGCCGCAGGTCAGCGACCTGATGACCGTCGAGGGTTCGCACCGCTTCAAGCGGCCGACCTACGCGGGCAACGCCATCGTCACCGTCGAGGCCGATCCGGCCCGCAAGCTGATCGCCACGGTGCGCGTCGCCTCCTTCGAGGCGGCGCCCGCCGGCGGCGGCGCCACGGTCGAGTCGAAGAGCCTGTCCGTCACCCTCCCCACGCATACGCGTTATGTCGGCGCGAGGAGCGGGTCCACCGATCGTCCCGATCTGCAGACCGCCGCGCGCGTCGTTTCCGGCGGCCGTGCCCTCGGCAGCGCCGACAATTTCAAGCTGCTGTTCACTCTCGCCGAGAAGCTCGGCGCGGCGGTCGGCGCCTCGCGCGCCGCGGTCGACGCGGGCTACGCCGCCAACGAGATGCAGGTTGGCCAGACGGGCAAGATCATCTCCCCCGAGATGTACATCGCCATCGGCATCTCGGGAGCGATCCAGCACCTCACGGGCATCAAGGATGCGCGCACCATCGTAGCGATCAACAAGGACGCCGAGGCGCCGATCTTCGAGGTGGCCGACGTGGGTCTGGTCGGCGATCTGTTCCAGATCGTGCCGGAGTTCGAGAAGCTGCTCGCCAAGTAAGCGCGGAGCATCGCCCATGAGCGGCCGGCGCGGTCGGGGAGCGAAGGCGCACGGACAGCGCCAGCGCGAATACGCATCATCGCCGTGCATGCTTCACGAGCACGGCATTGGCTTCGACACGGAGGTCCCGGCGCCCACGCCCGCGACGCCTTCAACCCCGGCGCCTGGCACCCCGCCGCGCCGGCGCGCGCGGCACCTTCGGGGTCCGCGCCACAAGTGATGTTGCCGTTTTGCGACCGCCTCTCAGCAGCGCCAGCATTCCGCTGAGCGCCGGCTCGATGCGGTTCAGCTCCTCGAGGTGCACGGCCGACAACCTGGCCAGCCGCCGTTCGCCCGCGGCGGTCACCCGCAGCAGCACGCGGCGCCGGTCCTCCGGGTCGCGGCGCCCCGCGAGCAGGCCGCGCGCGGCAAGGCGTTTCACCAGTTCCGTCGCGCTGTGCTGCCGCAGCAGCAGCCGATCCGCCAGGTCGCCGACCCGCATGGCGCGGCGGCCCCGCCAGCCGGTGACCGCAAGCAACGCCTGATGCTGTTGCGGCGTGAGCTTCGCGGCGCGTGCGGCCGTGCCGCTGAATTCGAGGAAGCCGCGTAGCAGATGGCGAAACTCGGCCAGCATGGCGTGGCTCCGGTTTGATGACTCATTCGTCATGCGCGCTCTCCGGAAAACATATCGTATTGCGATACAATATCATCGATGCACGCCAAGAAACCTCGCGCACCTGCGGTTCCTCTCGGGGACTTCACCACCGACACACGCGTTCTCGTGATCTCGGCCATTGCCGTGCTGGTCGCGACGGCGGGCGTGCTCGCCGGCATTTGCCTGCTGAACCTCATCCGCTTGGTGACCAACCTCTGCTATTTTCACCAGCTCACGCTGGCCAATCTGAGCCTCGGCCACGCGCACCTGGGTCCGACCAGCGTTCTGATCCCGGTTGCGGGCTGTCTGATCATCGGTCTCATGGCCCGTTTCGGCAGCGAGAAGATCCGCGGTCACGGCATCCCGGAGGCGATCGAGGCGATCCTGCTCGGGCAGTCGCGTCTCGGGCTCAAGGTCGCGATCTTGAAGCCGATCTCCTCGGCGATTTCCATCGGGACCGGCGGACCCTTCGGCGCCGAGGGCCCCGTCATCATGACGGGCGGCGCCATCGGCTCGCTGATCGCGCAGACGCTGCCGGTGAGCGACAACGAGCGCAAGACGCTCCTCGTCGCGGGCGCGGTCGCCGGGATGACCACGGTCTTCGGCACGCCCATCGCGGCCATCATGCTGGCGGTGGAGCTGCTGCTGTTCGAGTGGTCTCCGCGCAGCTTCATTCCCGTCGCGGTCGCGGCGGTCGTGGCGGCGCTGGAGCGGACCCTGATCCACATGCCCACGCCCCTGTTTCCGATGACGGGGGAAATCTCGACCTCCGTGGCGGGTCTCGCCAGCTGGATCGCGCTCGGAACCTTGGCCGGACTCCTCTCCTGCCTGCTGACCAAGCTCGTGTACATGTGCGAGGACTTTTTCCAGGGGCTGCCCATCCACTGGATGTGGTGGCCGGTGATCGGCGGCCTCGTGGTCGGCATCGGCGGACTGATCGAGCCTCAGGCGCTCGGCGTCGGCTACGAGAACATTGCCGACATGTTCAACGGCCGCGTGCTGCTGGAGGGGGCCGTGCTGCTGCTGGTCGTCAAGGCGTTGATCTGGGCGATCGCGCTGGGTTCCGGCACCTCGGGCGGCGTGCTCGCGCCCCTGCTCATCATCGGCGGCGCGATGGGCACGCTCCTCAGCGGCGTGCTTCCGCTCGGCAGCCCCAGTGTCTGCGCATTGATCGCCATGGCCGCGACCATGGGCGGAACCATGCGCGCGCCCTTGACGGCGACGTTCTTCGCGGTCGAGCTGACCGGCAACACGCACGTGCTCCTGCCGTTGATCGCAGCGTGCGTGTGCAGCCACGCGGTCACCGTGCTGATGATGCGCCGCTCGATCCTGACCGAGAAAATCGCACGGCGCGGCCACCATCTGGTGCGCGAGTATCGCGTCGATCCGTTCGCGCTGACCCGGGTGGCCGAGGTCATGACCCGCAAGGTGCAAACGGTGCCTGCATCGATGACGCTCGGCGAGGCGATCATGCTGCTCACCGACCCCAAGACGCAGCATCCGACCTTTCCGGTCGTCGACGCCGACGACCGCGTGGTCGGCGTCCTCGACCCGCCCTCGATACTGCGCTGGCGGCGCACCCGCACGCCGCGGCGCACGACGCTCGGCGAGCTTCTGAAGGACACGGAGTTCCTGGTCGCCTACCCGGACGAATACATCGAGGGGCTCGCGGACCGGCTGTTCGCCGCGCGCGTGGCGCACCTGCCGGTGGTATCCCCCGACGATGGCCGCCTGCAGGGCTACATCGGCTGGAGGGACATGATGAGCGTGCGTCAGAAAATCGCGCAACAGGAGCGCCAGCGCACGACCTACCTCGACCTCAGCCTGAACCCGCTGGAGAAACCGGAGGAGAAGCCTGCGGATCGCCCCGAGACCTGACGGCCAGGGGCTGCGCCGCCGGCAGGGTCACGGTGACCTCGAGGCCGGGCTCGTGGTCCGCGAGCGCCATGGCGGCCTCATGAAGCTTCACCACCGCATTCGCGAGGCTCAAGCCCAACCCCGAGCCCGGCGTCGTGCGGCTGCGCTCCAGCCGGAAGAACCGCTCCAGCACCTTGGCGCGGTATGCGGCCGGAATCCCCGGTCCGTCGTCGGCCACGCTCACCTCCACGGCACCCGCGCGCGCCGCGGCGTGCAGCGCGATGTGCGCTCCCGGCGGCGAATGACGGACCGCGTTCTCGGTCAGGTTGGCGAACAGCTGCATGAGCAGCCCGCGATCGCCGCGGACCGTGAGGCCGGGCGCCACCTCGGCGCGAAACGTCTGGTGCTTCTCGTCCGCGCCCGGGCGGTACAGCTCCGCGACGGTACCGAGGAGCTCGCTCAGGTCGACCGCGGTGAATCCCGGCTTGCGCGCACCGCTCTCGATCTGCGCGATGCGCAGCACGGCGGAGAATATCCCGAGAATGTCGTCGATCTCGCGGATGGTGCGGCCGAGCAGGCCGCGCAGCTCCTCCGCCCCGGTGCTCGAGCGCTGCGCGCCCTCGAGCCGCTGCCGCAACCGGGTGAGAGGCGTGCGCATGTCGTGCGCGATGTCCGTGGTCACCTGATGCAGATCGCTCATCAGAGACTCGATCCGGTTCAGCATCGCGTTGATGCTCCCCGCCAGATGATCGAACTCATCGCCCGCGGCGGTGACGGGCACGCGGCGCGTCAGATCGCCCTGCACGATGTTCCGGCTGGTCTCGCTGACGGCCTCGATCTTGCGCATCAGGCGGCCGGCGGCCACGAAGCCGCCCACCAGCGCGAGCGCAATGGAGGCGCCCAGACCCCACACGAAAGAGCCGACCACCATGTGCTCCATCTCGTGAAGCTGCTGCGTGCTCCAACCGACGAACAGGTACCGGCCCTGCATCTCGAGCCCGCGGCCGCGCACCGACGGCTGCGATCGCCCCGCGGGTCCATGCCCCTCGTCCCATTCGCGCACGCCCGCCCGCGCGTCCATGGACGGCATGTTGCCGGCCATGACGACGCCGTCGGCGGACTGCAGCAGGTAGTAGAAGCCCGACGGGTGGCGCGCCAGCCCGCGCACCACGCCTTCGAGCCCGCCGGCGTTGCCCGCCTGCGAATCGGCCAGGATCTCGTCGATCTCGTTCGCCACGCTGTCATCGATCTGATGGCGCATGAAGCGCGCGGTCGACCAGAAGATGACGCCGAACAGAACGAGGAAGCTCGCGCCCGTGATGGCGGCGTATATGAGGGCGAGCCGGAAGCTCGAGGTCCGAAGCAGCCTACCGGGCCGCACGCAGTGAATACCCGGAGCCGCGTACGGTGTGAATCAGGGGGTTCGCGTTGCCCCGATCGATCTTCCCCCGCAAACGGCTGATGTGAGTCTCCACCACGCTCGTATGGGGATCGAAATGCACGTCCCACACGTGCTCGAGCAGCATGCTGCGCGTGACCACCTGCTCGGCGTGCTTCATGAGGTACTCCAGCAGGCGGAACTCGCGCGGCAGCAGCTCGACCTGCTCGCCGCCGCGCGTCACGGTACGGCGGAGCAGGTCCATCTCGAGGTCGGCGAAGCGCAGGGAGGTCTGCACCGGCGTGAAAGTCGCGCGGCGGCCGAGAGCGGCCACTCGCGCGAGCAGCTCCGACATCGCGAACGGCTTGACGAGATAATCGTCGGCGCCGGCGTTCAGGCCGCGCACGCGGTCGTCCACGCCGCCGAGCGTGGTGAGCAGCAGCACTGCCGTCGAACGTCCGCCGCGCCGCACGGTCTCGACCAGCTCGATCCCGTCGAGCTCCGGCAGCATGCGATCCACGATGAGCAGATCCCAGCGCTCGCCGAGCGCGAGCTGCAGCCCCTCGCGGCCGTTGTGCACGACCGCCGCCTCGTGTCCGTCCTCTGCCAGCGCGTGCAGCACATAATCCCCGGTCTCGGTGTCATCCTCGATCAACAGGACTCTCATGGCATCCAGGGTATCGCGCTCCGTGACGCGTGTCCGCTTGCGGCGCCGCGAAGCCCGCCTCTCGCGGCCCGCTTCGCCTTACAAATTTGTACATTTGCGGCCGCGCCGGCGGTGCTACGGTAGCCCGCGGGTCGAGGCGAGGCAAAGCGTACGGTGGAATTCAACTGCGGGCCAGTCGATCGCGCCATGCCGGTGTGCTGCGCCAGGCGGGCGGCCCGCGCCATGCGAGCAGGCGGCAGCATACGGCGCGGCGGCATGCTGGTCGCGGCCGCTGCCCTGCTCATCGCGGGCTGTGCGCCCGCGATCACGCGCCGCGCCCCTCCCGAAACGCCCGCTTCCTTCGAGAGCGGCGCTCCGCACGCCCCCGCGCCGACCTGGCCGGGCCGGGAATGGTATCGCGGCTTCTCGAGCGGCCAGCTCGATGAGCTCGTGCAGCAGGCGAGCGCCCGCAATGGCGACCTTGCCCAGGCGCGCGCGCGAGTCGCGCAGGCCGACGCGCGTGCCCGTATCGCGGGCGCCCCGATACTTCCGAGCGTCGACGCGCAGGGCGATGCCGCCTATCTCGCGGGCCGCTCCTCGAGCGGCAGCGGCCACGAGACCGATTGGTCCGCGCTGCTCTCCGCGAGCTACGAGATCGATTTCTGGGGCAAGAATCGCGCGGCGCTCCGCTCCGCGGCCTCGCTGCGCTCGGCGGCCAAGGCCGAGCGCGAGGCAGTGGCGTTGACGCTGCTGGCAGCGGTCGCCGACGGGTACTTCCAGGTGCTCGCGCTCGAGCAGCGGATGAGCATCGCGAAGTCCAATCTGGAGACCGCGCAGCATGTGCTCTCCGTCGTGAAAGCGCGCTTCGACGCGGGCGCGGCCGGCCCGATCGAGCTCGCGAGTCAGAAGGCCGCGCTCGACGCCGCGGCGCTCGCGATCTCGGACCTGGCACAGCGTGGGGAGGAGGCGCGTGCGGCGCTCGCGCTCCTCGTCGGCCGCGTGCCGGAGGGCTTTGCGCTGCGCACCGAGACTCTCGACGCGCTGACGGAGCCGCGCGTGGCTCCGGGGCTGCCCGCGGATCTGCTGGTACGCCGTCCCGATGTGTTCCTGGCCGAGTCGAGTCTCGCGGCCGCCGACGCCGACGTGGCGGTCGCGCGCGCCGCGATGCTGCCGGGCGTGACGCTCACGGCGGCCGGCGGCGTGCAGAATCCGGCCTTGAACGCGGCCGTGCTGGCGCTGCCGGGCGCGGGACCCACGCTCGCGCTCGGCGGCTCGCTCACGCAGTCGATCTTCGATCATGGCAGGCTCGAAGCGCAGCGGCGCGAGGCGCAGGCGAAGAGCGAGGAGCTGCTCGCGGCCTATCACGGCGCGATCCTGGCGGCGCTCGCGGACACCGAGAACGCCCTTGCCGCGCTCCGCCATCTCGATGAGGCGCGGCCCTATCAATCCGAGGCGCTGACCGAGAGCGAGCACGCCTTCGAGGGCGCAAAGCTGCGCTATCAGGCGGGCTCGGGGGACTATCTGACCCTGCTCGAGGCCCAGCGCTCGCTCTACGGGGTGCGCGATCAGTCCGTTCAATACCGGCTCGCGCGGCTCGAGGCGCTGGTGGCGCTCTGCAAGGCGCTCGGCGGCGGCTGGACCGAGCCCACATGAGAGTGCTGCTGCCTCTCATCGCCGTCGGCGTCGCTCTTGCGGCCTTGGGCGGCTGCCATCGTGCCGACGACGAGGGCTCCGGCGCGGCGGCGCGGAGCACGGCGGCAGAGATCAAGCCTGCCGCCGCCGATGACGATGCCGGCGACGGCGTGACCCTGAAGCCCGCCGAGGTGAAGACCATGGGCATCGAGGTGATCGCGGCGCGGCCCGCGACCCACGTGCCCGAGACCTCGGGATTCGGCGTCGTGAGCCCGCACGAGGCGGTTGCCCAGGCGTTGAGCGAGCTCGAGACCACCGAGGCGACCCAACGCCAGAGTCGTGCGGCCCTTGCGCGTGCGCAGGGCCTCGCGGGCACACCGGGCGCGCTGCCCGCGGACTCCACGGAATCCGCGGAGCGCCAGGCCGCCATCGACGCAGCGGCCGCCCGGCTCGCGCGCCGGCGCCTGACCGCGAGCTTCGGTCAGAGCGCCCCCTGGGGCGATCGCGTCGACAGCCCGCTGCTCCGCTCTCTCGCGAGCGGGGAGGCCAAGCTGGTGCGCGTCACCTTTCCGCTCGGCGCGCTCGGGCCCGGCGAGATGCCGCAAGCCTTGCGTCTGGCGCATCTCGACGATCTCGAGGGCGGCAAGAGCTGGCGCGCTGCGCCCGTGTGGCCGGCGCCGGCCGATGCCAGCGTTCCAGGCACGAGCTTCTTCGCCCTGCTCACGGGCACGACCGCACGCGAGGGCGAGCGGCTGGTTGCCTGGGTGGCGCGGGGCGCGCCCGAGGCGGGCGTGCTGGTGCCGCAATCCGCGGTCGTGATCAGCGACAATCAGTACTGGTGCTATGTCGAGCGCAAGCCCGGTGTGTTCGTGCGCACCGAGCTCGACACGAGCGTGCCCCTCGACGGCAGCTATTTCGTCAAGACCGGCATCGCGCCGGGCGATGAAGTGGTCACGGCCGCCGCCGGCCAACTGCTGGCGCGCGAGACGAATCCCGGCAGCGGCGCCGCGGACTGATGCCGCTCGTCGATGCCATCGAGCGCCCGGCGCGCCGGCGCGACCGGCGGCGCCGGAGCCTGGATCTGCGCCGCAGGCTCGAGCTCCGCCGCAGGCTCAACCTCCGCCGCAGCCGCGATCGCAGCCGGTGCCTCGATCTCCGCCGCAGGCTCGGGCTCCCGTGATGCGCGCGCTCGTCGCCCTCTGCGTCCGCCGTTACGGCGCCGTCGTCACCTTGACGCTCGCCGCGCTCGTGCTCGGTGCGTGGCAGGCGCTGCGCGCGCCGCTCGATGTCTTCCCCGAATTCGTCCCCTCGCAGGTCGACATCCAGACCGAGGCACCGGGTTTCGCGCCCCGGCAAGTCGAGGAGCTGGTCACCAAGCCGGTCGAGAACGCGGTCAACGGCGCGTCCGGGGTGCTCACCATGCGCTCCGAATCGATACCGGGCCTGTCGGTGGTCGACATCACCTTCCGCGACGGGGTCGACGTGCACATCGCCCGACAGGGCATCTCCGAGCGCCTGGCCGAGCTCGGCAGCGCGCTGCCCGCCGGCGTCGGATCCCCCAAGCTCTCGCCGCTGGTGTCGAGCACCATGGACCTGCTCAAGATCGGGCTGCTCTCCGACCGCGTCGATGCCTACACGCTGCGCGACACCGCCGACTGGGTGATCAAGCCGCGACTGCTCGCCGTACCCGGCGTTGCGCACGTCATCGTGTTCGGCGGCAACGTGCGGCAGATCCAGATCCTGCCCGACCCCGCCAAGCTCGCCGCCTTCAAGATCACGCTCACGGAAATTGCCGATGCCGCGCGTGCCGCGCTCGCCCTCAAGGGCGCCGGCTTCATCGACACCTCGGCTCAGCGCGTGCTGATCCAATCGCCGACGCCGCTGCCCGACCTCGCCTCCATCGGGCGTGCCGTCGTCATCGAGCGCAACGACACGCCCATCCTTGTGCGCGACGTGGCCGACATCAAGGTCGCCCCGGCGCTCCGCTCCGGCGATGCGCTGATCATGGGAAAGCCCGGCGTGATGTTGTCGCTCGCCAGCCAGTACGGCGCGAATACCCTGACGGCGACCCGCGCGGTCGAGAAGGCCCTTGCGGAGCTCAGGCCCGCGCTCGCAGCGCAGGGCATCGTCCTCTATCCGGCGCTGCATCGCCCCGCAAACTTCATCGAGCGCGCCCTCGGGCACCTGCGGGAGTCGCTGGTCATCGCGGCCTTGCTGATCCTGGCCGTCCTCTATCTGTTCCTGCGCGACGCGCGCGCGGCGTTGATCGCCTTCACGGCCATTCCGCTGTCGCTGCTCGCGGCGGTGGCGGTGTTGACCCGCGAAGGCCAGACCCTCAACACCATGACACTCGGCGGATTCGCCGTGGCCCTCGGCGTGCTGGTCGACGATGCGATCATCGGCATCGAGAACATCCTGCGGCGGCTGCGCGAGAACGGCCGCATCGCGGCGCCGCGGCCGCGGCTCGCGGTGCTGCTCGAGGCGGCGCTCGAGGTCCGGGGTCCCGTGATCTACGCAACCATCGTCGTGATCGCGGTGTTCTTGCCCGAGCTGTTCACCTCCAGCGTGCAGGGCCATTTTCTCGGACCGCTGGCACAGGCTTTCATTCTCGCGGTCCTGGCCTCGCTGCTGGTCGCGATGACCGCGACGCCCGCGCTTTGCGCCCTGCTGCTGCGGCAGCATGATGAGCGGCCGGAGCCGTCGTGGCTGAGGCGGCTCAAGCAATGGCAGTCGGCCGCGGTCCGCGCTCTGCACACGCGCGTGAGGGCCTGCGTCGCGGTCCTGATCGTGCTGGTGCTCGCGGCCGGCGCGGCGCTGCCTCATCTAGGCGGAACTTTCATGCCCGACTTTCGCGAGGGACACTTCGTGCTGCAGCTCACGAGCTCGATCCCCGGCACCTCGCTCGACGAGATGCTGCGGGTGGGACGCGAGATCAGCGCGGAGGTGCTCGCCCTGCCGTATGTCAAGAGCATCGAGCAGCAGGTCGGCCGCGCCGAGCTCGGCGAGGACACCTGGGGCCCCCATCGCAGCGAGCTGCACGTCGAGCTCAAGCCCGACGCGACGGTGGATCAGGAGGAGGCGCAGCGGCGCTTGCGCGACATCGTCACGCAATACCCCGGCATCCAGAGCGAGGTGGTGACCTTCCTGGGCGACCGCATCAGCGAGTCCCTGACCGGCGAGACGGCGCAGGTCGCGATCAAGGTGTTCGGCGATGACCTGAATGCGCTGGATGCCACCGCGGACCGCATCGTGGGCGTGCTCGGCAAGGTGCGAGGCATCGTCGATCTCGAGTTCAAGCGGCAGAGCGGCACCCCCGAGATCTCCATCAAGCTGCGGCCCGAAGCGCTGGCCGCCGCCGGTCTCAAGGCGCAGGAGGTGCTCGAGGCGGTGCAGACGGCCTATGCGGGCGCCAAGGTCGGCGAGACCTATCGCGGCACGCGCACGATCGACGTGGACGTGATCCTGCCCGAGGCGCTGCGGCACGAGCCCGGATCGCTCGGACGGCTGATGATCCCGAGCTCCAGGGGACCCGTCCCGCTCGCGGAGGTCGCCGCCGTGCAGCTTTCGCAGGACCGCTACAGCATCGAGCACGACGGCGGCCAGCGGCGGGTCAGCGTCACCTTCAACGTCGCCGGAGCGCCGCTGCAGGACGTGGTCGCGGCCGCCCAGCGCGCAATCGCGTCCTCGGTCGCGCTGCCGACCGGCGTATTCCTGGAATTCACGGGCGCGGCCGCCGCCGAGCGCGAGACGCGCTCCGAGCTCCTGCTCTATTCGGCGCTCGCGCTCGCGCTGATCCTGCTGATTCTGTTCATGGCGTTCCACTGGCGCGCCAACAGCTGGCTGGTGCTCGCGAACCTGCCCTTCAGTCTGCTCGGGAGCGTGCTCGCCATCGCCGTCACCGGCATCGGCCTGTCGCTGGGCTCGGTGGTCGGCCTGGTCACGGTGTTCGGCATCAGCGCGCGCAACACCATCCTGCTGCTCGCGCATTACGAGCACCTCGTGGAGGTGGAAGGCGCGGCCCCGACCCTCGACACCGTCGTCCGCGGCGCCCACGAGCGCCTCGTGCCGATCCTGATGACCGCCGCCGTCACGGCTCTCGGCCTCGCGCCGCTCGCCTTCGGCATGAGGGCGCCGGGCCAGGAGATCGAGGGGCCGATGGCGGTCGCGGTGCTCGGGGGCCTCGTCTCCTCCACCCTCCTCAACCTGTTCGTGCTGCCGGCCTTCGCCCGGCTGCCGCCCCGGAACCGATAGGCACGGTAAGCGAAAGGACCGCGGCGAGATGCCGATGTGGGACGGCCCCTGCAGGCGCATCATCGGACAGGCTCGTAGCGGCGCTCGCAAGCGCTGCCAACTGCTACACTGGCGCGAGATCCCTGCGAAATACTTTTGGAGCCGATGGACATGCCGCCCGATGTCTCGCGCGAGACGCTGCAACATTTCCTGGATGACAGCCCCTTTCAGAAGGTGCTCGGCCTGCGCCTCGAGTCCTTCGATCCCGCCGCGCAGACGCTCACGCTGCGCTCGGTGTACGGTCCGCAGGTGGAGCGGAGCACCGGGTCCGGCCAGTACCACGGCGGGGTGATCTCCGCGCTCATCGACGTCGCGGGCGATTTTGCGCTGATCGCGATCCTGGGATACGGAGTGCCGACCATCAATCTGCGCATCGATTATCTGCGGCCGGCCTTGAACGACGATCTCCTCGCCACCGCCCTGGTGCGGCGCGCCGGCCGCTCGATCGGGGTGGTCGACATCGAGGTGAAGGACGTGAGCGGCCGCCTGATCGCGCTCGGACGCGGCTGCTACGGCACGCAGAAGGGTTGAAGCGCGTCTCGAATCAGTTTGCCCGAACGTCGGCGTGTCACGCCGCCGACGCCGCCTGCTCCGCGGCCTTGTAGCCGTATTCCAGCGCCGAGCCCCAGTGCTGCGCGCCGTTCAGCTCCGAGTGGCCGATCGACACCCGGCCATAGCCCGCACGCACGCGCTCCAGCGGGCTCGGCTTGCCGTCGACACCGTAGTGAAAGCCGGGCGGCTCGATCAGGCGTGCGTGGCCCCAGCGATTCAGCACGATTCCCGCTACGTCGCGGTCCGGCTCGAAGCCGGCGCCGCCGAACAGGCGCAGCATCTGCGTCCGTATCTTGAGCTCGAACTCCGCGTAGCTCGTGTTCAAGAGCCGGGTGCGGCCGGCGATCCCCTGCGCCGCCGCGGGCAGGCCGGGGGTGGGCAGCCCCATGTAGAACGACAGCACGGCCGGTCGATCCGGGTGCAGCGGCGGCGCGTGACGGGCGGTGACCATGTTCTGGCGGATGTTGCAGCAATAGCCGAACCCGTCCGCGTCGTCGAACCATCGGCAGGCCGCGAATCCGAGCTCGTAGAGGAAGCGCCAGCGGCGCAGCGCCACGTTCACGATCAGCGCGGGCGCATAGGCGAACTGCGCGTACGCAGCGCCCAGATCGGCCGGCATGTCGGCGAGCACGTGCTTGTTGATCCAGCCGCCGCTCGCCATGACGACGCGGCCGGCGCGCACGCATCGCAGCTCGCCGGCCCGCTCATAGACGATCTCCACGCCCTTCGCGCCGCTGCCCGCCGCGTGCCGGACGCGCAGCACGGTGGCGCCGAGGCGGATGCGTGCGCTCTGGCCCTCGCGATCGAGCGCGCCGAAATTCACGGACTGGTACAGGAGCGAATCGAAGCAGCGGCCGGGCAGCGCCGCCGGAAGCAATGAGCGCAGCAGCGCGCGCGGAAACGGGGAGTTGCCGCCGGGAAAGGACAGGCCCATCGGCCGGTCCGCGGCCTCGACCAGCTGCCGGCCGAGCCGGGCGCAGGCCGCATCGGTGCCGACGCCGGCGAGCAGCCCGACGATGGGCTCCACCATGCGCGTCACGGCCGGATCGTAGCCGCGTACCCTCTCGAGATAATCGCGATAAGTGAGCGTATCGAGATAACGGCTCTCCGCCTCGCCGACCGGCGCGTGATCCGCGCGCCAGCGCCGCAGGTCCCTGCGCGCGGCCTCCGGGAACGGCGTGGCCGCGAGTCCATCGCTCCAGATGTTCCTGCTCCAGCGCGGCGCGTCGGCGCCGCTGGCGCGATCGAAGAAGTACCCGACATCGACCTGCGTTTCCTGGAACCCGTCCATATTCGAGTAGTTGTCGCGCGCGAAGCGGATCGGGCGCAACGAGGAATCCCAGCCCTGCCACGTGAATTCCCGGGGCAGCGCGAACTCCTCGAAAAACCGGTCCGTCACGGAGGTGCCGCCCGGCCGCGGCAGTCCGAAGTCGTTCGATCCCTGGGGTCCCAGCAGCCGCACGCCGTCCACCTGGAATTCGTTCTGCTTCGCTTCGCCGCCCAGCATGGGATGGTTCTCGAGCAGCAGGATGCGGCTCGCCGGACCGCGCAGCTTCGTGAAGCGATGCGCCGCCGCGAGCCCGGCGATGCCCCCTCCGACGATCACCAGGTCGTGGCTGCCGGCGTCCGCCGCGCCGTCGAGCGCGGCCGCATCGTAGCGCCCGTCGCGCAAGGCATGCGCGGCTTGCACCACGGGCCACGTGTTGCCGTTGGAGCGCGCGTAGTCGCCGACGCCGCCGTAGCCCGTGAACGTGTCGTCACCGGCGGTGCCCCGGGACCCGCGTGGCGCGGCGACCCCCGCGGCGGCGCCCGCTCCGCCGGGACCGGCGCGCCCATCCGCGGCTCGGGAGCCGCGCAGCGCGGCGGCACCCGCCGCCACGAGCGTGCCGTTGACGAAGTCGCGCCTGGTGATGCTCATGACGAGCTCCGAGCGCAGAGGTCCGGCGTCGCAGGACGACCGGGGCCCGTATTTCTGCTTGCGCCGCTGCGGCATCCCCCCCGATCTTCCGCCACGGTGCTAACCGCGCCCCACGAAGGGCATCTTGGTCGCCATCACCGTGAGCGACAGCACGTTTGCGGTGAGGGGCAGGCTCGCCATGTACCTGACGGCATCGACCACGTTCGACATCTCCAGCATGGGCTCGCCCATCACGGTTCCGTTGGCCTGCAGCGTTCCCGACGCCAGGTGCGTGGCGATCGCGGTCGGCGCGTTGCCGATGTCGATCTGGCCGCAGGCGATGTCGTAGGCCCGCCCCTCGAGCGCGGTCGATTTGGTGAGGCCGGTGACACCGTGCTTGCTCGCGGTGTACGCCGCCGAGTGCGGCCGGGGCGTGGTCGCCGAGATCGAGCCGTTGTTGATGATGCGGCCGCCGCGGGGCTCCTGCTCCTTCATCAAGCGAAACGCTTCGCGCGTGCAGAGGAACGGGCCGGTCAAGTTCGCGCCGATCACGGCCTGCCAGTCTGCGGGGCTCAAATCCTCGATCGGCGCCCGCGCGGCGGTGCCCGCGTTGTTGAACAGCAGGTCGAGCCGGCCAAGCTCCGCTCGAATGCGCTCGAACAAGCGCGCGACGGAGTCCGCATCGCTCACGTCCGTAACCACCGGGAGCGACCGGCGCCCGAGCCGCCGGATCTCGGCGTCGACCGCGTCGAGCGCGGCCGCCGTCCGGCCGGCCAGCACGACCGAATAGCCCTCGGATGCCAGCATCAAGCTCACGGCCCTGCCGATGCCGGTGCCGGCGCCGGTGACCGCCGCGACCTTCATGACGCAGCCGCCTCGTCGATGGCGTCCGCCAGCAGGTCCGCGTGCTCGCGCCGAAAGGGCATCGGCGGCCGCAGCTTCAGAATGGTCGCGTGCGGCCCCTCGTAGCCGATGAGGATGCGCTTCCCGGCCGCGAGGAAATTGATGATGCGCTTCGTGCGCCGTTTGGCCGCCGCCGTGTCCTCGGCGCGAACCTCGAGACCGAGGAGCAGACCGGAGCCGCGCACCTGGCCGAGCACCGACGGATGCCGCGCCGCCACCGTTTCGAGGCGCTCCCGCATGTACCCGCCCGTGTCCGCCGCGTTCGCCATCAGGCCTTCGCGGTCCAGCACCTCGAGCACGGCGGTGCCCGCGGCAGCCGCGACCGCGTTGCCGCCGAACGTCGAGAAAAAGCCGAACTTGGCCTGCAGCGCCTCGATCAGCGACCGGTTTGCCACCACCACTCCCATCGGAAAGCCATTCGCCACCGGCTTCCCGAGCGTGACGATGTCGGGATCGATGCCGCGGCGCTCGAAGCCCCAGAAGTGCGAGCCCGGCCGTCCGAGTCCGTACTGCACCTCGTCGGCGACGATGATGGCTCCCGCCGCGCGCAGCCTCCCGGTGAGGCCGCGGCCCCACGCCGGCGGCGGATCGAACACACCGCTCGAGGTGATCGCGGTGTCGATGTAAAAGGCGGCCGGCTCGAAGCCCTGCTCGCGAAGGCGTCCGAGCGCCGCGTCGGCTGCGGCGGAGGCGCTCGCAGCGATGGCCGCATCGGACCCCGCATGGGCGCCGCCGCTCCCGGAGTCGCGCCCGTGGCGAAGATCCGCCGGCGGCGGCGCGACGGTCACCACGCGCGCTTCGCGCGGCACGCCGGTGCTCGGCGTGAGGGCGGCCACGGCGTCCGTGATGCCGTGATAGGCGTTCTCCATCACCAGGGCGCCGCTGCGGCCGGTGGCGAGCTGCGCCATGCGCCAGGCCACGTCGTTCGCCTCGCTGCCGGAATTCACGAAAATGCAGGTATCGAGACCCTTGGGCATGCGCGCGACGAGACGCTCGGCGTAATCCAGGATTCCTGCGTGCAGATAGCGGCTGTGCGTCGCCAGCACCGCCACCTGCCGCTGGATGGCCTCGACCACGTGTGGGTGCGCGTGTCCGACGTGGGGGACGTTGTTGTACACATCGAGGTAGGCCCGCCCCTCGGGGTCATACAGCCACACGCCGGACCCGCGCACCAGATGCAGCGGCTTCTCGTAGAACAGCTCGGCGCCGCGGCCCATGAGACGGTGCCTGCGCCCGAGATCGACGGCAGACGAGGCCGCCCCGTTCTCGCCCGGTCCGCGCGCCCCGTTCTCGCCCGGTCCCTGCGCCCCGCCCTCGCCCGGTCGCCGCACCCGGCTCTCGCCCGCTTCCGCCGCGCCGCTGCCTGTTTCCGCCGCTTCGCTCGTAGCCATCTCCGCCGCCTCGCGCCAGTCTCGCGTCAATCGCTCCCGTCCGATGCCCGTCATCTGCAACAACGAATCGGCGGCGTATTCTCCTGCCTCATCGAGCGCCCGCGCGCCCTCCGGATCGTGCCGCCGGCGCCAGGCGTGCACCAACAGGGTTACCGCATGCCGTGCACGGACGAGATCGTACACCGAAGCCAGGTCGCTTTCGGTGAGCGCCTGCCGCCGCGCATAGCCCACGAGCACGGCAGATGTCGCCTCGATCGATGCCACCCCGTTGGTCAAGAGCTCGGACATGGCGACTGCCGGCTCGAGAACCGCCGGCGCATGAATCATGTCGCCGAAGTCCAAGATTCCGGTGACGACGCCGCGGCCGTCGACCAGGAGATTGGCCGCGTGGCCGTCGCCGTGAATCGCCTGGCTCCGCAACGCGCGGATCCCCGGCAGGGCCCGATGAAACTCGACCGCGACCGCCTCGATGGCGCTGCGCGTGCGCGGATCTTCGATGAGGCCCAGGTGAGCGGCGAGCTCCGGCAGCCGGCGCACGTCCCAGGCGAGCCGCCGGTTGAGCGCGGGATGAAAGAACCCCTGCAGCGCCCGGTCCAGCCGCGCCAGCACCTCCCCGGCGCCCCGCAGAAGTCCCCGGCGGGCCTCTTCGGGAGCGGCGGCGTAGGCCTCGGCCAGGATGCTTCCGGGCAGGTAGCTGACCAGGCAGGCGGCATAGCCGCCGTCATCGCGGCTCACCCGGCCGCAGCCCTGCCCCTCGAGAGTCGGAAACAGCCGTGGAACCGGAAGGTCGGGACCTTGCTCGGCGAGGTGGTCCAGGACGGCGATCAGGCAGTCGGTGCCCTCGGCGTCGGACAGGCTCGACAGCTTGAGCACGAACTCACGTGCGTCGGCGGTGCGTAGATGAAAATTGCAGTCGCGCTCGCCCGGCAGGCGCCGCATGTCCGCCGCGAGCCCATAAAGGTCGCGCGCGATGCGCTCGCCCTCCGCAACCCCGAACGACGGCGGTGACGACCGCAGCGCTAGCACGGCGTCAGCCCGCGCTCGCGGCGCGCCCCCGGGCTGATCCCGCCTGACGCGCCACGCGCGCGGCAGCCCTCAGAGCTGCTTCAGCACGTGCTCCGCGGAGGACACCTTGAACTCGCCGGGCGCCTCCACGTCCACGTGAGCGGCCACCCCGTTCTTGACCACGATGGCGAAACGCTGGCCCCGCAACCCCATTCCGAACTTGGTCCCATCCAGCTCGAGGCCGAGCGCCTTGGCGTAGGTGCCATTGCCGTCGGCCAGCATGAGCACCTTGTCGCCCACATTGCTGTGCTTGCCCCAGGCGTTCATGACGAAGACATCGTTCACCGCCATGCACGCGACGGTATCGACGCCCTTGGCCTTGATCTCACCTGCTTTCTCAACAAAGCCCGGTAAGTGCTTGGCATCACAGGTAGGAGTGAACGCCCCAGGCACCGAGAACAGCACCACCGTCTTGCCGACGAACAGCTGCTCGGTGGTGATCTTCTGCGGGCCATCCGCGGTCATTCGCGTGAACGACCCTTCGGGCATCTTGTCGCCGGACTTGATGGTCATGCGTATCTCTTTATTTCAGCGTGTCAGCGTAGAGCTCCCACAGGCGCAGCACCCGCGGGCTCTCGTTCGGTACGTTCTTGAGGCCCGCAAACGCCTTCTTGGCATCGGGGATGTTGTGGAGTTGCACGTTCGCGCGGCCGAGATACACGTAGGCCTCATCAGGATGCTTGAGGTTGCCCTTCTGCAGCCCCTGCGTGATGGCGGTGACCGCGTTCTGATAGTCGCCCGAGCCGTAGTAGACCTCGCCCAGCTTCACGCCGAGCTCGCCGGCCGGGTTCTTGGCGGCCTCGGCCGCAAACTGCGGCTGCCCCTTCTTGTCGGTCTCGGCGCGGGTCTTGAAGGAGTTCAGCAGGCGATTGGTACGCTCTTTCTGCTGATCCGTGATCAGGTTCAGCCCCATCGCCTTCTCGAGCACGGTCTGAGCCTCGCCGGGAAGCGCGGCGTCGCCCAAGAGCTGGGCCATCTCGATGTAATCCGACCCCTGTTGGCTCATCGATCCGGTGTCGAACATGATGCGATAGATCATGAGCGTGTTGTGGTCGTCGCGCTCATCCTGACGCTCGATGCGCAGCAGTGTGTTCCAGTACTTCGAGTTGTTGGTGAGCTTGATGAGGTCCACCAGCACCGCAGCCATGGCCTGATTGTCGCCCGCATCCGAGGCGCACTGCAGCTTGAAGAGATACAGATTCTCCTTCGGCGCCTCGCCCGCCTTGCGGCTTGCGGCCACGGCCTTGTCCGCCCAGACCGCCGAGTTCTTGCAATCCTTCATCTGGTAGTAGCTCTGCGCGATGATGGCAAGATCGTTCGGGGTCGCAGTGCCGCCGTCGACCATCTCCTTGGCGTAGTCGATGGTCTTCTGATACTGGTTGGTGCTCGCCGCGATGCCGAACAGCGTGCGCGTGAGGCTGGTCTTCTCATCGGGGGGCGCCTGCCCGGTGGCGAGCGCCTTCTCGAACGCCGCCTGCGCTTCCTTGAGATGCTGCAGCTTCACGTTGGCGAAGCCGCGGAAATAGTCGATCTTGTATTTGTCGAAATCCGTGAGACCCGGCTTGGCTTCCGCCTGGTCGAGGTCCTTCAAGGCTTCGGCCCACTGCTGCGCCTGCAGGGCCTTCTGGGCCGCGGTCATTTCCTTGGCGGCGGCGCGGCTCAGCTGCTTCTCCTTCTCCGCCGAGAAGGCGCTATGGGACGCAAGGGCCAGGAGCGCGCCGACGGCCATCGCCCCCAACACCAAAGCCCACGAACCCTTGAGACGGGACCCCACATCGCGATTCGAATGACTCATCTCAAACCTCGTTTCTGTCTTTTTTGCCCCAGGCCCAAACAAACGGCGCGTGAACCCCCACTCGAGGTCGACGCGCCGTGAGACCACCTAAGGAGTTCCTGCTAGTAAAAGTCGTTGTTCACGAAGCCGATCTTCTTCAGGCCGCGGTGCTGCAGGTCGGCCAGCGTCTGCGCGACGATCTCGTACTTCGCAAATTTGTCGACCGTGATGTGCACCTCGGGCTGCGGCTGCTTGGCGGCCTCTTCCGAAATGTACCCCTGCAAGGTGGTTCGATTCACCGGGGTCTTGTTCCAGAGCAGCGTGCCGTCGAAGTCGATCGACAGATCGATCACTTCCGGCAGCACCGGAGGCGGCGGATTGTTGTTGGGCAGCGGGTTATCGATCTTCACCGCGTGCGTCATGCTGGGAATCGTGATGATGAAGATGATGAGCAGCACGAGCATGACGTCGATCAGCGGCGTCATGTTGATGTCGGACAATGGGCCTTCGTTAGACCCGCCAATGGCCATCGCCATGGTCGTCTCCTTTAAGTACCGGGACCGAAGTGATCCGGGCTGGTGATGAAGGCCACCTTGCGGATTCCGATCTGCTGAGTTGCCACGAGGACCTGGCCGACGTACTGGTATCGCGCGTTGGAGTCGCCGCGGATGTGCACTTCCGGCTGTGGGTCCTGACCGACGATCGCCCGCAGGCGCGCCTTGAGGTCATTCTGATCGGCCAGGAGCTTCGTGTTCCAGTAGATGCCGCCATTCTTGTCGACGGAGATCGTGATGTTCTCCGGCTTGGTCTGCGTGGGCAGATTGGTCGCCTTCGGCAGCTGCACCGGCACCTGCTGGATGATGACCCGGATCGTAATGATGAAGATGATGAGCAACACCAACATGACGTCCACGAGGGGCGTCACGTTGATGTCAGCCATCGGCTCGCCTTCGCTATCGCCACCGACACTAAGAGCCATGACTCGCTACCTAGCGCGCAACGGGCTTCGCGGCAACGGCTGCGGGGCCGCGTTCCATGCCGAGGCCCATCTTGGCGCCGGCGATCAGATAGGCATGCAGCTCGTGGGTGAAGTGGCTGACGCGCTCCTGCACACCCTTGTTGCGACGCAGAAGGATGTTGTAGCCGAGCACCGCGGGGACGGCGACCGCGAGGCCGATGGCGGTCATGATGAGCGCCTCGCCGACGGGGCCCGCCACCTTGTCGATCGACGCCTGGCCGGCGACGCCGATGGCGATGAGCGCGTTGTAGATGCCGATGACGGTGCCGAGGAGGCCGACGAACGGGGCGGTGGCGCCGACCGAGGCGAGCACCGGCAGACCCGACTGCATGCGGCTCACCACGAGATCAGCGGTGCGCTGCAGCGACTCGGTGATCCACTCACTGGTGCCGATGGCGCCCGACAGTCGGGTCTTGTTGGTCTCGTGATACTCGTACGCCTGCTTGCCGGTCTCGGCCAGGGCGCGGAACGGGTTCGAAGACCCTTTGAGCTTGCCGAGGGCATCGGTGAGGCTCGAAGAGGTCCAGAACTCCCGCTCAGCCTCGATCGCCTGCTTGCGCTGGCGGCGCTGGTCGAAGAACTTGGTGATCATGATGAACCACGTCAGGAACGACATGATCAGCAGGATCGCAAGAATCGATTGCTGGATCACGCTTCCATGTTTGATCAGAGCTTCGAGGCCATATGGATTTTCAACGGAATTCTCTTGCATTGACCGATTCCCTCTAATGAATCATCTAGTAGTTGGTAAAAACAGTGAGCTACTAGCCCGTGAGCTTCCAGACGATCGGTATGGTTACCGTCTTCTCGACCGGCTTGCCTTCCTCGGTAGCGGGCTTCATGCGCTGGCCGTGAACCCCTTTCAGGCAGGCTTCATCCAAGCGCGGGAACCCCGAGCTCGTCTGAATGGACTCGTTGGTGATCTTGCCGTCCGCGGTCACCGTCATCTGGACGATGCAGCGGCCTTCCTCGTTCGCCCGCTTCGATGCGTCCGGATAGTAATCCTCGCCGATATGCAGAGGATGGCGCGGGTCCATGCCCACGGGCGTGCCTGGCTTGGGAGCGGCCGCCTGGGGCGGCGGCGGCGGACGATTCGACTGCGTCGTCTGCGTGATCGCCGTGGTGTTCTCCGGCGGCGGCGCCGCGACATCGACGAACTCGGGCGGCGGAACGTAGGGCTTGATCTCTTCGAGCTTCGGCGGCGGCGGCGGCGGCTTGTCGACTTCCTTCGGCTTGTCGATCTGCGCGATCTCGACCGGCGGAATGATGGTTTGCTTCAGCTTGCCGGCAAGCCCACTGTAGAAACCCCAAACGAACAAAATGTGGAGGGCGATGACGGCGATGAGCGCGGCGCCCCGCCTGCCCGAAAACAACGATGGTGTTTCGTATTTGTACATAAGCCTGTTCGAATCCTACCCCTACATCCAATCCTGATTCGCCGCACACGCCATGCGGGCGTGACGGTGACATCTATGGCCACGCTGTGCAGCGCTGCGTCGCATGTTTCCCTTCGGCGAGTAAAGAGCCTGACACATCTCCCCGAGTTCATGCAAGCGCGACTTGACGCGGGGAATAGGCGATATCCCGCGCTCCGCCGAGGCGTGTGCGCTCATCGCGAGCCGCTCTCTTCCAGGTCGGTGACCGCCCCGAGCGAAGCGCTTGCAACCGACCGCGCATACTTGGCCAACGCACCGCGGCGCGCATAGGGTTTGCGCGGGACCCAGGTTTTCCTGCGGCGCTTGAGCTCGGCGGCGCTCACGTGCAAGGTGATCTCGCGGCGCACGGCATCGATCGATATCTCGTCGCCGGCCTTGACCAGCGCAAGCGGGCCCCCGAGCGCGGCCTCCGGCGAAATATGTCCTACGACGAAGCCGTGACTGCCGCCCGAGAAGCGTCCATCGGTGATCAGCGCGACTTCCTGGCCGAGCCCCTTGCCCATGATGGCGCCCGTCGGGCTCAGCATCTCGCGCATGCCCGGGCCGCCTTTCGGGCCTTCGTAGCGGATCACGACCACATCGCCCGCCCGGACCTCGCCGTCGAGGATGCCGCGCAGCGACTCTTCCTCGGAATTGTAAACTCGCGCCGTTCCCCGAAAGCTGAGCCCTTCCTTGCCGGTAATTTTTGCAACCGCGCCTTCCGGAGCCAGGTTTCCGTAAAG